>JBJXFG010000005.1:0-11279 GCA_046154665.1 Phycisphaerales bacterium | reverse complement strand
CACCGACGACGACCTCACCCCCGCCCCCCCGCCCGCCCCCCCGCCCGTCCCCCCGCCCGTCCAACTCCTCGCGGACGACCTCGCCGAGTCGCCCGACGCCGGCGCGGCGTTCATCCTCCCCGGCGGCAAGCTCGACCCGGACGCCCTCCGCGCTGCCTTCGGCGATTCCACTTCCGAAGACGACGAATCGGGTCTCCCGCGCGTCACCTTCAAGCTCCAGCGCGACCTCGACAAGCGCCTCGACAAGTACCTCACCGACCGCATCACTTTCATGAGCCGCAGCCAGCTGCAGCGGCTCATCGACGACGGCGGCGTGACGGTGAACGGGCGCAAGCCCAAGGCCGCGACAAAGCTCCGCATCGGCGACGAGGTCACCGTCGTCGTCCCACCGCCGCCCGTGACGGAGATCCAGCCCGAGAACATCCCCATCGAGGTGCTGTTCGAGGACGAGCACCTGATCGTCATTAACAAGTCGCCGGACATCATCGTCCACCCGGCGCGGAGCCACAACAAGGGCACGCTCGTTCACGCCCTGGCGTGGCACTTCAAGCACAACTCGCCCACCGGCGGCGGGCTCAGCACCGTCGGCAAGGACTTCGCGCGACCCGGCATCGTCCACCGGCTCGATCGGCACACCAGCGGCGTCATGGTCGCCGCCAAGAGCGACGAGGCCCACTGGAAACTCGGCCGCCAGTTCGAGCTCCGCCAGACCGACAAGCGCTACCTCGCAATCGTCGAGGGGCTGATCGAGAGCGACGCCGACGTGATCGAATACCCCATCGGCCCCAGCCCGAGCAAGGCCAAGGGCCAGCGCGAAAAGATGGTGGTGCGCCACGACGAACAGGGCAAGCACGCGCTGACGATTTACCGGGTGCGACAGCGGTTCGGTGCATCAGGTACGTCGGCGCTCCGAGCCGACTCTTCCTCAGCAACCACCGGCACCGCGAGCGCCTCCACGCTTCCGCCGCACTTGAGGCCGGAACTGATGGAAGCTCTCACGCCGAAAGCAGGTCCGATGCCGGGTGGAGAACCCAAGAGTCGGCTCGCAGAGCCGACGTACCAACGGAACCGAAGTGGAGCCGAACGCCGCTTCACCCTCGTCGAACTCGAACTCAAGACCGGGCGCACCCACCAGATCCGCGTCCACCTCTCGCACTTGGGCTTCCCCATCCTTGGCGACGACCTCTACGGCGGGCACCACAGCACCGCCGAGATGCTGAACGCGGATGCTCGTCTTTCCCCCCCCGACTCCCCACTCCCCATTCCCCACTCCCGTTCCTGCATCATCGCCCGCCAAGCCCTCCACGCGGCGATGCTCACCTTCGTCCACCCCATCACCAACCAGAAGATGACCTTCTCAGCCCCGGTGCGGAGCGACATGGCCGACGCGCTGCGACTGCTGCGGGCCCGCCCCGATGCGGGGCCGGTGATGCATGTGCCGGGGAGTGTGCTGGATTTGGGGGCGATTGCGCCGTGAGCGCTGCCGCGGTGGATTAGAGGACCCCTGACCGTGAGGGTATGAGATCATCCGTGAGTATGGTGTAAAGATCAGAATCATTGGTCTGGTAGACTTGTTTCGGGCTGGCCTGGCTTGTCTTCACGCTTTTCAACGCAACTTGCGGACTCTTGTGCGGTCGGTAGACTCGTTAACGAGTTCGATTTCGCTCACACATTCATGCTAGCTGGAGTCTCCAATGTCACTCAGAATCGCTCGGACGATCTGCCGTCTTTCTTCGCTCATTGGTGTCTGGGCTGGCATGTTCTGCATCGTGACGGGCGCTGTAGCCAGGCCGGACTTGACCCCAGGTGACATCGTCATCGGCTCGCGAACCAATGGCAGCATCTACGGACCGGTAAAGCCTGTGGGGCAAACCACCGCGCTGATCTCCGGCCCAGACCTTTCGAATACGATGTTGCCTGTGAGGGGGCTAGGGATAAGCGCGGTAGGGCCCCACCTGTCGCTTTTGGCGGTGAGTCCAAGTCAAATTCTCGCTCGTGCAGCCGGAGTGGGGCTGATTTCCGTCGATGTCGCCACCGGCGATCGGATATTGCTTCCAGGAACGAACTCGACCGAGTGGATGACTGGCGGCGATATGGTTCGCTTTGATGAGGGGAGCATTGTCGCAGTCGCCGACGACTTTCTCGCAGCCTTGCAAAGCAATGGTCGCTTGCTTCGGTACGATCTTGCCGCGGGCACCACGACGCTGATTAGTGGAGGGTCGCGTGGTGATGGAGTCGTAATGAATCGGCCTCGCTGTGTGGCGCTGATGGGATCAGCGAAAGCTGCTGTCGCGGAGTTTGGCGGAAACGCCGCTGGGAGCCAGGATGGTGCGCTTATCTATGAAATAGACCTGGTGTCTGGGGATCGTCGAGTGATTTCTTCACCCGGCGATCGCGTGCCTCTTCGATATGTGGCATCTTTCGGCGTAGTGTCCGAGGAGCCGGTCAAGCTGGCCTCGTTTCCGATCGGCACGGGTCCAGTTGTAGATGGCTTCATTCGCGGCATGGTCTGGCTCAATGAAAAACTCTACATCTGCGGCAGCCTCGCGTCACCCTACCCTCCATTTGTGATTGAAGTCGACCCAACCACCGGAAATCGTACCTTGATCGGCGGCACCGCCATTGTCAATGGTTCCCGCGTCACCGTACCGTTTGGCGCAGGATCAACAACCGTGCTGCCCGATGCACCCTGTGCCCTTCTCGTGAAAGAACCTGGAACGCTAGCCATGAGCGGAGTCTTCGAGCCGAATCGGGTCTGGCAACTGGATGTCCAGAGTCGTCGATTGACGATTATCGCGAATCTGAATCCGCAGATCCATAGTTCGCTGCGAGCCGATGTCAAGTTCTCCGGTTTGACTATTGTCCCCAACCGCTGCGAGATCCATCCCTCAGTTCCGCAGGTTGCTCAGCAACCAGCGGAAGCGAGCGTGTGCGAGAGTTCTGTGGGGGGTTTCTCCGTCTCGCCGAGCGGTGCCAGTCCGTTCACCTTCCAGTGGCGTCGGAACGGCACGCCGATTGATCCCGTCGAAAACCCCTCGGCATTGACGTCGACTCTCTCGATCACGGACGCCATCGCGGGCGACGCGGGAATGTACGACTGCGTGATTTCGAATCAGTGCGGCAGCATCATCACGCAGCCTGCCCGGCTGATCGTCGTCCCCGACTACAACGCCGATGGCATCGTGAACACGCCCGACCTGACGTTTTTCCTCGGCCGCTTTGCGCAGCCCGCCACTCCGGGATCACCGGCTCAGCGTGCCGACTTCAACGCCGATGGCGTTGTTGGGACGCCGGACCTCGTGTATTTTCTCGCGCGGTTCGGCGTGACCTGTCCGTGATCGCTCGGGCTTGAACGCCTACGCGATTGGTTCGGCCGTCGCGGTTAGGTTGATTTGATCCGGCGTTGACCCGCCCCAACAATCCACGCATGCCCAAGAAGAACATCGGCCAAGTCACCGTCACCGGCAAGCGCGTCCTCATGCGGGTCGACTTCAACGTCCCCCTCAAGTCCGGCGAGGTCGCCGACGACCTGCGCATCCGCATGGCCGTGCCGTCGATCAAGTCGGTCCTTGATCGTGGCGGCAGGCTCATCCTGATGTCGCACCTGGGGCGTCCGTCTGGCGCGGGCTTTGAGCCCGAGTTCTCGCTCGAGCCGTGTGCCAAGCGGCTGAGCGAGCTGCTCGGTAAGCCGGTGAAGTTCCCCAGCCACGACTGCATCGACGGCGCGTCCGCCGCCGCCGCCAACATGTTGCAGGACGGCGAGGTGATGCTGCTCGAAAACCTGCGTTGCCACAAGGCCGAGCAGAAGGGCAACCCGGAGTTCGCCGCCAAGATCGCCGCCTTGGGCGAGGTGTATTGCAACGACGCCTTCGGGACGTGCCACAGGGCCGACGCCAGCATGGTCGCGGTGCCCAAGGCGATGGCGGGCCGCCCGCGCGTGTGCGGGTTCCTGGTCGAGAAAGAGATCAAGTACCTCAGCGACGCGCTGGCGAACCCCAAGCGCCCGTTTGTGGTGGTGCTGGGCGGCGCGAAGGTGAGCGACAAACTGCCCGCGATCGAGTTCCTGCTGCCCAAGGCCGACGCGATCATCATCGGCGGTGCCATGGCGTACACCTTCCTGAAGGCCCAGGGCAGCAGCGTGGGCGCTTCGCGCGTCGAAGAGGACAAGCTGAGCGACGCCAAGCGCATCCTCGACCTCGCCGCCTCGCTGAAAAAGACGATCCACTTGCCCAGCGACCATGTCTGCGCCGAAAAGTTTGAGGAGGGCGCGACGCCCAAGCCGGCGGGCAGCGAGATCGCCGCGGGTCTGATGGGCCTCGACATCGGCCCGAGCACCCGCTCCGCCTACGGCACGGCGCTCCGCGCCGCTAAAACCATCGTGTGGAACGGCCCGATGGGTGTCTTTGAATGGTCGAGCTTCAGCGCGGGCACGAAGGACGTCGCCAACGCGCTGGTCGACGCCACGAAAGCCGGTGCCATCACCATCGTCGGCGGCGGCGATTCGGCAGCGGCGGCGGAAGAGTTCGGCGTCGCCGACAAACTCAGCCACGTCTCCACCGGCGGCGGGGCAAGTTTGGAGATGCTCTCCGGCCACGCCTTCGAGAGCGTGGCGCTCTTGGATGAGGCGTGATCCGTGCCACGGACCTGTCTTCAGGTCAGTGAGTCTTTTCCAAGTGACCCCGGCCTGAGGGCCCCGAGCACGGACCCGAGGACGGGTCAGTGGCACAGGTGCTCGCCAGCGCCGTCCACAAAGTGGCCTGATTCTCCGGACTTCGGGCCTTGTCGGATGCACGTCTCGCGGTAAGTTGAAGCCATGAGGACCACCCGCGCCACCGCTGCTCTCGTCGCGCTGACCTGCGCCGCCGCCGTTCACGCCGCGCCGTACGTCATCCCCATCATCAACCCCGGGTTTGAGGACCTCTCGCGCCCGCTGAACATCGCCGAGATCAGCAACGGTGCCGGTGGTGTCGGCGTGCTGGTAAACACGCGCGCCGATTTCTTCGCCGGGCCTTCCAGCGCCAACCCCGTGTGGGTCGCCGGGTGGCGCACCAACCTGCCGCCGCCGAACAACCCCGGCGCGACCGTCCGCGCCGGCGCGATGAACCCGCCGGTCGACCCGGAAGGGGCGTACATCGCGGGCTATACAGGCGCCCACATCGCCACGCTGCAGAACGCGCCGATGCAGCAGACGCTCGACCACGTGATCCAGCCCAGCACGCGCTACCGCCTGTCGTTCAAGTGCGGCATCGGGCGCTTTGATTCCGACTACGCCGCCTTCGCCGCCCTCATCGCCGTGCCGGATCAGACGGGCCTCTTTTTCCGCGGCAACCCGGTCACGACGACGCTCGTGGGCACGCTCGCCGTGCTGTTCGATGCGCCGGGCAACAACGTGGGGCAGATGCGTACCGAGTTCATCGAGTACACCTCGCCCGCCGTGCTGCCGACGAACCTCTCGGGCAAGTTCATCGCGATCAGCCTGATCGGGAGCGACGGGCTTCCGCGGATGAACTTCGATGATTTTGAGTTGCTCGCCACCCCGGTCTCGTGCCCCGGCGATCTCACCGGCGACGGGTTGATCGATACCGCCGATTTGGTGGCCTTGCTCGGCGTCTTCGGCGGCAGCGTCACGCCCGGCTCGCCCTCCGACCCGGACAACGACGGCGTCGTCACCACCGCCGACCTGGTGCGCTTCCTCGCCGTGTTCGGCGGGGTGTGCTGAACCCGGGTTCGTCGACGCGGCGGTGATTCGGCACTGCTGTCGGCGAAGACGCCGACAGCAGTGGCACGCCCGCAGTTCCTCCTCACCACGCGGTGCGGGTCTCGTCTTTGATTTTCCGGGGCTGGTGTCGGTCAGCCCTTCGGGTCTGAACCCGCGCTGTGCAACTTCCATCGCGCGTCGACACCCGCCGATCGCTCCAATCCCGCCGGACTCCTACCCTCTCCCCCCTTCACACCTCCGCACCTTCGCACCTCACCCCTCCAAAAAATGACCCTCGCCCAAGACTCCAAGACCGCCGTCAATCTCCCCCGCAACACCAACCAGGCCCTCGGCATCGGCCAGTTCGCGGTTGACTTCATGAGCGGGACGCTCGGGCCCGGGCCCTCGGCGTCCGTCCTCAAGCGCACCGAGTTGTTCCACACCGACGCGGTGCTCTGCGGCGTGTCGGCCCTGGCGCTCAGCACCAACGCGCCGACCATCCTCCGGTCCGAGGCGCTCGAGTACCCCGTCGCCAGCGCGGATAAGGGCGCGTGTGTGTTCGGCTCGGCGGCGCGGGTGCAGCCTGAGAAGGCCGTCGTCGCCAACGCCGCCGCCGTGCGCGAGTGGGACAGCAACGGTACGAACTTTGGTTACAACCCCGAGCTCAACCACACCGCCGGCGAGTTCGGGCACAACGACTTCTACGCCGTGGTCGTCGCGGCGTGCCAGCAGCGCGGGTACGACGGCGCGACGGCCCTCAAGGCCATGCTGCTGCTCGACGAGATCCGCGGCCGCCTCGCCGAGGTCTTCAGCCTCAAGACCTTCAAGATCGACCACGTCGTCCACGGCGCGATCGGTTCGGCCGCGACGTACGGCGCGCTGATGGGAGCTTCCGCCGAGCAGATCGAGCACGCCATCGGCATGGTCGTCGCCCACTACATCCCGTGGCGCGCCATCCGCGCCGGCAAGCAGCTTTCGGACTCGAAAGGCTCGTCGGCGGCGCTGTCGACCGAAGTCGCCGTGCTGAGCATGAAGCGCGCCATGCGCGGCTTCGTCGGACCCAAAGACATCTTCCGAAACCCCGAGAGCATGTTCCGCCAGTTCATGAAGACCACGGGCGATTCACCCTTCGACCTGGTCCTCAGCCACAGCGGCGACGACTTCGCCATCATGGGCATGCACTTCAAGCTGGGGCTGTACGAGCACCAGTCCGCCGGCGCCCTGCAGGGCGTGCTCAACCTTGTGAGCGCCCGCCCCGAGATGCTCGCCGACGCGGGCCAGCGGATCAAGAGCATCAAGATCGTCGCCTACGAGCCGGCGTTCGGCATCATCGGCGACCCCGCCAAGCGCGACCCCAAGACCCGCCAGTCCGCCGACCACTCGATGGTCTACATCGTCTCGACGCTCATCCGCAAGGCGATCGAGCAGTTCAACAAGAGCCCCGAGAAGTTCGGCGCCGCCCCCAACGCCGGGCATTCGAGCCTGCTCGTCCCCGCGCCTTCCACCGACACGCTGTGGAAGATGCTCATGCTCAGCCCGTACGACTACGACAAGGCCGCCATCTTCAACCCCGTCACCCGCGGGCTCATGGAAAAGATCACCTTCGAGCACGGCGGCCCCGCCTACGACTCGAAGTACCCCGACGGCATCCCCACCTCGCTCGTCGTCACCCTCGACGACGGCGAACAGCTCGACAGCAAGCTGGTCATGTATCCCGCTGGGCATGCACGCAACACCAGCGCCGACTTGATGGGCATCCTGGACCACAAGTTCCGCTTGCTGGGCGGGCTGGCCGGCGACGCCGAGAAGATGCTGACGAACCTCCGCGACCTCGCCAAGAGGACCCCCGAGCAGGTCGCGTCGCTCTACGACTTCAAGATCGAGTCGCGCAAGTACGAAGAGTAGGGACCCGGTTGAACGCGGAGATCGCGGAGAGCGCGGAGCAAGGCAGGAGATGCGAGACGAGCGATCTGAACCCCGAGCGCAAGCTCGGGGCCAAGGGGCGTTGCGTGTCTTCCGCACCATTCCACCGGAAAGAAAAAAGCACGCCCACCCCTGCTCTGAAGGGGCGGGCGCGCTCGTGATGCAAAGCCCTCAACCATCCGGGCCAATCGTGGGCTCGTGTGTGTCTACTTCAACCGCACCCGGCTCACGCCGAGCGCTTCCGACGCAGCGCCACCACGCCGCCCAGGCCCAGCAGGGCGACGCTGCCCGGCGTGGGGACTTCGCGGGTGGCGATCCCGAACCCGTCCATCCACCCGTGGTTGCCCGACCAGTTGGTCAGATACCCCGAGTCGTTGTACGAGCGGTTCAGATTCTTGATGGGGTGGAACCAGATGCCGAGGGCTTCGCCGTAGGCCACGCCCGTCCAGTCGTTCTGCCCGCTGGGATAGAGCGGGTTGTGGACGTTGAGGCTGGTGGCGTCCATGGCGAACGAGAGCACGCGGGTGGTGCCGACGTCCTGGGCCGTGATCGACTCAAACGCGGGGCCTTCGAGCAGCGAGTTGGTGATGCGGTCGGGGGTCTGGTTCCCGTCGATGGGTGCGCCGTCCTTGTACGAGGTCAGCGTGTTGAGCCCGTTGTAGTTGTACGCGCTGATGCGCGGGGCGTTCATGTCCTTGTTATCAAAGTAGATGATGGCCAGTTCGCCGGCGTGGCCCTTGGGGTTGGCCCCGGGGCTGAGCACCAGCGTGAACCCGTCGGTCACCTGGTTGGTGAAGGTCACCTCCCAGGTAAAGCGGTTGGTCAGGGTGTCAAAGGTGGTGCTGATGCCGCCGATGGCACCGCCGGTGTCGTTGATCCCGGCGCTGACGGGCTCGCCGCGGTTCCAGTCCCAGGCGAAGATGGCGGCGTTGGCGGACGAGCAGGCGGCAATGATCGCGCCCACGCTCAGAATGGCGGTGGTCTTCACGGATGTCTCCTATCTGACTTTCTTGGGTGCACAGTGCCCGCCGGGCCCCTGGAATCCATGCTCCGAAGAGAAACGCCCGGGCGGGTCAGTTGGAGTATGCCCCGCATCCGCGCCGATGCCAGCAATCCGCCCGAGACGCACCTCCGACCGGGCCGTTTATGACGGGGCCACATCGCACGCACCCGCCGCGAACCGCATTATCACGCCCGCGCCACGACGCCCCGTTACGTCGGCGCTCCGAGCCGACTCTCCCTCCGCGCTGATCACGCCCGCGCCGCCACATACACCACGAAGTCCCCCTCCAACTCCGCGGCGTCGCCCTCGGCTTCATCCGTGCTGAACGGGCGGACATACAAGTTCCCCTCGCCGTCCATCGCGTCGCCATAGGACGTGTAGACCTCGGTGCGTGCGAAGCCCGCCTCGAGCATCGCCTCGCGCAGCTCGCTCACGCCCCACAGCCGCCAGTCGTAGACGAACGCGTCCGAAAACGTTCGCGCCTTCTCGGTCCCGCGCCCCGCGCCCGGCGGCAGAACAAAGTGGATCGCGTTCTCCACCCGCGCGCTGAACGGGTCCGCCCGGCGCTGCTCCCATCGATACTTCAGCACGCCGCCCTCGCTCGGCACCGCCTTGTCGGTCACGCCCAGTTCGAACGCGCCGGGACCGCCGTAAAGGTCGGCGACGAACACCCCGCCGGCCCGAAGGCGGTAGAGCGACGATCGCAGGTACGTCATCAGCCAGCGCCGCTTGTGCAGCTCGCACACCGCGAAGTTGAGGGCCGCGATCACGTCGGCCTTGTCCTTCGCCGCCAGCACGTCCTGCTCTTTGAACTTGATGCGCTCGCTGATCGAGAGGCCGTGGGTGTCGTCGTGCTCCACGGCACGCGCCACGGCGTGTTCGAGCGGCTCGGGGTCATTGTCGATCGCCACCGCCGAGGCGTCTTCATTCGAAGCGCACCACGCCCGCGCCACGCTCGCCGGCCCGCAGAAATCCTCCCCCAGCACCCGCGGCGACTTCCCATGCACGGCCCGCAAAAACGCCGCCTCCATCTCGGGGGCCTGCACGCACAACTCGTACAGGTCATACCGGTTCACCTCGCGCTGCCCCAGCGGGAACGAGGTGCGCCGGGTCAGCGGACGAGCGGATGGTGCTTTCTTGGCCATGAAAAACAGAACCGCGACCGTCACCGAGCGGCCTCTTCCACTTCGTGCCTGCGTGCCTCAGTGCCTTCGTGCCTTCTCAGTCTCACTTCGCCACGCGGATCGACTTCACCAACGCCTCCCACGCGGGCTTCTCGGTTTCGAGGATCGCCGCCGGGCCGGTGGCCTTGAACTGGATGTCGCCGTCGTCGGTCACCACGATCGCGCCGAGAATCATGTAGTCCTGCTTGACGCTGCCCCCGCCCTGCATGCCCATCCCGGCGTTGAACCCGCCCTTGCCCGTGTAGACCACATGCACATCAAGGCCGTTGACCTTGACATCCTTCTCCTCGGCGGGCTTGTCGGGGTTGGTGATCTGCGCCTTCCAACGCTCGACGTTGGGGCCCACGCCGCCGCGGATGCCCGTGAACACCTTCATGTTGGCGTCCTCTGCCGCGCCGGACTTCCCCGCGGGTAGCTTGAACTGCGCCACGGGTGTGAACATCGATTTCGTCGGCGTCTCGACCACCCAGCCCGCCGGCACATCAAACGTGAGCCCGCCCGCGGTGATGGTCTGCGTCTTCGGCGCCTCTTCGCCCTTGTCGTCGCTTTTCTTCTCGTCAGGCTTCGCGGCCTTCTCGTCCGCGCCCGGCTTCGCCTGCGCCGGCTTCTCTTCACCGCCGCCCGTGGGCCGCGGCTTGGAACCAGTGATCGGGTTCGTCAGGTCTTCCTGCTTCGGGGGCGTGGAAGCCGGCGGATTCGACGCCGGCGGCTTGGGCGCATCCTGACCACCCGCCGAAACCCCGGCCCCCACGGCAACGGCAAATCCAACGGCGATCAGCAAAGCAACAGGTCGGCGAACAAGGCGCATGGTCAACTCCAGGAAAAGTGCGTGCGAACCACCCCAGTGTACCCATCACCGCCCGCGCCAGGGTTTGTCCGAGCCCCGTGCGCGAGCACGGGGCCACGCCCCGAACCCACACGAAGCGGATCGCAAAAGCAACGCCGCCCGCGGATCAATCCACTCGGGCGGCGCGGAGGAGGCTGCGGACTGTCGCTGCGGTGCTCACGCCGTCTTGACGCGGAACACCACGATCTCCGGACCACCGGCACGGGCCGGGCCGACGACCGCGAGGCGGCCGAGGTTGGCCGGGGTCGCCCCGCCGAACTTCGCGAGGTCGATGTTGACGTTGGTCAGGCCGCCCGAAGCGTTGAACTCGGCGATCTCCTGCTGGCCCTTGTCGGTGTCGATCACCACGCGATACGTGCCCTCGTCGGTGGGCAAACGCTGGAACACCAGCACGCCCTGGCCCTGGTCGCCCGAAACCAGCAGGCTGCCGCGGACGCTCTGGCCCACGTCGACCTGCGGCTCGAGCACATACTCGCGCTTGTTGGCGGCGAAGAACGTCGCGATGAAGCCGGGTCCGAACTTGCTCAGGTGGCTGTTGTTGGTGTTCTGGCTGATCTGCGTGCGCAGGTCGTTGTTCAGTTGGAGGCTGGAGATGAAGAACCCGCCCAGGACCAGCGTCGCGGT
>JBJXFG010000111.1:0-37360 GCA_046154665.1 Phycisphaerales bacterium | reverse complement strand
GTTCGTGGCGACCGGCGTTTCACGAACCCGAAGCGCAAGCGAGGTCCGGCGCACGAAGACCGGACGCCCCGGAAATCACCTGGATTGAGTATCAGTGGCACGAGAGGTAATCACGAGTCGCATTAATCCCCTTTGGGTGGCTCAGTCTGCCATGAGGCGACTGGGTCTGCGCCCATCTTTTCGCCGAGTTCCGCCAAGGCCGATGTCACGCGCGGGTCGAACATCTCTTCCACATGGGGGAGCTCGAAAGTCTCGGGGATGGCGGCCCAGTGGAACTCGGTCTTCACGCCGTGCTGTACTTCGGCCAGGCGGTAGCGGAGCCACATCTGCTGGATCGCCGAAACGGTCGAGGCGTGGATCGAGGCGGCGACCGAGCGGCCCGCGACGGGCATCCAGTTGGGGTCAACGAACTGCGGATCGAGCCTGGCCTTGTTGTTCACCAGCACCCAGGCGCGGATGGGGGGCATCGGGGTCTCGGGGTGCCGATCCTTCCATAGTTGCGTGAGCTTCACGACCCACTGCGGATCGCGGCCCATGAGGACGTTGCCGATGATCCCTCCGTCGGCGTACATCCGCCCGTCGATCTCGCGTGCGGGGAAGGCGATCGGGATGGTGGCGGAGCTGAGCAGGATGTCCTGGAAGCGGGCGAAGTTGCCGTCGCCCATGCTGCGCCGGGCTTGGGCGGTGAGGTCCCACACATGAAGGCGGGCGAGATCAAGATCGGTCGAGCCGCACATCAGGATGCGGTGCTGCTCGGACTGCTCGGCGATGTACGAGATCACCTGTGGCGTGACGCGGGCGCGGATCTCTCGTTCGAGCCGCGTGATGTCCATGATCGAGGCGTTCCGCGGCAGAAAGCTGAACAAGCCGCGGAACTGGACCCAGTCGGGGCGTGCTTCGGTATAGGTGCGGGCGGCGATGGCGAGCGATTCGTCGGAGCCCTCGAAGGCGAAGGGGGCGATGAGCGCCCCGGTGCTGATGCCGCCGACGATGTCGAAATCAGGGCGGGGCATGGGGTGGCCTGGCGGGAGGTCTCCCCAGGCGCGGAGGAACGACGCGCCGAACGAGCCGTAGTCGCCGCCGCCGGAGATCGAGAGGATGTCGATCGAGGGGTCGGGTGCGGTGGGGTCGGCGGCCTTGCGTTCGACCTCGAGCTCCATGCGGCGCATGATCGATCGGAAGAAGGTCTGGCCCATCGCGACCGAATCGGCCTCGAACTTGGCGCGGGCTTCGGCGAGGGTGTTGTCGGAAAGGGCCGTTCGTGGGGCGGCTGGGGAGCAGGCGGGGATGGCGATGCACATGCACGCTGAAACGGAAAGTGCGAGAAGGGCGGGTCTCATGGCGGAGTAATGTAGCGGCGGCGCGAATGTGCCTTTGGCCGGCCCGCTGATCAGCGTGAAGTCGTGTAGATCGGCCAACCCCTTCGTCGCCGGTCGGGCGGCACCGACTCGCGGGGGGTTCCGCGGCACGATGACCGTCCGGGCCATTCTCCTGGCAGAAGTTCTCACCGCATCTTCAGCGTCGCCAACCCGAGAGCGACGAGGATGACGGTGGCGATCCAGAATCGCGCCACGATGCGCTGCTCGGGCATCCCCCCCATGCGGAGGTGCCAGTGGTAGGGGGCGCAGCGGAAGATGCGTTTGCCCTTGGTCCACTTGAAATAGCTCACCTGCATCACCACGCTGCCGATCTCGAGCAGGAACACGCCGCACATCAAGAGGACGACGAACTCGTGCCGGATGATGACGGCGACGAAGCCGATGAGGCCGCCCAGGCACAGGCTGCCGGTGTCGCCCATGAAGACGCTGGCGGGCGAGCAGTTCCACCACAAAAATCCGAGGCACGCGCCGGCGAGCGCGGCGGTCACCACGGCCAGTTCCTGGGCTGTCGCCACATAGGGCACGAGGTAGAACTTGGCGAGTTCTTCCGAGCCGGTGATAAGGCACAGCAGCGTGAGGCCGAAGGCCACGATCGCCGAGATGCCGCCTGCGAGGCCGTCCATGCCGTCGGTGATGTTCACGGCGTTGGACATGCCGGTCATCATCAGCAGCATGATGATGGTATAGGCGCCGATGCCCCAGTAGAGCAGCGACGGGTTCGCGCCCGAGATCGCGTTCTCATAGGTCTTCTGGAACGGCAGGTTGAGAACGTGCGCGAGCGACGGATCGGGCGTGCCCGAGAGCGAGCCCTCGCGGAAGGCGAAGAAGCCGGCGAGCACGCCGATGCCGATCTGGAAAACCAGCTTCTCCCACGCGTAGAGGCCCTGGCGGCTGGTGCTGCCGCGTGAGGCGGCGGTGAGTTTGAGCCAGTCGTCGGCACCGCCCACGGCGGCGAGCCAGAACACAACCACCAGCGCGAGGCGAACATAGGTGTTCTGAAGGTCGGCGAGGAGGAAGGCGGAGACAAAGATCGCCGAGGCGATGAGCAGGCCGCCCATCGTGGGGGTGTTGGCCTTGCCGGCGTTGGCCTCGTCGAGTGCCTTGACGTCGAACTTGGCCTGGTCGCCGATCTTTTTCGCCGTGAGCCAGCGGATCACCCGCTTGCCGAAGAGCAGCACGATGGCAAACGAGAGCAGCGCGGCGGCAAGCACGCGGAACTCACGCTGGTCGAGAATCATCACATACCGGTACAGGTTGTTCCGGGTGAGCCAGTCGCGGAGGAGTTCGACGAGGTTGAAGAGCACGGGGGGAAGGGATCAGGCACGGAGGCACGAAGGCACGGAGTGGGGGAGAGGTGCGGAGGGGGGGAGGGGGGGAGGTTCGGAGGTGCCGAGGGGTAGCGGGTTGGAGGCGATGAGGTGTTGTGGTGCTGAGACGTCGAGGTCTTGCTTTGGACCCGCGAAGCGGGTCGGAGATGGTTGCCATACGCGCAGCGTCTGGTCGGCGGGCAGGGAACCGAACTCGCCCGAGAAACAGGCGAGCGTCGAAAGCAGGTTGCAAGCGGACGCCTGCGGAAGCATGCCGGGCGTTCGCGCAAGAACAACCCCTTCAGGGCGGCCTGAAGTCCACGCTTGTTATCGTCACATCGCTGCTGTCCGCTTTGATCCTCACGCCGCCCCGGCGGTCGGCCTCGGGCTTGGGCGCGTGGTCACAACCGGGGCGGCAGCGGCGTTCCCGGCGTGGAGTTGCTCCAGCGCCTTGACCACCCGCTCAAGACCCATCCGGCGCGAGGCCTTGAGCAGCACCGCGTCCCCGGCGCGGAGTTCCTCGGCGATCTCGCGGCACGACTTGTCGTCGGCGCTGTCGAAGCGGAGTGTTCGGGCGTTGTTCACGCCCGCGGCCTTTTCGTAGCGCGATGCCCCCGGCCCGATCATGATCAGCACATCGCACGGGCACGTCGCCGCGATGACACGACCGATCTCGTCATGGGCCGCATCGGAGTGTTCACCCAGCTCGAGCATGTCGCCCAGCACCAGCACACGCCGTGCGGCCCGGCCCACGGGCCAGAGCGAAGCGAAGGTGCGCAGCGCCGCCGCGACGGATTCGGGCGAGGCGTTGTAGGCGTCGTTGATGACGTTGACACCGGCGATCGAGAGGCGGTTGAAACGCATCTCGGGCGGGCGGGCCTGAGCAAGGCCGCGGGTGATCTCGTCCTCGTTCAGGCCCAGGCGTCGGGCCACGGCGATGGCGGCGCAGGCATTGAAGATGTTGTGCTCGCCCACAAGCGGGATCTCGTAGGTCCAGCGCCCGTTGACGGTGAAGCGCTGGCCGCTTGCCTCGCCCGCTTCATCATGCACGATCTCGGCGTGGGTGAGGCGTAGGTCGGCGATCTGGTCACGCCCGAAGGTGACGACGTGCGGGAGGCGGCGCAGATAGTCGGCGAGCAGTGCGGTGTCGGCGGGCGCGACCGCGACGCCGTCGTCTTTCAGGCCAGCGAAGATCGAGGCTTTCTCTTTGGCAATCGCCTCGACACTCCCGAGGTTTTCGATGTGGGCGCGGCCAATCGAGGTGATCACAGCGGCGTCGGGGCGGGCCATGTCGGTGAGCGGGGCGATCTCACCGGCGTGGTTCATCCCCATCTCGCACACGACGTATTGGTCGGAAGGGCGCGCGGCCAGGAGGGTGAGCGGCACGCCGATGTGGTTGTTGAAGCTCTTGATGCTGGCCGAGCCGCGGAGTTTGATGGAAAGGACGCTGTCAAGGATGCGCGTGGTGGTGGTCTTGCCGTTGGACCCGGTGACACCGACGACGCGGAGCTGCGGCAGCGCGCGCCGATAGGCGGCGGCGAGGCGCTGCAGGGCCTTGAGGGTGGATTCGACGCGCAGCACCGCGGGCGTGGGGGCAGGAGCGCTCGCGTTCGACGTTCGCCACGCCGCGGGCACCTTTGATTCATCGTTGACGATCACCAGCGGCGCGGGACTGACGGCTTCGAGGAAATCGTGGGCGTCGAAGGTGTCGCCCTTCAGCGCGATGAAGACCTTGTTGGCGGGTAGGCTGCGCGAGTCGGTCGCGGCGCCGTCGATGGGCGCGCGGAAAGCGTCGTTTGAAGGCGGGCGTGCAAGCCACACGCCGTTGGTGATGACTTGGAGGTTGGCGGGGGTCCAGAAGAGCATGGGGGGATGGCAGGGAGGTCAAGTGGTCAAGTGGTCAAGTGGTCGAGTGTCGTTAGACGGGCACGGCCTGTGTTCGCAGGGCTTCGCGGGCCACGATGCGATCATCGAAATCGATGCGCCGGATGCCGCCGCTCCCCGCGCCGCCCCCGGGGGGGCCGTCGGGCAGCAGTTGGTACGTCTCGTGGCCTTTCCCGGCGATGACGAGCACGTCGCCGGCGCGGCACAGGCCGACGGCGTGGAAGATCGCCTGGCGCCGATCGGCGTGGATGTCGACGCGGGATCGCTCTTTCGCGGGCACACCCGTCAGTATTTCGTCGATGATCGCGCTGGGCTTTTCGGTTCGTGGGTTGTCGCTGGTGATGGTCACATGGTCGGCAAGCTCGCAGCAGGTGCGGGCCATGCGGGGGCGTTTGGTGCGGTCGCGGTCGCCGCCGCAGCCGAAGACCACGCGGAGCATCGATCCGGTCCGGACCAGCGGGCGTGCGGCGCGGAGCACGTTGGCGAGTGCGTCGTCGGTGTGGGCGTAGTCGACGAAGACGGCGAAGTCGTCGCTCGCACCGCCTCGTTCCGGCGCGGCCACGCGCTCCAGCCGGCCTGGCGGGGCCTCCATCAGTGTGGCGGCGCGGGCGAGTTCGTCGAGCGGAACGCCCCCCGCCCCCGCCCCCGCCGCCCCCATCGCCCACGCCGCGGCGACCGCCTGCAGGGTGTTCATGAGGTTGTGGCGGCCGACCATCGAGAGGTTGATCTCGAACGCGCCCCACGGGCCGAGATAACGCACGCGCGTGCCGGCAAAGGTGGGCTCGCCAGCCTCGACGCGGCAATCGACCGTGAACGGTGGCACAGGCGGCCCGCCGGTGTGCTGCTCTTCCCCTCCAGCGCCCCGCAGGCTGCACCTCAGCACCTTCGCCCGGCAATCCTGGAGCATCCGCTGGTGCCACGGGTCATCGACGTTGACGATCGCCGTGGCGGTGGGGGGGAGCAGTTCGAACAGCGTCGCCTTGGCGGCGGCGTAGTGCTCCATGGTGCCGTGGTAGTCGAGGTGGTCGCCGGTGAGGTTGGTGAAAACGGCGCACGCGTAGTTGAGGGCCGTCGTGCGGTGCTGGTGCAGCGAGTGGCTGGAGACCTCGATCGCAGCGGCCACGCAGCCAGCCTCGAGCATGTGCGCGAAAGTGGCCGAGAGTTCGCACGCCGGCGGGGTGGTCATCACCGCTTCAGAAACCTCGCTGCCGTCGTCGATCTGCACGGTTCCGATGAGCCCGCACTTGCGTTTGGTGGCGTTGAGCAAGCGGTGGACGCAGTGGGCGACGGTGGTCTTGCCGTTGGTCCCGGTGACGCCCATGAGTTTGAGGCGCGACGTCGGATTGCCGTAGTAGCGCTCGGCGAGGATCGCGGCGACGCGGGGCACATCGGCCGTGGTGAGGAAGACCGTGCCGGGGTGCTCGCGGAGCAGCGCGGCGTCGGGGGGCGAATCGGCGAGAACCACTTCGGCACCGGCGTCGAGGGCGGCGGCGATGAACTTCCGCCCGTCGGTCTTGGTGCCGGACCGCGCGATGAAGAGCGAGCCGGGGAGGGCGGTTCGCGAATCTTCGGTGATGTCGCACACGCGCACGGCGGAAGCGTCGGTGGTGGCGGCACCGCCGTGGACCGTCAGCCCCAAGCCATCGATCAAAGCGCCCAGCTTCATGCGTCCGCCTCGTGGATTCGCCGGTGTCTCGCCCACGTTCCGTCGCGGGCTCTCGATGAGAACTGTATCGGGTCGTTGCGGGTTGTTGGGCGAATCCATCGCGGCTTGAGCAGTGGGGATTTTCTTGTCCATCTGAGCCCCGAGCGCGAGCTCGGGGCCAGGCTCGTGCGGTGGGGTCACGAACGCCCGACGCGAAGGCACATATCGAAAGGTTGTTGGGCTTCTCTTCGAGCAATCACGATTCAAGGCGTGGTCGCGGCGTGGCCCTGAGCTTGCGCTCAGGGCTCGGATGATGCAGCCACGCCTCGGTGGATTTCTGTCTTTTCTTCACGCTCCCTCTTGTCTTTCTCCGCGTTCTCCGCGATCTCCGCGGTGAAACTGCTTTTCAAGGCAAGATCAGCATCGCATCTCCGTACGAGTAGAACCGGTATCCCTCGCGGACCGCCTCGCGGTACAGTTCGAGCAAACGGGGCACGCCCGCCGGGCCGGCGTCGGGGCCGGGCTCGAACAGCGCCCCGACCATCGCCAGGAGCGTCGACCTGGGCAGGTGGAAGTTGGTGATGAGCGCGTCGACGTGCCGGAAACGAAAACCGGGCATGACGTACAGGGTCGTGTCGGCCTGATAGCCGCCCGCGCGGTAGGCGTCGGTCAGCGGGTCGGGCAAGCTTTCGAGCGTGCGCACCGCGGTGGTCCCCACGGCGAACACGCGGTCGCCCGAGGCGTGGGCCCTTTCGACCGTGCGGATCGCCGGCGCGGGCACGTCGATCCACTCGCTGTGGATGGGGTGGTCTTCGATGCGCTCGGCGGCGACGGGCTTGAAGGTGCCGATGCCCACATGCAACCGCACATCGGCGCGGTGAACGCCGCGATGGGCGAGGGTGTCCAGCAGCCCCGGCGTGAAGTGAAGTCCGGCGGTGGGGGCGGCGACGCTCCCGCCGGTTTCCCTTCGCGATCCTGTGCTCGCGGCACCCTCGGCGTACACGCACTGGTACCAGCGCCGGTCGAGGTCGTCGTCGGTCGCGTCGCCGCGGTCTTTGCGGGCCTTGCGGATGTACGGCGGCAGTGGTGTGGCGCCCACGCGGCCAAGCACTTCGCCTTCCGGCTTTTCAATGGTCGTTCCCGCGGCGTCCACCACCGCCGCCAGCCAGCGGTCATCGGCCCGTTCGATCAGTCGGAGCCGCACGTCGGTCGGATTGGCGTGGGCATCGTGGAGTTCGACCTCGACGCCGGGCGTGAGGCGAGTCCCCGTCTTGAGCATCAGTTCCCACCGGCCGGGCGAGAGCGACTTGATGAAAAGCCCTTCGACGGCGGCGCCGGTGCCGGCGCGCCGGCCCTGGATCTTCGCGGGCAGCACGCCGGAGGTGTTGAAGACCATGGCGTCGCCGGGGCGGAGGTGTTCGGGCAGGTCGCGGAAGACGCGGTGCTCGAGGACGCGCGGATCAGACCGGCTGACCACCATGAGACGGCACGAATCCCGCGGCTCAACAGGGTGGGTCGCGATGAGCCGTTCGGGGAGTTCGTAGTCGAGGTCGGTCGTGAGCATGATGGGTGGGCCGAGGGGAGCCTAGCCCGCAGCCGACTCATCGCGGAAGGCGCGAAGAAAGGCAGCCGAGAGTGGCAGAAAGTCGGAAAGAAACTCGACAGTGAGTTGCTCGACTGGGCTCTGCACGCCCTCACATTTCGTGCGCATCCGTCAGTTCGCCCCTTTGGGCCGTCGAGGTGGCTTCGGCGGGTCGTTGCCCCCCTCGGACGCGGGGCTGAACGTGCCCCACGCGCGAGCCCGCCGGTGGTTATCCAGCGGGTTCGACTTCACCGGGCGATTCGGCACGCCGAAGAGCAAAGGTCCGAGAGCGCGGCGTTTTTCTGCGCCAACCGACCCGACCCGTCTCACACACCACCAAGAGAGGCCACGACATGCCCAACGAGATCAGCGGTATCACCGGCGACATCCTGCTTGACGCTGGCACCAACGAGCTGGAAGTGCTGGTCTTTTCGCTCGCTGGCGGGTGGTTTGGCGTCAATGTGGCGAAGGTGCGCGAGGTGATCCGGCCGGTGCCGTTGGTCGCGTCGCCGCACCGGCATGCGTCGGTGATGGGCATGTTCAACATCCGGGGCAGCGTGCTGCCGGTGGTCGATCTGGCCCGGCACATGGGGATGACGCGCTCGCGCTACAGCGCCCAGCTCAAGGCCGACGAGCCCGAGCCCGAGGGACGTGTGATCATCACCGAGTTCAACGGCTTCCGCTGCGGCTTCCGCGTCGATACCGTCGAGCAGATCTACCGCGTCTCCTGGTCCAGCATCAAGCCCGCGCCCGAAACCGACGTCGACCGGCGCGGACCGGTGGACGTCGTCTCGTCCACCACCGGCGTGCTCGAGATGAACGGACGGTTGATCCTCATGGTTGATTTCGAGTCGGTCGCCGATTCGATCTTGCACGAGAAGCGCCTGCACGTCGGGGCGGTCGAGAACAAGGTCGGCGTCGACCGCGGCTCCCACAGAGTGGTGCTGGTTGAAGATTCGCCCTTCATGCGCCGCCTCATCCGCGACACGTTTGTCGCGTCGGGCTACACGCAGACGGTGATCTACTCTGACGGGCAGTCCGCCTGGGATGCGCTGAGTGCCGAGGGGGCCACGCCGCCCGACGCGGTGATCAGCGACATTGAGATGCCCCGAATGGACGGCCTGCGTTTGTGCAAGCTCATCAAGGAGTTCCCGGCGCTCCGCGGCGTGCCGGTGGTGCTCTTCAGCTCATTGGTGAGCGAGGACAACGTCAAGAAGGGCCGACAGGTCGGGGCCGATTTGCAGGTGCCCAAGCCGGAACTGGCCGAGATGGTGCGGATCGTCGACCGGGCCATCGCCGGGGAACTCATCGGCGCAAGCTCCGAGCCGGCCACGGCGTCTGCCTGATCCCGGCACGATCCTCTCTCTTTCTATGGTCGAAATCCGCGCGTTGCCGACGGACCCGCGCCCGCTGCGCGTCCCGGAGGACATGATTCAGCCCGTCGCCGGTCTTTGCTGGGCGGCGGGTTTGTGTTGTGTTCGGTGATTGATCGCCACCTCCACGGAAGACCTCCCATGCTGAAGACCCCCTCTCCCGCCCGCACCCGTCGAGTTTCGCTGGCCGCGCTCCTGCCCGTGTTGGCGATGGGTGCCCCTTTCTTCGCCCTCTCACAGCCGGTGGCCCTGGCCCGGCAGGCGATGACGTTTAGCTCGATGAGCGGGCCCGGGGCCGGCGGCAGCCCGGTCCGCGCGCCCGTGACGACCAAAGACCTCGCTCGATTCTCGCAGGTGCTGGGGCTGACCGGGGAACAGCAGGACGCCGTCAAAGCGATGTTGGAATCGACGGTGTCCGAGTTCAACACCGTGGCGAAGGAGCAGCGCGAAAAGATGTCGGAGATCGAGGCCGAGTTCCAGGAATCGCGTGATCCCTCGGTGTTCCGCGAGAAGATGCCCGAGATCATGCAGAAAATGGCGACCAAGCGCGGGGAGCTCGAAAAGGCGTTCCTCGGCGACCTCAAGCTCACGCTCAACCCCGAGCAGGAGGCCAACTGGGACCGTTTCGAACGGCTGCGTCGGCGTGAGGGCTATTCCGCCGGCATGATGGGTATCGCCGGTGAGAGCGTCGACCTCGTGAAGGTGGGCGAGAACGTCGGCGTCATCAATGGGCCGACCTACGACGGCGCCGCCGAGCAGGTCAAGACGATCTTCGAGCAGTACGAGAAGGAGCTCGACGCGGCGATCCAGGCACGCACCAAGCAACTGGCCGAGGCGCGAGCCCCGCAAATAGGCGGCGACGCGCCGCCGGACCGTGAGGCGATGGCCAAGGCGCTCGAAGAGGCCCGCGAGAAGTCGGTGGCCCTGCGCGACATCAACCAGAAGTTCGCCCGCCAGGTCGCCGGCACCCTGGTCGATCCGCAGCTGGGCAAGTGGAACAACGAGGTGAAGAAAGCGACGTTCCCCGACGTGTACCGCGAGACCTACGCCTCGCGGGCGATGAAGGCGGCGCTCGAGATGAGCGACCTTTCGGAAGAGCAACGGACGCAGATCCAGTCGGTGCGCGAGCGCTTCGACCGTGAACTCTCCCAGGCCAACGAAACCCTCGCCAAGGCCATCGCCGAGGCCGACGAGACCGGGGCCCGCGGCGGGATGGTGGGCGGGGCCAACGGGCCGACGATGATCCGGCTGGGCGACGAGCCCGAGAGCGTCAAGGCCGCCCGGACCGCCAAGCGCGAACTCGAAAAGAAGTCCCTCGAGTCGCTCAACGGCACGCTGACCGAATCGCAGCGCGGCAAGCTCCCGCCGCGACGCCAGCCGCGCGAGGGCGCCATCGGTGAAGGCGGTGTCGAGGAGGGCGGGCCCGTTGAGGTGATGGAACTCCGCATCGGGGGGTGAGGCGGGACTTGCCCGCCGCAGGCCCGTGCCACTGATGGCGGCGTGCTCGCCGACTTCAGCGGTGTGGCGCGAAAACGTCGGGGTGTCCGGCACTGCTGTCTCCCAAAGCGGAGCCAGCAGTGGCACGTTGCCGATCGTGGAGTTTGGCCTGAACCAACTCCAACCCGATCGATCCGCACCGACCCGCGGACAGGTCGGTGGCACATGAGGGCGTTTGGTGTCATCGCGCCGCCAATCTCCTACCATGATGCAACATTTCGGCGCACGATCGGTTGAGAACGTCATCGGGAGCCTACACCTGACCGCCGCACCAGTGCCATCTTCCACGTTTGCTGCTTCGACCGGGAGCGCGCGCGCCAACGGTTCGCCGCTCACCGGCGACGCGCACGGCTCGCTGCCCCCCGCGGGCGTGACCATCGAGCAGAAGCCCCAGGTCGAAGAGTCGGCGGCCAAATCGATCAACGCCGAGCAGGCCATTCGCCTGCGTGCCGTGCCCTTCCGGCGTGCCGCCGGCCGCCTGCACGTGGCCATGCTCGATCCGACCGACGACGCCGCCGCCGACGAAATCTCCGTCTTTGCCTCGATGCCCGTCGCCCGTCACGCCGCCACCGAGGCGGTCATCCGCGACCTGCTCCGCGAGCACTACGGCACCACCGCCGCCGAGGTCGCCGCGAGGCTCACCCGCGGGGGCGAGCAGCAGACCGACGATCTGGTCGCCAACCTCGAAGCCATCGACGCCGAAGAGCTCCACCGCATGGCGGAGCAGCCCACGCTCATCAACCTCGTCAACCTCATCATTCTCGAAGGCGTCCGCGGCCGCGCCTCCGACGTTCACGTCGAGCCCTTCGAGAAGACCCTCAGCGTCAAGTACCGCATCGACGGCGTGCTCATCCAGCAGTCCAGCCCTCCCAAGAAGCTCCAGCCCGCCATCACCAGCCGCGTCAAGATCATGGCCGGCATGAACATCGCCGAGCGCTACGTCCCCCAGGACGGCCACATCACCCTCCGCTTCGAGGGACGCAAGGTCGACATCCGCGTTTCGACGGTGCCCACCATCTACGGCGAATCGGTCGTCATGCGCATCCTCGACAAGGAGAGCGTCCGCCTCGACCTCACCCACCTCGGCATGCGCGAGCCCGACCGCAACGCCATGCAGCGCCTCATCGACCTGCCCCACGGCATGGTCCTCGTCACCGGCCCTACCGGCAGCGGCAAGACCACCACCCTCTACGCCGCGCTCAACAAGCTCTACGACCCCTCGCTCAAGATCATCACTATCGAAGACCCCGTCGAATACGAACTCGGCGGCGTCAACCAGATCCCCGTCAACCCCAAGCGCGGCCTCACTTTCGCCACCGGCCTTCGCGCCATCCTCCGCCAAGACCCCGACGTCATCATGGTGGGCGAGATCCGCGACAAAGAGACCGCCGACATCGGCGTCCGCTCCGCCCTCACCGGCCACCTGCTCTTCAGCACCCTGCACACCAACGACGCCGTCAGCGCCGTCGGTAGGCTCCTCGATATGGACGTCGAGCCCTTCCTGCTCGCCAGCGTGCTCGAGGGCGTGATCGCGCAGCGCCTCGGCCGCCGGTTGTGCCCGCACTGCCTGGAAAAGGCCCCGCTGCCCGAGGCCGCGCGCCACCGCCTCGCCGCCGCCGAGCATGCGCTGTTCCCCGCCGGTGAGGCCTACATCGGGCGCGGCTGCGACAAGTGCGACAACGCCGGCACGCGCGGACGCGTCGGCTACTACGAAGTCCTCGAAATCAACCCCGCCATGCGCGCCGCCATCACCCAGCGCCTCAGCGCCCCGGAACTCATCAAGCTCACCAACTCAAACCACTGCACCATGCGCCGCGACGGCCTCGTCAAGGCATCACAGGGACAGACCACCGTCGACGAAGTCATGCGGGCCACGCAGGACATCGAGGAGGTCCGCTAGCCGTGCCGGTGTTCCGTTACCAGACTGCGGCGGGTGGGGCCTCGGGTGGAGGGGCGAGCGCCGTCGCTGGTGTCGTGACGGCCCAATCGGGCGGGTTCAAGATGATCGAAGCCTCCGACCGCGCCGCGGCCCTGCGCGCCCTGGTGCAGCGCGGCGAGATGCCGGCGCGACTTGAAGAAGTCCAGGCCGGCGCGCTCGCTGACCGCGTCGCGAAACCCCGCGCCGGGCGCATCACGCGGAAGGAGATGTCGCAGTTCGTGCGTGATCTCGGCACCGCCGTCAACGCCGGCCTCCCGCTGGTGGCCGCCCTCAAGACCATCGCCCGTCAGGGCCGCAGCCCCGCGCAGCGATTCATGTTCGATCACCTGCTCGAGCGCGTCGAAGCCGGCGACCCGCTCAGCGACGCCATGGAATCTTTCGGTCGCCCATTCACCGATCTGGTCAACAGTCTGGTCCGCGCCGGCGAGTCCGCCGGCCGCCTCGGCGAGACTCTCAAGCACGCCTCGCAGCTCCTCGAGCGCGATCAGAAACTCCGCTCGCAGGTCATGGGAGCCCTGCTCTATCCCGCCATCATCGGATCGCTCATCGTCGTTGCCATCGTCGTCGTGGTGACGTTTGTCGTGCCCAAAGTGCTGGGAGCGGTGGCGGGGGTGGGCGGCGTGCGGCTGCCGTGGCCAACCCAGGTCGTCCAGAACCTCGCGCTCTTCTTTGGCAACTGGTGGGCGCTCATCCTGATCGCCGGGGCGATCGGCGTGTGGGCCTTCTCCCGCGCCATGGCGACGCCCGCGTTCCGGCTCGGTTTCGACCGCTTCATGCTGACCGTGCCGCTGATCGGCCCCTTGCTGCGTGATGTCGCCGTCGCACGCTTCACGCGAACCCTGGGCACCCTCGTCGGTGCCGGTCTGCCCGTGCTCGGCGGCCTGCGCATCACCCGCGCCGTCCTGGGCAACCAGGCGATGCAGAACGCCATGGACGACGTCGCCGAAGCCGTCGCCGGCGGCAGCACCATCGCCGAACCGCTCGAAGCCACCGGCTACTTCCCCAGCCTGCTCACGCAGATCGTGGGCCTGGGCGAGCGCACGGGCAAACTCGACGAAATGCTGAATCAGGCGGCGGACGCCTTCGAAGATAAGACCGAGCAGACCGTCAAGACAGTGACGACGATCCTGCCGCCGATGCTCATCGTGGTGATGGCGTGCGCCGTGGGGTTTATCGTCCTGGCGATCTTGCTGCCGCTGCTCGAACTGCAGGAGGCGGCGAGCCGGGCGATGTAGGAGCGCATCACAGATCGCAGAACCCCGACCGTGAGGGAGGGGGCTCGGCGGGAGAAGCGGCAGAGTGGCAAAGTGGCAAAGTGGTCAAGTGGGCAAGGCGGACGGCGCTGGTCCAAAGATCTTCTGGAGTGAAACCATGATCGATACATCCTTCAACGTGCGGCGTGAATCTGGAACGGGAGAGCGTGGCATGAGCCGCCGGGTGAAACCCCTCCCTCACGGTCGGGGTTCTGGTGGGCGCGGGGCGCGCGGCTTTACCCTCATCGAAGCCATCGTCGTCGTGGTGATCATCGGCGTGCTCGCCGCGGTCATCGGCCCGCGGCTGCTCTCGCGCGTCGGGCAGAGCAAGCGGGCCGTTGCCGAGTCCAACGCCGCCTCGCTCGCCACCGCCATGAAACTCTTCGTCGCCGACCACTCGACGCCCCCGGACGGCGCGACCATCGACATCCTCTGGGAGAAGCCCGCGACGGTGGACGAGAGCAAGAAGTGGGAGCCCTACGTCGACTCCGCCGACAAGCTCAAGGACCCCTGGGGCAACAAGTTTGTGCTGGTCATTCCCGGCCAGAAGAACTACGACTTCGACATCGTCAGCTACGGCGCCGACGGCAAACCCGGCGGCGAAGGCGACAACGCCGACGTCGTGAAGCCGTAAGAGACTTCAACGCGGAGTGCGCGGAGATCGCGGAGGAAGGCAGAAGAGAGTGTTGAGCGAAAGACAGAGCGCGAGCCGGGCTTCGCGCGCGGGTACTCCGCCGGTCCCTGGCGGGGCTTTCAGGGGCGACGAGCAAAGCGCTCGTGGACATCAATGAACCATGCGTCAACGCCAGACCAACTCCCACTCTCCTCTGCCTTCCTCCGCGCTCTCCGCGTGCTCCGCGTCGAACCCTGTCTCATCTCCGCGCTCTCCGCGTCTCCGCGGTGAGTCTTCGGGGTTCCGCGGTGACAGAGCCTTCACCCTTGTCGAGCTCATCGTGGTCATCGTCCTGCTCGGTGTCGTCGCGGGACTCGCCGCGCCGCGGCTGCTCTCCACCGGCGCACGCCGCGCCGAGGCCAACATGCGGGAAGTCGCCGATCTCCTCGGCGTCGCCGCACGCCGCGACGCCTCCTCCGGCGGACAAGCCTCCGACACCCAGCGCCTCGTCTTCGACGCCGAGAAACGCACCTTTGCCCTCCAGGTCCGCCGCGCACGAACCAACGCCCGAGGCGAAACCGAGGACGCCGGCGTGTGGCGGCCCGATCCCCTCGCCTCGCCCGTCAATCTCGAACAGGTCCGCCTCACCCGCACCGTGGTCGACGGCGTCGCCGCCGATGACCGTGGATGGACGCTCGACTTTGTCCCCGGGCAGCTCCGCCCCACGGTCGAACTCGTCGTCGAAGCGGGCGCTGCTTCCGCTTCTTCCTCAAGGAGGACCGGCGCGTCCGACGCGCGGCGGTGGAATCTGCTGCTGCTGCCTTACGCCTCGGGTGCTGAGATCGCGGAACTCGGCGCCACCTCGGCGACCACACGCGCGGGTGCCGCGGGGTCCGCTCAACTCCGCTCGGTTGATCTCGACGCCCAGGGCGTGGGAGATCGCCCGTGGTGAAGCGCGACCGATGTTTTTCGTGCCACGACTTTGCCGTCCGCGGCAAAGTCGTGCCGTCTTCGTTCGAGCACGACTTTCATCCGAAGACGGATGAAAGTCGTGGCACATCAACGTCGCAGCGGCGTCCCGGCTTCGCGCTCGTCGACGCCATCGTCGGCGGGATCCTCCTCGGGCTCGCGCTCGTTTCGATCATCGGCCTCACCGGTTCGGCCCTCTCGGCGCAGGGCAAGGGCGAGCAGCTCGCCACCGCCGCCGCGCTTGCCGATGAACGCTTGAACCTCGTTCTCGCCACCGGCGTCGAGGGCTACTCCAGCGTCTTCCCGCTCAAAGGGCCGTGCGACGCGCCCTTCGAAGATTTCAACTACGAAGTCTCGATCGTCTCCCGCGGCGATTCCGATCCGTTCCTCGTCAAGGCCGAGATCCGTTGGCAATCGGCCGGCCGCGCCCAGAGCCTCGCCGTCGAAACCCTCATCGCCCCGCGCCTCGGCGACAACCCCGATCCCGACCGCAAGCCCACCGAAACACTCGACCGCGCCGCCCGCGACGCGGGGGAGACGGATTCGACGGGTGGGAGTGGGGGAGGTGACGGCCAATGACGCGAGACGCTGTCGTTCCTCCACGCCGTGCCACTGATGGCGGCCCGTCCGCGGACAGACATCAGTGCCCCACGCTGTGTACTCGGGGGCTTCCGGCACTGCTGTCTCCGCGGACGGAGCCAGCAGTGGCACGATCTCCCGGTTCGATCGCCCGCGTGCGCCGCCGCGCGTTTACGTTGATCGAGTTGCTCGTGGGCGTGCTGGTGACCGCCGCGGTGTGCGGCGCGACGACGGTCGCGCTCTCGCAGGCGCTGAAGGCCAAGACCAACGCCGAGTCGCGCCGTCAGGCCTTCGCGCGGGCCAGCACCGCGGTGGAGCGTCTCGCGGCCGACGCTGTCAACACGCTCCGCTCGGATGATCTGTACCGGTGCCGTGTCCGCGTTTCGGACGGCGGCACGGGCGATTCCGCCGCCGATCAACTGCTCATCTTCACCAAGAGTCTCCAGCCCACGCGCCCGCTGGGCTCGCAGAACGAGGGCGATCACTACGAGGTGCAGTACCGGCTGCAGCCCGACACGCGACCGACGCCCCAGCGCGCGACCCGCGCCGCCGCCCCCGCGCCCAACGTGCTGTGGCGCCGCGTCGACCCCGTGCCTGATGAAAACCCCGAAGGCGGCGGCGTCGCCTTCCCCTTCGTCGAACGCGTCGCCGGACTTTCCATCGAAGCGTTTGACGGCCGCAACTGGCTGCCCACGTGGGATTCCGACGCCGAGGGCATGCCCCATGCCCTCCGCATCACCTGCTGGGCCACGAGTGAAGACGGTTCCCGCCGCGCGGCCGCGCGCCGCGTGATCGCCTTTGACCGCACCCCCGTCCCCGCCAGCACCGCCGCCACCGAATCCGATGGGGGTGCGGGATGAGGGACGGGTGCCATACTCCTCGCGCTCAGAGCCGACCGCGCGAGCGGTCGGTCCATACGCAAGACGTGCATGCAGAGACGCCCGTCGCGCCGGGAAGTTCGCACGGTTTGGACCGTTCGCTCGCGCGAACGGCTCCGCTCGATCCGCATCGTCCTTCCGTGCGTTTCCGCGGCTCCGCCACCCTGGTCGTTCTCCTGGCCGTCTCTCTCGCCGCCGTCGTGCTGGTCACGCTCCAATCCGCCTCGCTCGCGCAGGCCGCCGGCGGGCGCGAGGCCGTCGCCCGTGTCCGCGCCAAGTGGGCCGCCCGCGCCGGCCTCGAGGCCACCATCGCACGCTTCGAACGCAATATTCAGAACCGCGACGAGTTCAGCGTCTTCACCGAAGTCCTCGACATGCAGGACGTCGCCGCCGGCAGCCTCGACGGCGCCCGTTGGGTCATCGTCCACAACGAAGGAACGTCCGGCGGCGGCCAAGACCGAGTCGGTCCCCAAGACGCCCACGCCCGCATCAACATCTCGCTCATGTCGCCCGACGCCCTGTTGACACTCCCCAACATGACCGAGGACCAGGCCGCTTCGATCATCGATTGGATCGACGCCGATGATGTCGTGACCGACCTCGGGGCCGAGGATTCGTACTACCTCCGCCTGCCCTCCCCCTACAAGCCCCGTAACGCCCCCGTCGCCAGCCTTCCCGAACTCGAACTCATCGCCGGCGTCGATCCGCGCGATGTCCGGGGCGAAGACTGGAACCTCAACGCCGTCCTTGACCCCAACGAGTCCGACAAAGCCGAATCCTGGCCCGAGGACAACGGCGACACCACGCTCGACCCCGGCTGGTCGGGCCTCGTCACCGCCGCGAGCATCGATGAGGGCCTGTCCGCCGCAGGCCGCGCCCGGCTGGACCTCCGCGCCGCCACGCCCGAGCAGCTCACAGGAAGGATCACGGGCCTCGACGCGACGCAGGCCCGCATCATCCTCGACCGCGCCTTCAACCCCGAGGCTCGCATGCAGGATTTCATCGGGAACTCCCTGCAAGCCCTGGCGGGTTCGAGCGTCCCTAGGGGGAGCGTCACCAACCTCGACGTCGAGCAGATCAAGCAGTTGCTCGACGAGTGCACCATGTACGACCCCGCCGAGGGCCCCCAGCCCGGGAGGCTCAACATCAATACCTGCTCGCGCGAGACCCTTGATTCGGTGCCCGAGATCAGCGCCGCGCTGGCGGACGCACTTGTCTTCGAGCGCGGGCGCCGCGCCGCGGGCTTTACCCATATCATGGACCTCGTGACCGAGATGGGCCTTTCGCCCCGCACGGTTTCGCAACTGGCCCGCCTCATCGACGTGCGAAGCAACGCCTACATCGTCACCGCCCGCGGCCGCGACCTCAACACCGGCGTTGAGGTCGAACTCCAGGCCGTCGTCCGCCGAACCGCCCTCCCAGCCCCACTCACGGAGGTTCTGGTCCGGTGAGCACGATCTCCGCCAACCCGTCAGTGAAAGCCCCCTCCGCCGGCCGAACCGCGGGCGGAGCCGGTGGGGGCCAGCGGCGTTGCGCCGCGCTGCATCGCCAAGGTGATGTTCTTCGCTTGGTGGTCGCCGAACCCTCCGGGCCGATCGCGGGCGCGTCGCTGCGCAGCCAGTCGCTGGGGCAGATCCGCGTGGTTGAGAGCACGACCTTCCGCGCCGCCGACCGCTCGTCGGTTCTCGCCGCGCTCGAACGCCTCGGCGTCGAACGACTCATCCGCGTGCTCCCCGCGTGCGCGTGCGTCAGCCGATCGGTCGAACTGCCCGATGCCCCCGACGCCGAGCTTTCGACCACGCTCGCACTGCTCGCCGAGGCCCACCTGCCGGCGGGCATCCCGGCCCATCGCCGCGCCTGGGGCGTCATCCCCGGCCCCGCCGCCGAGGGCCACCGTGCCGCCCTGGTGCTGGGGTGGATCGGTGTGCCCGCGCCCGAAGATGAGCCGCTGGCCCCCGCGCCCGGCGCGGCGCGGTCGGGCAAGTCCGCCAAGAGCCCCTTCACCGAAACATGGACGAGCGAACTTGCCGCGCTCTCGGCGATGGTCGAGCCCAGGCGCTCCACCGTCGCCGTCTACGCCGACCGCGCCCGCGGCTCGGTCGCCCTGCTCGCCTGGAACGGCACACGCTCGACCGTACGTGCCGTCCGCGAGACGCCCGAAGACAGCGCCCTGGCCCAACCCGTTGATTGGGACGACTCGATCGCTCAATTGGTCCGCGATACCGCCGGCCGCGTCGGTGTCGACGCCGACGGCCTTCCGCCTGAAAACCACCTTGGCGCGTTCACCGGTCGCTCGCTCTGGATCGATCCCGCCAACCGCGCCCGCGCCGAACGCTGGCTCGGCGCGCCCCTCGCCCACCCGCCGCAGTGGCTCGATCAGTTTGGCGTCGCCGCCGCCGCCGCCGCGCTGGCCCTTCACGGCTCGCCCGCTTCCGCGCGCCTCGTCGAACTCACGCCCGACCGCGTCGAAGCGCGTCGCTCGGCGTTCGAACGCACCGTCGAGTGGCTCAGCAACCCCGCCCGTGCCTGGAAGCTCGCCGCCGCCGCCCTCGCGCTGCTGCTGCTCATCCCCCTCGGCACGGCGTGGGCGCGAAAGGCCGTCCTGCAGTCCAAGGCCGCGGCGATCGAGACGCAGCAGTCATCCAGTGGAACCAGCAACGCCGCCGACGAGCTCGACATGCGCCTCGCGATGTACCGCGAGCTCGACAAACGCCGCCTCCCGATGGCCAAGCTCATCGCCGATATCGCCGGTTGCATGCCCGTCGGTGTCAGCCTCGACCAGCTTCAGGTCGTCGGTGCCGACAGGCGCGTCGTCCTCCGCGGCAAGGCCCCCGACCGTGCCACCCTCACCGCCTTCGTCTCCAAGCTCAACGCCTCGGGCGTGTTCGCCAACTGCGATTTCTCCCGCGCCGACGCGAAAGAGGACTTCGTCGAGTTCGACGTCTCGGGCGTCGCCGCCCAGCCCTTTGTCGAGGCCCGCGGCGCCGAGGACTGGAGCACGACCCCGCTCGCGGTGAAGCTCTACGGCGAAGAGGCCCGCAAGCCGCGATTGAGCGTCGAGACGAAACCCGAGAAGAAGCCCGCCGCATCCGGCGCTCGGCGCGGGGGTGCGGGTGGGGGCCGCGATATCTTCGACGCCAAGCCCGCGGCGAAAGCGCCGGACCCCGTGCCGCCCGAACTCAAGGACGCCGACATCAAAGCGATGGAACGCTCCAAGGCCGGCGCTGAGTTGGCTTCACGGCTCAAGGCCCGGAGCCGCTCCGACATCGACGCGGCGACGAAGGAACGCCTCAAGGGCGAGATCGAGAAAGTTCGAGCACGCCTCCGCGAACTGCAGGAATCACCGAAGGGAGGCGGATCGTGAAGCGACTCCTTTCGATGTTGGTGGCGTTGCCTCGGGCGGCTCGCTGGGCCGTGCTGGCGCTGCTCGCGGTCCTCGGTTACTTCGGCGTCGAGGCCGCCGTGCTTGATCCGATGAACCAGATGAACGCCCAGGCCGACGCCGCGGCCCTCACGATCCAGAAAGCCGTCGACCAAGCCGGTCGCCGCGCCGAGGCCGACGGCACCATCGCCCTCGCGGTGTCCCGCTTCGGCGACGTCGCGCTTCCGGGCGATTTCCAGACCGTCACCGCCGAGCTCGACAACGCCGTGCAGGAAGTCTTCAAAGGCCGCGGCGTCGAGCCCGGCCGCTCCAACAAGCGCAAGCCGACGCCGCTGGGGCGTGACGTGATGTCCGGCGTGCTGCCCGCCAACAAGGAAGTGCAGCGCATCGGCCTCGAAGTCACCTTCGAGAGCGACCAGGCGCTCGTCGGCGCGCTCATCGCCGACATCGAGCGCTCCCCCATCATCACCACCATCAGCGAGATCAACATCAAAACGCTGCCCGACAAGGGCAAGGTGCAGGCGACGATCGTGCCCGAGGCGTGGATCATCGTGGAGAAGGGGGCCCGCCGGTGAGCGCCGCCGCTTCCCCGCTCAACTCGATCTCGAGCGCGGTGCGTCCGCTCGGCGTGGCCGGCGGTGCCGCCGTGGGTGTCGGCTTGCTCGCCGCGGCGGCGCTCGGATGGTCGACGGTGCTGCTCGCGCAGGCGGCGTTCACGCCCTCGAAAGTCGCCGAGCCGCCCGCCGCCCAGCAGCAGGAAAGGCTCGCCAAGTACGAAGCTGGCCTCGACAAGCGTGCCGCGCAGTCCGAGGGCCGCTCGATGTTCTTTGCCCCGGTTGCGCCCAACAAACCGGTTGAAGAAGAGAAGAAAGAAGACGACAAGCCCCCGCCCCCGCCCGTGACTTACGAAGGCCCCGGCCTGGTGGCGATCGTCTACGACCGCGTGTGGTTCGACGACGGGCGCTCGATGTCGCCCGCGGACGCCGAAGATTCAGGCCTCGCGGTTGTTGATGTCAGCCCGCCGTGGGCGGCGCGTCTCCGTTGGCGTGGCGTCGAGTTCGACGTCACCCTGTTCAGCCGCACCACCGACGAGTTCCTCGATTCGCCCAAGACCGAAGAAGCGGAGCCCCAGCAGTGAAGACCCCAAGCAACGACCGCCCGCGTCTCGGCCTGATCTCGGCGCTCATCCTGTGCGCCGGCGTGGCGATCAGCGTCCCCATGGTGCTGGCCCGCCAGCAGAGCGAGCCGCAACCCGAGCCCGCGCAGGAAGAGCCGCCGCAGCAGTCCCAGCCCGAGAATCCACCCGCAGACGCGCCCAAGCCCGCCGAACCGGCCAAGCCCGCCGAGGCGCCCAAGCCCGCCGAAGCGCCCAAGCCCAAGGACCCCGAGCCCGAACCGGCCCCTCAACCGCCGGTCGCCGTCCCCGTCGAAAAGCCCGCCGACGCGGACAATGGCAGCACCGAACGCCCCAAGCCCGCCCCCAAGGTCTACGAGATCGACGCCCTCGGACGCCGCATCGTCAAAGGCCAGACCACCACCCTCGCCTTCAAGAGCGTGAGCGTCGAGCGCATCATCCCCTTCCTCGTCGAGTCCACCGGCAAGGTCGTCCTGCCCCAGCAGGAGATCATGAGCCGCAAAATCACCATCATCAACGACCAGCCGCTGCCGCAAACCCAGGCCCTCGACCTCGTGTTCCTCGCGCTGCAGCAGAACGGCGTCGCCGTGGTCGAAACCAAAGACCGCATCATGCTCCGCGACATCGCCGAGATCGTCCGTCAGGACGTCCCGGTGCTCGGGCACGATGAATCCTCCCTCGACCGCCCCGACATGGGCACCATCGCCGAGAAGGTCTACGCCCTCAAGTACAGCAGCGCCAAGAGCGTCGGTGAAGCACTGAAAGACGCCGTCCCCGATTACGCCAAGCTCGTTATCGAAGAAGAGTCCAACCAGGTCGTTGTCCGCGGCAACATCGGCCTGCTCCAACGCATGGAGCGACTCATCCAATCCCTCGACCGTCCCTCCGCCGCGGCGCTGCAGACCGAGACCTTCCGCCTCCGCTTCGCCGACGCCGATCAGGTCGCCACCAACATCAAAGACCTCTTCGAAGAAAACCGTTCCGGCCAGCAAAACCAGCAGAACCGCGGTCAGGGATTCAATCCCTTCGCCGGTCAGTTCGGTGGCGGCGGCGGCGGCCAGAACCAGGGCGGCCGAGGCGCACAAGGCGGACGCAACAACCAGAACCAGCAGGGCGGCGGCGCACAGCCCGCGGGCACCGGGGGGGTCGCGCCCTCGGGCAACCTCCGCGTCACCGCCAACAAGCAGCAGAACTCCGTCACCGTCCTGGGTGAGCCCTCCATCCTTGATCAGATCCGCGATCAGATCGAGTCGGTGTGGGACAAACCCCTCCCCGCCGAGGCCGTCGTCCCGCGCATCTACGACCTCAAGAACTCCGACCCCGTCAAGGTCGCCGCGTTGCTCGAGGGCCTTTTCGGGGCGCCCGGCACCGGGGGTTCCGGCGGATCGCAAACCGGCATCGGCCGCCTCGCCGGCCAGTTCTCCTTCGAGCCCATCCCCGAAGCCGGACGTCTCGTCGTCATCTCGAAGTCACCTGACAACATGTCGGTGATCGACGAGATCATCAAAGGCATCGACCAGCCCCAGGGCATCGGACTCCCCGAGATCGTCGAGCTCAAGCACGCCAACTCCGAAGAGCTCGCCCAGCAGCTCAACGCGCTGTTGGCACAAGAGGGCACCCTCGCCCAGATCGATCGTTCCGAAAGCGGCCTCTCCGAAGACAACTCCAGCGCCAGCCCATTCGCTACCACCTCGCAGACCGCCAGCACCGATCAGCAGGGCAACACCACCCAGAGCAGCGAGACCACCTCCGCCATCACCTTCTGGTGGCAGCGCGCCCGCATCCCCACCGACAACCGCGGCACCTCGAACCTCGTCGGCAAGATCCGCATCGTCCCGGTCTGGCGTCAGAACGCCGTCATGGTCCTCGCCCCCACCGAATACCGCGTCAGCGTCGTCGATCTCATCCGCAGCATGGATAAGCCGGGCCGCCAGGTCCTCATCTCCGCCGTCGTCGCCGAAATCTCCACCGAAGACGCCACCAACCTGGGCCTCCGCTGGTCCAGCCAGGCCATCAGCCCAACCAACCCCGACAACTCCGTCTCCGTCGGAACCACCACCACCGGCACCGAGAACAACTTCCTGGGCGACCTCTTCGATACCTCCGTCCTCAACCTCGACGCCGACCTCAATGTCATCCTCCAGGCCCTCAACCAGAAAACCGGCGTCAGCATCCTCTCCGAACCACGCATCTTCACTTCCGACAACCAGGAAGCCGAGTTCTTCGACGGCCAGGACATCCCCTTCATCACTCAGAGCAACACCAACCAGCAGGGCGGCGTCACCCAGTCCTTTGACTACCGCGCCGTCGGCATCCAGCTCCGCATCCGCCCGCGCATCACCGTCAACCGCGACGTCGACCTCCGCGTCAACCTCGAGCTCTCCTCCATCCAGCCCCAGCAGACCCTCTTCGGCGGCTTCATCGTCGACCGCCGCGAGACCACCACCCAGCTCGTCGTCAAGGACGGCCAGACCATCGTCATCTCCGGCATCCTCCGCACCGAGGACACCGACATCCGCCGCAAGGTCCCCCTGCTGGGCGACATCCCGCTCATCGGCCTGCTCTTCCAGTCCATGGACAAGTCCAAGCGCCAGACCGAGCTCGTCGCGTTCATCACCCCGCTCGTCGTCGACAACACCGAACGCCTCGACGACGTGAACCGGGTCCCGCGCCAACGCCTCGACGAACTCCGCGATGAACTCGGCGACCACGGCCGCCCCCCGATCGACCCCGTCACACCAGCCCAGACGGACCGCCGGTGATGCACGCCCGATCCACGAGCGCCGTCCACCGTGCCACCGAAGTCGGTCCCCCGGCTTCGGTGCCCTCTGCGCCCCATGCACCTTCGGCACTGAGCTCGTCGAAGACGACGACGTCAGTGGCACGCTGCGCCCTCGCCGCCACCCTCGCCCTCACCGGCTGCGTCACCGAAGTCGTCAACAAGAAACCCCAGGGCACGCCGACGCAGCGCCTCACCGGCGGCACCATCGCGCCCCGTGACACGAATCAACCCCCGCGTCCCCTCCCCGAAGGCCCCGTCGCCGCGCCCGCCAAGCCCACCGCCACCATCGAGTCCCGCGTCGTTGTCGCCGTGCGACCCATGGGCACCATCCCCTTCGACGGCCAGACGCTCCCACTCGTTTCTCCTGACGGCCGCTACCTCGCCACGCAGGTCGGCGAGCCCCCGGCGTGGAGCACCGTCTTCGCGTCGTTCACCCGCACACCCTCCACGCCGCGTTGCACCGTTCACATCTACGACCTCACCGGCGAAACGCCGCAACGCCTCAACGTGACGCCGCCCCCGGCACTGCTGCTCGGCCGCGACGCGGACAACCTCGGCGTCCTCGTCGAATCCCCCCAGCCCGACGGCTCACGCCACATCGGCCGCCTGAACTGGTCCGGCGAACTCGAATGGCTCATCAACGACGACCGCGTCAACGCCCACGCCGTTTTCATTCCGGGTGGCGGGGGGGGGCTGGCCTACACGCGCCGCGACATCAACGCCGAACGCTCCGAACTCGTGATCCGCTCCGCCTCGGGCGACGAGTGGACCCGTCCCAACGCCGCGTTCCCGATCGTCGATTCCTCCGGTGCCTTCGTCGCCGCCTTCACCCTCGGCCCCGCCGGCACGCTCGAACAGCCCCGCCGCGAGCCCGCGCGCGTCGGCACCCACCTCGACGTCTTCCCCATCAGCGCCGAACTCGAACGCGCCGCACCGCTCGCATCGTTGCAACTCGCAACGCAACCCGACATCGCCCTCGCCTACCAGGCCGTCGCCTCGCTCCAGCCCTCGGCGTCCATCGCCGGTGCCGCCTCGCCCGATTCATCGCTCACCGCCGCGTCCTTTCTCTTTCTGCACCCGCAGAAGGGCCGCATGGTCCGCATGGACGCGCTCACCGGCACGCTCACCCTCCTCGCCAGCGGCTCCATCGCCGCGGCGATCGACCCCGGCACCAACGGATATTTCCTCACGACGCCCCGCGGCCTCTCGCACCAGCGCCTCAGCCCCCCAACCACCGACACCAACCAGACCGAAACGCTCCCCGAAGCCCGCGTCCTCGCCGAAGCCTGGGTCGCCCGCGCCACCACTTCCGAGAAATCCCCCTTCATCCTCTTCGGCCCAGCTCAGGGGGGGCCGGCGGGTCGAAAGAACGAACTCGCCGTGACCGCGATGCAGGTCGTCCCGCCCGAAGACGCCGCGCGCTGACGCCATGCGCGGATCGGCTCCTGGTGGTGCCGCGCCCGGTGGCACGGCTCTCCGAGCCGTGTCGGGAGCTGCGCACGATCACAGCCGCGGAGCGATCAGCAGCAGACACGGCTTGGAGCGACGTGACTCCTCAAGCCGCAAGTTCGCCGCACCAAACCTTCAAGGGCACGCCGTCCCAAACGCCCCGAGGAACGCCGTCAGGTCCGCCGTGTTCACCGCTCCGTCGGCGTTCAAGTCCCCGCCCCGCCCAGCCTGCACCAGCGTCCCGAACTGCCCGAGGAACTCCACCAGATCGCCCGTGTTGATGAACCCGTCGCTGTTCAGGTCCGGCAGCACCGTCAGACCCGCCACGACCGCTCCCGTCTCGGCGCACGCGTTGCCCGCGAAGAAGCGCACCGCGCCGCTCGCGCCCGGCGTCAGGCCGGTCAGCGTCAGTGTCGTCGTCGAAGCACCCGACACCGAGAACCCCAGCGGATGGACGCCGTCGATCAGCGCCGTGTTGTTGTATGTCCAGCGGAACCGGTCCGCCTCGTTCGCGGACCCTGCGAACACCGCCGTCGCGCCCGCGCACTTCGTGACCGCGCCGGGCGCGGCGCCCATCGCTGGGGCCCGGCCCGCTCCCACCACCATCGCGGGGTAATCCGTCTCGATGAAGTCCACGCCCGCCTCGATCCGCGCCTGCATGGTCACCGGGTCCACGATCGTGTAGGTACTCACGAAGAACCCTTCGCTCTGCGCCAGCGAAATCCACGACGGGTTCAGGTTCGCGTTCTCGAATCCCAGGTCAAACCCCACCACGTTCAGGTTCCGAACCTCCGCAAACTGCGCCGGGGTCTGCGGCGTCTCCCCGCACACAATCCGCGGCGACGAGAACACCGCGTTGAAGTTGCTCATCTGACCGCGGCTGAACGCCCACATCAACACCTCGCTCTGGTCGTACCCCGCCTGCACCATCGCGTTCTGGATCCCCTGCGCCATCGCGATGCTCGACACCTTCACATCCAGATACGGCGTCACACCCGTCCCGTCCAGCAGTTGCAGCGCCTCGACCAGCGTCGGCACGTGCTCGCCCGCGAACGACGGATCAAACCACGATCCCGCGTCCGCCGTTGCCAGCTGCGCCGAAGTGAACGACGACACCGCGCCCGACAAGTCGGTCGTCCGATCCAGCGTCGAATCGTGCATCAGCACCACCACGCCGTCCGCCGCCAGGCCGATGTCCATCTCGATCGCGCTCGCCCCCTTTGCGACGGCCTGCGCCAGCGCCGCCAGCGTATTCTCCGGCGCAGCGCCCGAGTCCCCGCGGTGCGCGATCGCGTCGGCGCATCGCGTGTACCCTGACGGTCCAACGCCCGCCGCGCCCGCCGTCAGCACCCCTCCCGCCGTCGGCCCGCCCAGCGACGCCACCTCGTCCGGGCTCAGCCGTCGATCCGCGAACATCAGGCTGCTCACATAGATTGGCGCTGTCTCGTTGTTGTTGTCGCCGAAAAGCAACACGTCGATCCCCGGCATCGAGAACAGCGCCCACCGCGACGAGATCGGGTACCCCGTGCCGCCGTGACCGCCGACGAACACCCCGTCGATGTACTTCTGCGCCAGCCCCTCGTTGTCCGCCGCCCCGACCACGATGGACAGTCGGTGCCACCTGTCAGGCAGCAAAGTCCCGTTGTACAAGCCGGAGATGCCCACACGCCCGCTCGGATCAATGAAAAAATCTCCGTCATTGGCGTTCGTCAGATTGGTGTTGAACAGCGAACGCCACGACGCGAACGACGACGACGGGATCAAGATGTCCATCACGATCGTGTAGTTCGACGTCCACCCGTTGGGCACATGCACCCCATTGGGGCCCGAAGCCGTGTCCAACCCGATGCCCTGCGACGCCGAGAGCGTCGGAACCAGCAGCACCCCCGTGTCACCGCCCGCCGGCAGCGGCAGCCCGAACGACGACGCCGTCCCGCTCTGCACCAAGCCGCCCGTCGTGCCCCGGTACGACAGCACGCCAGAGCCCGCGGTCGCCGTCAAGGGCGAACCAGCCGGGAAATCCCAAACCGTTTGCCCGCCGAACGCGGGAACCGACAAAGCCAGAACAACACCAAGTGTGCGCATGAGCATCGAAGAATCTCCGGGGTGAATCTCCGGAGCATCCCCGCACGCGCTGAAGATCACGTCAAGCCCGCGCGAAAATCCCGCGCAAACTCGTCGTCAAACCCGTGGAACAAGTCCGACTCCGAAGACTCAAGACGCGCGACCCAAACCCAAAACACAAAGCCCACACCAGCCCGCTACGGGCACGCCACCCCAAACACCCCGAGGAACTGCGTCAAATCCACCGTGTTCACCGCACCGTCGTTGTTGAGGTCACCCGAAGTCCCCGGCGTCACCGAGGTCCCGAACGCGCCAAGGAACGCCGTCAGGTCGCCCGTGTTCCGCAGACCGTCGCCGTTCAGATCGCCGGGGCACACCGGGGGGGGCGGAGGCGGCAAGAGCAAACTCATCGGCACCGCCAGATACTCGCTCGCCTCGATGTTCCCATTCGGGAAAGCCGTCGCCGGTGGCGCCTGCGAGTTCAGCACCAGCGCCCCCCCGTCGTTGTTCCCGAACGACGCCGCCGCCACGTGGATTGTCGTCGGCATCGCGCCGAACTCCACCGCCAGGTCGATCGTGCCCTCGAGCACACCGCCGTTGGCCGCCGTCACCGCCCCCAGCGCGCCCGAAGCGTCGAACCAGCCTTCGAAGTCGTTGTTGTTCTCATCCGCAAGGAACGCGCCCCACTGCGCGATCTGACCCGCCTTGGCCCAGTTCGCGTTCACCATCGCGCCGGCACCCGACGCCCCAGCGAGATACACAAAGTGATCGCTCCCCTCGCCCGCGTCGGGGATCGCCAGATACAGCACCGTTCCGCTCGCCTTGCCCCAGATCTTCAGCGCGTTGTTCGCCGACGACGCCAGCAGCACCGCACCCGCATCGAGCGCGCCGTCGAGCACAAACGGCGGCGGGGCCGCGGGCGTCACCGCGAAGTGCCAATCCTGCCCGCCGTTGTTATCCCAAACACCCGCACCGTTGTTGAACACGCAATCGAACTGCGTCGCTGTCAGCGGGATGCTCACCGTCGTCGTCCACTTCTGCGTCCCGCTGTCGAACGTCATCGCCGGGTCCGTCGGGTTGACCAGCGACCAGTTGTTGAACCCAAAGTGCATCCGCACGGGGTTCGCGCTCGCCAGCGGCCCGCCTACCGCGTCGTACGACACCGTCACCGTTCCGCCCGCCTGCGGCGTCGCAGGCACAATCGTCACCCGCTCCGACGGCGGCGGCGGGGGGGCATTCTGCCCCACCCACACATGCTGGATATCGCTGCGGTACAGGTTCCCCCGCCCGTCGGTCGCCTCGACGTAATAGTCAATCAGCTTGTTCGTCTGCCCGCTCACCTGCGCCGAATAGAACGTCGCGATGTGCGTCGGTGCCACGATGTTCCCCGGCCGCGGCGGCGTCGCCCCCGCCGTCATCGCCGCCGTGTTCCACGCCCCGACTTCCGCGCCGCCCGCATACATCTCGTTGTGCGTCGAAGCCAGCGCGTTGTTCCCGTCATTGTCCACGCGCCATTTCAGGTTGATCGACTGCACCCCGCTGATGTCGTACGCGTACGTCCACACCGTAAACGTCGAAGGCTGCGGCGTGCCAAACTCCTCACCCCCCGGGTTGTACGGGTCACGCTGCGGCACAAAAACCGCCGGCGGCACCGTGTCGGCACTCGGCGGTGCGCCGTTGATCACCAGGTTGGCAAATGACACCGCCTGGTTGCACGCCACCGTCACGTTCGAGTCCCACGGCTCCCCGCTGCCGTCCCAATACCAATAGTCGCTGGCCTGCCCGCACAAGAGAAACCGCCACGCCTTGTCCGTGTTGCTGCCGGTGCCGTTGATGATGTTCGCCGCGCTGGTGTAAGGCGAGATCGCGTCCGCCGTGTACACCCGGTTCCGCGCCGCCGTCATCACCGCCCACGAGTTCCGATCCGGAGACCAGCCCGACCCGTTGGGATCACCCAGCCACTTCTTGAACTCCGGGTCCCCGTTGTCCGCGCCCGCCCACGAGCCGCTCTCCACATGGATCACCGCGTTCTGCGGCACCGGGAACCGCTGCAAGTAGTCCTGAACCGTCGTGGTTTCGTAGTTCGTGGTCCCGGCGTCCCAGTTCACCATGTTGTTGAAGTTGCCGTTGTAATAGCCTTCCGAGCCGCCCCCGAAGTTGTCGCCGTCGTGGTGCAGCAGCACGAGCATCGGCCGAGCGGCGTTCGTGTTCAGGTGCCGGTACTGGTCCATCACCGTCTGGTACAGGAACGCGCCGTACCCGCCGCGCCCGTCCTCGTTCCCCTCATACCGCGCCGCCGGCACGGCGACCATCTTCGTCTCCACGCCCGTCGCCGGATCGATGTGCCGCACCCACGCCGGCTGATAGCCGAACGGCGCGCTCACCCGCGAAGGTGCCCACAGGTTGTTGAGCTGCACCCAAGCACCGCCGTTCAGCGCGGGATCAGGGTTCACCTGGTCCGCCTTGTTCGGCGAATACAAGTTCGACGCGTTGGTGTGCGGATACCCCACGCAAGCACGGTCAAAGTGGATGTTGTCGACGATCGACCACTCGATCCCCTCGCTCACCAGCGCGGGAATAATCCGCGTCGAGAACGCGCACTCCGGCGGGAAAATCCCCTTCGCATAGTTGCCGACACCGGGGGGGTTCACCCACGTCTGCGCATAGATGTGCTTGTGCAGCCGCACCTGCATCTGGATATCCCGCGTAGCCAGCAGCGGCATCAACGGATGGAAAAACCCGAACGCCACAAGATCAAGCCGAGGGTTCCCCAGCGAAGTCAGCAGCGCCCGCCCCTGGTTGTACCCGGACTGCCAGTTGTTCCACATCCCCCCGTTGATCCCCGCCCCCTGCATCGCGTTGAGGTTCTGGATGAGCGAACCGGTAAACGAAACGCTCGCCCCGAGATGCGAAAGCCCCGCATTCGCCCCCGTCTGCACCGCGTTCCTCGGCCACGTCGTGTACGGCCCAAACCGCTGGTTATGAATGTCCAGCACGTTGAACGAGTACCGCGTCGCCGCCTGCGTCTGCACGATCGTCTCGTACGGGTAGTAGATCGGTTGGTGCATGTGCCACAAGAACGCCAGCCGGATGGGTGCCTGCGCCGCCGCCGACCCGGCCCACCCGAGCACCGAGGCCAGCCCAATCACGATCGAAGTAAAACGCTTTACCATACCGCGCCTCCCAATCAGCCCCCATCCCACATCCACACCAAGTGAAACGTTCAACCCCGTCCCCATACCCTAACCCAACCGACCTCATCCGGGAAGCCCCACCACCCAAACAGCCGAACTTTGTTTCGGACGTTTCCGCCCCAGCAGCGAACACCAACCATCCCAACCCCGTCATCCGAATCCCGTCCGCAACCACGGGGCCACTCCCCAAACCCCAGCAAACCCCGCGTGCCAAAGCCGCCCCGATCCAACCCCCCAGCCACCGCCAGCGCGCACGTCTCCACCGCGCGCACCCCCGCCGCGCCCGTACCCACCCCCGCCTGGACCATCGCCCTGCTCGCACTGGTTGGTGCCAACATCGCCTCGGGCATGCTCGTCGCCGACCGCCTCGGATGGCTCGGCCAGGGCCTCCCCGGCTGCGGCCCCAACTCCGGGTGCGCCAAGGCCACCGCCTCCGCCTTGGGCAAACTCCCTTTCTCCATCCCCAGCCTCGGCCCAACCCTCCAAGAGGGCTGGCCCGTCTCGTTCCTCGGCTTCGCCTTCTTCGCCGCGATGCTCGCCACGTGGCTCTTCGTCGGACGCCGCGTACCTTCTTCGGTCGTTCACATGGCCCGCCTCGGGCTGCTCGCTTCGGGTTTTTACCTCGTCATGATGCTCACGAACATGAACCAGTACCTCTGCAAATACTGCCTCGCGTCGCACGCCTGCAACCTCGTCTTCTGGGTCGCCGCCGAAGTCGGCACCCGCGCCGCCACACGTCGCGCGCCCGGCTTCGTCCGCGCCGTCGCAACAGCGGCGGCCGTCTTCTTCACTTCCTCGATCGCGCTCGCCGCCCTCGACGCCCGCGCCATCGAAGCCAAGGCCCAGCACCAAGAAGACAATCTCGCCGCCGAGATCGCCGCCATGCAGGCCGAACTGGCCGCCGATGCCGCCGCCGCGGAGCAAGCGACGCCGCCGCCGGCCCCCGCGCCCGAAGCGCCGAAGCAAGTCGTCTACCCGCCCATCGACATCGGCCTCCCCGTCCCCGCCGACGACACGCTGCAGAAAGAGGGCTTTACCGGGCGCTACCGCCTCGGCCCCGCCGAGGCCCCCATCCGCGTCGTCGTCATTTCCGATTACCAGTGCAAGGACTGCAAGCGAATCGAAAACGAACTCCGCGCCTTGCTCAAAGAGCGTTCCGACGTCTCGCTCAGCGCCAAGCACTTCGCCTTCGACATGGCCTGCAACAAGATGGTCGACCGCACGCTGCACCCCAACGCCTGCTGGGCCGCCCGCGCCGCCGAAACCGCGGGAATCCTCCGAGGAAACGCAGGTTTCTGGCAGATGCACTTCTGGCTCTTCGACCGCAAGACCAACGGCGAAGATACCCCCGGTTCCTTCACCAACCAGGAACTGATGCTGGGCCTGAAGGAACTCGGCTACCCCAACCCCGATGAGTTCGTCAAAATCATGAACTCGCCCGCCACGCTCGAGCCCGTCCAGAAGGACATCGAAGAAGCGATCACCTACGGCCTGTTCTCCACCCCGATGATCTTCGTCAACGGCCGCGAGTTCAAGGCTTGGGGTGCCCCCAACGCCGTCAAACGCTACATCGAGGCCGTCGCCGCCAACAACCCCAAGCCCGCCCCGCCCACGGCGGACAAGCCCGCCGGCGCCTTCGAGAAAGCCACCGAAGACTGGCGTCTGTCGCCCCGCGTGCCCGCCAACCGCAGCACCCCGATGTACCGCAAGGGCCCCGACAACGCCCGCGTGCGCATCACGGTGTTCGGAGATTTCGCCGACGACTTCACCCACCGCATGTGGGAAGAAGTGGCCAAGCACACCAAAGACCGCCCCGACACCGCCATCACCTTCCTCCCGCGCCCGGCCAAAGAAACGTGCAACGTCATGAACGCCAAGCCCGAGGACCAGCCCGCGTGCCGCATGGCCCGCGCCCTCGAATCCGCCGGACGCCTCGGCGGCCCCGACGCCTACTGGAAAATGTTCGATTGGCTCCTCGCCAACGGACGCACGTGGAGCGAATCGAAACTGCCCGAAGCCGCCGCCGCCGCGGGCGTCGACCTCAAGGCACTCTCTTCCGACATGGTGCTCGACGAAGTCATGTTCGTCCTCGTCGAAAACAGCAAACTCTTCCAACGCGTCGGCGCCCGCGGCGTCCCCACGGTCACCATCAACGACCGCGTCGTCCTTCGCTGGAAAATCAACGAAACCGCCATCATCGACCGCATCATCACCGAAGCCGCCAACGGCAGATAGGCCTCACGGGTGGGGCCGGCTCCGCGGCGCGTCCACCCGAAACTAGCCTGCATTCCGCCCCAAACCCCCCTTGCCGCCCCGCCCCGATTCCCTACCTTGAAGGGGCCATGAACACCACCCATCTTCGCCGCGCCGCCACCTTCCTCGCTCTCGCGGGCCTCGCCAGCGCCGCCGTGGCGGAATCCCCAGACCACCCCCTCTGGCCGCGCCAGGTCGTTCACAATCAGGAACCCCCTTGCGAGATGCTCTTCCCCGAGGGTATTGAAGCCGGTGCCTGGGCCGCCAACCTCTGGCCCAACAACCAGCTCTTCTACGCCTTCGACCCCGCCGTCACCCAGCAGAACCGCGACCGCACCCGTATCGCCCTCGACGAAATCGCCACCTTTGCCAACATCGACTTCATCCCGCGCACCAACCAGCCCAACTACGTCCTGGTCCGCAACGGCACCGGCAACAGCTCCTTCGTAGGCCAAATCGGCGGTGCCCAGAACCTCACCATGGCCTCGTGGTCCAGCCGCTACGTCATCTGCCACGAGTTCTTCCACGCCCTCGGCCAGTGGCACCACCACCAGCGGCCCGACCGCGACACCTACGTCGTCATCAACACCGCCAGCATCGACCCCAACCGCCTCAATAACTTCACCTTCCCCAACGGCGTCGTCGCCGAGGGTGAATATAACTTCTCCAGCATCATGCACTACAGCCGCTGCGCCTTCACTATCTGCAGTTGCCCGAGCACCTGCACCGCCATCGACGCCGCACCCGGATTCGAACAGTTCAACAGCGCCATGGGCAACCGCTCCTTCATGAGCGACGGCGACAAGTCCACCCTCATCTCGCGCTACGGCCCCGCCATCGACGACGCGTTCGATCCCAACAACACGCCACAAACCCCCGCCGCGATCACCCCCGGCACCTTTAACCTCCGCCTCCTCGATACCAACGACTACTTCATCATCAACGCCCCGCAAGCCGGCCCGGTGAGCGCCACCACCACCGCCCCGCTCTGGAGCTCCGCCAACGCCCAGCTCCAACTGCTCGCGACCGACGGCACCCTCCTCGCCTTCGCCAACCCCACCCTGCAGGGCACCGATTACGTCGCCACCGCCACCGCGAACGTCTCCGCCGGCGGCGTCATCGTCCGACTCACAAGATCACAGCCCTGGGGCGGCTCGTACACGCTCAACCTCACCGCTCCCCCGCCCCCCGCGTGCCCCGGCGACTTCAACGGCGACAATCTCCGCGATACCGCCGACCTCACCGCTTTCCTCGCGATTTTCGGCACCGCCGTCACCCCCGGCACCCCAGGCGACTTCGACACCAACGGCACCATCGACACCCAAGACCTCACCGCCTTCCTCGCCGTCTTCGCCGTGCCGTGCCCGTAGGTCGCACGGCTCTCCGAGCCGTGTCCTGACAAACCAACACCGCGCCCATCACATCTCAAACAAGCCTCCGACCACCAACCCAAAAAAGCGCCCCGCCTCCGCCGCGACGATCGCAACTCGTGGCAGAGCACGCAGTCGCGATACGCACGCCGCGACGAGCAGCGATTTTGCATCAATTTCGCGCACGGGGTCTTCCGTTCCATGTCCGCTCTTGCTACTTTCGGCACATGGCTATCCGTAACCGCCGCGCCGCGGCCACCGCGTTGCTCGCTCTGATCCCGTTCTTCGTCGCGCTCGCCCCAACGCTGGGCCAGGTGCCGCAGGCCCCGCCTCACCCGCTGTGGCCGGAAGAAGCCGACCATTCGCCGCTTGCCTGCGAGATGCTCTTCCCTGAAGGTGTCGAAGCCGGTGCCTGGGTCGCCAACCTCTGGCCCAACAACCAGCTGTTCTACGCCTTTGATCCGGCCGTCAGCCAGTTGAACCGTGATCAGACCCGCATCGCCCTCGACGAGATCGCTACCTTCGCCAACATCGACTTCATCCCACGCACCGACCAGCCCAACTACGTCCTGGTCCGCAACGGCACCGGCAACAGCTCCTTCGTCGGTCAGGTCGGCGGCGCCCAGAACCTCACCATGGTCTCGTGGTCCAGCCGCTACGTCATCTGCCACGAGTTCTTCCACGCGCTCGGCCAGTGGCACCACCACCAGCGGCCCGACAGCGAAACCTACGTCGTCATCAACTACGCCAACATCGCCCCGAACCAGCGCTACAACTTCGAAGTCCCCCAAGGCGTCGTCGCCGACGGCGAATATAACTTCTCCAGCATCATGCACTACGGCCGCTGCGCTTTCACCATCTGCAGCTGCCCGAGCACCTGCACCGCCATCGACGCCGCACCCGGATTCGAACAGTTCAACAGCGCCATGGGCAACCGCGCCTTCATGAGCGAAGGCGACAAGTCCACCCTGATTTCCCGCTACGGCCCCGCCATCGACGACACCTTCGAACCCAACAACACACTCGAGACCGCCCCCATCCTGACCCCGGGCGACCACAACCTCCGCCTTCTCGATTCCAACGACTACTTCACCATCAACAGCCCCCAGGCCGGCAGCCTCACCGTGGTCTGCACCGCCGCACTCTGGTCAACATCCAACCTCACCCTGTCCATTCTGTCCCCAGACGGCACGGTGCTGGCGAGCGAAACGCCCGTCGACGCTGGCGGCGGCAACTGGGCCGCCACCGCGACCGCGAGTGTTCCGGCGGGCCCGAGCATCGTCCGCCTCAACCGAGTCCAACCCTGGGGCGGCTCGTACACGCTCAACCTCACCGCCCCGCCGCCCCCACCGGGGGGCTGCCCCGGCGACCTCAACAGCGACACGGTCCGCAACACCGCCGACCTCACCATCTTCCTCGCCAACTTCGGCGACGCCGTCCCCCCAGGCACCCAGGGCGACATGGACAACAACGGAACCGTCAACACCGCCGACCTCACCGCCTTCCTCAGCGTGTTCGCGTTGCCGTGTCCATAGAGTTGGTACGGGTCTCCGACCCGTGTCGGGATCGGTGTCCGCACCTACCCTTTACCGCCCATGATCCTCCTCATCGACAACTACGACTCCTTCACCTGGAACCTCGTCCAGCGCATCGGCGAACTCGATCCCGCCATCGACCTGAGGGTGGTCCGCAACGACAAGATCACCCCCGATGAGGCCTTGGCCCTGCGGCCCTCGCACCTCATCATCTCGCCCGGGCCCTGCTCGCCCACCGAAGCCGGCGTTTCCAACGACATGATCCGCGCCTTCGCCGGGCGCATCCCTGTCCTGGGCGTCTGCCTCGGGCACCAGTGCATGGGCCACGTCTACGGCATGACTGTCACCCGCAACCCCAAAGTCATGCACGGCAAGACCAGCCTCATCCACCACGACGGTCGAGGCCTCTTCAAGGGCGTCCCCAACCCCTTCACCGCGACCCGCTACCACAGCCTCGTCGTCCTTAAAGAAACCGTGCCGACTCCGACCTCGACCGCAAAGCCCACCCGCGCAGCGGGTGGGGAAGCCCACTGGGAAGTTTCCGCCTGGACCGAAGACACCTTCGAGGACGAAGGGGGGCAAGAGGTGACTCGCGAGGTCGTGATGGGCCTGCGCCGTGTGGGGAATTCCGGCGAAGCCCCGATGGAAGGCGTCCAGTTCCACCCCGAGTCGTTCCTCACCCTCGAAGGCCCCCGGCTGCTCGCCAATTTTTTGGGTCTCCCGGCGGAACTGGCCGAAGCCCGCATCCGCGAGGCGCGTTCCGCCATCGCATCCTCCTGAACCCCGTGAACCGCGCCGCCACTCGTGCGTCACACCGGAGGGCCCCGCCCCGAAGGGCCCCTCGTTGTTCACTTGCCGAGCTTGGGGCTGGCCCGCCGTTCTTGGGCCGCGCCGGAATCCCGGCAATCCGAAACCTTCGCTCGCGTTGTGCGTATGGTCGGGTAGACGGGGCGAACGAGTGTCTCACGACGGCTGTCCTGTCGGCCTTCGCGGAGGTGGTGTCGGTTCCGGATTTGCCCAAGGGCCCGCCGGGAGCAGACCGACCCCAACCCTCCGGGCCGACAGCCCATTGAGAACGTCATGGAATGGGTGCGAACGCAAGCCGTTCGCTGAGAGTTTGGATACACTGTCTCGCCCGCATCGTCCTTGTCAGAAGTCTGTGCCAAGAGTCGCGTCGAAGAGTCCTTGAGCGTCACTGAGTCCCTTGAGTATCGGAACGCCAGTAGGTCAGGAAAGGCCTCCCCCATGCTGCAACCCCGCTCCGCCGCGACGTCGGCGGCTGTTGCCCTTCTCACGCT
>JBJXFG010000061.1:0-3376 GCA_046154665.1 Phycisphaerales bacterium | reverse complement strand
GCCGACCAGCACGCGAGATGGCTGGCCGCGCGGGTCGGTGCCGGGCTCCATCGGCGAGCAACCGGTGATGCTGACCGCGGTGCCAGCGGGCGAGTTGACGGCAAAGAACCCGTTGACGTTCGGAGTCGTCCACTCAAGTCTGCGGGTCTCGGTCACCCAGACGGAGAGGTAGTCGTATGAGCAACGGGTGCAAGCGGTGAACCCGAACAGCACACCGAGCCCGGTCGCGTAGCTCGGCCGCACGATGGCGAGGCCGTCCATCCACACCGCGAACTGATCGTATGGGAGAGTCCATTGCTCATCCCACGCCCACGAGACTCGGCTGATCTTGATCGGTGATGCGGACGAGCCCCGCCACGAACCGGCGGGCAAGTCATCGACGTAGAGCGAAACCCGGCCCGGAAGGCAGATGGTCGATGCCGGGTTGAGGGTGAAGTGATCGCCGCCGATGTGGTCGTCCTCGCCCGGCCCGTACCCCCACTGGATGTCGCCCGCCGTCGGCGTCCACGCTGGGCAAGCGAACCGCAAGGTTCCCGGCGGGTACTGCCCGGTGTCTGAACAGAGGTCAACGGCGTTGCTTAGCCACGATGGCCCACACCACGGCGAACGCTGGGCGACGTAGCTCGCCCAATACGGGTGTGTCTCGGGCGGGCAAGAGACGTTGATCTTGGTCAGCCGGTCGCCGGTGTTCGGCATCACGTCGATCACCACCGGCTGCGCGACCGCCGTGCGGAGCCCCGGCCCACCGACCAGCAGAAGCGCGGCGGGGATGAGTGCGGCCAACTTCATGCGGTGTCTCCTTCTGTCGATGCGTGCGCGTCAGCTCGAAGCAGATTCATCACACTCGCGGCGGCCAGACCGCGAGCACCTTGGCGGTGAACTCCGGAGTCAGCCGCCACTCCTGGCCGCGTGTCGGCACCGCGTTCGCCAAGTCTTCCGACGTTGCGCCGTCGGGATAATCGTGCACGGTCAGCATCGGCACCGTGTTGCCGCTTGGGGACGCCCGGATCGCGGCCAGAAAATCCCTGTCGGTCGTGCCGTCTGAGTTGACGTTGATGTTGGCCACCCAGCTACCAAAGCCTTTTACCACGGTTCCTGGGCGCGGACCGTCCCAGCGATCCGAGTACACCTGCACCATGCGGGGAACGGTCACGACCTGCTTTGTTGCTTCCAGCTTCATGTGCTCTTCTTTCCCTGGTCACCGGGTCCACGTTGGTTGCGTATGGCGAGCTCAAGATCGCGGAATGCCCGCGTGTTCTCGCGTAGCACTTCGTTCGATTGATCGCGGGTCGCCTGCTGCTCGGCGTGGTGGGACGCTCTCACCTCTTTCATGTCGGCGATGTAGGTGGCCTGCATCTTCTCCGCTGTCGCGTTGTGCGCCGCCTGCATCTTCTCGACCGACTCGGAGAACCGTATCCCCATCGCCTCCACCGCGTCGATCACCCGGGGGATCCCGGCGCGGGCGAGCCAGCCCAGCAGCGCCGCAAATATGACGAGCACGCCACCCTTCTCCAGAAGAGGCCACGCTTCGACCAAGTAAGCGCCCTTCTCGTTGATGGTGGCGAGGAAGATCATGGTTAGAAAGCGTTGTCCCGCACGATCTTCACGGCCGTCGGGGTGAGCTCGCGGTGCATCACCTCGGCGTTGTTGGCGAGCGCCACGCGGAACGTCGGATCCCTGAGTGATGCGGCACTCTGTGCGTTGACGATGCTCGCCGCCGCCTTCACCGCACGCCGGGTGCGGATCTCACCGACGCCAGCGATCACGGCCAAGCCCAGCCCGGGGACCAGAATGTTCCAAGGGGGCGGCAGCCACTTCGAGGCGGCGAGCGCAGCCCCGCCCGCATTGAACGAACCATCGGGGTTGATCGCGCTCGCCAACTCTTTGCGGGCCGTCTCCATGAGCTTGCGGAAGTCGATGGCTTCATCGACAGCCTTCGTCGCCACGTCCGCCGTCTTCGTCGCCACGTCCGCCGTCTTGGTGTCGCCCGCGGCCAGCGCCGCATCTCGCTGGGCGAGCGCCGCATCTCGCTGGGCCTCGGCCTCGCGCTGGGCCGTCTCCGCGGTCAGCACGGCCGCGTCCAGCCTCGCCCGCATCGCCTCGGCCTGTTCGCCGGAGCACCCGGCCGCACAGACCGCCATGAACGCCGCGCTCAACGCGCACGCCAACACTCGAACGTGCCTCATCGTTTGCCTCCTATGCTGACATCCAGTAGATCGTGCACCCGCCCCCAATGGCTATCACCTCAAGCTGGGTGATCGCGTGCACACCGTCACCGAACTCGAAGGTCATCGGCCCCGCGCCGTTGCCGGTGAGAGACGCGATCTCCGTGGCCTTGTGGAAGGGGCTCACGCGGATGGTGCACTCGACAACGCCGTAGTCGGCTTGCGCCGTCCAGACGATCAACCGGCGGCAGCTCTCGCCCGCCACGAACTTGTTGCCCGCCGTCGTTGCGCTACCAGCGAGTGCCATCATCCACCTCCTGGGTTCGCCGCGTGCCGGTCGCGCCAAGCCTTGCGGGTTCGTTCAAGGACGGATCGTACCGCATCCACGTCTTGCTTGCGCGGCTCGTCAGCGCGGAGCCCGCCGTTGCGGATAAGTTGGTTCACCGCGGTCAGCGCCGCCGCCCCCGACTCACGGACATACCGGTAGTAAGTCTCATCATCCATGCTGACCTCGGCACCCTGGCGCGTGAACGACGCTTGAGGCGGCCTCGGATACCAACGCTCCTCAGAACGCGCCGCGTTGTTCCACCGCCAGAGCATCACATCCACGGGCTCGGTCTTTGCATCGGTCATCCGCACCGGCGAGAACACCCGCCACGCCCAGTCGGCCGCCGGGTTCGTGAGGTTGCGGGCGCTCACGTCGCGGCCCCAGACATCGACCATCGGCGGCGGCATACGGCTCGGCAGCGGCAGCGCCCCCTGGGAGATCCGGCGGGCACCCGAGGCGATCAACGCCTCGTCACCGGCGCGACGAACCCGCTGCTCGCGGAGCACCGGATCGAGCGACCTCGCGGTGCCGCGGATGATGTTCGGCACCCACGAGGTCGTGAACTGGGTGAGGTACCGCACGGTCCCGGTGTCCGCGGCGTCGGTGCCGTCGAGAATGTCGAGCACCTGCGCCAGCCCTTGCAGCATGGTCTTGTCCTGCACCATCTGCTTGAGAGAGTGCCACACGCCGGTGATCTCCTCCAGCGGCGTCCGCGCCTCTGGGCCGTTGATCCGTTGCGCCGCGTCGATCACCAGCGCCAGCGATGAGCCGAACGGTTCGATCCTCGCGTAGCTCACCCACTTGCCGCCGACGCGGACCGACTGCGGTGGTGCCTGCCGGAACTGCCAAGCGCGCTCGCCCGCGTCACGCGCCCGGGTGCCAG
>JBJXFG010000085.1:0-4884 GCA_046154665.1 Phycisphaerales bacterium | reverse complement strand
CCGATGGCCACGAGGCACTCGGCCATTACCGCGAAGCGCTCCCGTTCCAGCGTGGTCGCCCGGGCGAGCAGCAGGTTGTCGATCTCCTCCGCCCCAGTCTCGAACAATCGCAATCCCGCACCGACCGCTGTCGTTCCCTGCTCGAAATAGGACTTCGCCTCGATTGCCGGGGCATCGACCAGTAGCACCCGCTTCTCCACCACGTCGGCGAAGGCCACCGAAGCCCGTTGCGCGGCATCGGCCAGTTCGCCGAGTCGCTCGCGGCTCGCCGGTCGCGCCTTGAACGCGTCGCGCAACGCGTGGGTGGTTCGTCGCTCGGCAGCGCGTGAATGTCCGTTCAGGAGCATCAATTCGAGCTTCTGCTCCCTGGAGGGCGATCCATTCGCGATGAGCCGTGCCCCGAGGCCGCGCGCCCGTGCCGTCTATTCGATGGCGCCGGGCAGATCACCTGCACGCCCACCGGCAGGCGCGGGCCGTCGGCTTCCGCAAACCCACCGGGCACGCTCATCGCGCAGATGCCCGCCAGGTTCACCGGCACGGTGTAGATATCTTCGAGGTACATCTCGATCGGGTCGCTGGTCTTCTCCCCGATGCGGAACGCCGGCGTCGGCGCCGTCGGCATCAACACCGCGTGCACGCCCGCCTCGGCACGTTCGCCTGCGCGCCCGCGCTCGATGCCGAACACGCCGTCGAAGTCCTGCTTGATCAGCCGACGCGCCTTCAGCGCCGTCGTGTAGTACGCATCGTAATACCCGCTGCTGAGCGTGTACGTCCCCAGCATGATCCGCCGACGCACTTCCGCTCCGAACCCCTCGGCCCGGCTCTTGGCGTACAAGTCGAACAGCGTGTCGCTCGGACCGAGCTCGGCGCGCCGCCCGTAGCGAACGCCGTCAAAGCGCGCCAGATTGCTCGACGCCTCCGCCAGCGCCACGATGTAATACGCCGCGATCCCGTGCTCCAGCCGCGGCAGATCGATCTCGACCACCTCGGCCCCCGCCGAGCGCAGCACATCCTCGACGCGCCTCATCGCCGAGTCGACCGCGGGATGGTTGGCGTGCGAACGCGCCTGCCTGGGCACGCCCACGCGCAGCCCCGCGATCGGCGTGTCCAGGTTCTCCATGAGGTCGGGCAGCGTCGCGTCGCTGCTCGTCGAATCCAGCGGGTCAAACCCGCAGATGACCCCGAGCATCGCCGCGGCGTCCGGCACGCTCGTCGTCAAGGGGCCGATCTGATCGAGGCTCGATGCGTACGCGACCAGCCCCCAGCGCGACACGCGCCCGTACGTCGGCTTCACGCCAACCAACCCGCAGAACGACGCCGGCTGACGCACCGACCCGCCTGTGTCCGACCCCAGCGCGGCGGGAACCATCCCAGCCGCCACCGCCGCCGCTGAACCGCCCGAAGAGCCCCCCGGCACGCGCGACAAGTCCCACGGGTTGCGCGTGAGCCGAAACGCCGAGTTCTCTGTGGACGAACCCATCGCGAACTCATCAAGGTTCGACTTCCCGATCACGATCGCCCCGGCGTCCATGAGCCGCTGCGCCGCGGTCGCCGTGAACGGCGATTCGTACTTCTCCAGATACCGCGAGCCGCAGGTCGTGCGCCCGAAGTTTGTGCAGATGTTGTCCTTCAGGACGACGGGAACACCGGCAAGCGGCAGCGTCGCGCCTCCCCCTTCGCTCCCGCCCCCGCTACCGATACCGCCCGAAGCCACCGCGCGATCGACCTCCGCCGCCCGCGCCAGCGCCAACTCCGGGAACAGTTGCAGCAGCGCCCCGACGCTCTCATCCCGCGAAGCCGCGGCATCAAGCGACGCACGCACCACCGCCACCGCGGAAATCTCGCGCCGCCGGACCATCGAGGCGATTTCGAGGATGGAGTGGTTCAGGATCGACACGCCGGAAATGTAGCGGGGCGACGCGAGGCTTACACCGACGTACTATGCGCGCGTCATGGCGGAACCAAGCACGCAGACGGGCTGGCGTCGAATCGTCGTCCGTGCGATCTCCATGCTCCTGTGCGGGGCCGCTTTGAATGTGGCGGTGGCGTGGGCGCTGCCCTGGGCGGCGAGCTATTGGTATCAAGGGCTGACACCGCCAACGGTCAAAGAAATGAATGCCCCGCTGAGCACGCTCGGGATCCCGCTCGGCGTGCCTCTCCCCGACCGTTCTCACAGAACCGAGTACCCGTTCTCCACCCACTGGCAGATCATGTGGGATGGTCTGCCCGGCAATGCAAACGTCGAGCAGATACGAAACCGTCCGATTGTCGCTTATCTCACTCACTGGGGATGGCCGATGCGATCATTGCAGATTCAGACAATGCGCAAGATGTGCGAGTATGGCCGGACCACGGTGCCGCTCGTGCCAAGTCATTTTCCTGAGTGGCGAACTGGAGTGGACATCGGTTCGAAGCGATACCCCCTCTTCCCCGTCTGGCCCGGCTTCGCCATCAACACCCTCTTCTACGCCGCTATCGTCGCTTCAATCTGCCTCGGCCTCACCAGACTCCGCGCCGCCCGCCGAAACCGCGCTGGCCGCTGCCCCGCCTGTGGCTACGACCGCCGAGGGCTTGCCGACGGCACACCATGCCCCGAGTGCGGACAAGGACGCGAGTGACGAATCGCCCACGGGTACCCCGCCGGTCCCCGGCGGGCGGAACCTCATCCGACGCACGACCCGCCGGGGACCGGCGGGTACCCAAATCCACCGCGTCGGCGGCCGACAACCGCACGGCAATCCGTCGTACAGTCCCCCATGCTCGCCCGCCTCACCGGCATCATCGAATCCGTGGACCCAGGCCCGCCGCCCACCGGCGGTACCGCCATCGTCGCGCCCGAATCACCGTACGCCGCGAGCCACACGAACGCCTCCCCCGGAACCCCCGGAATCCCCGGAACCCCCGGCCCCCTCGCCTACGAAGTGATGCTCCCCGCCGCCAGCGCCGAGGCGCTCACCGGCAAGGTCGGCCAGCGTGTCACCCTCCGCACCTTCCAGTATTTCGAGCAGCAGGCCCAGGGGGCTTCGTTTGTCCCGAGACTCGTCGGCTTCCTCACCGAGTCCGACCAGCGCCTCTTTGAGCTGCTCACCAAAGTCAAGGGCCTGGGCGTCAAGCGGGCCCTCCGGGCCATGGCCGCGCCCACCGGCGACATCGCCGCCGCCATCGCCAACGCCGACGTCAACGCCCTCAAGGCCCTCCCCGAGATCGGCAAGAAGCTCGCCGAGACGATGATCCTCGAACTCAAGGACAAGGTCGGCTCGCTGGCGTTTGAAGCGGGCCGCGCCGGCACGCCCAGCGGCAATCGGTCCCCTGGCCTCGCGCCAGCCGGTGCCGCAGGCCTCGACCTCCCCGCGGCCCAGCAAGCGGTCGCCGCCCTGGTGCGCCTGGGCGAAGACCGCACCGACGCCGAGGCTCGCGTGCGGGCCGTCCTGAAAGAAGCCGGCGAGGGTGCGCCGCGATTGTCAGCCGACGAGATTCTCGCCGAGTCGTTCGCGGTAGGATGAGGGCGGCAGGCACTGGGCACTAGGCACTGGGCACTAGGCTGCAGATGTCGAGTACACCAGAGAAACACCCCCCACGCCTCTTCACGAGTGCCCGATGCCCCGTGCCTCGTGCCTTCTCCCCACCATGCGACACGCGATGATCATGGCCGGCGGTTCCGGCACCCGTCTGTGGCCCATGAGCCGCAAGAGCCTGCCCAAGCAGCTCGTGCCGTTCATCGAGCGGCCGGGCGGCGTCAAGTCCCGCCCCAAAGCCTCGCTCCTCGAAATCAGCGCCGACCGCCTGCGCGATGTCGTGCCCCAGAGCCGACGCTTCATCTGCACCAGCGAGTCCTACCGCGCGATCATCCGCTCGGCGATGCCCCAGTTCACCGACGAGCAGATCCTGGGCGAGCCGGTGGGCCGCGACACCGTCAACGCCGTGGGCCTCACCGCCGCCGTGCTCGCCAAGATGGACAAGGACGCGATCTTCTGCGTCCTCACCGCCGACCACCTGATCGAGCCCGTCGAGAAGTTCGCCGAGCTGATGCACCTGGGCTTCCAGCTCGTCGAGAGCGACCCGATGCGGCTGGTCACCTTCAGCATCAAACCGACGTACCCCGCCACCGGCTTCGGGTACGTCGAACGCGGCCGCGGCCTGCCGGGCACCCAGAACCTCGCGTACCGAGTCGAGCGCTTCGTCGAAAAGCCCGACGCCCAGCGCGCCCAGGCCTACCTCGACTCCGGCGTCTTCGGCTGGAACAGCGGCATGTTCGTCTGGAAAGCTTCGACCATCCTCGACTGCCTGCGCCGCTACAAGCCCGAGAGCCACGACGGCCTCATGAAAATCCAGGCCGCCTGGGGCACGCCCACGCAGAAGCAGGTGCTTGAACAGGTCTATCCGACGCTCCCCAAGATCAGCGTCGACTACGCCATCATGGAGCCCGCCACACGCGAACAGGCCCGCGCGGCGAACACCCCCAACGAAGCCTCCAGCGTCAAGGTCTGCACCGTCCTGATGGACCTCACCTGGCTCGACGTCGGCTCATGGCCCAGCTACGGCGAGACCCTCAACGCCGACGAACAAGGCAACCGAGTCTCACTGCCGATGGCCGCGGGCACCACCAACAGCCCGGCGGGCCGCGTGCTCAAGAGCACCAACACACTGGTCGTGAGCGACGACCCAACCCACTACGTGGCGGTCCTGGGCTGCGACAACCTCATCGTGGTCCACACGAAAGAGGCGACGCTGGTGATGCCGCGGGAGAGGGCGGAGGAGCTCAAGCTCATCCATGCGGAGTTGCCGGAGGGGTTGAAGTAGCAGAACCCCGACCGTCAGGGAGGGGCCGGGGCGGAAGAAGTGGTCGAGTGGTCAAGTGGTCGAGTGCCGGAGTATCGATGCACT
>JBJXFG010000059.1:0-17157 GCA_046154665.1 Phycisphaerales bacterium | reverse complement strand
ACCGAGTCGGTCGTGGAGACAGTGCTCCAATCGTTACGCTATTCATGCGCGTCGGAACTTACCCGACAAGGAACTTCGCTACCTTAGGACCGTCATAGTTACGGCCGCCGTTTACTGGTGCTTGGGTCGGGAGCTTCGCCGAAGCTGACCCCCTTCCGTGACATTCCAGTACCGGGCAAGCGTCACACAGTATACATCCACTTGCGTGTTCGCACTGTGCTGTGTTTTTGATAAACAGTCGTCAGAGCCTTTTCTCTGCGCCCTCCCAATGGGTAGGGCCCCCTTATTGCGAACGTACGGGGTTAAGTTGCCTAGTTCCTTCACGACCGTTCTCTCGAGCGCCTGAGGCTATTCGCCTCGCCCACCTGTGTCAGTTTTGGTACGGACCTTGTTTCGCCACCATGCCTTTTCTCGGAACCCCTCTCCCCCGCGTCGGCCTCGAGGGCCTCAGACGGCTAGCGCTTCTGCGGAGCTTTGGGATTCGCAACATGGATTGATCTACGCAAGGGCTACGGAATGTTAACCGTATGTCCATCGACTACGCCTGTCGGCCTCGCCTTAGGATCCGGCTAACCCTGGGCGGATTTACCTTCCCCAGGAAACCTTGGGCTTACGGCGAACGGGATTTTCACCCGTTTTATCGTTACTCAACCCGGCATATTCACTTCCTGACGCTCCAGCGCTCCTTCCGGGACGCCTTCTCTGCTGACAGGAACGCTCTCCTACCGCCCTTACGGGCCCGCGGCTTCGGTACACGGCTTATTCCCGATCATTCTCGGCGCCGGACTCCTCGACCAGTGAGCTATTACGCACTCTTTAACTGGTGGCTGCTTCTAAGCCAACATCCTGGCTGTCATCGCAATCCGACTTCCTTCTTCAAACTAAGCCGTGTTCGGGGACCTTAGCCGACGGTCTGGACTGTTCTCCTTTTGACGACGGATATTGTCACTCGCCGTCTGACTCCCTTGCCTTGACACATGGTATTCGGAGTTTGGTTGGCCCGAGTAGTCGGGTAGACCCTCCAAGCCATCCAGTCGCTCTACCCCCATGTGCTGCCGCAAGAGGCTATTCCTAAAAATATTTCGGAGAGAACAAGCTATCTCCCAGTTTGATTACACTTTAAGTCCTCCCCACAGTTCATGCCATATCTTTTCAACGATAACGGCTTCGGTCCTCCAGGCGGTGTTACCCGCCCTTCAACCTGACCATGGGTAGATCACAAGGTTTCGTGTCTGCTCCGTACGACTTGGCGCCCATTTCGGACTCGCTTTCGCTCCGGGTGCGGGCCGATGGCCCTTACCCTCGCCGTACAGAGCAACTCGCCGGGTCATTATGCAAAAGGCACGCCGTCACCCCTTACGGGGCTCCGACCGCTGTGTAAGCACTTGGTTTCAGCTGCTCTTTCACTCGTTTCACAAACGAGGTTTTCATCATTCAGTCGCCTTACTGATTCACTATCGGTCATTGAGGAGTATTCAGCCTTGGAGGGTGGACCCCCCATATTCACACGAGGTTTCACGGGCCTCATGCTACTCGTGGGCTACCCGACTCGCCGCTACAGGACTATCACCTTCTATGGTCCGGCTTTCCAGCCAATTCACGGGTCTGTCGGTTTATCCGCTTTCGCTCGCCGCTACTTACGGAATCGCGGTTGCTTTCTTTTCCTGTGGGTACTGAGATGTTTCACTTCTCCACGTTCGCTTCTCAACCTTATGCATTCGGGTTGAGATACCCTTGCGGGTGGGTTGCCCCATTCGGAGATCGATGGATCAAAGCCCGGTTACCGGCTCCCCATCGCTTTTCGCAGGTTCCTACGTCCTTCATCGCCTCTCAATGCCGAGACATCCGCCAAGTGCCCTTAGTCGCTTCGTCGCATCAATCAGACGCCGTTCCGATGTTGCCCTTTGGCCTTTCGACCTCCGGACAACCCCGCAACGACCGATTGATGTAACTAATGACCCATCTATGAGTCAACGATATCACTCGTATTTCGGTCTCGGTGGTCCGTCTTCGCCGCCTCCGGGGATCGGTGGTCGGCGGACGGACTCCGCAACACGTTGCATTCATCCACTTGTCAAAGATCGCCCCGGCTTCGGCCAGCACGGCCTGTTCCGAGGCTCCCAGCGAGCTCCGAAGAGTGTCGTGGGGTGCCCTTGCGGGCGTCCACATCCGAAACCGGAGTGGGTCGAGAAGTGTAGCGAGCAATTCCTGTCTGTCAAGGCCTTGCGAAGATCACCCCTCAAGTTCCGATACATGGGGGCATTTCGTGGAAAAGCCGTCGCGCGTCCTCCGAATACCGTTCAGAATCCGAATCAAGCAAGGAATCGACGCTCTTGATGGTCCCACGGCACATCCGCGCCCTCCTTCAGAGCGGTCCACCGGCCCTTCGCCATGCGATTTCAAGCCTCGACAGCCTCGCGCGGGCGCGTCATGCAGGCCCACGTCGCCCCGATCAACCTCCGGGCGGCTTTCCACCGGGCCTCGGCGGCGTTCCCCCGCCTGGGGGCGGAGGGGGCGTCGGCGGAGCGCCGCCGTCGCGGTCATCGCGGCCGCCGCCCGGGGGGGTGGGGGGCGGGGTGCCGCCGGGACCGGACTTGGCTGCCCCGGGCCGAGCGACGACCGCGGAAGTACCCGCGGCCACCGAGGCGTTCAGACGCGACCGGATCGCCTCGTCCTGGTCCGACCCGGGTCGGATGACGAACAGGCCGCCGGTGGCCGATGCGGAGCGCATCACGGCCTCGGGACCGGAACCCGACGCGGCGGCGTCGACGAAATACTCGTCCATCGCGACGGTCAGCTTGGGATCGAGGGGTGCCGTCTTCATCGCCGTGAGGTTGGGCTCGCCCGCTTCGTTCAGGGCGACCTCGAACGCTTCAAGGGTGGGCAAGGAGATCGTGCCGGACACGCGGTCGCCGGGGTTCATGTTCACCTCGGCACGGCGCCACCACCCGTAGAAGAACTTGTAGAGCTCGCCCGAAGCTGCGGCGTCTGAATGGATCGCGGCGTTGCCCACGCCCAGCAAGCCGGACTCGCGGGCTGAGCTGAGCACATAGCGCACAGGCGGATCGATCGTGACCGGGGCCGACCACGCGCCGGGGGCGCTGGGCACCGCGGCGGCGGCGGCGAGCGGCTTCTGCGCTTCATCAAGCGCGGCGGCGTTGCCGAAGAACGGGTTGGTGAACCACGCCACCACGCGGTACCGGTACGTCTGGCCCGGTTGGGCGGAAGGATCATGGGCCCAGATCGTGATGTTCTCGGCGGCGTTCTCGGTGACCGAGTTCAAAACCTCGACAAACGCCTTAGCCTCGGTGCCCAGCTTGTTGCCCTTCTCGTCGTAACCGAGCTGCTTGACCTCTGCGGTGAGGGCCGCGTATTCCTCTTCCGCCGCGGCGAGCTGCTTCTGCAGTTCGGCCTTGCGGTTGGTGTTGCGGTCCTGGGCGCCACCGCCGGGCGGGGGCTGGGGCGGGCGATCGCCGCCGCGCTGCGCAAACATGTCGGACCACGGGCCGCGCGCCGAGGGCAAACCCGCCTGGGCGTACATGCCCGCGAAGGCCTCGGGGTTGAAGATGTCGCCGGAGCGCTGGGCCGTTCCCGGCGGCTTGCCGCCCGGACCACCGCCTCCAGGCCCGCCCGCGGGCGGCGGCGGGTTGTCTCGATCGCCGCCCGGGGGGCCGCCGGGGGGACCTCCGGGGGGACCACCGGGGGGGGCGCCGGGACCACCGGGCCGCCCGTCGAGGCGTTGGATCTGTGTCCGCAGGCGTTCGATGCGCTCGCGCCGGTCCTTCATCTGTCGCAGCAGCGACTGCACGTTCGTCGGCACGCCCGGCGCACCGGCCCCGGACGCTTCCGAAGGTGTGACCCACGGCGTACCGCTGATCGTCGCCCAATAGTCCGGTCGGCGGATGAACTGGCGCTGCGCCTTTTCGGTCTCGAGAATCGAGCTGAGGTCGGCAGGTTTGGTTCCGGGGTCACGGAGGCGCTGCCGCAGCGAGGGCGCGCCGGGGAACGGCGCGATCGTGACCAGGTCTCCCCATGAGCCGTCCGCGTTGCGGGTCTCGCGCTGCAGTTCGACGTCGAGGATCTCGACCTTGGCCTGCCACCACGTCGCCGGGATGGCCTGGCCGGCGGAACTCTGCGTGAGCGCCGCGCGCACCTGGCGCGCATCGACCGTCGCCTGCACGCTCACCGAGCGGAGATCGAACGGCTGGTCTTTCGGTAGGAACGCGGCCGCCGCGGGCGTCTTCAAGGGCACGATGGGGTCGATGGTGCTTTCGTTGATCGAAGCGACGATCGCGCCGGGCGCGGGCGGCTCGAAGCGGGCAAAGGTGCCGGAGCTCTTCCCGCCGTCGGGCCCGGGCGTGATGATGGGCGCGGCGGCGGCGCCGACCACGCCGGCCAGACGCACCGGTGCCGTCTGCGCCGGGCTGCCGGGCTCGAGGCCTTGCTTCACCGAGCCCAGCACCGAGGGCTGCGGCGGGATCGCCGGCGGCGTGGTGCTCTCGAGCTTGCCCTTCACCTGCCGGGCCATGTCGCGCACCACATCGGGAGCCTTCTCGGGGCTCACCTTCTGCTGGCCGACCTGCACGGCGTTGGGGTTGCCGATGAACTGCCACGCGAAGACCGCGAGCAGAACAAGCGCGAACACCCCGAGCACGATCTTTTCGACGTGCTGCTCGAGGGGGTTGATGCCTTTGAGTTTCATGGTGGGGGGAGGGCGGTGGGGGGAGGGCGGTGGGCAGTGGGGAGTGGGCAGTCGGGGAGAACGGGAGTCGGGAGTGGGCAATCGGCAGTCGGGAGAAGGCAGAGAGGCAGCGGCGTCGGGCCTTACTGCGGCGGGGTGGCCGCGCCGTCCGCCGCGCCTTCGGCGGCCGGCGGGGGGGCGTCCTCGGGGATGCCCAGTTTGGTGCGGACTTCTTTGGGCATCCACGCCTTCAGCCAGCCGCGGAGCCACACCGTTTCGACGCGAATCGTCGCGCGCACCAGGTGGTCGTTGCCGTAGGCAAAGCCCAGCGCCAGGTCGGGCCGCGGGTCGTAAGACTCCATGTCGGCGTCGATGACACTCATCAGGTTGGTGGCCTCGAAGGCTCGCAGGATCGTCGGCAGGCGCGACGAATCGCAGATGATCTCGACTTCGGCCTCGACCACGTCGTACAGCCCGCTGCGGAGCGGCTTGCCGGTGTGGGCGCGGTTGAGGTCTTTCGGGACCTCGGTTTTCTCGTCGCCCGCGGCGGGGGCCGCCGCGGCGGGTGCTCCAGCGCCCGCGCCGTCGGCTGCATCGCCGTCGGCATCTCCGGCCCCGGCGCTCGACGCGGACGATGCCACGGGATCGAGCACGCTCACGCGGAGCAATCGCTTCACCGGACCATCGATGGCGCTGAGGCGCTGACCCGCCGCCCCGGTGTTGGCCTTGACGAGAGCGGCGACGACGTCTTCACGCACCCACTGCTCCATCTGCCACAGCCACGCCTGCGTGAGGTTCGGCAACTGCTCGGACGTGCCGGTGCCGCCCGAGCCGGGCCCGCCCGCGCCGCCGCGGTCGTCGTTCGACCCGGACCGGGCCGCGAACGCCGACACGTCGCCGAAGAATCGCACACTCGCCGCCGCACGCTGGTACTGCTCCATCCGCAAAGCGGTTAACGCGTCGGCGACTTCCTTCTCGTCCTGAGCCGTGGGCTTGGTGTCCACGCGCGCGCCGGTACGCTTCTCCATCTCGGACTGCCGCGCCGCCTGGATCTGGCCAAGCACGCGGGCCGGGTCGGGCGGAGCGCCGGCACCGGCTTCACGCAGGATGCGCTCCATCGCCTTGGGGCGCTCGGCGACCAGATCGGTTGACAGACGCACTCGGGCAGATTCGTCCATCGGCGCGGGGAAAAGCCCATCGACCATCAGCTTCTTGCCGGCCTTGTTGCGCTCGAAGGCCAGTTCGCGGACGCTGGCGCTCTCCAACGCGATGCGCTTGAGCTCGGCGACCACGGCCTGCGTCGTCGGGGTGTTCGGCTCGGTCTTGGGGACGCTCCACGCCGTCTGACCGGGTACCACCGCGGGCAGCGCGTAATCAACGCGGAGGTTCTGCAGCTTGCCGACGGCGGCGCTCACGTCGTCGCCCACCGTCTTCTTGATCGAGGCGTTCCACGACGTGCTGAAGAACAGCGACACCGGCAGGGCGATCACCGCCACCGCGAGAGCCGCGATCCAGATCACGTTCGACTTGAGCCAGGGCATGAGGTTCTTCACGAAATGGTCTCCTGGCCCGAGGCCTGCTGTCCTGATGCATCTGCGGCGGGGGGGGAGGCGGAAGCGGGGACTGCTTCACCTCCCTCGGCGGGCGCGGGGGCGGCGGGGGGAACCAACTGCACGAACCACTCCAGCGTGTACGTCCTTGTCCGCTTCGCGGGATCGAGCCGGGGTTCGACCTTGGGCAACGGCGCCATGGCATCAAGCCCCTGCGGCGTGCCCGAACTCCCGCCACTGCCACCCGCGCCACCCTGCCCACCTTGAGAGCCGGAGCGCTCGTCGGTGGCGCCGCCCGGTGGCGGTGAGCCCGTCGGCGTCGGCGGTGCCTGCGTCGCCGGCGTGTCGGAAATCTTCACATCCTCAACGCGCGGCACGCGCACGATCTGGTAGCTCACGCCCTCCCCGGCTTCGCGCTTGGAGTTCTTTTTCAGCCAGCCCAGCAGCGCATCGTTCAAGAACGGAAGGTCGCCGGATTCGAGCTGCGACTGCACCACCATCTGCACACGGAACGCGCCGGTCGCGCTCGCTGTGTCGTTGCTCGCGCCGCCCGCGGCACCATCCGCCGGAGCGCCGCCCGCGGCGTTGGGATCGGGCGTGCCGCCGCCGGCACCGCCGGCGCCGCCTCCAGCCCCCCCACCACCACCGTCGTCGCGATCATCGCCGGTGTCTTCGCCGCCGGACGAGCTCGAACTCGGCCCGCCGCTGAACGATGCGAACGCCGTGCCGGGCTTGACATAGTCGGTGTTGAGCGCGACGAGGTCGTACGCCTTTCCGGCGATCAGGGGGAACTCGGGCTTGCTCTTGGCGAGCGCGTCCGCCGAGGCGAGCATCGCTTCGGTATCACGCAGCAGCGCCTCGTGCATCCCGCGCCCATCGAGCATGCGCCGGACATTCTCAGCAAGGAAAGGCGGCTGATTGGCCTGCGACTGCTCGTCCCACTCGCGCTTCAGGCCCTCGCCCTGGCTGATGACCTGGGTGATGGTCGCGTCCTGCGCGACCTTGACGACGCGCGTGCTCTCGATGAACGGGCGGATGAACGCCACGCCCGACGCCGCGAGCCCCAGCCCCGCCGCGGTGAGGAACCACGGCATCTTCCGCTTCCACATCGCGTCGCGGATCACCGAAACGGGCATCAGGTTGGCCGAGATCGGCGCGAGGCCCAGGCCCTGCAGCGCGAGGCCGTACGCCGTGACCAGCGTGCCCGTCGAGGCCTCCAGATCCGCGGCGGCGGGGCCTTCCATGCTGATGCGGTTGAAGCGTTCGAGGCGCACCACGTCGAGGCGCGTCTGGCTGGCCAGCAGCTTGCGCAGGCCCAGCAGCCGGAACGTGCTGCCCACGCCGACAAGCCGCGTGAGATTCGATTCCGGGTGCGTCTCCTGGTAGTAGTTGATGGAGCGCTGGACCTCTTGCACGAGATCGCCCAGCAGCGGCTTGATGCCGCTGAAGATGTGCTCCTTGAACTTGCTGGTCTCGGCCTCGCACTTGAGCTTGTCGGCCTTGGTGTAGTTGCCGAGCTCGAACTTCTCGTTGAGCGCCTCGGTGAAGTTGTGACCGCCGATGGGGAACGTGCGGACCCACACCCGACCCTTCTCGGCGATGATCAGGTCCGACGCCACCGTGCCGATGTCCAGCACGATCGTGCCCGGGGTCGCCTCGGTGAACTGCAGATCGAACGCGACGGCGTTGTACGCCGCCACCGGACCCAGCGTGAGCTGGTCAGGATTCAGCCCCAGGTCGCCGTACAGGTTGAGCTTCTGGTTCACCCGCTCTTTGGTGATGGCGAAGATGCCGACTTCGATGTCGGGCGAGTCCGGGCTGGTGAAGACCTGGAAGTCCCACTCGACCTCTTCCATGGGGAAGGGGATCTGCTGGGCGGCCTCGAACTTCACGAGGTTGGGGATCTGCTTCGGCTCAACCGGCGGGAGCTTGGCGAAGCGCGCGAAGGCGGAATGGCCGGGCGCGGAGACGACGATCGTCGACCCGCGCAGCGCGTCGCGGTACTGGCTCATCAGCGCGCCGAGCGAAATCTTGAGCGCGTCGGCCTCATCGAGCCCAGGGGTCGAGAGGACTTTCTTGTGCGGGATGACGATGTAGTCGAGGAGGCGGACGCCGCCCGAGCCGTCTTTCTCGAGCTTGACGCCCTTGACGCCGCCGGCGCCGATGTCGATACCCCAGCAGATGGTCGATGAGGGCATGGGTGTTCCTGGGGGGCAGAGTCGGAAGTGGGGGGTGGGGAGTGGGGGATGGGGAGTGGGGGGTCGGGTTGGAAAACAGGGGAGGGGGAAGGTATCCGAGCGCGGATCGGTTGTCCTTTCGGGAACGGGCGGGACGCGCCACCTCCAAGATGATGTGAAAAGTGATACCGGCTCGGCGGGCGTCCGTGCGCCGACTTCCAACCAGCGGGGAAATCCCGATACGCCCGAATCGAAATCGGGATTCAAGCGGAACAGACTCGCACCGCGCCACAGAACCCCGACCGTGAGGGAGGGGTTTGGAGAAGCCGCGGATCCCGGAGCACCAAACCACGCACCAACGGACCCGTGCATCCAGCGGACGCTGTCAGGGCCGCCGGTGGACAGTCGAGGCTTGGCAGCGCACACACCCTGTTTTCTCGTCGAACCCGCACTTCTCACGAACCCCTCCCTGACGGTCGGGGTTCTGTGACGGTCGGGGTTCTGTCGGGGGTTCGAACAAAAAGCGAAACGCTTCGGTCCGATATTCTCGGGCCGAAGCGTTGACTCCTCACAGAGTGTGGCAGTTTGATGAGTGCGGGGGTCTGAACCCTGTGCAGAGCGCAGACCGTGACTCGAAGCCAGGGCAACCAGTTTCCCGGCCGCACCTGATCGTTTCTGGCCCCCTCGACGACCTGTGGCCGCCAGCCAGGCGACGGTGCCCTGTGCTGCACCGTCGACACCATGAATATAACTTGGAATTTCCCCGGGTCAAGCAGTTCAACGGAAAAAACCCACGAATCAGCCATATGGCTGATTCTCGGGCTTTTCCCGCGGCCGAAGCCGCTTCGACGGGCGATGCCCGTCCCTCTTACTCTTGCCCGAAGGGCGATCCCCCTCGGCCCTTCAGGCGGCAAGCTTTCGCTCACGAATCACTTCGCCCATGATTTACCACAGGCGAAGCGAGCACAGGGAATCCGCAGCACATTGCCTAAGCAGCCGAAGCCGCTCTGGCCAGCCACGGAGGAGTCAGCAGATCAAAGCGAAACGCGAAACACTGACCATCCGTATGGATAGGCGAATCTCTCTCTTCAGTTTTCGAGGTGGTTGCTTCCCTTACCTCGCACATCGTTTTCAGACGCGGGCCGCCGAAGCGGCACTTGCTCAACAAAGAGAGAGTACCCCAAGTTTTCCACACGTCAAGTTCCTTTCCTACGGTTTGAGCGGAAAAAATGGTCTGCTCTCACGAATCCGTCCTCAAAAATCCACGATTCCGCGAAAAATCACGGGAAGTACCTATCAAAAACCGATCGCTCGGTGAAGGCGGTCGGGTCGAAATCAATGAATTTCGAGACGGCTGACGCGGTTTTGGGGCGCTCTGGCTTGGACTGATCCGTCACTTCGCTCAAGGCCGATCAGTGACGGCATCGGCCATGCCCCAAACCCCGTAGCCCTCTTAAGGTGCTTTCGGAACGACCGGTTTCGCCTCCTCCGCGTCTTTCACCGGCCCGGCAGGGGTTGGCGCGGGTTGTCCTTCACTTGGGGCCGCTGATTTTTCCTGCTCCGCGGCCCGCCTGAAGTACTTTTCGACGTTGCGGTACCTGGCCGGGAGCTGCTTTTCCTCGATCGCCTTCTGGACGGTTTTCAGCGTTTCCTGGGCCGAGGGCTGCATGGGCCGACGCCCGGCGGGGCCGGTTCGGTCGGGCTGGGCGTTGGGATCATTCACCTCGGCGAGGACTTCGCCGTCGTCCGAGCCTTCGGGCTGGTCGCCGGGCTTGTTCTGATTGCGGAGGTCCACGGGTGTCGAGCGCGTTTCGGCGAGCGGGCCGGACTGGGGCGCATCCGCGCTGCCCGCGCCGCCGCGACGCCCCTGCTTCGCCATGAGCTGCTCGAGCTCCTTGCGCTGCTCTGGGGTCATCGAGTCGAGCATCTTCTCGGCCTGCTCGCGAAGTTTGCGCGACTCGGCGGCCTTCTGGGCGGCACCGCGCGAGCCCTCGTTCATGCGTTGCAGGCGGTCTTTCAGAGACTGCATGGCGTTTTTCGAGGGGCCGTCGCGACCGACGCCGCCGCCTTGGCCGTCGCCGGGGCCGGGCTGCTTGGAATCGCCCGGCTCGCCGCCGAGCGGCTGGGAGCCCTGGCCGGGGGTGGTTCCGGGTGCGTTGCCCTGCGGCGGCGATGGCGCGGAGCCGGGCTGAGCGCCGGGAGTCTGGCCGGGCGTTTCGCCGGATTGATTGCCCGGCTGGTTGCCGGGTTGGTCGCCGGGTTGGGGCGTACCCGACGGCGAGGGCTGGCCCTGCGGCGGTGCCCCCCCACCTCCCGGCGGAGGCGCGTTCGCGCCGCCGGGCGATGGAGACTTGCCGTCCTGCGGCCCCTGTTGCGGCGACTGCTGTTGGCCGGGCTGCTCGCCCGGCTTTTGACCCGGCTGCGGTTGCGGCGGCTGCTGCTGAGGCGACGGCGCTGGGCCCGGTTGATTGGGCTGATTGGGTTGCGGTTGATTGCCGCCGGGCTGCGGAGCGCTGGGGTCGGGTCGCGGCTGGGGTGTCGCGCCGGGTTGACCCGACGGCGGTGATTTGGGTTCCTGCGGCTGGCCGGAGGGACTTTGCTGGTTCGGCTGCTTCGGAGTCGATTGGTTCGGCTGGTTCGACGCCGGCTGGCCCTGTTTCTGGTTCGGCGCATTGGGCGGCGTTTGCACGGGCTTGCCCTGCTCGCCCTGACGCTGCTCGGCGCCGGAGGGCGGAGCGCCGGTGGGCGTCGGCGTCGTGGCACCGGGGATGTTGGGCGGATTCGTCGGCGCACCGGGCGGCGGCTCGCCGGGCGCGGGCGTCTGATCCGGCGACGCGGGCTTGCCCGGCTGGGACGGGCTCGGCGGCGGCGGCGAGGTGGGCGCCGGCGAGGTGGGCGCCGGCGGGGTGGGCGAGGGCGGGGTGGGCGAGGGCGAGGTCGGTTGGGTCAGGTCGTTCGGGGGCTGTTGATCCGGGGGCCGCGGACTCGCGGCGTTAGGTTCAGCCGGCTTCGAGTCGGTCGGCGGCGTCGGCTGCGACTCGTTCGGCTTCGGCTCGCCCGGCTTCGCGTCATCAGGCTTCGCGTCACTCGGTTTCGCCTGGTTCAGCTGCGGCGAGCTCGGCTGCGGCGCGTTGGGCTCAGGAGGGTTGGTCTGAGGCGGATTCGCCGCCTTCTCGCTCGCCGCGCGGTCCACCGACTGCGCGAGATCGTTCAGTTCTTCCGCCGCGCGTTGGCGGCTCTGGCGCTCGACGCGTTCGGTGGCGAGCTTGTCGGCGAGGCGCTGGGCCGTCTCCTCGTCAAAGCCGCGTTTGCGGAGTTCCTCTTCAACCGACGCCGCGTCCTGGTTGTCCGCCAGCGCGCGGGCCTGCTCGGGGCTGAGGCCCTGGCGTTCGAGGTCGCGCTGGGCCTCGCGCGGCGACTCAGCCTGCTTTTGCTGGAGTTCCGCGAGTTCCTTGAGCTGGCGTGACAACGCCGCGAGCCGTTCCGATTCTTCGCGGCGCGCTTCGGGCGGCATCGACGACGATTCCGAGAGATCCGACGCGGCGCGGGCGGCGGCGTCGGTGTCGCCCCCCTTCAGAGCCTCGGCGAGCTGGCGGGCCTTCGACGACGCGTCGCCGAGTTCCTCGGGGCGGAGGTTGGAGAGCGCCTGCGACGCCGACTCTTGCGCCTGCGCGGCCTGCTGGGCTTCTTTGGCGGCGGCGTCGGCGGCCTGCGAGAGCTCGCGGGCCGCTTCGGCGCGGGCGTCGTCGGGCGATTTCGTGCCCGAGGCGAGCTGCTCGCGCAGACGTTCCAGCGCTTCAAGGCGGTCGCCGAGTTGCGGCGAATCGCTCGGGGGCGCGAGGTCTTGCGTCTGGTCCGCGCCTGTTCCCTTGATCTCTTCGATGGCGCGGGTGGCCTCTTCGAGAGCCTTCTCGGCCTCGGATTTCTCGGCCACGCGCTCCGCGGCTTCGATCTTCACGCGCTTGTCGGTGAGCAGATCGAGCGGGGCGACGGTGGTGAGCGCCACGGCACCGACGGCGAGCGCGGGCCACAGGGCCCACCAGTTGTCGAGCCGGATGGGCGTGGCCCGCGCGATGGGCGCGGCCGTTGCCACGGCGTTTGCATCTTGCACCGCCACCTGCGCGAAAGAGTCGCCCTCCGCCGCGCGGGTCTCGAGTTGCAGGCCGGAACTCAGCGCGTCTTGCAGGTGGAGGTTGTGATCGGCGGTGATGGCGCCGTCGAGCGTGCGCGGGCGCCGCGCCCACGCGCCGAGCACGGCCCACGCCGCGCCGCCCACGCCGAGCGCGCCGAGCACACCCCACCAAAGCGCGGGCGGCAGACCCGGGCCGATCAGGCGGTCCGCGAGCACCGCGAAGGCACCGATCCCGAGCGCGGCGCTGAGGGCCGTCCCGCTGCGACGCACGATGCGCTGCAGCAGCACCCGCGTTGCGGCGGTGCGTGCGGCGTGCAGGGTTGGTGAGGGGCCGGGCATGGTGGCATCCTGGCAGCGAAACAGACTGCAACGCGAAGGCGCTGCGGCGTGAGTGTAGAAACGAGCACTGATCGTGAGCGAGTGAGTCCGATCAGCCGACCTGTCAAGGCGTTCGCCGGAACCCGACACGCACGCCACGGGCTCGCGGTTGGGGCGTGCGCGGGCGCACCGGAGACGCCGCCGCTTGGTTGTACGGATGAAGTCACCCGCGGGTGCGAGAGTCACCTGACTGATGGTGCCTCGGTCTGAATCGGTGGGGCAGGCTTCCAGCCTGCCTGCCTTGAAAAACTCAGTCTGGAAGCCTGCCCCACCCCTGCAGATTTCAAACTGAGACACCATCATCTGAATCGGCGACTGAATCACGGGGGCGCGGCGTACCATGAGTTGTCAGTTGGTTGACGCTGGTTTTCGGCGAGCGCCTCGCGATTCCGCATCGGTTTCAGCCATCGGATTTCCCGACTTCCGACCGCGCACCGCCCTTCCCCCCCGCCTTTCCCCCCCGGAGCCCCCAATGGGACACATCGCCGAGATCATCACCGGACCGTTCACGCTTTCGAGGATGTACGCCGAGGGACTGGTGAAGGACATCCCGGCGGACAAGTTCCGGCGCAAGCCCGACGGGATCGATGTGAACTCGCCGGCGTTTAACTTCGGTCATCTTGCGGTCTACCCGGAACGCATTCTTACGATGATCGGGCGCGAGGACCTGGCCCTGAAGGACACGCGCTACGCCGATCTCTTCTCGGCGGGCAAGCCCGGCCTTGACGACCCCGACGGCACCGTCTACCCCGCGATGGGCGAGATCATGTCTCGGTTTTATGAACGCTACGCCGTGGCGGTGGAAACGGCGCGCACCGTCGATGAATCGGTGTTCCAGAAGCCCAACCCCTCGGCGAACGAGAACTTCCGCAAAATGCTGCCGACGGTGGGGCTGGTGGTGGCGTTCCTGCTCGACGGGCACTGCCAAACCCACCTCGGGCAGGTGAGCGCGTGGAGACGCTGCATGGGGATGGCGGCGGCGTTTCCGGGGTGAGAGGGCCGGCAGTCGTTCCTACATCCGATGTTGCCTCATCAAGACCGCGAAACGGGTCAATGACGGCTGCCAGATCGGGCCCGCGAAGCGGGCCGCCGATGGTTGCCAGACGCGGAGCGTCTGGTGTGCGGTTGGTTGATTGCATCCCGCCCATGAAATGGGCGGGCGATTACACTGGCGAATCCCGCCATGCCATCCTCCTACACCCAGTCCTACTTCCACCTTGTGTTTGGGACGCACCAGCGCCAGCCGTGGATCGACGAGCGGCTCCACGATCGCCTCTACGCGTTCATCGGGGGGATCGCGCGCGACCTCGGCAAGGGACAGTCGGGTCAGCTGGTCGCGGGCAACGGCGCGCGGGATCATGTGCATCTCCTGGTTCGGTGCCCGCCGGACGTGTCGCTGGCGGAGCTCGCGCGGGAGGTCGAGGCGCGATCGTCAAAGTGGATTCACGAGACGTTTCCCGACCTGCGCAGGTTCGCCTGGCAACGCGGCTACGGCGGGTTCACGGTCAGCCGGTCGCAGATCGAAGACGTCGAGAAGTACATCCGCACGCAGGACGAACATCATAAGGTGATGACATTTCAAGACGAGTTCCGCGCCATGCTGGAGAAGCACGGGGTGGCGTTTGATCCGAGGTACCTGGAGTGAACGCCGGAGGGAGTTTCCCTGCTTGTTCTGAATGTGTGTGGCGCGGGGGGGAAGGGCATCTTTTCGGCCCGCGAAGCGGGCCTCCGATGGTTGCCAGACGCGGGGCGTCTGGTGTGCAACTGCCGCGTTGCCTCCCGCCCATGAAATGGGCGGGCGAGGCATGGACTGCGCGACGCTCGCCCATTTCATGAGCGAGAGAAGAAGGCAGGAACAATGGTTGGAGGCGTGCCCGGTACCAGACGCTTCGCGTCTGGCAACCATCACACGCCCGCTCCGCGGGCAGTAAGGCGCCAGCGTCATTCGTGGTAGTGCTTCCACGCCGCGCGCAAACAGTCGCTGATCAACTCCGCGCTTTGCGACAGCTCGGTGGTCGTGAGCTTGACGCGGTACGCGTTCCACTGCATGAATCGGGGGTCAAGGCCGACGGCCCGGATGCGCTCCTCGAGTGCGGCGTCACGCGACAGCTTGAACTCCAATTCGCAGAAGCCTTTTCGCGGCCGGAAGACTGCGAAGTTTGTGCTCTGCCCGTCTGTCTGCAAGCCGATGTAGTGCTTGAGGTATGTGAGTCGAGTATTTGGCGAGAATTCTTGTACAACGCCAAAGAGCTGGTCGACGAGTCGCATCGATTCGCCCGCTCTGTCTTCCCAGTGACGCCGATCAACCTTGACCGCCACTTCCTCGTCGTCGTCAACCAGGCCGAAAGACGCATGATCGAGGATCTTCGTGAACTGCAACGCGACGCCGTCTTCGTACTGGCTGGCACGCATCTGCACTGCGACCAGCGGGATCTGTCCGTTGAGAAGAGAGATAACATTCAGGAACCGAGTCGTCAGGTCTTCCGCAATGATGACCGCACAATGCTCGTACTGCGGGTACCGCTTTCGCTCGATATCCCAGTACTCGATGCAGCGAATGATATGAGCTTCATCAGTCGCGCCGAGTTGAATCTCAACCTCGAAGCGCTGTGTGCTTTCGGCATCCTGGAGGAGCAGGTCCAGCCGGCCAGCGCGAGGCTGCATTCTCTCTTTGTCTTTGAGGATCAGATCACCCAAGCCGAGGATCGATGGATCATCTGCGATCACTTCCTGAACCCAGCGTTCATTCAATGACGGGTGGTTCTTGAGGTAGAACGGCTTGGGCTTGATCAGCTTTGAGCTTGTACTCATCATCATCTCCAGTCAGCCCTTCACACCCCCAGCATCAACCGCGCAGGCTCCTCAATTCCCTCCTTGATCGCCTTGAGGAACCCCACCGCCCCGGCCCCATCCACGATCCGGTGGTCGTACGACAGGGCCAAATACATCATCGGGCGCAGGGCGATTTGGCCGGGGTTCTCCGGGTCTTCGACGGGGCGCTTGACGATGTTGTGCATGCCCAGGATGCCTGATTGCGGCGGGTTGAGGATCGGGGTGCTCATGAGGCTGCCGTAGACGCCGCCGTTGGAGATGGTGAAGGTGCCGCCCTGGAGGTCTTCGAGGGCGAGTTTGTTGTCTCGGGCTTTGAGGGCGAGGGCGTTGATGCCCGACTCGATCTCGGCGAACGAGAGCTGGTCGCAGTTGCGGAGCACCGGTACCACCAGGCCGCGGTCGGTGCCGACGGCGACGGCGATGTCGCAATAGTCGTGGTACTCAACTTCGGACCCGGCGGGCTTGGACTCGGGGCCTGAGGGGCCGCCGCCCGGGACGATGAACGCGTTGACGGCGGGGTACTTCTCAAGGGCGGCGACGGCGGCCTTGACGAAGAACGACATGAAGCCGAGTTTGACGCCGTGACGCTTTTCGAAGGCGTCCTTGTGCTTGTTGCGGAGTGCCATGACGTTGGTCATGTCGCACTCGTTGAAGGTCGTGAGCATCGCGGCGGTGTGCTGGGCTTCGACCAGGCGCGTGGCGATGCGTTGGCGCAGCGTGGTCATGCGCTCGCGGCGGACGCCGCGCGTGCCAGGTGCGTCGGCTCTCCGAGCCGGCTCTGAAGATGTGCCCGGTACGCCGCGGGGCGCTGCTGATGTTGATCCGCCGACGGAAGACTCGGCTCGGAGAGCCGAGGTACCAGCGGCCGTGGCCCCTGCGACATACGCCTTGACGTCCTGCTCGCGGACGCGCCCGCCCGCTCCGGTTGGCTCGATTTTCGAGAGATCGACGCGGGACTCCTCGGCGATTTTTTTGGCGAGGGGGGTGGCGCGGACTTCGGCGGACTGGGCGGCGGGAGCGGCGGGCGACGCGCTCGATTCGCCGGACGCATCGCTCTGCACCGGTCGGAGACCGGTGCCACCAGTTGAGGCGGGGGCAGCGGCGGATTCGTCGATGACGGCGATGATGCCGCCGACGGGCACGGTGTCGCCGGGGGCTTTGCTGTGGCGGATGACGCCGGCGACGGGGGCGGGCAGCGGCATGTTGGTCTTGTCGGTTTCGAGTTCGACGATGTCCTCGTCGCGCTTGACATAAGACCCGTCGGGCTTGAGCCACGAGTTGATGACGACTTCGGAGATGGACTCGCCGAGGGAGGGGATGACGACGTTGATCGGCATGGGTTGGCCCGACGTGCGTGGAGTGATCAGGTGAAACGGGGACAGTGTATCGCGCCGGCGCTGGAGGGCC
>JBJXFG010000041.1:0-3658 GCA_046154665.1 Phycisphaerales bacterium | reverse complement strand
CCCCAAGCCTTCACCCCCCCATGCAACTCTCGCCCCGCGTCGCTGCCCTCCGTCCCTCGGCCACTCTGGCGGTCAACGCCCGGGCGCGTGAACTCAAGAGCAAGGGCGTCGACGTCCTGACGTTCGCGGCGGGTGAGCCGGACTTTGATACACCGCAGGTGATCAAGGACGCCGTCGCGGCCGCTCTGGCCCGCGGGGAGACGAAGTACGCGCCGGTGCCCGGCGACCCCGAGACGCGCCGAATCATCGCTGAGAAGCTGACGCGCGAGAACGGGATCCCGAACTGCACCGCCGAGCATGTGGTGGTCTCCGCCGGCGGGAAGCAGGCGCTGTACAACCTGTTCCAGTGCCTCGTTCAGCCGGGCGACGAGGTTCTCATTCCGGTGCCGGCGTGGGTGAGCTTTGCCCCGCAGGTTGATCTCGCCGGGGGCAAGGTGGTCGAGGTGCTGACCGGGGCGGCGAACGATTTCAAGATGTCGCCGGCGCAGTTGCGTGCCGCCATCACGCCGCGGTCGAAGGTGCTGGTCATCAACAGCCCCAGCAACCCCTGCGGGACGATGTACACGCCCGACGAGATCCGCGCGTTGGCGGAAGTCGTCGAAGAGGCGGCGCGCTCGGTTGCCCCGAATCTCGTGGTCATCTCGGACGAGATGTACGAAAAGATTCTTTTCGGCGGGATCCCGCACTTTTCCATCGGCAGCGTGCCGGCGATCGCCGAGCGTGTTGTCACCTGCAACGCGCTGAGTAAGACGTACGCGATGACGGGGTGGCGGATCGGCTACTGCGCCGGCTCGGGGGCGTTCGGGCTCAAGCTGAGCAAGGCGCTGCAGGCGTTGCAGGGGCACTCGACCACGAGCATCCCGACGTTCCTGTTCCCCGCCGTGCGTGTGGCGCTGACGCAGTGCGACGCGGATGTGGAGCGGATGCGTGTGGCGTTCGCGGCCCGCGCGGCCTTGACGTTCGAACTCGGCGGGAAAATCCTCGGCCTGGTGTGCCCGCGTCCCACCGGGGCGTTCTACGTTTTTCCCGACGTTTCCGCCCACTTTGGCAAGTTCAGTCAGGGCGGAAAGCCCATCAACTCGGCGATGGACTTCGCCGCGGCGCTGCTCGATGAGCACCATGTGGCCGTCGTTCCCGGTGAGGACTTTGGCACGGGCGGCGAGAAGTGCATCCGCATCACCTTTGCGTGCTCGGAAGAGACGATCCGCCAGGGCGTGACGCGGCTGGCGGAGTTTGTGGCGGGGCTGCGGTGAGGGGCGCGGATTCGCTGCGTCAGAGCCGTCCGCGCAAGCGGTCGGTCCACATTGCACGATTGGCCAGTAGTTTGGACCGACGGCTCGCGCCGTCGGCTCTGATCAAGGCATCTCGGCGCTTGGGACTACTGGCACGGTTTGCCGAAATCGGAGAGCAGGCGGATGAGGTCGTTGGTGGTGACGCGGCCGTCGCCGTTGACGTCGCCTCGGGTGTAGGGCTGGAGGGTGAGGCCGAATGAGCCGAGGAGGGCGACGAGGTCTGGGGTGTCGGTGACGCCGCTTTGGTTGATGTCGGTGGTGCAGTAGGGTCTGAAGTCGGGGCCGATGGTGACGGTGTTTCCGACGTAGAAGCCGGGGAATCGTGGCTCGAAGGGCTCGGCGAAGCGATCAACGCTGAAGGTGCGGCCCGAGATGTCGACGAGCATGCTGAAGGTGTTGGGAGACTGCGAGAAGGCGTTGCTCTGGGTGGTGACGACGATGAAGAAACTCTCGCCGGCGTCGGGCAGGATGCGGTTGGCGGGGCTTGTGATGTTGAGGGGGAAGCTGATGGTGTTGAAGCCGTCGGAGGAATCGATGGTGAACGGGCCCTGCTTGAAGCCGATGCTGGTGTCGGCACCGTCGAACTGCCCGTTGTCGTTCGAGTCGGCGAAGACCTCGATGCGTGAGATGAGGGCGTTGATCTGCGCCGCGGTGAGCGGGAACGAAGGGGGCTGGTTGGGGATGGCGGCGCGGTTGTTGATGATGGCCGAGAAGCGGCTGTAGACGAACGGAAGATCGCTGGCGATGCCGTTGTGGAAGGCTTGGGCGCTCGCGACCGCGGCGGTGGAACCTTCGCTGAGACCCGCGGCCTCGCCGACGGCGAACGCCGAGAACGCCGGGGAGTAGTTCTCGATCGAGACGTACTTGTCGGTGTTGAACGAGCCGACCATCAGGTCGGGGGTGGCGTCGCGGTTGAAATCGGCGGCGATGACGAGCGAGCCGCCCTCGAGCGATGTTCCGCACGAGGATTGCTGGAACGATCCGGTGCCGTTGTTGTCGGCGCGGGAGACGTCGAAGGCCTGGCGTCCCACGGCGGCGAGGTCGAAGTCGCCGTCGAGATCAAGGTCGGCGGCGCACAGGGCCGAGGCACCGGTGATGCTCGCCATGACGACCGTTGGCGTGGCGAAAGTCGTTGAGTTGACGTTCCGGTGGAGCGAGACGCTGTTGCCGGTGAACGAGGTGGCGGCGATGTCCGGGCGCCCGTCGCCGGTGAAATCACGCACCACCAGAGCGGTGGGGGAGGGCTGGTTGAGGGGCGCGGCACTGAAGAAGAACGCCGCCTGGGTGCCGCGCAGGCCGGGGTCTTCCTGGATGAGAAGGTGGATTCGCCCTGAAGCGTACGTCCCGGCGACAAGGTCGGTCATGCCGTCACGGTTGATGTCGGTGGCGACCACGGCACGCACCGGCCCTTGGTCGGTCTGCTCGTTGAGCACGGTGAATGCCGGTGCGCCGTGGGGCAGCCCGAGATTGTTGAAGTAGACGCGGACGGTGCCGTTGGAGAGGCCGGCGACGATGTCGATCTTCCCGTCGGCGTTGACGTCGGCGGCGTCGAGGCACGAGACGCCGGTGGCGACGGTGTCGACCACCCGTGCCGTCCAGGTCTGGCCGCTGTTGCTGTTTTCGTACCACACCACGGTGTTGTTCAGAATCCCGCCGACGATGAGGTCGGTGCGTCCGTCGGCGTTGAGGTCGCCGAAAGCGATCGCTGCGGGGCCGTCGGCTTTGGGGTTGTTGGCGCTGGTGGCCACGACGGTCTTGGTCCAGCCTTGCAGGTTGAACCCATCGAAGCGCCACCAGCTGACGGCGTCGTCAAAGAACGACACGCCCGCCAGGTCCGGGGTTCCGTCGCCGTCGATATCGGCGGCGACGGCGCTGGTGGGGGCGTCGCCGAAGCCGGCCACCTGGCTGATGCCGAAGATCTCGGTTTGGCGGTGCGGGATGCGGCTGGGGATGATGCGGAAGCGGGTGGGGGTGCCTCGCTCGGGGCCGGCGCCGCCGTTGTGGTCGTCGTCTTCGCCGCGCTCCACCGTGACCGGTTCGAGGCCGATGAGGTCGAGGTCGCCGTCGGGGTCGATGTCGGCGAGGGCCGCTGAGGTGAAGGTGCCGTTGGCTGTGACGCGGCGCTCGGTGATATCGAAGGGCGTGTTCGGGATGGTGAGCCACGAGAGCCCGTCTGCCTCGTTGACGGCGGCGAGGTCGTCGCGTCCGTCCTGGTTGATGTCGCCGACGACGAACGAGTTGAAGCCGCCCGCGTTCATGGTGAACTCGACCTGGCTCGTGAAGGGATCGACGATCTCGGTGGTGCCGTTGATGCGGCTGCGGACCAGGTCGAGGCCGCCGAAGCCGTCGAGGTCTGCGAGCGCGAG
>JBJXFG010000054.1:0-64456 GCA_046154665.1 Phycisphaerales bacterium | reverse complement strand
AACTGCACCGCCACCACCAACGACGCCCAGTACGGCTTCGATGTCACCACCGCCTGCACCTTCACCGCCTGCGTCGCCAGCCAGAACACCGGCACACAGTCCATCTCGGCGGGCTTTGAATGCCAGGGCGGCTGCGTGTTCACGGCGTGCATCGCCAACAGCAACACCTCAGCCAATTCCAATTTCACCGCCACCACCGGCGCGGGCTTCATCATCGGGACCGGTTCGACCATCTCGGGATGCAGCGCTTCATCGAACAAGGGCGACAACATCCGCGCCGACGACCGTTGCCACATCACCGGGAACACCTCCATCGAGGCCGGGTTCTTCTTCGGCATCGGCGCCGCCATCCGCGTCATCGGCGACCAGTGCCGCGTCGAGGGCAACCACTGCAGCTTCTCTGGCGTCGGTTTCGAGATCGGCGGCAACGGCAACTTCATCATCCGAAACATCTCCGTCACCAACGCCACCGACTACTCCATCGTCGCCAACAACTTCTACGGCCCCATCATCGACCGCGTCGCCGTCGCCACGCAGGGCGTGAACGGCCCCTCCGCGCCCGGAAACCTGGGCACGACCGACCCCAACGCCAACTTCTCGCGCTGATAGCCGGCAACCGCGGTGGACGCACCGCACTCGCCGCATCCGAAAGACCGCCTCCGGGACGTTCCGTCACCTGTCCCACGGAGGCGAGTCCGGGGGGATTGACCGGCGCAATCACGGCTTTAACATACGAAAGAACGGTGAACGAGTAACTGACACCTACTGCTTTCGGGCATTTCGTGTTTGCCCTCAATGGGTGTCACTGCTGGAGACTGAGCGATGCGGATTCGTGAGACGTGGATTGGTATTGTGGCGTGGAGCGTGGCTTGCGTGACCTTGGCCGGGCCGCTCACGCCGCCAGCCGGGCCGGTAGCGCCGACGCCGGGGCCGGAGCCTCGGATCGCCGTCAACGCGACGAACACCCCCGGCGACAACAACAGTGTTTTTGTGATCACCCAGCCCGGTTCGTACTACCTCACCGCGAACGTCATCGGCCAGGCCTCGAAGAGCGGCATCAGAATCGTCTCGAGCGGGGTCACGCTCGACTTGAACGGGTTCGAGGTGATCGGGCCGGAACAGTTCTCAGGCGACGGCGTGACCGTGGCGAACGGGGGGGACCCTCGGAACATCGCCGTGTTCAATGGCTCGGTGCGCGGGTGGAAACGCCACGGAATCTTCCTCGGGTTCCCGAACGTAGCGGGCGGCCGCGTCGAGAACGTCACGGTTTCAGGCAACGGTGAGTGCGGCATTATGGTGGGATATTCGAGCACCGTGGTCAACTGCACCGCCTCGTTCAACGGGTCGCGCGGAATCGAGGCGTCGGACGGCGCGAAGATCCTTGAGTGCTCGGCGCACTTGAACCAGAACGGCGGAATCGTGCTCGCGGCCGACGGGATCGTGTCGCGGTGCACGGCGCTCTTCAACGCGCAGTCCGGCATCACGGTCGGGACGGGCTCGTCGGCGCTGGACAGCACCGCGTCGACCACCGACGCCGGCCCGGGCTTTGTCCTGGGCGAGTTGGCCTCCGCGCACCGGTGTACCGCCCAGCGCAACACGACCGCGGGTTTCAACGCCGCCGCCGGCTGCGTCTTGAATGAGTGCGATGCGACCGGCAACTTCACGAACGGCATCCAAGGGGGCGCGTCGGTGAGGGTCGTGAACTCCACCGCCCGCAGGAACACACTGGACGGGATCACCGTCGGAGTCGGGAGCACGGTCAGCGGCTGCACAGCCACCGAGAACACGACGAACGGGATCAGGGGGTTGTCTTCCTGCGTCATCCGCGGGAACACGTGCGCGGGCAACGGGGCCGGCGCGGGCTCGGGGTCGAATATCCGGGTCGAAGGCGCGGACTCGCACATCGAGGCGAACGTCTGCACCGGCGCGGACCGCGGCATCGAGGTGATTGCGGCGGGCAACCTCATCATCCGGAACACGTGCGCCAACAACGGCGTCAACTGGACGATCGCCGCCAACAACAGTTACGGGCCGATCATCGACCGAACGGCACCTGTGAGCGCCGCGGTGAACGGGAACTCCGCGGCGGACGCCGCAGGGTCGACGCACCCCAACGCGAACTTCACCTACTAGCGTTCGGCGCGAGACGACGGGCGGATTGCGGGCCATCGGGAGTTTGGCGGTCTTCACCGCTACACTCCCCCCCTATGCCCACGACCGAGCATTCCCCCATCACCATCGCCCGCCACGGCGTCATTCACAACTGGTCCCGCACGCTGATTCCCACGGCGAAAGACGCCCCATCCGACGCCGAGAGCCCCAGCCATCGCCTGCTGGCGCGGGCGGGGTTCATCCGGCGCGTGACCGCCGGCGTGTACGACTACCTGCCGCTGGCGTGGCGGACGCTCACAAAGGTCAGCGCCATCGTGCGCGAGGAGATGGACGCCGCCGGGGCGAGCGAGCTGTTCATGCCGGTGATCGTGCCGATGGAGTTTTACGAGGGGACCAGACGTCACGAGGCCTACGGCGATCTGCTGTTCAAACTCGACGACCGCAAGGGGATGAAGGTGGCGCTGGGGCCGACGCACGAGGAGACCATCACCGAGCTGGTGAAGGGGAGCGTATCGTCGTACAAGAGCCTCCCGCTGAATCTCTACCAGATCCAGACGAAGTTCCGTGATGAGGCGCGGCCTCGGGCGGGGCTGCTGCGGTGCCGCGAGTTCATCATGAAGGACGCGTACTCGTTCCATGTGAACATCGAGGGCAAGGGCGGGCTGAACGAGGCGTACGACGCGATGTACCGCGCGTACACGAACATCTTCACGCGCTGCGGCTTGGATTTCACGGCGGTCGAGGCCGAGAGCGGGCCCATCGGTGGGTCGGCGTCGCACGAGTTCATGGTCAACTGCGAGGCGGGCGAGGACACGATCCTGACGTGCCCGGCGTCGGGCTACGCCGCGAACGTGGAGAAGTGTGAGACGGGGGCGAGGTCGTGTGATCTGATGAGCGCGCCGGCGGGCGAGTTGCAGGAGGTGCACACGCCGGGGCTGCCGGGGATCGAGCAGGTCGGGGAGTTCATGAAGGTGAAGCCTCGGAACATGCTCAAGACGATTGTGTTTAAGGTGGTAGGCATCGAGGCATCGAGGCATCAGGGCATCAAGTGGGTGCTTGCGACGGTGCGCGGCGACCATGATGTCAACGAGGGCAAGGTCAAGACTTCATCCGGCTTCGCCGTCGAACTCGCGCCGGAGAAAGAGGCGATCGCCGCGGGGTTTGCGATCGGGTATGTGAGCCCGATGTCGATCAAGGGCCGGTCGGATGTGCTGTTGCTGGTGGACCCCGACGCCGCCCCTGTTGCCGAGAAGCCTTGCTTCTGGGCCACCGGCAGCGACAAGAAGGACCACCATGTCAAGTACTTCAACTGGAAGCGTGACGTGGGTGAAGCGCTGTTGAACAACGCGGGCAGGGTGAAGGTCGCCGACGTGCGGAACGCGATCGAGGGCGACCCTTCGCCGAAGGTGGCGGGGTCAAAGCTCGTCGCCAAGCGCGGCATCGAAGTCGGTCACATCTTCAAGCTGGGCACGAAGTACTCCGACGCGATGGACTTCCGCATCCTGAACGAGAAGCAGGAACGCCAGAGCGTCATCATGGGGTGCTACGGCATCGGCGTCTCGCGCACCATGGCCGCGTGCGTCGAGATGAGCCACGACGAGAACGGGATCAAGTGGCCGCTGCCGATCGCGCCGTACCACGTGATCATCACGCCGATGAGCATCGACCCGACCAGCGCGGCGATGAAGGCGGCGTGCGAGCTGTCGGGCGCGATGAGCCGCGCGGGGTTCGACGTTCTCGTCGACGACCGGGACGAAAGGCCCGGGGTGAAGTTCAAGGACGCCGACCTGATCGGCATCCCGATCCGGCTGACCATCGGCGACAAGGCGCTGGCGGAGGGATCGGTCGAGTTCAAGCTGCGCGCGGACACGCAGAGCAAGGGCGAACTGGTCAAGATGGACGCTGTGGTTGCGAAGTGCCTCGCGGCGGCGGGGGCGTGAGCGACGTGGCGCTGGCCGGTGTTCGGGTCAGTCCGAGACCGACCCTGATCGCACGATCCAGCACTGAGCCGAAGACGGGTCAGTGGCAGACTCAGACCGCCTCGAACATCGCCGCGACTTTTTCCCAGGCGACGACGTTCCACCAGGCCTTGATGTAGTCGGCGCGCTTGTTCTGATATTTCAGGTAGTAGGCGTGCTCCCAGACGTCGACGCCCAAGAGCGGCACGCCGCCGGTGAGGAGCATGTCTTGCTGCTTCTCCATCTGCTGGACCATGAGGCGGTTGCTGAGGCGGTCGAGGACGAGCCATGCCCATCCGGCACCCTCGACGGCGTTGGCGGCGGCGGAGAAGTGGGCGACGAACTTCTCATAAGAACCGAAGTCGCGGTCGATGGCTTTGGCGAGGTGGCGGGTGGGCTTGCCGCCGCCGCCGCTGCCTTGACCGGGGTCCTTCGCGGGGGGTGCCATGGTGTGCCAGAAGATGGCGTGGTTGATGTGCCCCCCGCCGTGGAACGCGAGCTCGCGCGACCAGTGCTTGATGAGCGCGAAGTCGGCGGCGTCGCGCGCCTTGGCGAGCTCGGCGACGGCTTTGTTGAGGCCGTTGACGTACGCCTGGTGGTGCTTGGAGTGATGGATCTCCATCGTCTGGGCGTCGATGTGCGGTTCGAGGGCGTTGTGGTCGTAGGGCAGACGGGCGAGGGTGAACTCGGCCTTGTCGGGGTCGTAGCCCAGAAGCGCCGCATAGGGGTTGGGGTTGACGGGCTTGGGCGCGTGCTCGCCTTCGTGTCGCGCGGCGGCACCGGTGGCGAGGCCGAGGACGGAGAGCGCGCCGAGACCGCCGAGGGCGGCGAGGGTGGCGCGGCGGTCGAGAGGGGTTTCGCAGGGTTCGTGTGACATGGGGATAGTCCGGCGGGGTCAGAGCGTGCGGGCACATCGGGGCTGGGAAGATGTCCGATAATAGTCTGTCTCGTGTGGGCAGAAGGGAGACAGTCAAGCGTGGCGGGAGTTTGGGATTGGCGCGTCATGTTCTGGTGACGAATCCGGGCCGGAGCGACCGGACGGCGGTTCGCCGGTACTGTCTTTCCCCCGATCGAGCCCTTTGCGGCCGCGCTCCGCACACCTCCGCCCCCCCCGCTCCCGAACACCCTGCCCCTTTCTCTTCCCACCTCCACACCTTCGCACCTGCTCCCTCCCCTATGACCGACGTTCAAGCCATTGCCCAACTCGTCAAGGAACACTCGCGGCTGGTGAACTCGATCACCTCGGCGGTCGAGCAGGTCATCGTTGGCCAGAGGGCCATGATCGAGGGGCTCGTCATCGGGATGCTGTGCAACGGGCATGTGCTGCTCGAAGGCGTGCCGGGGTTGGCCAAGACGCTAACGGTGAGCACGCTGGCCAAGACGCTGCACGCGAAGTTTGCGCGCATCCAGTTCACGCCGGACCTGCTGCCGGCGGACCTGATCGGGACGCTGATCTACAACCCTCGCGACGGCGTGTTCACGCCTCGGAAGGGGCCGATCTTCGCGAACATCGTGCTCGCCGACGAGATCAACCGGGCGCCGGCCAAGGTGCAGTCGGCGCTGCTCGAGGCCATGCAGGAGCGTCAGGTCACCATCGGCGACGCTTCGTACAAGCTCGATGAACCGTTCCTGGTGCTGGCCACGCAGAACCCGATCGAGCAGGAAGGCACGTACCCGCTGCCCGAAGCTCAGGTGGACCGGTTCATGCTCAAGCTCAAGGTGGGCTACCCCAGCAAGGCCGAGGAGCGCAAGGTGCTCGACCGCATGGCGACGACGGCGCGCCGTGCCGAGGCGCCGGCGTCGGTGTCGCTCGAGGAGATCACCGCGGCGCGCCAGGTGGTGGACCAGGTGTACGTGGACGACAAGGTGAAGGACTACATCGTGGACGTGGTCCACGCCACGCGCCGGCCCGAGGAGTACAAGGTGGACGCAAAGCGCCTGATCGAGTTCGGGGCGTCGCCTCGGGCGACGATCGCGCTGACGCTGGCGGGGCGGGCTCGGGCGTTCCTGGAGGGGCGCGGGTACGTGACGCCGCAGGACATCAAGACGGTGGGGATGGACGTGCTGCGTCACCGCGTGGTGGCGAGCTACGAGGCCGAGGCGGAGGGGCTGACGAGCGACGACGTGGTGAAGAAGATCTTCGATGGGGTGCCGGTGCCGTGAGTCAGAACACAGGTTCAACGTGGAGTTCGCGGAGGGCGCGGAGGAAGGCAGAGAGGGAAGGAGAGAGGCACGGAGGCACGAAGGCACGGAGGCACGAAGGCACGGAGGCACGAAGGCACGAAGCGAAGACATCGTCTGTGCCGATCCTTGAACTCTGAAACCTGAACTCTGAAACCTGAACTCTGCACCCCGCTCCGTCGCTGTCTCTTCCTTCTCGCTCTTCCCGTCTTCCTCCGCGCCCTCCGCGATCTCCGCGTTGAACCCTCTCCTCCGAACGCCATGCTGACCGAAGACCTGATGAAGAAAGTGCGGCAGATCGAGATCGCCACCGGGCGGGCGGTCAACGAGGTGTTTGCCGGCGAGTATTCGAGCGCCTTCAAAGGGCGCGGGATGGAGTTCGCCGAGGTGCGGCTGTACCAGCCGGGGGACGACGTGCGGACGATCGACTGGAACGTGACGGCCCGCACCGGCGAACCCCACGTCAAGCGGTTCGTCGAAGAGCGCGAGCTGACGGTGATGCTGGCGGTGGACCTCTCGGCGTCGGGGCGGTTCGGGAGCGTGGCGCGGCTGAAGAACGAGCTGGCGGCGGAGCTGTGCGCGGTGCTGGCCTTCGCCGCCACGCGGTCAAACGACAAGGCGGGGCTGCTGATCTTCACGGACCGCGTGGAGCGGTTCATCCCGCCGGCGAAGGGGACGCGGCACGTGCTGCGGATCGTGCGTGAGCTGCTGGATTTCGATCCGCCGTCGGGCGGGATGTGGGGCGATCAGCGGCGCGGGACGGACGTGCCGGGGGCGCTGGAGCACCTGCGGCGGACGCTGAAGAAGCGGGCGGTGGTGTTTGTGGTGTCGGATTTTCTGGTGGAGGGCGCGGCCACCGGGGTACGTCGGCTTTCCGAGCCGACCTCTTCGTCCACACTCTCGACGGGGGCCCCATCACGCTTCGAGACCAACCTGAAACTGCTGGCGCGGCGACACGATGTGATTTGCTGTTCCATCGACGACCCGCGCGAGCGGACGCTGCCTCGGGCGGGTCTGGTGGAACTCGAAGACGCTGAGACGGGCGAGCGGTTTACGGTTGATACGTCGAGCGGCTCGGTCCGCCGCGCGTATGAGGCGATGGGGCTGCGTCGGCGCGAGCATCTTCGCGTGCAGTTCCGTCGGATGGGGATCGACCACGTCGAGGCGTCGACGGATCGGCCTTATGTGCAGAGCCTCATCGAGCTGTTCCGGCGAAGGGAGGGTCGGCGGTGAGGCGGCGTCTGGTGTCCATCGTGGTTGTGGCGTGCCTTGCGGGATCGGGGTCGGTGTGCGCGCAGAGCGCGACGCCCGCCGCGAGCGCACCGACAGCGCCTGTGACGAGGCCTGCGGCTTCCGCATCCACTTCGCCCGCGACCACTTCTGCCGCCTCCACACCCCCCGCCTCCACGCCCCCCGCCTCCACACCCCCCGCCGCGGCGGTCCGCGCCACGGTCGCGAAGGCGTCGGTGAAGACTTCGGAGCGCGTCGTTCTCACCATCGAGGTCGACGCCCCCAAGGGCTGGAAAGCCGACCCGGTCTCGCTCGAAGGCGCGCTGCCCGAGGGGTGGAACGTGCTGCGGACCGGTGCGGCGAAGACGACGCCGATCGCCGCCTCCGCGAGCGCGGGGGGTGAGGGTGGTGGGGGTCGCGGTGGGGGGGGTGGCGAACGCACGAGTTTCTCGTTCGAACTCGAACCGTTTCTGCCGGGGAAGGCGGAGATCAAGCCTCTTAAGGTGGTCTTGAGGCCGAACGTGATCGCAAAGACGGGCACCGACGCAAAGTCGTCAGCGGGCGGTCCCGCGCCCGATGCGGCGCCGATCACACTGGAGACGACCGCCGTGCCGGTGGAGGTCTTGAGCGTGTTGCCCGAGGGCGCGGGCGGGGCGGACGCGGAACTCGCCGAGATCAAGGGCGTGGTCGATCCGCGCACGCCGACCAACTGGTGGCTCATCGGCGGGGTGGCGTTCGGCGTCGCAGCGATAGGCGCCCTGGCGTGGATGATCGCGGCGCGGCTGCGCCGTGCCGCGGCGGAGCGCGTCGTCACGCGCGCGGCCCATGAGATCGCGCTCGAACGGCTCGACCGCCTGATGGCCCGCGGCCTGCTCACGCCGGGACGCGAACGGTTCAAGGATTTCTTCGACGGCGCCTCCGCGGTGCTGCGCGAGTACATCGAAGACCGCTTCGCCCTCCGCGCCCCGGAGCGCACCACTGACGAGTTCCTGCGCGACGCGCGCGCCTCGGCGAAGCTCAGCGAGAACGATGTCGAAGCGCTCGGACGCTTCCTCAACGAGTGCGACATGGTGAAGTTCGCCAAGGCGCAGCCGAAGCAGGAAGACGGCGAACGGGCCGCGGGCATCGTGCGCGAGTTCATCGTGAAGACGCGGGCCACGGAAGCCACGATCATCGTGTCAGGGCCGGGCGCGGTGCGCGGCCCGAGGCTCGCCGCGGCGGATGAGCCGGCGGCCCGCGGCGACGCGGACGCGGCGCGAGAGGGGGCGACGGCGTGAACCGCTTCGAGCACCCCGAGTTCCTCTGGCTCCTTGCGCTGGTCCCGGCGCTGCTGATCCTGCGCCGCCTGCTTGCGCGGCGGATGCGCCCGGCGGTCGTCTTCAGTTCGCTCGCGCACGCGGGCACGCTGCGCGGCGGCACACGCCGCTTCTTCCGCTGGGTGCCCACGTTCTTGCGCGCTCTGGCGCTCTCGTCGCTCATCGTCGCGCTCGCCCGCCCGCAGTTCGGCACCGGGCAGGTCAAGACCACCACCAACGGCGTGGCCATGATGATCGTCGTCGACCGCTCGGCCTCGATGAACGATCCCTTCTCGTTCCAGGGGCAGGAGCGCTCGAAGATCGAGGTCACGCGCGAGGTGGTCGCGTCGTTCGTCGAGGGCGACGGGAAGACGCTCAAGGGACGGCCCGGCGACATGATCGGCCTCGTGACCTTCGCCAAGTACGCCGACACGGTCTGCCCGCTGGTGCGCGTGCACTCGACGCTGGTGCAGTTGGTGCGCCGCATCCAGCTCGTCGGCGCGTCGATGAACGAGCCGGAAGCGGGCACGGCGATCGGCGAGGGCCTCGCGCTGGCGGCGGCGCGGTTGCGCGATGTTGAACGCGAACTCAAGCGCCGCTCGGAATCGGGCGAAGCCAGCCGCGCGGAAATGCGGGCCGCGGCGGAGAAGAACAAGGGCGAGCCGAGCGAAGAGAAGGGGTCGCCGTCGCTGCCGCCGGGCATCCGCGCCGACGATTCGTTCACGCTGAAGAGCAAGGCCATCGTCCTGCTGACCGACGGCGAAGAGAACATGGGCGAGATCACGGCGCTGCAGGCTGCCGAGTTGTGCCGTCAATGGGGCATCAAGGTCTACGCCATCGGCATCGGCGCGGGGGGCAACCGCGGGCCGGTGCGCCAGCGGCTGGCCAACGGCATGGTCGTGATGCGGATGGGCGGCGGGTTCAACGACGCCGTGCTCAAGCAGATCGCCGAGGTGACCGGCGGCAAGTACTTCCCGGCGAACGATCCTGAGTCGCTCGTGCGCGTCTACCAGGAGATCGACGCGCTGGAGAAGTCTGAGACCGTGACCGAGGAGTACACGGACTACGAAGAGAAGTTCGTCCTGTTCGCCGCGGCGGCGGGCGCGCTGCTCGCCTTCGAGGCGCTGCTCGGTGCGTTCTTTTTGAGGAGGGGCCCGTGAACGGACTCACCTTCGCGCTGCCGGAGAACCTGGTGTGGCTGTGGGCGCTGCCCGCGGCTGTGGCGATCGCGTGGGTGGCGCTTTCGCGCCGGCGCGCGGCGGCGCGGCGCTTCATCGAAGCTGGGCTGCTGCCGCGCGTGGTCCAGGGCGGCGGCGCGAGCATCGGGCGGTGGGTGCTCAAGACGCTGTGCGTGCTGCTCGCGGGCGGCGCGGTGGTGGTGGCTGCGGCGCGGCCGCAGTTCACGCTGCCGGGTGAGAAAGAGGAAGAGCGCCGAACCGAGCGCATGGGGCGTGACGTGTGCTTCGTGATCGATGTGTCGCGCTCGATGCTCGCCGAAGATTTGAAGCCGAACCGGCTGGAGCGCTCGCGCTTGTGGCTCAACGACGTGCTCGAGGTGGTGCGGGGTGATCGGGTGGCGCTGGTGGCGTTCGCGGGCTCGGCCGTCGTCAAGGCCCCGCTGACGCACGACTACGCCTTTGTGCGGATGCAGCTGGATTCGCTGTCGCCGGGCGACGTGGCCCGCGGCGGCACCAACATCGGCGACGCCGTGCGTCTCGCCCTCGACGAGGTTTTCGATCTCAAGGAGCCGCGTTTCCGCGACATCATCCTCATCACCGATGGCGAAGACCAGGAGAGCCTGCCGCTGGAAGCCGCCGAGAAGGCGGGCACGGCGGGGGTGCGCCTCATCACGCTGGGCATCGGCGATTCATCTGACGGGGCGCGGATTCCGATCACCGACGAATCCGGTCGGCGCACGTTCGTGACGTACCAGGGCAAGGAGGTCTTCTCGCGCATGGACGCGGCGACGCTGCAGCAGATGGCGCTCGCCACGCCAGGCGGCGTGTTCTTTAATGTGGGTACCGGCACGATCGAACTCGACAAGATCTACGCGGGTCTGATCGCGTCGGCGGAGAAGTCAGAACTCGGCGAGGCGGGATCGGCACCGCGGTTGCCCGAGCGCTTCCAGTGGTTCATCGGGGCGGCGTTGGTGCTGCTGGGGGTGGAGTGGTTCATCGGCGAACGCCGGAGGAGGTCGCGTGAACGGGCGTGAGGTTCGCATCGTGGCGGGCGTGACGGCGGCGTGGCTGACGCTTGGCGCTTGCGGAGCGTCGGCGGTCGCTTCGCCAGCGGAAGCGCGGGAACTCATCCGGGAAGGGAACGCGGCGTACCGCGCGTCGGAGTACGAGAAGGCCGCGGGGCTGTTTGAGCAGGCCGGCAAGGTCGATCCGCAGAGCCTCGAAGCGACGTTCAACCGTGCCTGCGCGCTGTACCGGCAGGGCAGAATCGACGACGCGGAGCAGATGTTCCGGATGGTGGACGCGGGGCTGGGTCGGCCCGACCTGGCGCCGTCGGCGCGGTTCAACCTGGGGCGGGCGGTGTTCGACCGTGCCGTGGAGGAGGGGGCGGAGAAGCCGGAGAAGGGGATCGAAGGGATGCGCCGGGCGGCGAGCCTGTTCCGCGGGGTGCTCGACCAGACGCCGGGGGATGCCGACGCGGCGCGGAACCTGGAACTGACGCGGCAGCGGATCGTGCAACTGCAGGAGGAACAACGCCGGCGCGAAGAAGCGCGCAAGAAAATGCAGGAGATGATGCAGCAGATGCAGAAGCTCCAGCAGCAGCAGCAGCAGGAAGCGAACGAGAACCGCGAGGAGCAGAAGGACCAGCAGCAGGAGCAACAGCAACAAGATCAGCAGGATCAGCAACAGCAGCAACAGCAGCAGCAGGGCGGCCAGTCGCAGCCTCCGCCGCAGAACCAACAACAGCAGAACCAACAACAACAGCAGCAGCAACAACAGTCTTCGGACCAGCAGAAGATCAACAAGCAGACCGAGGACTTGCAGAAGCAGATGCAGCAGTCCACCGGCGCTCAGCCGCGCCCGAAGGAACAGCGCGAGCAGCAGGAGCAGGAGCAGGAACAGAAGGGTGAGCAGGGCGAGGAGCCTCAGGAATCGCCCGTGCAGCAGGCGATGGACGACCTGCAATCGGCCCGCGAAAAGCAGGAAGAAGCGCAGCGCGAGCTCGAACAGAACAAGCCCGACGAAGCGGCGAAGAAGCAGCAGGAAGCGGCCGACAAGCTGAAGGAAGCCGCCGAAGCGCTCGCTGGCAAGCCCCAAGATCAAGAGAATCGGCAGGAACAACCCTCAGAAGATCAGCAGCAACAGCAAGAAGAGCAGCAGCAGCAACAAGAGGAAGGGCAGGAGGGCGAACAGCAGCAGCAGCAGCAGGCGCAGGCGTCGAACCAGCCGTCGCCCGAAGAGCGAACGATCGACAATCTGCTCGACAAGGAGAAGCGTCTGCGCGAGTGGCGCGAACAACGCCGACGCGCCATGCAGCGGCTCAAGCCGGTGGAGAGAGACTGGTGAAGCGACCCCTGACCATGTCGGCACGCGGCCTCGGGCACGCGGCGGCGGCGCTGCTGAGCGCGGCGGTCGTGCTCGCGGCGGCGCTCACGCCGCTGGTCGTCATCCCCGCGGCTCTCGCACAAGCGGCCAGCAATGAACCGCTCACGGCCGAGGCCCGCGTCTCCGACGCTTCGGTCTACGAGGGCCAGCGCTTCCGCCTGCAAGTTTGGGTCGAGGGCTCCGACGCGCCGGAACAGCCGGACACGACGGGGCTGGCCGATTTCGACGTGTCGTTCGCCGGCGGCGGGACCAACAACCGCTCGTCCGTCGTCATCATCAACGGCAAGATGCAGCAGGACGACTCACGCGGGTTCGTCTTCAACTACGACCTCGTGCCCAAGCGCGCCGGTGTGCTCACCATCCCCGCCATCACCATCCGCGAAGGCAAGCGGCAGGCCGCCACACAGGCGCTGGCCATCCGCGTCAACCCGCCCGGCGAGAACGACCGCGTCCGCGTGCAGTTCACCCTCGACCCCGTCAACCCCTACATCGGCGAGCCCACCACCCTGCGCGTCAAGCTGCTGCTCAACTCGCACGTCCGCGATCTTTCCTTCAGCTTCCGCGGGCTCGAAGACGGCTTCACGGTCCCGCAGGGTCGCGAGATCAACCAGCCGATGCGCCAGCAGGGCATCGAGCTTCTGGGCGAGATCGTGCCGTGGACGCAGGCGGAGGAGGTGATCGACGGCGCGTCGGTGACCACCTATTCAGCGGAGCGCGTGGTGATCCCGAAGCGCGCCGGCACGGGCGAGGTGGCACTCACCATGTCGGGCTCGATGGTCACCAGCCCGGGCGACGGCTTCTTCACGCGCGAGCGCACCGCGCCCATCGCCGTCAAGGGCAACACCGTGAAGGTGAACGTGCGCGAACTGCCGACGCAGGGGAAGACGGCGAACTTCAACAACCTCGTCGGGCGGTTCACCGTCTCGGTCAGCGCCGATCCGATCGCGGTCAACGTCGGCGACCCGATCTCGCTCAAGGTCACCGTCAACGGCTCGGGCCCGATGGACCGCGTCCCACGCCCCGACCTGCGCCGCGTGCTGGGCGACCGCTTCCGCGTGCCGGACGACATGGCCACGCCCGAGCTGCGCACGGGCCAGGTCGTCTTCACCCAGACCGTGCGCCCCACCAGCGCCGACGTGAAGGAGATCCCCAGCATCGAGTTCCCGTTCTTCGACACCCAGAGCGGCACCTACAGCGTCGCACGCTCCAGCCCCATCCCGCTGCGCGTCGCGAGCACGCGCGTCATCACCTCGGGCGACGCGGTGGCGGCGGAGCCCGACGCCGTCAGCGCGCCGGACCTGCGCGAGCGCGAGGGCGGTATCAGCGCCAACATTGATGCCACGACCATCCTCGCCGACCAGCGGTTTGACCTCGCCCGCGAGGTGAGCAGCCCTGGGCTGCTCGCGGTTGCCGGTGGTCCCGCCGCGGCGTACGGGGCCGCGGCACTCGTGCTCGCGGTGCGCCGACGCGGGATGAAGAACCCCTCGGCGTCGCGTCGGCGCGGCGCGCACGCCGCGGCACTGGCGGCGCTGCGTGAGGCCGACGGGCCCGATGCCCACGCCCGCATCGCTCGGGCGCTCACGGGATATGTGGCCGACCGGTTCGACCTGCCCGCGGGGGGCTTGACCGCCCAGGAGGCGGAAGAGCGGCTGCGACCCGTTGACGCCGACGGCGCGGCGCAGTTCCGCGCCGTGCTCGAACGCTGCGACGCGGCCCGCTTCGCCGGGCTGGGCGCGGGTGAACTGGGCGAGCTGCGCGAAGCGGCGCTCAAGGCGCTCGACCGCGTCAACGGCACCGCGAAGAACGGGGGTGGGCGATGAAGAGCATCATCCGAATCAGCGCGGCGGCGTGCATCGGGCTGGCATTGTTATCGAACGCCCGCGCGCTCGACGTGCCTTCGGAGTCGAACGAAGCGCTGCTCGCCTCGGCGTCGTCGGCCTTCGCCGCCGGAGCGCGGGCCGCCGCCGAGAACCCCGCCAACGCCTCCAGCGCACTGGCACCGGCGGTCAACGCCTACCGGCGTCTCATCGACGAGCGCGGGCTGCACTCCGCCGGCCTGCACTACAACCTCGGGAACGCGCTGTACCTCTCAAACGACATCGGCCGCGCCGTGCTGGCCTACCGGCGTGCCCAGCACCTCGACGCCGCGCTGCCGGGGCTCGGCAGCAACCTCGCCGCGGCCCGAGCGAAAGTCGGCTTCAAGGGCGCAACTGGCTCGGGCGGTAGCGGAGAGATGGGAGCCGCATCCGCCGTGGCGTGGCACACGCTCATCCCGCGCCCGGCGCGCCTGTGGCTCGCGGCGGGCAGCGTCGGTGCGTTCTGGTTTGTGCTGATGCTTCGGCTCATACGAAGGCCGGACCAGTCGATGAGGCCTCCGTTGTGGCTCGGCGCCGCGTGCGCCGCGATCGGCTGCCTGGCGGCGGGTTCGTTGTGGTGGCAGCAGCGCACCGAGCAACTCACACCTCCCGGCGTCATCGTGTCGGACCGCGTCGTCGGGCGAAAAGGCCCCGACGAACTCGGCTACGAGCCGAGCTTTACTGAGCCGCTCCGCGCCGGGTTCGAAGTCAGCGTGCTCGAACGCCGCGGCTCGTGGGTGAGCGTGCGGCTGAGCGACGGCCGGACGACGTGGGTGCCCGCGGAGAGTGTTGAGGCACTTTGAAGAGCTTGACGGGCCTCCCGCTGCTCTGTTGAGATGCCGGAGCACACGAGCCCCGAGCGTCAGCGAGTGGGTCGAATGACCCTGCGTCTGCGCCGACTTCAAAGTCCCCGTCGCTCACGCTCCGGGCTCGTGTGCTCGGGCGTCTCAAGGAAGCAGCGAATCCCTGTCGTGCGCCCTTTGGAGCGCAAAGAAAAACCCGGTGGCGTTGTTCGCCACCGGGCTTGGTGAAATCACATCGGATCAGACTTGGCGTTCACAACCACTCACGGGCAGGGCACGCCGAAGGTGCCCAGGAACTGCACCAGGTCAGCGGTGTTGATGCACGGGTCGCCGGCGTCGATGTTGGCGGCGGCGACATAGCCAGCGTCGCCGGGGCAGGTGCTGAAGGCACCGAGCAGGACGGTGAGGTCCGCGACGTTGCGCTGCCCGTCGCCGTTGAGATCGCCGGGGCAGGGCGGCGGCGGAACAGTCGTGAAGGTCCACGAAGCCGGGTTCGAGGCGGTGTTCCCGTTGGGGTTGATGCCGCGAACGCCCCAGAAGTAGGTCACGCCCTGGTTGAGGTTGGGCGTGACGTTCCAGGAAGTGCCGGCAAGCCCGGTGGTCGAGGCGACGACATTGGTGAGGCCCGCGTCGGTCGCCACGGTGACGTTGTAGGTGATCGCGTTGGACGAGGGGGCCCACGTGAGGGTGGGGTTCACCGCCACGCCGGACGCCCCGTTGGCCGGGCTGCTCAGGTTGAAGGCGAAGGGCGATTCGCAGGTGTCGGGCACCGCGTTGGTGTTGAGATCGGCGACCGAGCCGTCGCGGATTTCCTGGCAGTCGGGGCGGGTGTTGCCGTTGCAGTCGGCGGGGGCGGTGCCGCCGGTGCGGACGATCTTGTGGATGCTGCCGTTGAGCGAGCAGATGTAGAGCTCACCGTAGGCGTCGCGGCCCCACGAAACGATGCTGCCCGCGGCGGCGGCACTGCCGAGCGGAACGGTCTGGTTGATGGGGCTCGAGAAGGTGTTGGTGGCCACGTTGGCCTTCACCGAGAAGATGAAGTTCGTGCACACGTCGGCGAAGAAATAGGTGCCGTTGAGGTCGGGGATGGCGCAGCCGCGGTAGATCATGCCGCCGGTGATCGAGCAGCCCGTCGAGAATGTGGGGGCGATACCGGAGCTGTGGTCGTACTCAAGCAGGGGAACCTGCGTGCCGCCGGGGATGGATCCGCACAGGCCGGTGTTGAGGGTGCCTTCGAGGCAGCGCCAACCGTAGTTCTTGCCGTTGGCACCGGCGAGGGTGGTGACATTCACCTCTTCACGAGCGTTCTGGCCGACATCCGCGATGTAGAGATCGCCGGTCACGGGGTCGATGTCGTTGCGCCAGTGGTTGCGCAGGCCGAAGGAGTAGATCTCCGGCAGGCCCGCCGCGCCGTTGGCGAAGGGGTTGGTGCCGGGGATGCGGTAGTCCTTGGCGGTATCGCCGGGGAAGTCGTCGCCGTTGACGTCGAAGCGGAGGGTCTTGCCGAGGATGTTGAAAGTGTTCTGGGAGCGGTTGCCGGGGTCGTTGCCCGAGCCGCCGTCTCCGAGGGCGAGGTAGAGGAACCCATCGGGCCCGAACGACATCCAGCCGCCGTTGTGGTTGCTGAAGGGCTGGGCGGCGGTGAAGATGACGTCCTGGGCGCTGGGCGAAGCGGTGGTCGCCGAGGCGGGGGCACCGTTGGCGATGTACTCGCGGATGGTGGTGGCGCCGGCGGAAAGCTGGTTCGAGAAATGTGCGTAGACCTTGCCGTTGGTGAGGTACTGCGGGTGGAAGGCCAGACCGAGCAGACCCTGCTCGCTGCCGGTGCTGACGCTGCTGAGCGTCATGAAGTTGCTGACAAAGGTGAGCGCCCCGGTGGTGGGGTTCAGGCTGTACATCTTGACGATGGCCTGGTTCGAGACGCCCGACGAGCCGCGCTGCTCGGCGACGAACACTCGGTTGAACAACCCCGGCGCGTGCGTCAGGAAGATCGGGCGCGAGAGGCCCGAAAGCACCTGCACCGAGGTGATGTTCTGACCCGATGCGGCCACGCCGCAGACCGACACCAGCATCGCCGCGATCGCGGCCCTTGTGCGATTGATCACGATCTCGTCTCCTCGCGGTGGCCTTCCGACCTCCGTGTGGGGGTCGGCTCGGTCCACGCCTTGTGGTTCACAAACGCCGCCGACGCCTCGCGTCAACGGTCCCAGCGTCCGATCCGCTCGGACATTGCTATCGACACGTTCAAGGGTACCCCGCACCGGGGGCGACCACAACGAAAACCCGGCCAATCGGGGGGGCCGATTCTGGCGATGGACATGTGCGGTGGCGGGGGTCAGCCTGTTCCGAGCGCTCGGAAGCGGCTTGGTGAAACGTGTTACCGGACATGGCTCGGCCGTGTCCGTTCGGGTCAGTCACAGGACCTTCCGAAACGACCCAAGAAAAAGATCAGGTCGGCGGTGTTGACGCTCCCGTCGCCGTTGAAATCGCCGGGGTTGTACGGGCCGGTGGTGGGGCCGGTCTGGCCGAACTGACCGAGGAAGGTGATGAGGTCGGCGGTGTTGACGTTGAAGTCGTTGTTGAGATCGGGCAGCAGGGTGTACTCGGCCTCGGCACCGATCACCACCGCGCCCGAGCAGGGCGACGTCGCCGTCCGGCGCACAAGCAACCGGTCGGCGATCGCGAAATCGGCCAGTCGGCGAACTCGCATGCTCTCCTCGCACACGTTCTCGACGAGCGCCACCTGTCGGCCGTTGATCACGAGATTGAAAGGCACGCCGCAGTTCTGCGCCTCGGGCGGATCAATCCACCCCGAGTCGAAACCTGTGCTCACGTCGATCCACCGGAACGACCACGTGGCGGTCGAGGGCGTGGGCAGGGCCATTTCGGTGGTGAAGATGGCGGTCTGTGTTGGGCAGGCGGCCAGTGAGACCGGCGCGGTGAGCACGACCGGGCGGAACGAGAGAACCCATGTATCGCCGAGGAACCCGCCGTTGGTCAAGCCGCCGTTGTGCCCGCCGAACATCACGAAGTGGTCGGCAGCGGGGACCCAGGCCATGTTGTTGAAAGCGCGCCGCGCCGAGGGCGTGAGGCCGGTGAGCAACGGTTCCCAGAATGCGCCGCCGTCGCGGCTGATCCATGTCGTGTTGAGCAGCCCGTTGGGCAAGGGGTACGCCTGCGTCTCGCCGCCGAAGACCACCATCGCGTCCTGGGGTGAGAAGGCGGCGACGTGGTTGGAGGTGAGGAACCCGGGCACGCCGGGGAGGCTGTCCCACCCATCAACGGGCGACCATGTCCGGACCGTCTGGTCGTACGTCGGCGAGAAGCACGGGTTGGCGGCGATGTTGCCGCCGATCACCACGGCCCGCCCGCGCACGCTGTCCCACGCCGACGCATGGTTCGAGCGTCGGTAGAAGTTGGCGGGTGAATCGGGCGGTGGGACGGCGATGTTCCCGCCCAGCGTCACACGGGTTCCGGTGGCGAACGTCCCGCCGCAGTCACCGCCCCCGATCAGCAGGTTATGGAAGTTCTGGTCAATCGCCCCGCACCAACTGTGGTTGAACCGCGCCCCGATCCCCATGTCCGCCGTCAGCGTGATCAGCCCCGTGGCAGGCGACCAAGTCAGCAGGTCGCGCAACGGCAAGAACGCGGGGTTCACACCGCCGTAGATCAGCAACGTCGGCAGTCCGCCCCCGGGCGGGATGAGGGTGATGGCGGCTGCGTTGGACCGGGCCAGCGCGCTGTTGGAGGTGATGAGCGACCAGTTGGTGCCGTCCCAGCGCCACAGGTCGCCGGTGATGCCGCCTTGCCCGAGCCCGCCAAACATGACCACGTCGTTCCCGTTGGTCGCCATCGCGGGCGAAAAGCGCGGCGAGGGCGAGGTGGCGGGGTTTAACTGCGCCCACACGGGGGTGCATGTGGGAACGACGCCGGCCCGCGCGGCGGGCGCGAGCGAGCACACCGACACGCCCGCGAGAGCGATCGAGCTGGTGAGGATTCGAGTGGGCTGCGGCATGGGACGGGCTCCTGGCGAGGCGAGAAATGGAATAGGTCGCTGGGTATCCCGCCGGTCCCCGGCGGGGTACCCAATGAGTTCTTGATGTTCTTACAGGCAGGTCTGCCCGAACCGCGAAAGGAAGAACACCAGGTCCGGCGTGTTCACGGCGCGGTCGCCGTTGAAGTCCTCGATCTGGATGTTCGTCCCCGGCGCGGTGGTCTGGCCGAACTTGGCGAGAAACGCGATCAGGTCGGCGGTGTTGACGGCCAGATCCGCGTTGAGGTCGGGAAGGAACGATGCCTCCATCTGCGGGCTGAAACTCAGGGTGCCTTCGCACGCCGTGGTCGCCGCGTAGCGGAAGAAGACCCGATCGGCCAGGGCGAGGGAGGGCAGGCGTGTGAAGAGGGCAAACGAGGGCGTACACCAGTTGGCGATCACGCCGTAGAAGGTCCCGTCATAGAAGCACGGCCCTGGCTGACTGCAGTCGGCTGGCGCCAGTGTGTCGAGCCAGCCGGTATCCAGCCCGTTCTTGGCGAAGACAATGCGGAACTGCCAGCCTCCGCTCGTGCTGGCAGGGCCCTGCAGCGTGACCTGCAACGGAACGCTCTGCGTCGGGCAGACGGTTCTCGATGTGGCGGCCAACGTGTAGATGGGCCGGTAGGTGAGCACCCAGGTATCGCCGAGATACCCGCTGATGTTTTGCGGCCCAGGAGTCAGCCCGCCGTCGTGCCCGCCGAAGAGCACGAAGTGGCTGGCGTTGGGCACCCAGGCCATGTTGTTGTACGCGCGGCGCGGCGAAGGGCCGGGCCCGGGGAGTTGCTGCCACGTCGCCGAGCCACCGCGCTGGTACCAGGTATCGCCGAGCAGACCCGTCGACGACGGGAACGCCTGCGTCTCGCCGCCGAAGATCACCACATCGCCCCCGGCGAGGCTGGTGTACGCGCCGGCGAGGTTGGCGCGGACGGGCTGGATCTGATTGGGGATGATCGACCAGCCCGAGGTCGGGCTCCACGCCGCGGCGATGCCGTCGTAGACGGGGTTGTTGCACGGGTCGGCGGCGACGTTGCCGTGGATCACCACGGCGCGGTCGAGGATCGTGTCCCACACCATCGCCATGTTGCTGCGCCGGTAGAAACCGGGAAACGGCGGCGGGACGTTGGGGCTCGGCGAGAGCGTGATCTGCTTGGCAGTCTGAATCATCCCCGCGCAGGTGCCCCCGCCCAGCGCGAGATTGAACCCGCCGCCGGGATTGGGCGTGCCGGCCCACCCGTGGTTGAATCGCTCGCCGAAGGAATCGCCCAAGTTCGTGTCGAAGGTCGGCGGTCCAAACCAGCGAAGGACGATGGGCGAGACGCTGCCGCTTTGGTTCCGCCCGCCAAGCACGCAGAACGCGGTGGCTTCGCTGGTCCCGCTACTCAGCGTGATGGTCGCCCCGGCAGCGCCATATCGCGCCGCGAGCGGGCTTGAAAACCGGAGCGTCCAGTCGGTCCCGTTCCAGGTCCACAGATCGTCGAACACCCCGCCGGAGGGCGCAAGCCCGCCGAACAGCACCCCTTCGCCGTTGAAGGTCCCCGCGGCGGTGAAGAAGCGCGGCGAAGGCGAGTGGGCCGGATTCATCTTCACCCACACCGGCACACACTGCCCCAGAGACGTTCCCGCCATCCCCAGCGCCGCCGTCACCACCACCGCGCCCGATCGAAAATGCCGTGCCATGCGAACCTCTCCTTACAGAGCGAACCCAGTGAGCACGCACGGCCGTGGTGCGGAGTTGAGTGATTCCGTCCGCCAGCCTACCAACCGGCTTGCCTCGTTCAAGCCGATTTTCGCAAGTCCGCGAGACATGCCGATCTCGTGACGACGCCGTAGAGTCCACGGGTTGATCCCGCGCCGCTGGCACCTCACCACCTCATGCCCTGCACCAAGCCCAACCCGATCACATCGCTGCCCCTCGAAGGGCAGGTTGGCGGCGGCACGCCTGTTGCGTCAGATGGTTCCCGCACGGTGACGCTCAACGTCTTACCAAGCGCTCACAAACCCGCGCGGTCGAAATCCGCCGGTCGACGCGCCGCCGTTCTCATCTTCGTTCACATTCTGTTCGCGGCTCACATCACCTGGTGGCTGCTCAAGGGTGACGTGCTCACGCCCGTCGAACCTTCCGAAGCGGCGTTCACGCTCGAACAAGGCCTCGTCAACGCCGGGTTCGTGTTCTTTGTCTCTTCGATCCTGCTGCAACTCATCTTCGGGCGCTTCATGTGCGGCTGGGCGTGCCATGTGGTGGCGCTGCAAGACCTGTGCGCGTGGCTGTTGAAGAAAGTCGGCATCAGGCCACACCCGTTCCGCTCGCGGCTGCTGATGTGGGCGCCGTTCGTGCTCGCGTTCTACATGTTCATCTGGCCCACGCTGAAGCGCGAGTGGCTTCACCCGCTGGCGACGAAGCACACGCCGTGGCTGGCCGAGGTGATGGGCAGCCCCACGCCCTTCCCCGCCCACGGCTTCACCGCCCACTTCATCACCGATGACTTCTGGGCCACCTTCGCGTCGATCGGCGTGGCGATCCCGTTCATGCTCGTGTGCGCCGGGCTGTGCGTCTACTTCCTGGGCGCGAAGGGCTATTGCACCTACGGCTGCCCCTACGGCGGGTTCTTCACGCCGGTGGACCGCTTCTCGCCCGGACGCATCATCGTTGATGCGAGCAAGTGCGAAGGCTGCGGCCACTGCACCGCCGTCTGCACCAGCAACGTCCGGGTCCACGAAGAGATCAAGACCCACGGCATGGTGGTGAACCCCGGCTGCATGAAGTGCCTCGACTGCGTGAGCGTCTGCCCGAATGACGCTCTGCGCTTCGGCTTCGCCAAACCGGCGGCGTTCACAAAGCCCATCGAACAGACGAGCCCCGAGCGTGAGCGAGCGGGTGCCTTGAAGGGTCGCAAGTCTCACAGCAATCTCACCCCTGCCGCGCGCACCTACGACCTCACCTGGCCCGAGGAGATTGCGCTGGCGCTGGTGTTCCTCGGCACCTTCTGGAGCACCCGCGGCGCGTACGAACTTTTCCCGGTGCTGTTCGCGATGGGCATCGCCGGCTGCGTGACGTTCCTCGCATTCAAAGCGTGGCGCACGCTCTCAGGTACAACGGCTCTCCGAGCCGTTTCTTCTCCCGCCCCTCGCCCACCACCCACCACCAGCGTCCGAGCCCTGGGTCTCCAACTGCGCAAGCAAGGCCGCGTCACCGCTGCCGGCTGGGCCTTTTCATTCGCCACGCTCGCGCTGCTCGCGCTGGTGGCCCACACCGGCGTGGTGACGTACCACATCGTCCGAGGCGACCGCATGTTCGAGGCCGCCTACATGTCCAAAGAGGCCCTGCTGGGCAACCCACCCGCACCGGTCCCGTCGGAGAAGAAAGCCGGGGCGGAGCGCGCCCTGGCCTTCTACGGCACGGCGGGGCCGATCTGGCGCGGCGGCGGGGTCGCGCTTCTCCCCAACGGCTTCGTCGAACGCAACAGCGCCCTGATGCACCTCGTCGCCGGCGACCCCGCCAGCGCCGAGGCGTCGCTCCGGCGCCTGATCGCGACGCACGGCGAGGCCGACAACCTGCTCGTCGACATCGGCCGGATGATGGACCGTCAAGGCAAGTCCGGCGAGCGCCGCGCGATGATGGATGAAGTGCTCGCGCGCAAGCCGGAGTTCTGGAGCCTGCGCGAACGCAGAGCCGCCGAGTGGATCGCCGCAGGCCGCGCTGCCGACGCTCTGGCCGACGCCGACGCGACGCTCACGAAGCTCGGCGACCACTGGCGGAATCGCGACGCGCGGGCCCGGACGCACATGATTGCCGCGTGGGCCCTGGGCTCGATGGGGCGTCCTGATGAAGCGTTTGCGCGGTTGCAGCAGGCGGCAAAGGCCGCTCCCGGACACGCCGCCGCGCGGGCGGGGCTGGCCATGGGCCATCTCCAGATCAAACGCGACCCCGCCAGCGCTAAGCCTGAACTCGAAGCGGCGCTCAAGAAGGAACCGGGCAACGTCGATTGGCGCATGCTGCTGGGCCAGCTCCGCCTCGGCGACGGCAACGTCAAAGGTGCCCTCGAGCAGTTCACCCTGGCCCGGCGCATCAGGCCCGATGACCCGAGGCTGGCCGACGCCGTGGGCATGATGCTGGACCAATCGGGCAACGCCGTCGAGGCCGCGAAGTGGCGCCGCGAGACAGAACCCCGACCGTGAGGGGAAGAAGTGGTCAAGTGGTCGAGTGGTCAAGTGAAAACGTGCCGTGGCACTCGACCACTCGACCACTCGACCACTTCCCCCCGGCCCCGATACCCTCTCGCCATGGCCAAGTGGCTCATTTTCTTTGCGATGGCGATCGTCCTGGGCGTGCCCTTTGCGGTCCGCCCGCCCGAATCGCGCGCCCCCAAAGACGCACAGCGGCTCGTCATCATCACGCCGCACGTTGAGCCCATCCGCATCGAGTTCGCCCGCGTCTTCGATGAGTGGCACCGCGCCACGTTCAACCAGTCGGTGGTCATTGACTGGCGCGTCCCCGGCGGGACCAGCGACATTCAAAAGCAGCTCAAGGCCATCTACCAGGGTGCCATCGCCTCGGGCCAGCTCACGCCCGCTGGCGAACTCGCACGGGGATTCGCGCCGCTCCCCTTCGACCTGTTCTTCGGCGGCGGCACCTTCGAGCACAACGAGACCAAGAAGGGCGTCACCGCCCGCCCCGCCAACAGCGAGAAGGACGTGACGCTCTCGATGTCGATCTCCGCGGGCTTCCCGCAGCAGCAACTCGACGCCTGGTTCGGCAAGAACGAACTCGGCGCGGGGTTCCTTTACGACCCCGGAAACCGTGACAAAGGCGACCCCGGCCAATACTGGATCGGCACCGCCGCCTCGGGCTTCGGCATCGTCTACAACCGCGACATCCTGTGCAAGCTCGGCATGCCCGACCCTACGCGCTGGGAAGAGCTGTGCGATGCCAAGCTCATCGGCTGGGTCGCCCTCGCCGACCCACGCCAGTCCGGGTCCGTCGCCACGCTCTACGACAGCATCCTCAACAACTACGGCTGGGAGCGCGGTTGGAAAATCCTGCGCCGCATGGCCGCCAACAGCCGCACCTTCACCAACTCATCGCCCAAAGTCCCGCTCGACGTGTCGCAGGGCGAGGCGGCGATGGGCGTGGCGATCTCGCATTACGGCCGATTCCAGGCCCAGGCCGTCATGAAGCCGGGCGAGACCCCCGAAAACTCCCGCGTCGGCTACATCGACCCGCCTGGCGTCGTCTACATCGACGCCGACCCGATCTCGCTCATGCGCGGCGGTCCCAATCCCGAAATCGCCAAGCGCTTCATCGAGTTCTGTCTCTCCGACCCCGGCCAAGCCCTGTGGCAGTTCCACACCCGCCCCGCGTCCGTGACGGGGGTGAACGACACCGACGCGGGCACCTGGGGCCCGACGCAGTACGAACTCCGCCGCATGGCGGTGAAGCGCGATCTGTTTGAAAAGTTCCGCGACCGCATGGTCGACAAGACCAGCCCCTTCGAAGCGGCCAGCACGGTCAAAGAAAAAGGCTGGCGCAGCGCCGTGGGCCCGATGATGGGCGCCTTCGGCATCGACACCCACGCCGAACTGATCCGTGCCTGGTCGGCCTACAACCGCGCCAAAGACCGCGGCGTGAGCACCGAAACGCTCGCCCGCATGGAAGCACTCCTCGACAGCCTCCCCGATTGGGACATGAACGGCCAGCCAACGCCCTTCAACGACGCCAACTACAAGGCGATCCGCGAAGACTGGCGCAAGGCCGAGCGCGACGGCCGCATGCCGGGCATCCGTGCGGGATGGATCCGCTTCTTCCGGGGGCAATACGCGGAAGTCGAGCGGCTGGCAGCGTCAGGCGGGTGAGATGCGCCGCCGACGAGCCCCGAGCGCCAGCGGCGGGGCCCTTTGAAACACCGGAATCCCCGGTTTTCCAACCCGCTCGCGCTCACGCTCGGGCTCGCTGTTCGGGCGTCGATTCGACTTCGCCGCAATTCACCTGCTGCTGCTCCAAGCGCCGATACACCTTCTCTGCGTCCGGGCGAGCGCGTGAGCCTTCGGCCCCGTGGTGGCGCGGGTTTTCTGGGCACCCGATTTCTTGGAGCGTCCCCATGGCCGCCCGCAACCGACACGTCGTTTTCTTGGCCGCCGTGAGCGCTTCCACGTTCGGGCTCGCGCTGCTCGCGCCCGCCGCCGTCGAAGCCCCGGGGCTGCTCGATTCGCGCACCGTGTCGGGCCGCGCGAGCATCGAGGCCGTCGCCAACCGCCGGGCCACTTTTCCGCGCGATTGGTTCATCAACGGCACCGACGACCGCAAGTGGGCCGAACTGCAGAAGCTCCAGGGCAAGCGCGCCCCAACCCTCCGCACCGGCGACTGGGTCGGACCGCGCCGCGACATGAGCGGCCTCCGCGGTCAGATCATCGTCATCGACTTCTGGGCCACCTGGTGCGGCCCGTGCAAGGCCGCCATCCCCAAGACGAACGAGATCGCCGAGACCTACCGCTCCCGGGGCGTCGAGGTCGTCGGGATTTGCTGCACCGAAGGCTCCGAATCCATGGCCTCGACCGCTCGCGCCCACGGCATGAAATACCCCACCGGCGCCGACCTCCGATCGATGTCCTCCCACGCCCACGGCGTGACGTGGTGGCCTTTCTATGTGCTGGTGGATCGCAAGGGCATCGTCCGCGCCGCGGGGTTGAAGCCGGATCGCGTCAAGGACGCCGTCGAGGCACTGCTTGCGGAACAGCCGTGAAGGGCCGGGCGCTCACTCCCCCGACCAATCCGATTCCTTGCCTTCGAGGTACCGCCCCGTGAGGCCCTGGTGCTGCAGCACCGCCGCGTAGGGGTTTACCGGTTGGCGCAGCACGCCGCGAAGATGCGGCTCGACCAGCCCTCGCACCTGCGCTTGCTGCTCGGCGATGGGCAGCGTCGCGTCGATCACGCTGAGCCCGAACTCCGGGACCATCTTCTCATACTGATCCAGAATCCGCCCCTGAAACTGCTCGAAGCTCTTGTACGGATCATCGCTCAGACCCAGGTCCATGCCCGCTTCGTAGAACTTCAGTTCGGGCCGCCCGGTGAGGATGCGCCGTAGCGCTTCGCCCAGCGGCACGCGGAAATAGAACGCCGCGGTGGGTTTGGGCGCGAAGCGGTAGACGCGTCGGACGTACTCGGGGTCGACGCCGCGGGCCACGTCGCGCGCGAAGGCCGTGTAGATGTACCGGTCGGCGAGCACGATCGCCCCGGCCCGCAGCGGCGCCAGGATGGCCCGCTCGAACCGGTCCGCGAAGTCCGCCGCGTGGATCAGGCAGAACGTCTGCGGGCTCAGCAGCCGCTTCATCTTCCCAAGGCTGGTGGTCTCCCGCACCAGAGGCGAAGAGTTCCACTCCGAAAAGCTCACGCAGTATCCCTGCGCGATCAGCCACTTCTTCAGCAGATCGAGCTGCGTCGACTTCCCCGACCCGTCGATCCCCTCGACGATGAAGAGCTTGCCGGGGATGGGGCCTTGTTCGGCGTATTGCGGGAAGTCGGGCATGAGTGTGTTCCGTCAGTTGGCAAGGTCGTGGAGCGAGCCGTGGGGGGAGAACAGTAGGGCCCAACTTCGAGCCGCAAACGAAAGAGCCGCGGCGCTCCTCTCAGGGAAGTGCCGCGGCCCGAATGAACGCCCGAAGATCGGGCGGCCGGACTAGCAGGCCGAACCGAAGGCGGCGAGGAACGCGGCGAGGTCGTTGGTGTTGACGACGCCGTCGCCGGTCATGTCGCCGTTGGTGCGGGGCTCGACGCTGTGGCCGAACCCCGCGAGCAGCAGGACGAGGTCGTCGGTGTTGACGGCGCGGTCGCCGCTGAAGTCGCCGGTGCACAGGACCGACGGCATGGCGAGCACCGAGAGCCCGACGCGGTACGAATCAATGGGGCTGCTCAGGGTAAAGCGGGTGGTGCTGATGAGGGTGCGGCCGTCGCTGGTGGCGAGCAGGGCGGGGCCGAGGTCGCCCTCAGTGCCGCAGACCACGCCGATGCCGGCGGGGTCCGAGACCACGCCCGCTTCGCTGACCCGCGTCGAGAAGACGTCGGTGCGGGCGTCGAAGAACGCGGCCTGGTTGCGCTGATCCTCCCATGCCACGATGAACTCGTCGCCGTTCCATCCGACGGTGGGACGCAGCTGCCTCCCCGCGGCCTCGGCGATGGTGAACGCGCCGGTGGCAAATGTGCCGTCAGGGTTCATGATCCGCCCGGCGATGAAGTTGTTGGCGTTGCTCAGCGTGTTGTTGCGCCACACGAAGAGGTACTTCGAGCCGGAAAACGCGATATCGAGATCGCCCGAGCCGCCGGCGTAAGGCGTGGGGTTGCGGGCGGCGGCGGGCGCGCCGGAAGGCGGAACGGTGACATAAATCGCGTCGCCCTGCGAGGAATCGTGCGACCACATCGAGCCGCTGGTCACGATCCAGTTGGCACCGTCGGAACGCACGCGGTTGTAGCCGGTCACATACAGACCGGCGAGGTAGACCGAGGAAGCATCGGTAAACGTGCCCGTCGCGCCGTCGTAGCGCCGGCCCCACAGGTCGATGTATTGCGGGTAGGTGCCGTAGCGCGAGGCGGCGAAGAGGAAGTCATCGCCCAGAGCGCCGACATCGGGGTTGAAGCCGGGCATGACGTTGAACGGGACGGCGTCGATGAAGCTGCCGCCGGGCGCCAGACGCCGGGCCATGATCTGCGTCGGAGTCAGGCCCGACACGCCGGAGTCCCATGTCACCATGAACACCGAGCCGTTCCAGGCAATCGAGGCGCGCCCGACGGTTGGGCCGCGGAAGACCTCGATGGGTTCGGGGCTGACCGGCACGCCGGTGCCATTCAGCAGGTGCACTAGCACGCGGTCGTCGTTGGCGGCCTCGCTGACGAAGACGACGGCGGCGGTCCCGCCGGGGCCATCGCTCACGTCGCTGGTGCGCTGGTTGGTGGTGCCCGTGGAGATGCAGCGCTCCGTGCCCGCGGTGTTCGAGGGCGTCAGCGGGAGGGCGTAGGCGTTGGCGTCGCTGCCCGCGGCGGCCCGCATGTCGTGCCAGGTGAACATGGCACCGCCACCAGGACGCCCGACGAGTGCGGGCGTATAGATGTTGTTGACATTGCCGGTGATGGTGATCGGCAGCGCCACGCCGCCGGGGTCGAGCACGGCACCGGCGGGCGAGACGCGCATCGTGCGGGCGAAGTTTGCAACGGTCCACGCGAGCCACCAGTTGGTGCCGTCGTGAGTCATCGAGACGTCGCCCGAGAAGTTGCTGAACAGCGCCGTGCCCGCGGGGTTGAGCAGGGTGCCGGTGGGCGTCATGCGCGAGCCGACGAGGTTGGTGTAGTCCTTGATCCAGGCGACGTAGTACTCGGTACCGTTGGCGGCGATGTTGAGGCTCGGCACCGGGAACGCCGCGGCGATGGGCTGACCGTTGAGCCCGATGCGACGAGCGGCAATGACGGCGCTGTCGTTCCACGTGGGGCCGGCGACGAGATACTCGCCGTTGGAGGCGATGGCGCGGGTGGTGCCGTAGACCCAGTCGATGAGCGTCACCGGGGTCGTGTCGAGCAGGGTGCCGCTGGCGTCGAGGCGCTGACCGGCGAGGAACGTGCCGTAGCCGTCGCTGTGGTAGATGCAGCGCGTCACGAGCCAGTTGCCGTTCTGGCCGGTGAGGTTCAGGCCGATGGAATCAGGCGAAAACTGCGAGGGCGGGAACGAGATGGGCACCGGATCAAGCACCGCGCCCGCGGGCGACACGCGCACGGCGCGGATGCGGTCTTCGAAGTAGCCCGTGGTGGGGTCCTCCGAGATGTAGAGGACCATCCAGTTCGAGCCGTTCCAGGCGACCACAGGTCGGCGCTGCAGGCCCATGCCGCCGGCGACCATGAAGGGCGAGGGGTCGATGGCGTTGCCGGCGCTGTCGAGGCGGACGGCGAAGATGTCGCCGTCACTCTGCACGGCCTGCCCGCCGGCGCTGCGCCCGCGATAGTCGGTCCAGGCGACGAGGAAGGTGCTGCCGCCCTTGGCGATGGTGATGTCGGACTGGCTGTTGACCGCCGGGGCGACGATGGTGTCACCGGGCAGCAAGCCGAGGTTGATGACGCCCGGGGCGTCGGCGCGAACAGAGCCGACCGCCGCGAGCGTCGCCGTTGCGAAGCTGGCGAGACGGGGGTTCATGGCGTTGCTCCTTTCTTCAGTGGTGTCTGGGCGCCCCTCCATCCGCCCGCGTGTTTGATGCTATCGGCGGAGGGGCTGGATTCTCAAAAAATACGAATACAAGATCGAGATTTCTGATTTTGTGGACAATCGCAGCCGCGCAGCAGGATGATCGCAGACTGTTCGTACGAACAGTCTGCGGCCGCCGCCGCGCGCGTGGCAAGAGCTCGAACAGCGCTCGCGCCGAGACCGTCGCGTGGCACGTCGTTTGTCCAACCTCATAGACTCCGCGCGATGCCGCCGCACGACGTCGATACACCTCCCGGCCCCCGCTCCCACGAGCCCGAGGTGAGCGACGAGCGGCTCATCGATGTCATCCGCTCGGTCTGGGGCTATGACACGCTCCGCCCCATGCAGGCCGAGGCCATCCGCGCCTCGCTCGACCAGCGCGACAGCCTCGTCGTCATGCCCACCGGCGGCGGGAAATCGCTGTGCTACCAGGTCCCGCCGCTGCTCACCGGCAGGCTCACGGTCGTGGTTTCGCCCCTGATTGCGCTGATGCAGGACCAGGTCAGCGGGCTGCGGCTCGCGGGCTATCCGGCCGCGGCGCTGAACAGCCACGTGCCCGCCGACGAGGCCTCCCGCATCCGCTCTGATGCCCGCTCGGGCGCGCTCAAGCTGCTGCTCATCGCGCCCGAACGCCTGCTGCTCGATGGCACCATCTCGTGGCTGCGCGGTTTAGGCGACCGCGTCGGGTCGATCGCGGTGGATGAAGCCCACTGCATCAGCCAGTGGGGCCACGATTTCCGCCCCGAGTACCGGCGTCTGGCCGAACTCCGCGAGCACCTGCCCGGGCTAGCGCTGCACGCCTACACCGCGACCGCCACGCCGCGGGTGCGCGAGGATGTCGCGAAGCAGCTGCGCCTGCGCAACCCGCTGGTGCTGGTGGGCCGGTTCGACCGCCCCAACCTCACCTACCGCGTGATCCCGCGCACCCGCGCGGTCGAGCAGGTCTCGCGCGTGCTGGCGCGCCACGAGGGCCGCGCGGCGATCGTCTACTGCATCAGCCGCAAGGAAACTGAAGCCCTCGCCGATGCGCTCTCGGGCAAGGGCCTCGACGCGCGGGCCTACCACGCTGGCATGACCCCTGATCAGCGCACGAAGGTGAGCGAAGCGTTCAAGGCCGAGCGGCTCAACATCGTCTGCGCCACCGTCGCCTTTGGCATGGGCATCGACCGCGGCGACGTGCGCTGCGTCATCCACGCGGCCATCCCCAAGAGCGTCGAGCACTACCAGCAGGAGACCGGCCGCGCCGGCCGTGACGGCCTGCCCAGCGAGTGCGTCCTGCTGCACAGCGCCGCCGACTTCGAGCGCTGGCGCAACCTCATGGAACGCTCCGCGGCGGAGACCGGCGCGACCCCCGAGAGCCTCGCCGCCCAGCTCGAACTGCTGCGCCACATCAAGGGCGTGGTGAGCACGGGGCGGTGCCGGCACCGGGGGTTGTCGGAGTATTTCGGGCAGCCGTATCTGGCTCCCGTGGGCGAGCAAGCGAGCACGCCCGCCGAGTTGCCCTCGGGCTGCGGCGCGTGCGATGTGTGCCTGGGCGAACTCGACGAGATCGCGGACTCGCACGTGGTGGCGCAGAAGATCATCTCGTGCGTCTACCGCGTGGGCCAGAACTTCGGCGCGGGCCATGTGGCCGACGTGCTCCGCGGCAAGCTGACGCCGAAAGTGACCGAGCGCGGCCACGATCGACTGACCACGTTCGCGTTGCTCCGTGACCTGCCGAAAGAGACGATCGTCTCGTGCGTCCACCAGCTGGTCGACGCCGGGGCGCTGCAGGTGTCGGGCGGCGAATACCCGGTCATCACCATGACGGGGACGAGCCGAGAGTTCTTGAACGGCACACGCCGGGCGCGGCTGCTCGAAGCCAAGCGCGAACCCGTGACGGAGCCGACGCGGGCCCGCGCGGGGCGCGGGGGCGGCGGTGGTGGGGGAGGCGGCGGGTCTGTTGGGGGGGCGCGCGGTTTGGAAGGCCCCGCGGTCGAACTGTCGAAGGACGAATCCGCGCTGTTCGAGTCGCTCCGCGGCCTGCGCCGCGAGATCGCCGCCGAGCTGGGCGTCCCGCCCTTCGTCGTCTTCGCTGATACCACGCTGGAAGAACTCTGCCGCGTGCGCCCGTCGTCGATGGAATCACTGGCGACGGTGAAGGGGATCGGTCGGAAGAAGCTGGAGCAGTTCGGCGCACGCTTCCTCGAATACGTGGGGACTTGGTGCCGCGATCACGGAATGAACGCGGACGCGGCGGCGGGGTCGAGGCGGGTGCGGGTGGGGGAGGAGTAGGACGGGATTTCTGTGGTTAGGATTACTCGCCCATGGCAACTTGGCGGCGATGAGTCTCGAATGTGATCAAGAGAGTCGGTATAGTCTTGGGACTCGAGACGAAAGGGCGGAGATGGCCAAGTTGGACCTTGCAGTTGCGAAAGAGGAGTATCACCTGCTCGTGGAACGCGCATCGACTGCCGAACGAGCGGGAGACGCGCCGGGGGCCATCCGATTCGCTCGAAATGCTTGGCAGCATGTCGTCGACATGATGAAGTACGAGCAGAAGTACGAGACGGGTACCTTCAGAAGCCTGCCTTGCATCGACATCGTCTGCCGACTCGCTCCTCCCTTACTCGACGGAGAGGCCCTTGAAGAGCTGGGTGGACTTTTGAAGACCAATCGATCGATTGATCGAGTTGCGTCCGACGATCTTGCCGACCGGCTTCGTCAAGCGAGAGATGAGCTCGCGGCGTTCCACAGACTCTACGCGCTGATAGAGTCCCGAAGTGGCGTGACGGCAACTGAGGTCCAGGCCTTGCTTGGCGGTGATCTGGGCTGGGATGCAAGGCTCGGTCAGGCGAGGCAGTTGCGAACTGTCCGAGTTGGCAGTCATGACAAAGCAAATGCGGTCGAAGCTACCGGAAATTCAGAGGCGCTCGTGACTGGCTGGTGTGTGCGGTGTGGGCTCGAATGCATCCTTCCGCTCTGTGACTTTTTGACGCTTTCTCGTTGTACGTCGTGCGGGCGAGCAGCAGACACGTGTATTCGGTCCATTGGCGCTGTAAGTCGTCCGACGAGCGGATAGCTCGATGACAAGGTGAGAAGCACAAATGACGATTCTTGTTGTGGCGGTAGTTGGATTTCTACTCGGCGCGGCGCTGGTTTTTATTCTGGTCGAGCGACGGCGATCCGCTGCTGAACTTGCGCGATCTGAATCAGCGAGGCTCAAGGATCAGGCCTCCAAAGAACTCGCCGCGGCGGAAACCATCCGTCGGAAGCATGAAATAGAACGAAAGCAGTTGGAGCAGCAGTTCGCGGACTGGCAGTCTCGAAAGATCAAGCTCGAGGACCGTGAGCGGGAATGCGAGCTACTCAAGGCTGAGATGTCTGGGTCACTCGTGCAGACGCGCAAACTCCGAATGGATCGAGACGAGCAGGAAACACGTCTTGCCGCAATGAACAGGCGAGCTGAACAGCTTGCAGAGGAGTATCTCAAGCAGACTGAGCAGTGGGTTGCTCGGAGCATCAACGCTAACAACTACGCCGCCAACAAGAAACGGCTTTCCGAAGCGGTCGAGTGGTGTCAGAGCATTGGCTTTCGGGTGCCGCCAGAAGAAGAGGCTCGCCTTCTCGATCAACTCAAGCGGGACTTCGAGTCTGAGGTGAAGAAGCAGATCGAGCGGGAAGAACAGGCCAAGATCAAGGCTCAGATTCGCGAGGAGCAGGCACGCGAGCGCGAGGTGCAGAAGGAGCTCGAGCGCCTCGAGCGGGAGCAGACCGCGATCCGAGCCGCGTTGGACAAGGCCCTCGCCGAGACGCGCGACCAGCATTCGACCGAGATCGAGCAGTTGCGTGCACGACTAGCGGAAGCGGAAAGTCGCGAGCGCGCCGTTTCCCAGGCGCAGCTCACGAGAGCCGGGCATATTTATGTGATCAGCAACATTGGGTCTTTTGGCGAAGGGGTCTTCAAAATCGGGATGACGAGGCGGCTGGAGCCGTTGGAACGAGTAGCTGAGCTCGGCGATGCCTCCGTACCGTTCCCCTTCGACGTTCACATGATGATTTCGTGCGAGGATGCTCCGAGACTGGAGAACGAGCTTCACAAGCGGTTCGGTAAGCACCGTTTGAATCGCGTCAATCCGCGGAAAGAGTACTTCCGACTCGAGTTTGAGGACATTCGAAAATTCGTCGAAGAACGGCAGGGCGAAGTGCGATTCGCGGCTGTCCCTGAAGCCTCTGAGTATCGTCAGAGTCTGACAATGTCGGAGGAAGATCAAGCCTACATCGACCGTGTCTTTGACCAGGCGGAGTCTCGCGCGGGATTATCACCTTCGGATGATTAGTCTTGACGCGCCAACCCCCTCTGCAACTCCGACCGCCGCATCATCGTCTGCAGATACCGATGAAAATCATCGTGCATGATCTTCATCCCCGGCTTGGTCATCATCTTCTGGAATGACTCTTCCGTGCACAGCGCGTGCATGCGGTGCTCCCAGCTCGCGAAGTAATCATCGGCGAGCTGGCCCTGGCGGTGGGCGTACCACGCGATCTCGAACAGGCTCAGCTGCATCAGGTTCAAGAAGTAGTGCTGCACGTCGCGGTCGGTCGGCAGGTCGGCGACGTCGTGGGTGTGGACCGACGCCAGCTCTGGGTGCTCGACGCGCAGACGCCGGAGCGACATCTGCATCTCGACGAGCCGCGCGAAGTTGGCGACGTGCTGGGCGCGCCGGGTCTCGCGCAGCTGGATCGCCGCGAAGATGAACCCGCCCGCGATGGCCAGTGACGAGATCGTCTGGAGGATGATGGGGATGAGCGGGTGGATCATGCCGGGGGGAAAGACAGCGGGAGTGGGGAGTGGGGAGTCTGGAGTGGGGAATCCGCAAAGCAGCAAAGCAGCAAAAGAGGCCGGACGATGCCGCGTCTGCGTTTCAGCAAACCGGGTCGGAACGCTATACCCTCCGTTGCTATGCCACCCGTCGCCAACCGCCCCGCCGCCGCGCCCGCGAATCAACTGTCACCCGTCGAGCAGGCCGTGCTGCAGATGCGCGGCGCCCTCGGGCAGATGTATCACACACTGACGCGCACCCGCCAGAAGGTCTACGCCCTCGAAGCCGCGGCACGCCTCCGGGCCGCGGGCAAAGAGCCCGCGCTGCCCGTCGAGTTCCGCTCCCAGTTCGGCGAAGACCTGCTGCTCTACGACCTCTTCGAAGGCCAGCTCGAAGGCAACTTCATCGAGGTCGGCGCCTTCGACGGCTATAACTACTCCGTCACCTACGCGCTCGAGGCCATGGGCTGGAAGGGGCTGCTCATCGAGGCCATCCCCGACAAGGCCGAGCAGTGCGCCAAGCGCCGCGTCAACTCGCAGGTGGTCCACGCCGCGCTGTCGCGCCGCGGATCCACCGGGCAGGCCGAGTTCACCGTCACCACCGACCAGTACGGCGGGATGCTCTCCTACCACACCACCACCGCCCAGCACCTCCGCGACACGCAGCCCGCGCCCAAGTCGGTCGTGAGCGTGCCCCTGACGAGCATGGATGACCTGCTCGAGAAACACCCGCCGAGTGGTGGAGAGATCGACGTCGCCGTCATCGATGTCGAAGGTGGAGAAGTCGCGCTCCTCCAGGGTTTCGACCTGCACAAGCACCGCCCCAAGGTGCTGATGATCGAAGACAACTCCCGCGGCTCCGACCCGGCCCTGCGCAACTACATGAGCACCCAGCCTTACGTCATGTGCGGCTGGATGGAGGTCAACGCCGTGTTCGTTCGCGCCGACCTGACCGAACTGCAGCGCCGCATGGCCCGCATCTTCCGGGCGTGAGTCTGAATGGCGTTTTTCAATGCGGAGATCGCGGAGTTCGCGGAGGAAGACAGAGGGCTGGAGAAAGGCACGAAGGCACGAAGGCAAGGAGGCACGGAGGCACGAAGTGAGGGGTTAATCTCAGCCGGGCCCTGAACCCCGAAACCCGAACCCCAGCCCGCCTCTCTCTTTCTCTCTCTCTTGCCTTTCTCCGCGACCTCCGCGATCTCCGCGTTCAAATGTCTTCGAATGAAAACAGCTACGCGTTCGCCTGCAGGTGAGCCTCGACGAACCACAGCATCTTGTCGATGTCGCGTGAGACGCCCGTGAACAGGTCCGCCGTGCCCGCGTCGCCCAGCTTCGTGGTGTCGTCGATCGCCGACCGCGCCAGCTTGCCGAACGCCGCGAGTCGGTCCGCCAGTGCGGCGGCGTGGTCGCGCCCCTTGGTGATGTTCGCCGGATATTCCTTCAGCGTTGACCCCTTCGCCGCCGCTCGTGCGGTCCCGTGGGCCGTGCCCCCCAGCGCGACGACGCGCTCGGCGATCTCATCGACCGCGCCCTCTACCACCTCGTGCACCTCATCGAAGAGCTTGTGCAGCGCGATGAACGACGGGCCTTTCACGTTCCAGTGCGCCTGCTTGCACATCGTCGCCAAATCCACGGCGTCGGCGAGTCGCGCATCCAGAATCGCGCAGACTTTCTGACGGGTCGCGCTCGAAAGGTCGTTGCGGGTGGCGGTCATGCACGAGTGTAAGGCTGCTGACGCTCCGCGGCCCCCACCGCCGTGTGGGAACCGTACGGAAACCGCTCGGTCCCAACGCTCACATGTCCGCGCCGCCATGTTCGAGCTTCATACCCTTGCGGGCTATGAAGACCCCGACTCGTCCCAACCTCCTCTCACCACGCACCACCCTTGCCCCCCACGGCAAGATCATCAAGAAACTCCTCATCACGCTCGGCGTTGTCGTCGTGCTGCTGGCGGTGCTCGTGGCGTTCGCGCCCGCCCTGGCATCGCGCTTCGGCCGAGGCATCGCCGAGAACGCCCTCAACAAAGACATCTCGGGCTCGTTCAAGATCGACACCATGAGCCTTTCGTGGGGCGGCCCGCAGCAGGTCGGCCCGGTGCGCTTGCTCGACCCCTCCGGCGCGGTCGTCGCCGAGGCCGACCTCTCCACCGGTGCCGGACTCCTTTCCCTCGCCACCGGCGGCATGAACCTCGGAGATATCACCGTCAAACTCCGCGGCGACATCAAGCAGATCGTCTCCCCCACCGGCAAGGAACGCACCACCAACCTCGAAGAAGCGCTCCGCCCACGCCCCGGCGTCGCCACCGTGCCGCGACCCGGCGCGGCCCAGCCCGGACAGCCTGCCCCGGCGAAAGAACTGCGATTGCCCCAGGGCCTCGCCGCCCGCCTCCGCGTCACCGATTCCGAAGTGAAGTACACCGGCGAACTCACCCCGGGCTCGGGCGTCCGCACCATCGGCCTCACCGCGCTCACCGCCAGCGGCGACCTCGAACTCGGCAAGCCCTTCACCCTCACCGCCACCGCCAACACCCTCGACGGCCAGCGCGCCCTCGATCTCACCGCGACGGCTCAGAACATCACGCAGGCCGACGGCCTCGTGACGCTCGACAAAGCCAGCGCCGACGTGAAACTCGAAGGCGCCATCCCCGCCGAGTATCTCGAGCTCATCGCGGCGCGGTCTGGGGCCGCCTCAGCGGGCGCTTCATCCGGGCCCGGCGGCGCGGGCGATCCCCCCGCCCGCATCGCCGCGCACGTCCTTCTGAAGGATGGCCGCCTTGTCCTCGCCGACACCGCCCGCCCGGCGTTCATCGAAGTGAAAGCCCCCGCCGCCGCCCTCGCCGTCCCCGGCAAGGACGGCGCCCCGCCGGTGCTGACCGTCGCCGAGCGTCCCACCCTAACCTGGATCATCGAATCGCTCGACGTCCCGATGCCGACGTCCTCCGTCGGCGGCACCACCCCCAAGCCCGTGGACTACCGCGGCGCCAAGGTGGCAACCCTGCTGCGCTCGACGCGCATGAGCGGTTCGCTCTCCACCGGCCCCAACGCTGCCGCGCGAGCCTTCACCGTCGAACCCTTCGAGCTCCGCGTCGGCACCCGCGATTTCGCCGAGGGATTCGGCGCTCTGGGACAGATCAACACCACCCTCGACGGCAAGCCTTCCGGCGCGATCCGGCTCGACCTCACCGCGTCCGACCTGCTCGACGACACCGGCGCACCCCGCCCCGAGGGGCCCGGTCGGCTCCGCGGTCAGTTCCTCGTTGACGATGTTCCCACCGCGATCCTCCAGCCGCTCGCCCAGCCCGCGGGCATTGATCTCGCCGAGATCCTCGGCCCCGACCTCAAGGCCGACCTCCGCGCCGGCCTGGCCACGCGCAACGAACCGCTCGTCTCGGCGAAGCAGATCGGCGGCAGCACGCTCGCGGGCGGCGGAATTTCGACCGACCCGAAGCCAGCCGACGGTGCCGCGTCTTCCGCCGAAGCCACATCGCCGCCCTACGTCTCGGGCATCATCTCGAGCCAGAAGACGCGCCTCTGGTTCGACCTGTTCATCGACCCCGACCGCATCCGCGCCCGCAACGAAGGCGTCAAGCTCGAGACCACCGCGCTGGGTGCTCTCGCGCGCCGATTCACCCCGCCGGACGCCGGAATCACCGTCACGGGCGAGGGCCTCGCCAGCATCATCGTCCGCGACTTCGAGTTCCCCGGCGTCATGGGCCCCAGCGGCCTCGACTTCGGCCGCACCCGCGCCAAACTCCGCGTCATCGCCGGCGAACTCGGCGTCGCCCTCAGCAACTCCAACGCCGGACCCCTCACCATCGCCAGCCTCGACACCGAGGCCGAGATCGACGGCGTCAAAAACCCCAAGCTCTCGATGCGCCACACCCTCGAACACGCCGGCAAGCGATTCGAGATCCTCAGCCCCTCGCTCACCGTCGCCGGCCTGTTCGTGCAAGACGCGAAAGCCCCCGGCGGGGTCCGCCTCACTCTCAAGGACGCGCGCCCCGAGGGCGCCATCCAGATCGTCGACATGCCCGCCTCGGTCGCGTCGATCGCCGGCGAACAGGCCCGCCGACTCGCCGACGCGCTCTTCGGCGGCACGATGAACCTCGACCTCACCGCCGCGCCGGGTGCCTCCGGTTCATCCACGCTCGACCTCAACCTCACCAGCAGCGGCGCGACCGGCGCAGGCCGGATCGAGATCGGCGCGGGTCGCGTGAAGACCGTCGGCGAAGGGCTCACGCTCACGCTCAACCGACCCGCCGAGGTGCTCAACGCCGCCCTGAACCCTCCAGAGGGTGGAGCCGCAGCCGGTGTCGTCATCGACGGCTCCGCGCCGTTCACCGCGCGCCTCTCGGGCGTCGACCTCGCTCTGGGCGATTCCTCCATCGACCCCGGCACCATCGGTGCCCGCATCTCGCTGCAAGGTTCAGCCCTCGGCCTGACGCTCCGATCACCCGGCAACACCCGCCCGCCCGAACGCGTCGAGATCGCCGCCCTCAAAGCCGACGCCGTGCTCGACGGCAAGGGCGGCGCCGATCTCACCCTTGACGCCTCAGGCGCGTTCCAGAACAACCCCTTCGCCGCCAAGGGCACCCTCGGCGCGGGCGGAGTCCTTGGAGGCGGGGGGGGCGAGAGCAAGGGCATCGACATCCGCACCATCACCCCGCGCGGCGTCATCGATTTCACCAGCGTCCCCTCGTCACTCATCGCGCTCGTCAGCCCGGAGAACGCCGTGCTCGCGCAAGCGGCCCTCGGCGGCACCTTCGACGCCCAGCTCGCCGCCCTGCAAGGCGACAAGGGCTACGCGTTCACCCTCACCAGCCCCCAGGTCAGTGCGAGTTCCAAGGCCGTCATCACCTCGGACAAGCTCACCGTCGGCCCGACCGAAGCCCGCGCCCGCGTCACGCCGCAGACCGCCGACACCATCCTCGCGCTCAAGGCCCCCGACCTGAACCCCCGCCCCGCGCTCCGCGGCGACGCGGTCTTCGTCGCCAGCGTCTCGCAGATGAACATCCCCATCGTCGGCCCCACCGAGCTCGGCAAGCGCCCCCTCGGCGCGTACCGCGCCGAGCTCCGCAACGAGGGCGACTTCACCCTCCTCAACGCCACCACCCTCGGCGCGGGAACCGCCAACGCCCGTCCGCTCAACGTCGGCTTCCGAAAGCTCGGCGCCGCCGCCATCATGAACAGCGATCCCGCGCGCCCCAACGGCGAGATCACCGCCTCGATCGAAGCCTTTGACCCCGCCAACCCCGGGCCCACACTCATCACTGCGCGGATCGACGGCGGGCCCAACATGCCCACCGAACTCCGCGAGGCCACCATCGAGGCCACCAACAGCGCCGCCATCGACGCGTGGCTCGGCACGCCCGAGCTGCTCTCGCGCGCCGTCGGCGACACGCTCAAGCTGATGGTCCTCGCCAACCGCGAGCCCCAGGTGGGCGAGGGCGTGGTGCTCAACGCGATCGTCGAATCGCCGCGGCTCCAGACCCGCGTCACCGCCGGCCACAACGAGAACGGCACACGCATCCTCCCCTTCAGCGCCACCTGGACGCTCGACCCCGCCCTCGCCAACCAATACCTCTTCACCGGCGCCGACGGCAAGCCCACCGCACGCCTCATGCGCCCCGTCACCACCAGCCTGCAGGTCCGCGCCCTCAACCTCGGGCCCGCCGGACGAATGCTCGACCCCGCCATCTTCAAAGCCGACCTGGGCTTCAAAGCCCCGGGCCTCGCCCTCGCCACGCCCGACGGCGTCGAGGCCGACATGGGCGAACTCATCGGCGGATTCGTCACACTCCCAGGCGGACGCGCCCAGTTCGAACTCTCCACCCCGGGCGTCAAACTCACCGGCCTGCCCGCGGGTGCCGGCACCGGTGCGACGGCCGCAGGCGCCACCAAGCCGCTCTCTATCAAGGGCACGCTCGACAACATCGCTGATTCCACCGGCAATCTCACGCCCGAACTGGCCACCATCACCTCGCAGATCGTCGGCGGCCTGCCCACGCCGTTGGTCGACGCGCTGGCGGGCCAGAAGGGCGCGCTCGTCGATCTGCTGGGCGCACGGGTGGACGCCACGCTCGACACCGACCGCCTGAGCAAGCGCTCCGGCACGCTCGCGGCGATCCTCCGCGCCGAATACGCCGAGGCCAGCGCCGCAGGCGAGGTGCGCGACGGCGTGTTCGTCTCCAGCAAGCAGGTCGTCGCCCGCATGACCCGCATCACCCCCGAAGCCAGCAAGCGGTACATCTCGACGGTGGTCCCGGTGCTGAGCAAGGTCGAAAAGACCGCCGACGACAAACCCGCCGTCATCACCGCCGACGGGCTCACCGCCCCGCTCGACGGCGACATGAGCAAGCTCAACGCCGACCTCGTGTTCGACCTCGGCACCGTCCAGTTCCAGAGCTCGGATTTCTTCGGCGAGATCCTCAAGGCCACCAGCAACCAGTCCTTCGGCAAGGTCGGCCAGAAGATCCCGCCCTTCAAGGCCAAGATCCGCCAGGGCGTCGTCAACTACGACCGCTTCTCAATGCCCACCGGCGAGTTCGAACTCGCCACAGAGGGCCAGGTCGACCTCGTCAAACGCAAGATGCGCCTCATCGTCTGGGTGCCGGTCTTCGCGCTCGCCGACGAAATCTCCGGCGCGCTCAGGCTCGGCAACCTCCCCGGCCTGAGGGATGTCAGCTCGATCCCCCTCAAGATCAGCGGCGATATCGACAACCCCAAGACCGACGTCGACTGGGAACGCCTCGGCAAAGACATCATCAAGCTGCCGGGCGATGCCGCCGAGGGCACGGGCGAGGGCGTTGACCAGATCATCAAGGGCATCGGCGACCTGTTCGACAAGAAACGGAAGAAGAAGTAAGCGGCCGTTCCACCGCACAGACGCGGACGACGCGGAGAAGGGAAGCCACGCCTCATCCGAACCCTGTGCGCAAGCACAGGGCCACTCACCGACAACCCGGAGCGTCGACATCGCGTTGACATCCTCGAAAATCTCAAACACACCCAACCCGCCCATCTCACGACGCTCTCTCCGCCTCTCTCCACGTCTCCTCGCTGAATCCGGCTCTAGCATCACCAAATGCAAACGAATCGCCCACTCGAGAACCGAATCGCCGTCATCACCGGCGCCAGCGCCGGCATCGGTCGCGCCGCCGCCCTCACCCTCGCACACGCCGGTGCCGCGGTCGTCGTCAACGCACGCCGAGCCGAGCGCCTCGACGAACTCGTGACCGAGATCACCCAAGCACGCGGCCGCGCCACCGCGGTCCCCGGCGACGCCGCCGAGAGCGCCGTCATCGCCCGCACCCTTGACGCCGCCAAGGCCACCTTCGGTGCCGACGCCGACCTGGTCATCGTCAACGCCGGCCGAGGCCTCTCGGGCAGCCCCACCACTTCCGATGAAGCGCAGTGGGAAGAGATGGTGCGCCTGAACCTCATCGGCGCCGCGCGCCTGGTGCGCGCCGCCGCCGAGCGCATGGTCAAGATCGTCCCCGAACCTCGGGCGGGAGCGAACACCCCCGCGTCGGACCCGTGGCTCACCCGTCCGCGCGACATCGTGCTCCTCGGCTCGACCGTCGGCAAGCACATCTCCCCCTTCTCATCGATGTACGGCTCGACCAAGTTCGCCCTCAACTCGATCGCCGAGGCCGTCCGCCGCGAGCTGGCACCAAAGGGCATCCGCGTCTCGAGCATCTCCCCGGCGATCGTCCGCAGCGAGTTCCAGGGCGTCGCCGGCTACGACCCCGCCAAGTTCGGCGCGTTCATGGATTCCGTCGGCCCTGTCCTCGAGCCCGACGATATCGCCCGCCTCATCCTCTTCATGGTCTCCCAGCCCGCCAGCGTGTGCATCAACGACGTGGTCATCCGACCCACGCGCCAGGAATATCCGTGAGGGGGGCAAGGGGGGATGGGCGGGAGTCGGCAGTCGGGAGTCGAGAGCCGGGCAAGGCACCCGTGGCGGAAGTTTCACACACATCGAGAGGCGTTCACCTGATCACTTGATCGGGCCCGGCCCGGTGGAACGCTTTACATCCGCCTTTCCAGCGGAGCAATCGACGCATTCTGATGAAAAGCTGGCGCACTCTCCATTGGCATACCGCGTGCAAGCAGTAGGCTCATCTGTTTCGGCGCAGCCAAAGGCGAGAACCGCCGTCGCGCCCAACCAGCCACCCCGGCCCGCATGTGCGCGCCGGGTCACTGCGACCAACCCACTGGAGAGACCCCCATGAAGACCCTGACCCTGACCAGCGCCGCCCTTTTGCTCGCCGCGTCGAGCGCCTCGGGCGTGTTCCAGATCTTCGACGGCAACGCCGAGATGCGCTCCGCCCTCACCCCGTTCTTGCCCGACAGCCCCCTCTGTACCGCTGACTTCCGCTGCGATGGTCTCGCCAGCCCCGACCATATGTTCGGCTACAACTGGTCGTACCGCGCCCCGGGCGGCGGCAACCGCGGATTCTCCTGGCTCGATACCCCCGTCCAGACCATGGTCGGCGACACCCTCACCCTCGTCTACACCAACGCCGGCCCCAACCCCGTCGGCTTCAACCGCTTCAACGCCCGCCTGACCGTGCAGATTTTCGACGCCTTCCAGCCCAACACCGCGCGCTGCGAGAGCACCCTTGACTTCCAGGCCGCCGCCACCAACGCCGGCCCCACCGTCTGGAACATCTTCCACCTCGCCGACATGGACCTCAACGGCACCGCTGGAAACGACGTCTACCAGATGACCCCCGCCACCAACGCCGAAGGCGTCATCGGCGAGGGCGGGAGCACCGACCGCATCAACTTCCTCGCCCGCAACCCGGCCCGATTCCAGGTCGGACCCGGCGCTGTGCTGCGCAACGGAGTCATCGGCGGCGGCCTCTTCGATCTCAACGGCACCGCCAACTTCGCCGGCGACGGTGCCTACGCCTTCCAGTGGCTCGTCACCCTCCTCCCCGGTCAGACCATCCAGTTCAAGTCCGCCTTCGGCGTCAACATGCCCGCCGTTCCCCCTGCCTGCCCCGAGGATCTCAACGGCGACGGCCAGCGCGACGTCAACGATCTCGTTCTCTTCCTCGCCAACTTCGGCACCGTCGTCCCCCCCTTCACCGGCGGCGACATCGACGGCAACGGCGTCGTCAACGTCGTCGACCTCACCCTCTTCCTCGCCACCTTCGGCGTCCCCTGCTAAGCACTTCTCCGTCGAACATCGAGCCCCAGTCCCCAAAGCCCAGCGGTCCAACCGCTGGGCTTCTTCGTGCGCCAAACACACCCGACCGAGACACCTCCGCGTCACAAGCCCTGTTCTCGGACGCCTAGACTTAGCGCCGCGTTCGGGTATTCCAGCACCCGATTCCCCCGCGGCAGGATTGACCGAACGTTTAGAATCGCGACCTCCCCAAACGCTCCCGCGCTCTCTCGCCAAATCGAGAGCGAAGCCGGGCTTGGACCCACCGCTTCCAGAAACCGACCCTTCATGCCACTGTCCGCCCCATCGTCCTCTCTGCCTGAACCCGGTTTCGCCATGGCACCCATGGCCCGCGCGGTGTCGCCCGATCCGCTTGCTGTTCCCGTCACCGGCAAGGGCATCGGCCTTCAACCCGTCGACATCTCCTCCTACCCCGGACGCCTCATCGTCGTCGAAGGCACCGACGGCGTCGGACGATCAACCCAGGTCGCACTCCTCCGCGAGTGGCTCGAGAACCACGGCTTCGGCGTCGCCCACACCGCCCTCACGCGCAGTCGTCTCGCCGGCGAAGGCCTCCGCAAGGCCAAAGAGGGACACACCCTTGGCCGCCTCACGATGGACCTCTTCTACGCCACCGATCTCGCCGACCGCATCGAAAACCAGGTCGTCCCCGCCCTCCGCGCCGGATTCGTCGTCCTCACAGACCGCTACGTCTACTCGGTGATGGCCCGCTCGATCGTCCGCGGCGTCGACCCCGCGTGGATCCGCGATGTCTACCGCTTCGCGCCGGTGCCCCACGCCGTGTTCTATCTCAAGTGCGACCTCGACCACCTCGCCCCGCGCGTGCTCGCCGCGGGCGGGTTCGACTACTGGGAGTCCGGCATGGACTTCCAGGAAGAGAACGACGTCTACCAGTCGTTCGTCCGCTACCAGGAGCGCCTGCTGAGCGTCTTTGACCACCTGGCCACCCAGTACAAGTTCAAAGTGATCGACGGCAACCGCGACGTCGCCGACGTCTTCGGCGACCTCAGCAAGGGCGTCCTCGGCGTGGTCGGCACCATGAGCGGGGCCCAGAAGGAATGATCGCAGTTCGGAAGCCGAAGCATGGTCTTACCGGTGCCCCAAAGCCCGTCTGATCACACCGCCCCCCACGCCGGGGGCTCGGCACGACCGTCGACATCGAGCGCGCTGAACGGGTCCAACGGCACCGACCACTCCGCCCCGCACCCCAGGCCGCCCCGCGCCCCATCCGACCGTGTTTCCCTCCGCCCGACGCTGAACGTCACCGACGCCGCGGCGCTGGTGATTTCCGAGCGTTTCGAGGCCGTCGCCCGAGCGCTCGAAGACCTGCACGAAAGCCCGCAGGGCGTCCGCGAGACGCACGCGCTGCGCGTCTCGACGCGCCGTGCCACCGCCGCGCTCACCGTCTTCGCGCCGCAGCTTGATCCCAAGCTCGCCCGCAAGGCCAAGCAGCGCCTCCGCGCACTCCGCGCCGCCGCCGGCGCGGTGCGCTCGTGCGATGTGCAGGAGGAGTTGCTCCTCGCCGCCGAGCGCGACCCGCTGCACGATGAGGCCCTCGTGGTGGCGGCGGAACTCATGCTGGGGCGCGTCCAGCGCTGGCGCGAGAAGGCACGCCACGGCCTGGTCGAGGCTCGTGAGAACCACCGGCCCCGGCGCGCCCGGCGCACGGGCGAACGCCTCATCGGCACCCTGCACAACGCCCTCGGGCGCGTCCACCCCGCCAGCGCCGCGAGCACGGAAGGGCCTGCGCGAACGGTCCCGGCCTTCCGCCACGCCGCCGCCGCACACACCGCCCTCGAGGCCGCGCGCGCGGGCGTCTCCGCTGCGCGCCGCCGCTTCGAAGAGGCCCGTCGGCACGCCGAACCGATGGCGGATTTTGAGGCCCTTCACGAGATGCGACTGGCCGGCAAGCGCCTCCGCTACGTCATCGAGCTCATGGCCCCCGCGCTCGACGAAGAACCCGCCGAGTCCGCCGTCGCCACCCTCCGCAAACTGCAAGACCGCCTCGGCGAGGTCAACGACCGGCACGAACTGGCCCGGCGCACCGACGCCGCCGCAACCGAACTGGGCCTGCGCCCCAACGGCAAGACCGCCCGCGCCTTCGCCACCCTGCGCCAAACCCTCGTCGCCTCGCGCGACACACTCCTTGACGACTTCGAGCAGTGGTGGTCGGCGGATGAGAACGGTACCGGCGGCAAGAGCATCAAGCTCGACCGCGCCCTCGACCGCCTCCTTGGCATCGCTGAATCACCCCGGTCCCAACGCGCGACATCGGTCGCTCCCCCGAACCAACCCCCCAGCGACGCGCTGCGTCAAGAACTCGGCGAAGCCATCGAGAACGCCGCAGCACTGGTCAGACATTCCCCGCAGGAGGCGAGCGCATGAACAACGGCAACGGACGCCACACCCCCCATCCGCCCGCCAGCGCACCGATGCCCGTGCTGCACGCCGAGACCATCACCCCCAGCGGGCGGCTGCCGTCCCACACCCCCGCGCCCGCCTCGGCCGCGAGCCCCGGCGCGATCGGCCCCTCCAAACGCCTCGCCGCCATCGACGTCGGGACCAACTCCATCCGCCTCATCGTCGTCGACGCCTGCGCCGACGGCACCTACCGCGTCATCGACGACGAAAAGGCCATCACCCGCCTGGGCCGCGGCTTCTCGCAAGACGGCCTGCTCCACGACGAACCGATGGAATCCAGCGTGCTCGCCATCGCCCGCATGAAGGCCATCGCCGACGGCTACGTCGTCGAGCGCCTCCGCTGCGTCGGCACCTGCGCCGTCCGCGAAGCTACCAATGCCGACCGCTTCGTCGAGACGGTCCGCAACCGCGCCGGCGTCACCATCGAGCCCATCTCCGCTGAAGAAGAGGCCCGCCTCGCCCACGCCAGCGTCGCCGAGGCCTTCGATCTTTCCGATGTGGCCGCCGCAACCGTCGACGTCGGCGGCGGCTCCACCGAGATCGTCCTCTGCTCCCGCGGTGCCGTCGAGCACGTCTACACCCTCCCGCTGGGTGCCGTCCGCCTCACCGAGCGCTACGGCGAGTGCGACGCCCCCGACCCGCGCGGCTTCGACAAAATGACCCGCCGCGTCCGCAAGACCCTGAAAGAGATGGTCGAAGCACCGCCGTTTACCCCGCAGATCATGTACGGCACCGGCGGCACCTTCACCGCCCTCGCCAGCGTCTGCATGCAGCGCGGCAGCGCCCGCGACGGCACCGAAGTCCTCCCCTTCACCGTCCGCGGCTACGAGATGACCCGCGCCGACGTCAAGCACGTCCGCGACTGGCTCCGCGAACTCCCCACCCGCTCACGAGGCCGCGCCCCGGGCCTCAGCCCCGACCGCGCCGAGATCATCATCCCCGGCCTCACCATCGTCGAGAGCGTGATGAAGCGCCTGGGCGTCAACACCCTGCGCGTCCACGACCGCGGCATCCGCGACGGCCTCATCCTCCAGATGATCCGCGAAGCCTTCGGACCAGCCAGCCTTGAGAGCGCCGCACGCGCCCGCAGAGGCGTCGGCGCGGCATCCGAAGATCACCCCCACCCCGCTCAATCGACGCAAACCGAAGCCCGCGACCGCCTCCGCGGCGTGCGCCACTTCGCCCACCTGTGCCGCTACGAAGAGCCCCACTCGCGCCACGTCACCGCCCTGGCGCTCTCCATCTTTGACCAGCTCTCAGCACAGACGAAACCTGAGAGAGCGGAGACCGACTGGCGCCAGCCCAAGTTCCGTGAGTTGCTCGAGGCCGCCGGCCTGTTGCACGACATCGGCTATGTCATCAACTACGCCAAGCACCACAAGCACAGCTACCACCTGATCGTCCACGCCGATCTGCCGGGCTTCACCAGCCGCGAGGTCGAGATCATCGCCAACGTCGCCCGCTACCACCGCCGCGCCTTGCCCAGCCGCGTGAAGCACCCCGCCTTCGCCGTGCTCCCCAAGCCCGAGCGTCAACTGGTGCGCCGCCTCGCCGCCATCCTTCGTCTGGCCGACGGCCTCGACCGCAACCACACCCAGAGCGTCGCCGGCGTGGCCCTCACCGTCGAAAAGAACGCCGCCGTCATGCGGATCGAGTCCACCGGCGACATCGGCCTCGATCTCTGGGCCGCGCAGGGCAAGGGCGAGCTGTTCAAGAAAGCCTTCGACCTCGAGCCGCGTTTCGAGTGGGCCAACGCGCCGGCCTCCGCCGCGGCCCTGATCGACGACGCCACCCACAGCGCCCCGGCACGCAAACGCCGGCACCGCCCCCGCAAGCCGATCTCGCAGGGCTGACCTGAAAGCCCGTCAAACGGCGCCCGATCGTCCTATGAACCCCGTCCGACGGAAGTGGTCTTGAGGGCGATACCGTGTCGCCGCGTTTCCCCGCGCCGCGCCTTTCAACACACCACGCCCTCCACCTTCCCCATGGACCTCACCTCAACCACCCTCACCCTCCCCCGCGGCGTCGCGCGCCTCACCCCCATGCGCCCCGACCACGCCGACGCGCTCTTCGCCGCGTCCGAGCCCGTGGTGTGGTCCTACATGACATCCCCCCCGCCGCGGAACCGCACCGAGATGCTCGCCTGGATGAACGTCGCCCTCGAAGGCCACGCCAAAGGCACCGACCTGCCCTGGGTCATCGAACACAAGCCGAGCGATCGCGTCATCGGCACGACGCGCTACCTCGATATCCAGCACCAGCACCGAGCCGTCGAGATCGGCTTTACCTGGATCAACCCCGCGCACCAGCGCAGCAGCATCAACACCGAGTGCAAGTTCCTTCTTCTCCGCCACGCCTTCGAGGCCCTCGGCTGCGTCCGCGTGCAGCTCAAAACCGACGGCCGCAACCTCCAATCGCAGAACGCCATCGCCCGCCTCGGCGCCGTGCGCGAGGGCGTCCACCGACGACACCGCGTCCTCTACGACGGCTTCATCCGCGACACCGTCTATTTCAGCATCACCGATCTCGAATGGCCGAGCGTGAAGCGAGGCCTCATCGAGCGCCTCGGACCCATCGCCCAGGGAGCGTGAAATGAACAAGCTCGCCGCCATCATGCTTGCCGCGGCCGCCATGAGCCAGCCGTCTCCCCCGCCCGGAGCAACCGCGACTGAGCGACCGCAGCCGCCACCCCGAATCGGGGTCGGCCTCGGCCAGGGGCCCAACGGCGAATGGATGATCACCCGCGTCGTCCCCCTCTCGCCCGCCCATCGCGCCGGCCTCCAAGCAGGCGACCTCATCCTCCGCGTCCGCGGCATCGACGTCTGCTTCGACGACCAGGAAACCTTCGCCGAAGCCTTCGAACCCAGCCCCGTCCACATGACCATCGAGCGCGCCGAAGAGGGAAATCCCCGGCGCGAGCGCCTCTACAAGGTTGTCCCCAAACGCCCGATCGCGCGTTGAGACACGTCCCGCCTTCGGATATCACTGTCCAGAATCAACACGCCGCCCCACGGACGCGCGGCCGTTTTCACCCTTCCAAACCCAACCAAGCAGGAGCAACGGCCTATGGGCATCATGCAAGAGTTCAAAGAGTTCGCCGTCAAGGGCAACGCGGTCGACATGGCGGTCGGCATCATCATCGGTGCCGCGTTCAACAACATCGTCCAGTCGCTCGTCAACGATGTCCTCATGCCCCCGCTGGGCATGCTGATCGGCGGCGTTGACTTCAAGAACCTGATGTTTGTCCTGCAGAAGGCCGACGCCGCCGCCACCCCGCCCGTCGCCGAGGTCGCCATCAAGTACGGCATGTTCATCAACCAGGTCATCAACTTTCTCATCATCGCCTGGGTCGTCTTCATCATGGTGAAGATGATGAACAAGCTCATCGCCAAGCGCCCCGCCCCCGCGAAGTGATTCAAAACGTGTCGACCTCCGCGCCAGCTGAAGCGCCGGCGCGAAATCCCCAAGGTTGACCGCCTTTCCAGCCCGCCGGACGCACCGACTCCTTGAGTCACCGCGCACCGGCGGGCTATTCTTTCCCCCAACTCCCGCCCGCGTCCCGCCGCCTCTTCCCCACTCCCGACTGCCGACTCCCGACTCCCGCTCCTCCCCCCATGCACCACGGCCCCAGCAACCCCAGGCACGCCTCCGACGCCGTCACACGCGACATCCGCGTCCACGTCGCGCCCTTTTTCCTCTCCGAACACTCCGACCCCGGCGTCAAGTGGGTCTTCGGCTACAAAGTCACCATCACCAACCAGGGCCAGCGCCGCGCCAAACTCCTCACCCGCCGATGGCTCATCACCGACGCCGACGGCCGCCAGAAACTCGTCGAAGGCGAAGGCGTCGTCGGCCAATCCCCCGACCTCAGCCCCGGCCAGTCCTTCGAATACTCCAGCTTCTGCCCCCTCGAAACCCCCTGGGGCACCATGGAAGGTGCCTACCAGTTCTACGACGAACGGGGCGACGCCTTCGACGTCGCCATCGGCCGCTTCTACCTCGTCAGCGAACCGGCGGAAGTCGCCGCCCGCTAGAGCGCTTGCATTTCAAGCCGCTCGACTTGAGGTGAAGTTCTCCATCCGCTTCGGCACGACTCTGCCGCGCACAGCAGAGTCGTGGCACAGCGGCACGCCATACGGATCGTCATTGTTTCAAGGGCGGCCCACGCCGACGATGAGCGGAGTCTTCGGAGCGAATCGTCGCGCTCTCGCCCGAGGATCAGTCACGATCCGTATCACTCCGTCACCGGTTTGAGGCCCGCCCCCGGCCTCACCACCACGATCTTCGTATACCCAAGTTCGAACCCCACGCGGCGAACGTTGCGCTCGGTGCTCTGGCCGGGCCGTGAGCCGATCGTGGCCCACTGGCAGCCGCGCCGTTTCGCCTCGTTCAACCGCCACTCAATCATGGCGCGCTGGACGCCCTTGCGTCGGGCCTGCGGCAGGACGGTGACGCCGAAGAGCGCGGCGACGGGGCCGTGGGACTCGAGGCCCCCCGCGCCGACGACTTCGCCGTCGATCTCGGCGAGAATCGCCGCCACGCGCGGGTGCCGGGCCACGCGCCGCGCGATCTCGAGCAGTTCGTCCGGGATGACCGTGCCAGGAGGTTGGAACCCGAGCGTGGCGGTCCGAGCATGGACCTCCACTTCACGCTCGTTCGAGCCGTCGATGGCCCGGATGGTCAGGCCGCGCGGCGGGGGGTACGGCGTGGGCGGCAAGCGCGTGCCGTCGAGATGCCGGAACAGCACGTTCTCGTAGTTCCGCACCACAAACCCGCGCTCGGCAAGAGCGCGGGTGAGCGAGATGTCGGCGTACGGGGCGACTTCGAGCCGCGGCTCGATGGCGTGCCCTTCGTAGAACGCGATCAGCTCGTCCACTTCTTCGACGCGAACAGGCCCCCCCCCAGCGAACCCCATCCCCACCGCGGCGTTGCACCAAGCCCCCGGCGCGGCCCGGCACATCACGCCGCCGGCGAACGGGCGTGTCTCGTCGGCGAGCTCGCCGAAGCCCGCAGCGAGCCGTGTCTCTTCGGCGCGGGCGAGTTCAATCGGGTCAAACAGAGCGGCGCGGAGTTCGTTGGGCACGGGCGAGGATAGGGGCTGGGGGCAGGCCGGGAGTCGGGAGTCGGAGGTGGGGAGTCGGAAAAGGCAGAGGAGTTGGTCCGGACAGGCCCGCCCCCGAAAGCCCGGTCTGTCGGGTATTCTGTCGGGCCCGAAACAACGAGAGCATCCCCCCGCCCGACCCCGAGTCATCCACCTCCCCATGGCCCACCACAAGTCCAGCGATCCGAACGTTTTCATCCTCCCTGACCTGGGCGAGGGCGTCCACGAGGCCGAGCTGATCGCTTGGCGCGTCAAGCCCGGCGACACCGTCGAGGAGCACCAGGTGGTCGCCGAGATGGAGACCGACAAGGCCCTCGTCGAGGTCCCCAGCCCGCGCGCCGGCACCATCGCCGAACTCCGAGGCACCCCCGGCGAGATCCTCAAGGTCGGCACGATCGCGTGGACGTATGTCGGGGCGGGCAACGGTGCGGGGGGCGCTGGTGGCACCGGTCTCCGACCGGTGTCGGGATCGGCTTCGGCATCAGCAGGGGCGACGCCTTCGGCCAGCACCGGGCAGAAACCGGTGCCACCGGCCGAGCGCGAAGACGCCGGCACCGTGGTCGGCACCATGTCGGGATCGCTCGGCGCGGTGACCGCCGAAGCGGGCAAGGCGCTAGCAACCCCGGCGGTGCGCCGACTCGCTCGCGACCTCAACGTCGACATCGACCGCATCGCCGGCACCGGTATCGGCGGGCGCGTCACCGAATCCGACGTCCGCGCGGCCCAGAGCGGCGCTGCTCGAGGTGGCGCGGCTTTCCGAGCCGAGTCCCCCTCACCCTCCGAAGACTCGGCTCGGAGAGCCGAGCCACCCAGCGCTCGTCGTGCCGACCTCCCCGCGACCGCCGTCCCGCAGCAGTCCATCATGCCCGCCCGCCCGCCCGTGCTCGTGCCGATGGTGGCGGGGGAATCGCAGCGCATCCCATTCCGCGGCGTGCGCAAGACCATCGCCAACCGCCTGCGCCAAAGCGTCGACCGCGCCGTCCACTTCTCCGTCATGGACGAAGCCGACGTCACCGAGTGCGACGACGTCCGGAAACGCATGGGGGCGGCCAGCGGCGAGAAGCTGTCGTACCTCCCGTTCGTCGTCTCGGCGGTGTGCCGGGCCCTCAAGCAGTTCCCCAGCCTGAACGCCCACGTGAACGACGACGCCGAGGAGATTGTCCGCCACTCGCAGGTCCACATCGGCATCGCCACTGACACGGAACAAGGACTGACCGTGCCGGTGATCCCAAGTGCCGACGCGATGGGGGTGCTCGAGATCGGTCGGCACATCTCCGAAGTGGCCCGCATGACCCGCGACCGCTCCATCCCGCGCGAGCGTCTCAGCGGCAGCACATTCACCATCTCAAACGTCGGCTCATACGCGGGCCGGTTCGCCACCCCGATCATCAACTACCCCGAGGTGGGCATCCTCGCGGTGGGCCGGACGCGCGACGCGGTGCTGGCGAAGCGCGGCGGGATCGCGGTGGCCAAGGTGCTGCCGCTGAGCCTGACCTGCGACCACCGCTGCGTGGACGGTGCCGAGGCGGCGCGGTGCCTGCAGGCGATCATGGAGCTTTTGCAATCGCCGGAGCAGCTCTTGACGCCCTGCCGGTGAGTAGTTGGTGGATTCGAGGTTGCATTTAGACCGCGTGAGAAGGCGGATTCGCGTTCTCGGTCGCGATTCAAGTAGCGCGTTTGACGGACGTCGCGGCCTCTGGCGAGTTTTCTCCAATCGTGGCCCCGATCGTCTGAGGGGGCGTTCGCTTGGAGAGACAGCTTGCCTTCGAAAGCACTGAATCTGCAGGCCGGAACAGGTCACATGGGCAGGTCGGAGGTCGTTTCTCGCGCCCTCCTGTTCCCGGCTTCACCGAATCTGAACATTGCTGCGTCACACTCCAAGGCACGAACGTCGCGGCGGGCGGAGAGTCCGCGCGGATCGTTCTGTGTTTCTGGAGCAGCCGAAAACATGGAAAACGGAAAACGCCACTTGGTGGAGTTGTTGCAGTTTCCTGCGCCGATCAAAGCCTTCCCGTGGTTCTTGCGAGATACCGGGCGCGGAGTCGGAACCGCGCTTGATCTTCTTCGAGCGCATGATGGCTCGATTCGGGAATCCGTTCGAACCCACCTGCGAAACCCACCCCATGACCGAGCCCCCCTCCATCTTCCGCCAATCCTCGTCGCGGAGTTGGGCGCGAAGGTCCGAGAACAGATCGGGTTTACCGCCGAAGAGTTCGCGTCGATGCTTGGCGCTATCAGCGACGGCGTCAGCAAAGAGACGACGTGTGTCCCCGAGACAAGCAATCCCCTACGCTCCGAGCTCGATCGTGGCTACCGCTCCGTCCGCCACGAGACGCTCTCGGCATGCGAGGTTTCGGCTGTTCGGCACAAGCCGTACTTTGTGTCCACGAGCGCTGACCCGCTCCTTGAGTTTGGTCGACTCTTCGAAAAGTCGGTCGTTCCAGACGTTTCTCGCTTCGATGGCCAGTTCCTCGGTAAGCTGCTTGATGCTGGCCAGAACCTGCCGATTCGGTGCGAAGTGCAGCAACTCCTCAATCAGCTCGTTGTTCGATGTGCTCGGCTGCCTGATTCGCAAGCCGAGCAACTCGTTCTTGAGGCTGTAACCGAGACCCAACGCGTGCTTCGGGATGCGATGCTCGAATCGATCAATCGGCGGCGCAACCAATTCGAGTCGCTTTCGAGCTATCTGGTTTTGGTACTTCGCGACGAGGTGATGTCGCGCTTGAATCGACGGCTGTGCTGGCGTCCGAATCTCGCCGCTTGAACAATGACCTTGGGCATCCTCACGCTCGGCTCGCTTCGGCGTGGATCGATGGCTTGGCGACCAAGTTCTGCTTCATTGCGTGACTGAACGAGGCACCATCATCGGATTTTGCAGTCGCCTGAGCAGCTCTTGACGCCCTCCCGGTGAGTAGTTGGTGGATTGAGAATTGTGTTAAGATCAAGTGAAGACGGCCTCGCGACAGCCTGACTAAGCCTGCAAAAAAGCCAGCGAATCAGAAGCACTTGACGCTGAAGAGGTTGCGCCGCGAGGGGTCATGCCGGCTCACGCCGTTCGGCGCGCGGCTCGGCGAGCCTTCGGATGCACCGTATCCGGGGGTCGGGACAAGTCAGAGGGAAAACCCGTCTGTCATTCTCGCGCCATTCTCTTCTCGGCTTCACGAAATCTGAACATTTCTGCGTCACACTCCAAGGCACGAACGTCGCGGCGGGCGGAGAGTCCGCGCGAGTCGTTCCGTGTTTCAGGAGCAGCAGCAGACATGCCCAATTCTCTTTTTCTCTCGGAGCCGAAGCGCGGAGCAACGCGCGGCTTCACGCTGGTCGAGTTGCTCGTCGTCGTCGCCGTCATCGCTCTTCTCATTGGTTTGCTGCTGCCGGCCCTCGGCAAAGCGCGTGAGTCGGGTCGTGAACTGAAGTGTGCCGCCAACATCCGCAACATCGGCCAAGCGGCTGAGATGTACGTCGCCTCGTCCGAGGTGTACCCGCTCGCATACGTCTACCCCGCCTCGGAGCGCGGCTTCAACTGGCGCGTGAGCGATCAGCAGAGCAGCAACCCGAACCCCGCCAACGGCTATCTCCACTGGTCGTCGTTCCTGCTCGAGCAGGAAAACGGCGGCCTGTCGCACGAGGCGTTCCAGTGCCCGACCGTCTACAACGGCGGTGCCCCGCGCACCAACCCCGGTCGTGACGAGCAGTACTGGGAAACCTGGCAGCAGAACGACCTCGGTGCCACGCGCTCGAACCCCTCGGAACTGCCCGAGGATCGTCAGGCGTTCCGCATGGCCTACGCCGTCAGCGCCGCCATCATGCCCCGGAACAAACTCGAACAGAACAGCTCGCGAACGGCCCGCTTCGTCCGCCCCTCGTGGATCAAGAACGGCTCGCGCACCATCATGGCCACCGAGTTCCTCGACGCCCAGCAGTGGGAACTCATCGCTGTGGATCAAAAGAGCAAGTCGCACCGTCCCATCACCCCGTTCCGGTCGCCTGCTGGCGCTTCGGGCGCGGCGATCTTTGACGTCCCGGACATCTCCGGCAACAACAACCAGCGATTCTTCTACCCGCGCGAGAACCAGCTCAAGCGCGTCGACCAGGCCGGCGGCATCGAGGACGGCGATTCGGAACTCAACGCCGTGGGCCGCCACCACTCCGGCAAGGACAACCTCGGCGGCAGCGTCAACATGCTGTTCGTCGACGGGCACGTCGAGAAGAAGACCGTCCTGCAGAGCGTCACCGAGCGCCTGTGGGGCGATCAGTTCTACAGCCTGACCGGCACCGGCACCAAGGTCCCGCTCTCGAGCCAGGGCCAGTAAACCCGAAGCCGCGAGCGGCCTGAAAAGGCGTCCGCGGACACAAACAGATTCACGCCGCTCCGTGCCCACGCACGGCGCGGCGCTTGTCGGAGAAGAGAGCGTCCGAGCGGAGACCCCTGCGTTCCCTCCCCCCCTCCCCCCCGCTGGACGGCGAGTATCAGGCCGCGACGAGTTTCGTGTGGGTTCCGTGGCTCAACGCCGCGGACGTGTGATTCAGAGCTGTCGTTGACATTTCAACAACCCGGATCGGCATGTGTGATCCGTTTGTTTTGAGCACAAGATCGCTCGGCGTTGGCCGAGCGGGGGCTGTCGTTCCGCGCCGCGATCGGGCGGAACCAGGCCTCAGAGTCGATTCCACCGTGGATTTCCGTTCCCTTCACCACCGCCTCGGAGAGAGACGATGCAGACCAAGACCTTGACCAAGATGATGCTTCTGGCCGCTTGCGGCACCGCCCTCGGGCTGGCCCAGTCGGCCAACGCCCAGACCGTGATCAACATCTCGGGCGCCACCCTTTTCGCCAACTTCTTCGCCGCCGGTGCCTCGACCGTCGACTTCTTCGACGTTGACGGCGACACCCGCTGCAAGGACTGCCCCGGCAACGCCACCGACCAGCTCGCCAACTTCCAGCTGCCCCCGTCGTTCAACACCGACGAGGCCGGCGCCGGCCAGTTCTGGTGCGTGCAGTACATGGCGGCCGGTTCGGTCAAGGGCTACCAGGCCCTGGTCTCGTTCGGCTCGCCCAAGCCCTACGCCACCAACGCCGAGAACACCCCCCCCGGCCTGCTGGTCAATGACATCTCGCAGGCCCGCCACAACCGCACGGTGTGGTTCGGCTCCGGCGCGGTCGCCGGCGTCCGCAACGCGGGCAACCCCTACGGCGCTCCGGTCCGCTCCAGCACCGACGGGCTCTACACCGCCCAGTTCACCACGCCCCCCACCCCCTCGGCCGGCGGCCTCCGCATGGACATCGCCCCGCTCGACGTCGATCCGTTCTGGGGCCAGCAGTTCCCCGGCACCGGCGCCTTCGACAAGAAGCCCGGTGACCCCGGCTACGGCCGCAACCCCGGCAGCCCCGTCAACAAGGACGGCACCACCGTCGTCGGCCCCGGCTCTTCGCAGCAGCTGGTCGACATCTCCGCCGAAGGCCGCACCCTCTTCAGCGGCTCGGGCAACGGCGATGCGAACACCATCTTCGGCACCCCGATCGTTTACAACACCGTCGCCGCGATGGTGAACCTGGGCGTCGGTCGCTCCGAGATCCGCCAGTCCGACCTCCGCCACCTCAACGCCACCGGCCGCCTCCGCAACGGCGAGAACCTCGTCGCCATCACCCGCGAGGCCGGCTCGGGCACCCGCAACGCGTTCTGCAACAGCGTCTGCCTCGACCCCTCGTTCGGCGTCGGTGAGAACGTCGGCGGCGACAACTCCAGCACCATCAACCTCTCGCAGAACGCCGGCCCCAACTTCCTGCCCTCGAACAAGATCGGCACCGGCGACCTGACCGGCACCGTCCCCAACAACCGCCTGGCCATCGGCTACTCGGGCACCGAGACCTACACCAACAACAGCCTCACCGGCCGCATGGAACTGCTGGCCATCAAGCCCGACCTCACCAACGGCTCCGACGCCGTCGGCTCCTTCGCCCGTCCCTCGGCCTTCAACCAGATCTTCAACAACCCCCTCCGCGGCGACAACACCTCGGGCTACATGATCGGCGGCATCCAGACCTTCGCGACCATCGGCGATCCGCTCGCCGCCCCCGCCGCTCAGGGCGGTACCAGCAACGGCCGCCAGCCCATGGACAACCTCCAGGCCTCGGCGTACATCAACAACATCAACAAGTCCGTCCTCGCTTTCACCAGCAACCCCAACCAGAACTCCAGCACCTCCTCGCCCGGCGAGTTCCTGGGCATCAACTTCGTCTTCACCAACGTCCCCGAGTTCGTTCAGCAGCAGCTGAACCCCTGCGGCTGGGTGGCCAACCCCACCTTCGCCTCGGGCGCCACCGCTCGCACCTTCGCGCTGGCCAACTCGGTCTTCGGCCGCCCCGCCAACGCCCCCTTCTACAACAACTTCGGCCAGGCCGGCCTCAACGGCCGCGTCCCCACCCGCACCACCGGCCAGAACTACAGCGACGGCACCACCGGCGCCGCCACCACCTACATCCTCCAGGACGCCACCACCGCCTCCTACGGCAGCACCACCTTCCCCGTCCGCAACCGCATCGCCGGCGACTTCTCGGGCAACGGCGTCCGTGACATCGGCGACGCCGCCGACCTCGTCGCCGCTTACCGCCAGCGCACCGGCGGCCCGGCCTGGATTGCTCCCGATGGCTCCGGCCCCCTGGCCGGCTTCCTCGGCTCGACCGCCTCGATCGAAATCCTCGGCGACTTCAACTCCGACGGCAACTTCAACATCCAGGACGTCCGCTACTTCGCCGACGGTCTGGCCATCAGCGGCGGCATCGCCGACCGCAAGGCCGGCTTCACCGCCGTTGACTCCGCCTTCGGCGGCAACCTCTTCGGCACCACCAAGGCCACCGGCAACCCCTACGCCAACGGCGACAGCCGCGCTGACATCGCCGGCGGCACCGGTCGCACCGCCAACTTCCAGCCCATCGCTCAGGACGGCCTCGTCAACGCCCTGGACATCGACTTCGTCTACGGCCAGTTCCGCGGCCTCGGCGACGGCGTGATGAACTGGGACAACACCACCGACGCCATCGGCAAGGACTACGGCGCCAACATGACCTCGGGCGACACCAACGTTGACATCAACGATGTCTGCGAGATCGTCCGCACCGTCCTGAAGACCACCTTCGGCGACGTGAACCTCGACGGCGTCGCCAACTGCGCCGACCTCGCCGTCATCAACCAGCCCGCCATGCCGTACGCCGGCACCTGGGCCACCGGTGACGTCACCGGCGACGGCCTCGTCACCACCGCCGACGTCGCTCAGATCCGCGGCTTCATCCTCCCCGGCGACCTCAACGGCGATGGCTCCGTCAACACCACCGACCTCACCAACTTCCTCGGCCTCTTCGGCTCCGCCCCGGCCTGCAACGCCACCGTCTTCGCCCTCGACCCCACCGGCACCAGCGTGACGACGACCGCCCTCACGGCGTTCCTCTCCCGCTTCGGCACCTCGGTCACCTGCCCCTGATGCGGTTGATCGACTCTACGTCCCCTACATCTGACATCTGAGCAACTGCTGCTCCTGGCGGGCCGGCCCCATTCGTATTCGGGCCGGCCCGCTTCCTTTTCTGCCGAAGGCATCGAGGCAAGAGGCATCGAGGCAAGAGTCAAAGCCAAAACACCCCGCGTGTTCTCGCGCGGGGTGCGTGTGAAGGTGTGTTGTGAACCTAACGGCGGACTTCAGGCCGCGATGGTCTGGCGCGCCGCACTGAAACGAACCTCGACTTCGCAGCCGGGCTTGAGGTGAGCCGTTGCGTCGGAAACCTCATCCAGTTCAGCAATCAGCCTTTGGGTGCTGCTGATCGCCTCATCCAGTGAGGACTTTCCGGTCACCTGCTTCATCGCATCAGCCCGGCGCAGCTGGGCGAGCTGGCGGTCGCACTCGGTGCGGGCCGCCTGCAGGCTCGCGAGAACCGCATGGGCCTTGGCCCGAAGGTCGTGCTGCAACCCCGAGAGAGAGCCTTCGGGACGCGGCGAGAGAGACGTGGCTGAAATGGGCATCCGGTCTTCCTGAAGCTCCGCGCTCAACTCGTCGTCCGTCGGAACACGGACGACGGCAAGTCGCGAAGCGGGGTGGGCGAGCGAGTTCGACGAGGCGGTGGACTGGCTCCGACCGGTCGGTCGGGCCGGAGGTATTGTCCCACCGCGCAACATCGGCATCAAGCCGCCGTCGACTGGACCACCTGTTTCGGGGAGTTTTCGGAGTTATACGACCTTGTCTGGTCGAGTTCCGGCACATGTCTCTGAAGGGCGGCGAGCACCGATTGACGGTCTTGGACGTGGCGCAGGCCGCTGAGTTCGGCGATCATCCCGGTGATGCCGGGCCGATCGACCGGCTCGCCGTCCCATGCGCAAACACCGTCCACGGCTGTCTTTACGAGTTCCTCGACGGAGTAGGCGAGTTCTTCATAGAGTTTTTCGCCGGGGCGCGGGCCGGTAAACGCAACGCGGATCTGCGGGCCATCGGTTGGTGAACTCGGTTTTGGGAACGCCCGGCCTGACAGACGGGTTGGTTCAAGGACGGGGGATAGGCCGTGGGCTCGGACGAAGTTGAGGGCGAGGTCGAGGATTCGGACCGGCTGGCCCATGTCGAGGACGAAGACCTCGCCCGCGATAGCCGCCGACTGGATGACCAGGGCCGCCGCTTCGGGGATGGTCATGAAGTAGCGGGTCATCTCAGGGTGAGTGACGGTGACCGGGCCGCCCTCGGCGATCTGGCGGGTCCAGATGGGCAGCACGCTGCACGCGCTGCCCAAGACGTTGCCGAAGCGCACCAGGCTGAACCGGGTTTTCCCGGAGTCGGTGCGGGTGACGCCGGGGCCGGGCTGGTTGAGCGAGCGGACGTAGAGCTCGGCCAGGCGCTTGGTCGCGCCCATCACGCTGGTGGGGTTGACCGCCTTGTCGGTCGAGATGAGCACGAAGCGTTCGACGCCGACGGCCAGGGCGGCATCGGCGACGGACTTGGTCCCGAAGAGGTTGTTGTTCACCGCCGCCGCAGGGTGGTCTTCCATCAGCGGCACATGCTTGTGGGCGGCGGCGTGGAAGACGACGTCCGGGCGCAGGTTGACGAGTCGGCGCAGCGTCGCGTCGCTGTCGATGACATCGTGCAGCACGGCGTGGCGCGGAAGCGTCGGGAATCGCGCCGCCACCTGGCGATCGATCTCGAACAGCGCGTTGTCGGAACGCTCCATCAGCATCAGCGCCGCGGGTTCAAAGCCGGCGACGATGCGGGCGATCTCGGAGCCGATGGAACCGCCGGCGCCGGTGATGAGCACGCGGCGACCCTTGATGATGGAGTCGACCAGGGCGCGGTCCATGCGGCGATGGGGCCGGCCGAGGACGGCTTCGTGATCGATCTCACCGACGCCGCGGAAGACGCTGCGGGGCTCTTGCGTGAGGACATCGTGGATGGTGGGGAGGAATCGCTCGGCGACGCCGAGGCGCTGGAGCACGGCCCGGCAGCGCGCGATCGCGCCGCCCATGGCGCTGGGGAGGCTGACCAGCGCGGTCGAGAACGGGTAGTTCGCGTGAATGCGTTCGAGATCGTCGAGCGTGCCGAAGACGGGCAATGTCTGCGGCACGGCGGCGTCGTGGCGCGTGAGCACCACGGCACCGAGCGGCGTCACGGTGGCACCGGCGTCTCGAAGCTGGCGCGCGGCGGCTGCAACAGTCTGGGCGGTGCCGATCAGGATCACGCCGCGGCGAGCGGTTTCGGCGGCGTCTTGGCAGTCTGAGCGCATGAACAACCTCCGGCCTCGGCGCGAGGCCGTGGGTGTTATCGGCTGATTGGTGGCGATACCACAGTCAGGGCCTTGCAACCGGGGCCGCGCGGACGGGGTAGAATCTGGCATCGCGGGTGCTCCAGGGCCTGATGCCCTGATCCCGGAGATGCGAACAGCCGTTCGCTCTCACCCCACCGCCCTCGGCGTCTTGGATGCCGAGAAACTGGAAAATGCTCGAGCGCCCCATCGGGGCCCGGAGAGTGCCATGGTCAAGCGCAAGAAGTTTGTGGAAGTGAGTCCGTTGACGGACGTTCAGCGGGCGGATGATGTTGTGGAATCGTGCGGGCTACCGCTCAAGGAGTTTGACGGGCTGGGGGAGTGCTTCCTCAAAGGTGGTTACCAGCCGAAAGACGGAGTGCCGGATTTCGCCGACGAGTGGATTCGGTTCCGTCAGTGGCTCCATCCCGCGGCGGAGGCATGGAAGCACTCGAACTCAGTCGCGTCTGCCGTGGTCGCACTGCTCGAAACGATGCTGGGGGAGCGCACGATCCGCACTCCTGCGGGCGAAACACCGAACGCCCCGATCAACCTCGAACACTTGCGTGGCTGGATCAAGTCGAGGCAACTCGACCTGCTCGACGGTGTTGCCCGGCTCGGAGTGGCTGGGGCGAGCAACTCCGGGGGGCTTCGCTTGAATGCGGCGTACACGCTGCTCCGCAATGGCTTGGTCGCTCCGGAAGTCGAGAGCTCTCTCCCTTTGCTTGCCGTGCACGCGCAGCAAGAGGAGATTTTCCTTTCACGTTTGGGCGGTGACAAGGTCCAAAGTGAGTGCGAAGATCCGCGCCGGCCCGGCTTCTGGGTCATGGTCGAAGCGGAGGCCTACTGGGCGGTTGCGGAGCCTCGGGTGCGGCAACTTCCGCGCGAAGAGCAGGTCAAGACTGTGCGTGGGCTCGCCGTCGTCGCTTGGGGGATGGCCCATCACGCAAGGGGCCGGCATCGCACCCAGCCGGATTTCATGCTGGAAGTGCGTCGGCTTTGGCAGCGGCTGTTCTTCTTCCTTGACGATCTCATCGCCAACGACGTCCGCAATGCGGATCGCCTCGCACGTAAGACCTGGTTTGAACTCTGGTACGAGGCCTGGAACGGACGCGCGGAGCTCGAAGCGCGTGAGGGCGTCGAGGACCGGCTGCTGAAGGCGGCGGACCACGAGATCGGCACGCTCCGCGCCGCGATGGCACAGCCGGACCGGGCCAAAGCGCAAGCGGAGCTTGATTCGCGCCGCCACGAACTCTCGTTCGCGGCGCATGTGCTGTTTGACAAGCTCCCGGTGTGGGAGGCGATGCGTCCGCTGCTGCTGCTGTTCCGAGCGTTGCCCGAGATCGCCGTGACGCCGGATTTGCGGGCGTGGAACGAGCACGGGCATCAGGCTTCGCCGCCGTGGCCCTGGTGCCGGGTGCCGGAGATTCTGATCGTGAACGTGCAGGGCTGGATCGGCGAAGAGCGCGGCGATGATTCCGACCTCGTCGAACTACGCACAGCGTTCTGCCGGTTCTGCCTTGACCGTCTCAAGACATCGAAGGACGGAGAAGGCCCGGTTGAGAAGAACGCCTTCTGGCGCATTGGGTTCATACACGCGGCGGATGTGCTGGCCGTCAATCCGGGTGACAGAAAGCATAAGGGGCATCACACGCTCCACCACGCCGCCCAGCACGACCCGGACCCAGACGTGCGCGATGCGGCCAAGAGCGCCCATGAACGGATGCGGCACGGCCCAACGCTGAACGAGGGCTCGTCGCCGAGGGTTCTGATCCTCCGGGCGCTGTGGTGGCTGCGTCAGGCGCAGGTTCTGGCGCTGGGCGGCGAGATCGACGGCCCCGGCGCGCAGCGGACGCGAGACACCGAGGTGCGGCGGTTCACAGAACGCCAGCGGGACCACCGCGCCGGATTTTCCATTGGGACGGAACTGAGCTGAGTTTTCGCCGCCGGTTTCCCGCGTGATGCGGGTCTTGCCCTCTGGCCTTGTGGCCAACGGGCCCGGTGGCTCCACGGTCGGTCGATTGCGCAAGCTCTCGGCCCAAACACACTGTTTGGAGCAACTTCAATGATTCAAACCCTAGAAACTGTTCAAGGCGCCTTGCCGCCGGCGGTGAATCTGCACTTCTTCAAGCCGTGCAACTTCCGCTGCACGTTCTGCTACGCGCACTTCGATGACGACCCGGCGCTGCGGCGGACGCGCACGGGTCTCGGCGGAGGCGATTGGCGGAAGATCCTCGACGCGCTGGCCCGCGCCGGTGCGACCAAGATCAACTTCGCCGGCGGTGAGCCGACACTGTCGCCCGAGTTGCCCGGCCTGCTGCGGCATACCAAAGGCCTCGGCTTGACCTCGAGCATTGTGACGAACGGCACGAAGCTGCGCCACGTTCTGGAGCAAGCCCCAGCGTGCCTCGACTGGGCCGGGCTCTCGGTGGACTCGGCGGTCGAAGAGGTGCAGCAACGGCTCGGGCGCGGCGGCGGCGATCACGTCGTGCGATCCATTGAGCACTTCGACCTGCTTCGGCAGCACGGCGTGCGCTGCAAGCTCAACACGGTCGTCACGAGCCTGAACTGGCAGGAAGACATGTCCGAGTTCGCGCGCCGCGTTCGCCCGGAGCGCTGGAAGCTCTTCCAGGTTCTCGCAATCGAAGGCCAGAACGACGGGCGGATCGAGCCGCTGCTGATTACGCCCGATGAGTTTCGGGCGTTCGTCGAAAGGCACCGGATCGTCGAGCGTCATGGCATTGACGTTGTGCCCGAAGACAACGACGCGATGACCGAGTCCTACGCCATGATTGATCCGATCGGGAGGTTCTTTTCGAATCGGTCGGGTCGTTACGAGTACTCACGGCCGATTCTCGACGCGGGGGTCGAGGCAGCGTTCGCCGACGTGGCGTTCGACAGCGACAAGTTTGTCGACAGGGGCGGGCGCTTCGCGTGGTCGACCCCGGCCACTCTCACCGTTCAACAGACCTGATTCACGGGACTCGATCGGATCTCCGCGTGGAGTCCCGGCGGGCCCTTCACTTCGGTTCATTTCAAAGGAGATTAGTCATGTCGACTCAGCCTCAATCCCAGCCCCTGAAGCCCAAGACCCCGATGACCCCTGAAGACGCCGCGCGCATCAACAGCGCGAACGACAAGGCGCAGCAGGACACAGGGAAAGAAAGCTTCGGCGCTCGTGCGAACAGCGCGGCGGCGAAGAACGCCTCGGGCGACAAGCAAGGGCGGTGAGCCCTCGCCGGCCCGCAGCGGTTCGGCCGGGCGGGCCGGTTTCCCATGTCGGTTGTCGGTTTGTGCTCCCGAAGAACCCGCAGCGCCTTTGAACGAGGTGCCGGAGGGCGGCGGTCACCCTTGCAGATCAAGCCTCGGCCTCGGCGTGCCGTGGCCCCGCCCGGCTTTCGTGCGCGGGTCCGGGGCGTAGGCGCCGTGCTGGGCGCGGTCTTCGTGGCCGTCTTCGCTGTCGTTGGCCGAGGGGCCAGCGACGGGGCGTTCAAGGTCGACCGCTTCGACGCTGGAGAGGACGGCTTCGTCCTGATCGCGTTCGGAGTTGCCGCCGCCGGTGGAGCCGGCGCGGTCGGCGGCTCGGACGGCGCGGGCCCGGTTGCCGCGGCCCTCAAGAGCGCCGGAGCGCGGGGCGGGATGGGTTGGGACGGCGCCGAGGAAAGCCATGATCGTCAGATCGACCAAGCGGGGGACGTGGCTGGAGCCCTGATCAAGGGATTGGGGGCGGCAGGCCCGTCTGGGCACGACATGTGGGGTGTAGGGGTGCGTTGAGGGGTGAGTTTTCGGACGCGGCTTCGGTTTTTCCAGGGAGGTCGAACCTTGAAGCAACTCGGACTTCTCCGTCAGTTCGCCACTCGCGGCTCGCAGCCTTGTTGATCAGCGTGCGCCGGCCCTCGCTTGCGCTTCGGGTTCGTCGGCGAGCGT
>JBJXFG010000035.1:0-6282 GCA_046154665.1 Phycisphaerales bacterium | reverse complement strand
GGCAGCAGCAGCGCGAGCATCTTGCGCGTGTCGGCGGCGTTGCGCTCGTCGATGAGCAGTGCGTCGAGGGCGGCGATGCGGACGGCGTTCACGGAGGAGCGCGACCAGATGGCCTTCTTGAGGGCCTCACGCGTGGCGCTGAGGTCGGCATCGGTGGACTGGCCGGCACGGAGTTCTTCGCCGAGTTCGGCGATGGCCCGCAGGCGCTCCTTGTTGGTGGCCGAGACATCGCCCGGTGATGCGGGGGCGGCCTCGGCCTTCTCGGAGGAAGCGCAGCCTGTGAGGGTGGCGGCGAGGGCGGTGGTGATCACTGCCGCGAGCAAGGGGGCGGCAAGACGAGAGAGGGGCCTTCCGTGACGTCCTTCGTTCATGGGCGCGAGTGTACGCCGGTGGGCGAATTGGTGGCGATTCCGGGGCGACGGGCGTAGTATTCGGCCATGCCGACCAAGGGACGGGGACAGATGGGTGCGGGGGTTGCTGGGGGCGCCACGGTGTCCGATGCGGCCAGCGACGATGCCGATCTGCGCGGGCGCGTCGAGAAAGTGCTCGAGGCGATCCGGCCCGCGGTGAAATCCGATGGCGGCGATCTTGAGCTGGTGGAGATCACGGCGGATCGCCGCGTGCTGATCCGGATGCTGGGTGCGTGCATCGGGTGTCCGTCGAGCATGATCACGCTGAAGATGGGCGTGGAGCGGAACGTCAAGCTGTACGTGCCCGAGATCGCTGGTGTGGAAGCGGTGCAATAACGTTGCGTGGACGGGGTCGGCAGGGGCGTTTTCGGAGTTAGTGGACGCATACACGCGGTTCGGGGTCGTCAATTGCGCGGATAGCGCTTGGCGATCGGCGAGGGCGCGGTAGACTCGGAGTGGAATGCCGGTGGGACGGCACACGGTGGATGTGTTCGGAACAACCTGGCTGGGCAGGAGGCTCGGGCATGCTGGTGATTACCAGGCGAGAGGGTGAAGAGGTCGTCATCGGCGATCCGCGTCATCCGATCGGGGTCGTACGGATCGCGAGCATCAAGGGCGACCGGGTGCGCGTGGCGTTTGAGTTCCCGCGTGAGGTCGAGGTGCACCGCCGCGAGGTGGCGGAGCAGATCAAGGCCGAGGGTCCGTCGGTGGTCGCGAAGATCGGGACGAACCAGGCTGCGGGCGGGTAACGGAATTTGATGGGATGATTTTTCGATGCACCGGCCTCGAGGGAGGGGCCGGTGTTTTTCTTTTGGTGCGCGATCACCGGGCGATCTTGGCGGCTGAGACGAGGTTCGCGGGCGGGATGGCGCCGGTGTCGAAGCCGGTGAGGTTGGCGATGGTGGTCTCGGCGATTGCGCGGACGGCCTCGCGCGTGAAGAACGCCTGGTGCGCGGTGATGAGCACGTTGGGGAAGGTGAGCAGGCGCGCGAAGACATCGTCGGCGATCACGGTCTCGGAGAGGTCGCGGAAGAACAGGTCGGCCTCTTCCTCGTAGACGTCGATGGCCAGCGAGCCGATGCGGCCGGACTTGAGCGCGCCGATGACGGCCTTCGTATCGACGACGGCGCCGCGGGAGGTGTTCACCAGCATGGCGCCCGGGCGCATCTTCGCGATGGCGGCCTCGCCGATGAGGTGGCGCGTCGCGGGATTGAGCGGGCAGTGCAGCGAGACGATGTCGGACTGCGCGAGCAGCGCATCGAGCGGGACGGCCTCCGCGCCGTCGGCGATGCACGCGGGGTTCACCACGGGATCGCACACGAGCACACGGCACCCGAAGCCGCGGAGGATGCGCACGACGATCGCCCCGATCTCGCCGGTGCCGATGACGCCAGCGGTCTTGCCGAAGAGGTCGAAGCCCATCAGGCCGTCGAGCGAGAAGTTCTGCTCGCGGACGCGGTTGTAGGCGCGGTGCGTCTTGCGGTTGAGCGTGAGGATGAGCGCGATGGTGTGCTCGGCCACCGCGTGGGGCGAGTAGGCCGGGACGCGGGCGACGGCGATGCCCAGGCGCTCGGCCTCAGCGAGATCGACGTGGTTGAACCCCGCGGACCGGAGGGCGAGGAAGCGCGTGCCGCCGGAGTGGAGGGTGCGGAGCACAGCGGCGTCGGCGCGGTCGTTGACGAAGAGGGCTGCGGCCGGGAAGCCGCGAGCGAGGGGGGCGGAGGCAGCGGAGAGGGAGACGTCGAGGAACGTGAGGTCGTGGCGGGTGTGGGCATTGGCCTCGGTGAGGGAGGACCGGTCGTAGGCCCGGGTGGAGAAGACGGCGGTGCGCATAGTGGGGTGAGGGTAGCGGTGGGGGGGGAGGGGGGCGGACGGGGCCTTTGCCGGTCGGTCGGGGTTGGGGTAGGATGACCGGTTCGAGCTCTGCGGGCCGGGAAGCCGGTCTGTGCGGGTGTCTCGGGGTGTAGCGCAGCTTGGTAGCGCGTTTGACTGGGGGTCAAAAGGTCGCAGGTTCAAATCCTGTCACCCCGACTGTCAACCCCGCTTGTCGCTTCGACAGGCGGGGTTGTTGTTTTTTGGAGGTAGCGCGGTCGCCACGGCGACAGGTCGCAGGTTCAAATCCTGTCACCCCGATTCACGCAGTCGGATCGCTCGGCCGTTCGATGCCGAGTCGTTCCATCTTCGATCGAAGTGTGCTTGGGCGTAAGCCGAGACGAAGCGCCGCGCCGCGTGTACCCTCGATAACCCACCGGCACGACTCCAATGTTCGAAGCAGGTGTGCGCGCATTGCCACATCCAATCGAGCAGGCTGCTCAAGGGAAGGTGCGTGGCCATGCGATGCGGACCGGATCGGCTGTGCGCGTACGGGGTGGCGGCTGAGATCATGCCAGGCGGTGAGCATCGCGTCGCGCCCACCCCATCGAACGACCGTGAGATCGACGCCGACGCGACGCGGAGTCCCATCCTTCGCGCGATGGAGTGCGGCGAAAGAGTCGCGCCTCGTTCCGAGAATACGCCGAACATGGTCGTGTGTTTCATGCGGGTTCGGACGCAACTCAAAGTCGGTGATTGTCAACCTGCGGAACTCCACCTCCGAGTAGCCCATGTACTGGCACGCGAGCCGATTGAACAGCAGAGGCGTCCACGATTGAGCATCCAGCACGAGAAGCGGCACGGGTGAATGGTCGAAGAGTTGGTGGTAATCCAAGGCACGAACCTCCTCTTCCCACGCCTTATCGTGGAAACCACGAAAGGCCGTGGGCAACGTTCAGATTACTGTACTCCAACGGCTGAATGGCGCGGTTTCAGCTTGACTTCGGCGGCTTTCCATCAATAATTCTGCATCAACCAAAGGAGCACAGCATGTCCGACCTCCGCGCCCTCGAGGCCGAACTGAACACGATGACCAAGGCCGGCAAGATCCTCGAAGCGTTGGAGATATTCTACGCTGAGGACTGCACATTTCAGGAAGGAAACCAGCCGCCGCGCCGCGGGCGCAAGGCGCAGCACGATCACCTCAGTGCGTTCTTCGCAACGCTCAAGTCGTTCAACGGCGCGACGCTGCACAGCTCGTGCATCGGCGACAGCGCCGCCACGGCCGAGTGGACGTTCGACATGACCGGGCCGAACGGACCGATCCTCTGGAACGAAGTGCTGGCCCGGCGTTGGCGGAACGGGAAGGTCGTCAGCGAGCGGTACTACACCGCGCCCTGAGCGTATCGTTCCTGGCGGACGGTCTGAATGGCCCAGCGATCCACCCTATCCCTCAAAGTCTTGCTCAAGAGGGCGCGTACTTGCCGCGAGTGCGAGCACGCGTTGCCCTGCGAGCCTCGTCCGCTGCTTGCGGCCGCAGAGTCGTCACGGATCCTGATCATCGGGCAGGCGCCGGGTCGAGTCGCGCACGAGACAGGTGTTCCGTGGAATGACGCGAGCGGCAAGCGTCTGCGCGCGTGGCTCGGTGTGTCCGACGAGCAGTTCTACGACGAGTCGCTGATTGCCCTGGTGCCGATGGGCTTCTGCTATCCCGGAAAGGCCAAAGGCGGCGACATGGCCCCGCGCCCCGAGTGCGCCCCGCTCTGGCACCCGCGCATCCTCTCCAAACTCAGAAGGGTTGAGCTGACGGTCTACATCGGGAACTACCCGTTTGCGCGATACCTCAGTGAAGAGGCCGAGAGCCTGACCGAGGGCGTGCGTGCGGCCACGAAACTCCTGCCCACGCGCATCCTGCTCCCGCACCCCTCGCCGCGCAACCAGATGTGGCTCGCGAAGAACCGTTGGTTCGAACGAGACACGTTGCCTTTGCTCCGAGAGCGAGTTCAGGTTGTGCTTGGGTATAATTGAGATTGATCGGCAGGCGTTGGGCACTCCGCCAGAACTGCCTTGTCGCTCAGCAAACATCGTATCCCCGGCCCCCACACCCTAACGCCCTCCAAGAAAAGTTCTATTGGTGTACTGTCACCCCGACTTTTCGAGACGAGATGAAGCCCTCCGACGAGCATGTCGGAGGGTTTTCGTTCCGGGCAGGTTGCTTGCACTCACGCGGTACACTCCGCGCATGGTCCGCCGACGCTTCACGAAGCACATCCGCGATCAGAACTGGATCGCGATCGGGATCGAGTTTGTGATCGTCGTGCTGGGCGTGTTTCTCGGCATCGAGGTGTCCAACTGGAATGAGGCACGTCGCCGGGCTGACGCCGAGCGGGCGACGCTGGCACGGCTGACGGAAGAGTTCGACGCTGTGGAGGACGAACTGGCTCGCGCGGTCACCCGATACGAGACGACGATCAAGAGCACCGGCGCCGTCATCGTGGCCCTTCGAGCGGGACACCCGCCCACCGACGATGTCGCATTCCGCCGGCATCTGCGGGATGCTCAGTACATCTGGGACGCGCCGGCACAATCTGTGACGTATTCGGAGCTGGTGTCTACGGGGGCTCTCTCGCGCCTGTCCGATGCCTCGTTGCGGGCGGCTCTCACCCGTTACGGCCATCATGCTGAGCGATACTCGCGCAAGCTGCCGCAGGCCATGGCTGTGGTCCTTGCGCCGGATTCCAACTACCTCCAAGCGGTGTCGTGGAGCGCGGACCCCGCGGACTGGGAGAGTCCCAGCGCCATCGTCGAGTACGACTGGGGTCGGCTCATCTCGTCGGGTGCGGAGCTGCAATCATGGCTGACGTACCAAGCCGACCTCCATGCCCACTGTCGTCAGCAACTGGAGGAGATCAGAACCGTGCTGGTCCTCCTCAAGGCCGGGCGATAGTCCTGGTTCGATCATCTCGCGGTTCGCCGCGCTACGGCGGCAGGCGCGGCGACAGGTCGCAGGTTCAAATCCTGTCACCCCGACTGTGGAAGAGAAACCCCGTGGGTCTGGGACCCGCGGGGTTGTCGTCTTTGGGGGGGTAGCGCGGTCGTCGCGGCGACGGGGACCTTCGGCGAGCCCGACGGCTCCGCGACATGCAACATGGTTGTTATGTCGGACTCCGCTCTGGGCTGGCCGGGAGAGGGCGGTGCGGCTCGCCGCGTGGTCTCAATGCCGGCACCAACGCCACCGCGATCGCTGCGCCCACGGCCCCAATGCCGAACGTGGCGGACGGCCCGACCCGATCCCAGAGCATCCCGGCGACGACGCTCGCCAGCAACGTCACCAGCCCATTTGCCATGGAGAAGATGCCGAGCGCCGTGCCGCGCTTGTCTGGCGGGGCGTGGTCGGCGACCAGCGCCTTGCCTACCCCGTCGGTCAGCGCCATGTACACGCCGTACAGGGCGAGCAAGGGCCATACTCCGGCGGCGCCGGTGAACGCGAAGCCCGCGTACACCGCCGCGTAGATCGCCCACCCCAGCGTGATTACTCGCCATCGCCCCAGTCGGTCGCTCACCACGCCCGCGGGGTAGGACACCACGGTGTACGTGAGGGTGAAGAGGGCGTAGGCGAGCACCACGGCCCAGGGCGACAGGCCCAGGTCGCGTGCGCGGAGCAGCAGGAATGCATCGCTGGAGTTTGCGAGCGAGAACACCAGCATGAGCGTGACGGTGCGCCAATACGGTGCGGGCAATCCCAGGCGTCCAACGGGTTTGGCGCTCGTGGTGCTCGCGACCTTGTCGGGGTGCTTCGCCTCCCGAACCATGAAGGTGAGGGCAAGAGACAGCAGGCCGAGCGCAGCGGAGATTCCGAACACCAGTCGGAACGCGCCACCCCCGTCATGCGCCGGCGTCGTCGCTTGCCCTTCGGTTGGGGTGCCGGTGAACCACCAGAGCAACCCCGCTGCAAGGAGCACGCCCACCATAGCGCCCGCCGTATCCATTGCGCGATGGAAGCCGAACGCGCGCCCCCGGATCATCGGTCCGGCGGCATCGGCGATCAACGCGTCGCGAG
>JBJXFG010000021.1:0-15606 GCA_046154665.1 Phycisphaerales bacterium | reverse complement strand
GCCACGAACCCGAAGCGCAAGCGAGGGCCGGCGCACGACAACCCCAAGCCCGGATTTCACCCGGAATGGGTCTGATCCGTGCATTCATCAGCACTGACCTGAGGACAGGTCAGTGGCACGGCGGCGGCGCCGCGCGGCGAGGGCTGTCGCGAGCATCAGCAGGCCCGCGTTGCTGGGCGCGGGGATCAACGAACCGGTGAGTTCGAAGGGCAGTTCGTACGCACGGCCCTCGGTCACGCCGGCGACGAAGCCTTCGCGGCCTTCGAACCACACGCGCGGGCCGCCCGCCGTGCCGTCGATCGAGTTGAACAGGCGGGCGTTGTGGTTGATCACGCTGGTTCGCGGGCTGATCAGCGGCGTGAAGACGTTGCGCGATGGCAGGTCGGCGCCGACGAACGACCACTCGATCCAATAGCGGCCCTCGGGCAGGAAGCCGAGCGCGGCGATCTGCGGCACGGGCACGGTGTACCTGAACACCGGGCGGACGGTGGAGGTGCCGGTCGTGCCCTGGCGGTGAGCGACGAACTGGCCGGGGGCGACGTCGATGACGAGGTCGTCGGTGAAGACGGGCGTGGGGATGACCGGCGGCGCGCCGGGCGAGCCGGCGCTGTAGGGTGTCTCGGTCCAGAGGTTGACGTGGACGCGCGTCACGCTGGGCGCGGTCTGCGAGGTCTGGAAGGCGTAGACGGTGAGTGCGTCGATCTTCCAGCCGCCGTTGGTGACGACGAAATCCTCGGCGACGGCGGTGTTGATGGCGACGGTGGCGTTGATGCCGGTGGTGACGAACGTGCCCTGCACACCGGGGAAGGTGAACCCGTCGGCGTTGCTGATGGGGAGTCCGGCGATCGTGCCGGTGCCGCCGGTGGGGTTGGTGATGAACCCGCCGTTGGAGTGCAACTGGGCGGCGTGGGCTTCGCTCGCGTCGAGCGCGCCGGCGGCGCAGGCGACAAGAACAGCCGCGGCCAAGCGAGAAGCCGGGGCGGCGGGGCGGATGGCGCGGGGGCACGGGTACAGATCGTGACGCATCGTGTTTCCTCCTGCACGCCCTCCTGAGGCGTGGAGAGGATGGTATCCGGCGGCGATCTGCAAAGGACGCGGCGGGTCGGCAAACTCACGACACCGCCGCGCCCCACGAACGGGCCGGCACGCTGGCCGGGCCACTCTCTCCCCTCCGACCCACTTCCCGCGCGCCGTCGGAAACGAAGACGACGACGAGCGGGACCTCTCCGCGTGACCGGGCTCGGCCGGGCACGGCCCGTGTTGCTGCACGGCGCTCACTCTTGTTGTTGCATCACGTTGACATCAACTCGGCGACGGCGCGCGGGGCGTCGATCGCAGAGGAGAACCACACGAGCCGAAGGCTTGTGCCACCGCTTCAACACAGGCGGGATGCCCGTGCCACCACGCCTTGCGTGGTGCGAACTGCTTGGGGTGTACGGCTTTCTCCGACTCCGCCCGCGGCTCCTGACGCCGCGGGGCCCCGGCTCGTTGTGTGCCGATCGGGGCAGATTGCTATTCGAATGCGGCGGCGGAAGGTTTCGTCGAAAGGGCAGTGACCGTGCGAAAAGGCCGGTGATTTGAGCGGATAGGCCGGATTTGGGCGGGGGAAGGACGGCGGGAACGGGGAGTCGGCAGTCGGGATTCGGAAAGGCCGGAAGCGCAGCGCGCCCTTCAGCGATGCGGCGCGCCGCTGAGCGCGAAAGATCACTGTGTTCTTCGACCCGCGAATGCGGGTCAACGGTGGTTGCCAGATGCGGAGCGTCTGGTTCGTGGCTTCGGGGAGAGGGCCGCCCGCGAGGCGGGCGGGCGCCGGCGTGTCGCGACATCTCGCCCGTCCGTTCCACGGGCGGAGGTAGCTGCCGGAGCGTGAACCAGCGGCTGCGCCGCTGGCAACGATCGTCAGCCCGCTCCGCGGGCTCGCTCATCGCCCAGGAGATGCGTCAGCGCGGCACGAGCGCCGCAAGAAACGCCATTCGTGGATGCCCCGCTCACGTCACCACGAATGAGTGCTCCGCCTCATCCGCGAGCGCGCGGAGCTGCGCGATGCGGGGCTCGAGTTCACCGAGCGAAACGCCCACCAGCGTGACATGCCCGACCTTGCGGCCGGGGCGTGCGGACTTGCCGTAGAGGTGCAGGTGCGCGCCCGGGATGGCGAGAACATCGGGGCCGTGAGGGGCCGCGCCGATGAGGTTGACCATCGCGCTCGGACGGCACCGAGGCGGGTGCAACGGCAAGCCCGCCACGGCGCGGAGGTGGCACTCGAACTGGCTGCAATCCGCGCCCTCGATCGTCCAGTGCCCGGAGTTGTGGACGCGCGGGGCCATCTCGTTGGCGATGAGACGGGGGGCGGAGGCGGCACCGTCGCCGACGGGCGAGACGAAGAACTCGACGGTGAGCACGCCGACGTAGCCGAGATGATCCATCAGCAGTTTCAGCGCGTGCTCGGCGGCGGCCTGCAGGGCGGGTCCCGCATCGGCGGGCGAGCGTGACACGCGCAGGATGCCGCCGCGGTGCTCGTTGCGGCTGAGGGGGTAGAACACGCAGCGCCCGTCGCGGCCCCGCGCGCCGATGATCGATACCTCGAAGTCAAAAGGGATGAACTCTTCGACGATGCAGGGCTGCGCCTTCACGGCGGCCCATGCGGCATCGAGATCGCTCGCACCAGAGGCGCGCACCACGCACTGGCCTTTGCCGTCGTAGCCCATGCGGCGCGTCTTGACGACGCACGGCGTGCCGACGGCGGCGACGGCACCGGCCAGGCTCTCGCGCGAGTCGGCCAGCTCGAAGCGCGTGGTGGGAATGCCCAGGGAGTTGAAGCAAGCTTTTTCGAGGGCGCGGTCTTGCGCGGTGGCGAGCGCGGTCGGACCCGGAAAGACCGGTACGCGGGCACCGATGCGCTCGAGTGCCGCCACCGGCACGTTCTCGAACTCCAGCGTGCAGGCGTCGAGGCCCTGCGCGAAGCGGTCGAGGGCGGCGTCGTCGTCGAATCGAGCGGGGTGGAACTCGGCGACGCTCGACGCCGGCGGCGGCTCGGTACCCTGCTCATCGAAGCATCGGCAGCGCAGGCCCAGCGGCACGCCCGCGAGCGCGAGCATCCGCCCCAGCTGGCCCGCGCCCAGGATGCCCAGGGTCATCGCTTCGTCCCCCGCGTGGATTTCGCTCCCCTCTTCTTGCGGATGGTCGGCTTGGCGGCGGGCACCGCACCAGCGGGCCCGGGCCGCGAGGGATCGTGATCGCCCAGCACCTTGTCGGTCTGGTTGCTGCGGAACTCGTCGAGCCGCTGGGCGAGCGCCGCATCGGTAATCGCAAGGATGGCGACCGCGAGCAGCGCCGCGTTGATCGCCCCGGCCTTACCGATCGCCAGCGTGCCGACGGGGATGCCCGCGGGCATCTGCGCGATCGAGAGCAGTGAATCGAGCCCCTTGAGCGCCTTGCTCTCGACGGGCACGCCCAGCACGGGCAACGCCGTCATGGCGGCACACATGCCGGGCAGGTGGGCCGCGCCGCCGGCACCGGCGATGATCACACGCAGCCCACGCTCCCGCGCCGTGTCGGCGTACTCGACCAGCAGCTTGGGCGTGCGGTGCGCCGAGACGACGGCGGTCTCAAATGGGATGTCGAATGCCGCGAGCGTGTCGGCGGCGTGCGACATGGTCTCCCAGTCAGAACGCGAACCCATGATGATGCCGACGAGCGGGGCGGGCATGGCGGGATGGTAACGGGGCAATGGTGGCACCGGCCTCCGACCGGTGTGGGCCGTGCCACTGCTGGCTCCGCTCGGGGAGACAGCAGTGCCGGATGAACGAAGATTCCCGAAGGTCGGGCACTCATGTCGGTCCCACCCCCCGGTTGGCGGCCCGTTCTCAGTGGCACGGCGGCGTTGTTTGCGGCGTCGAGAATCGCGCTTGCCCGCTCGCGGAACGCGGTGTAGGCTGTTGGTGTCAAAGGTCCTCGCACAATCGCACGCGCGATGGTGCGGGGTGAAAAGGGAAGTGTGGTCAGGCCGAGGCGTGTGCCAGAGCCGATCCCACCGCGGACGCGCCGCCGTAGGGGGCGACTGAAGCGGGCCGAAACCATGCCACTGCGAGAGCTTTCGCGAATGCGAAAGCGGACCGCGGGAAGGCCAGGCCCGTGGAGCCCCGAGCCGGAAGACCTGCCTGTGACGTGTGATCTGGCGCCCTCGCGAAACGGGACGCCGGTCGAGGCGGCGCGCGCTCCCCGCGGTCCATCCGCTTCCCCGGTGTCACATCTGAATGCTCCGCTTCCTGCCGCCGAGAGTCTTGGGCGGTGCGTTGGTCGTGGCGTTCAGGTCCGCATGCGGGGGATGGCGTGTTTGGGAGCCGCCCCGCGCGTCTCGGGGTGCATCATCGAGAGGAGGGCGCGATGCGCGCCCGTGGTTTCATTCGTTGTGGTGTTGGTGTGTCCCGACAGAACCCCGACCGTGAGGGAGGGGCTTCGGCGGGCGCTGCCTTGTGGAATCCATTGCTGTGCCGAAGGCTGAGGGAGGAAACTCCTCCCTTACGGTCTGGGTTCCGTTCCGCGGCGCTCGGCGTGTTGGCTGCGTTCTTCGCCGCCCCCGCGTGCATCGCGGCGGTGCCCGCCTATGGCCTCGTCGGCAGCTTTGAGTTGCCCCTCGGTGCCGGAGCGTTCGATGTCGCCCCCGATGGCCGCGTCGTCGCCATCCGCGGCGGCGAGATCTTCACGCAAGACGCCCCCAGCGCCTCGGCGTTCACCAAGGCGGGCTCGGTACCCGGTTCGCTCATCAACGCGTTCGGCGCGTCGTTCCTCCGCGTCAGCCCCGGCGGCGGGCGCATCGCCGTGGGCGACGGCAACTCGGGCGGCGCCGCCAGCGTGCTGCTCGTCGATGTGGCATCGCTCAATCCCTCCGCCGATTCGCCGGTCGCACCGGTGGTCTCTGCCAACTACGACGCCGCGTGGGCGAGTGAGGGCACGCTGCTCGTGACCGGCGCCAACTTTGGCATCGGCTCGTTTGTGAACCGAGTCAGCGTCGACACCCTCAGCAGCGCGACGGTGCTCACGGGCGTCGGGGACGGCTCCGGCGGCGTGGCGCTGCGCGGCGGGCGCGCGTTCGTCGGCGCGGGATTCGACCTCACGCCCGGCGCGGGCGTTGAAACGGGCGACATCCGCGCCTTCGATGCCGCTGTGCTGCTATCGACCGCGACGCCGATCGACTTCGGCAGCGCCGGCACGCTCGCGGCACGGGCGCTCTCCGGCGCGTTCCTGGCGTTCGATGGTGTCGGCAGCCTGATCGTCGGCGGCGGTGATTTCTTCGGCGAAAGCGGCTTCGCCAGCGTCATCGACGGCGCCGCGATCGACGCGGCGCTCGCGGGCGGACCGTTCGCCACTTCCGCGAACGGCGTGACGCTCGCGCCCGCCGGCAGCCAGTTCTACAGCACGACGTTTAACGCGCTCACGAACGAGGTGCTGGTGCGAGCGTTCGGCGATGACACGGTGTTTCGCTACGCCGTGCCGGCACCGAGCGTGATGATTATGGCACTATTCGGGGGCGTCTTTGCCCACCGGAGGCGGCGCGGATGACGGGAAGCTGGAGTAGAGAGAGCGGCGAATGCTCCCTTGGCGCGACCCCGATGTCGCGCCTCGGGGGCGTCGCGCGCGGGGCGTGCGAGCCGCAATCCAGCGAGCCCCGTGCACACGATCCCAGAGCACACGAGCCCCGAGCACACGAGCCCCGAGCGTCAGCGAGTGGGTGCCTTGCTGTCTTCGGTGTGTTTCGCAAACTCGGAAACCCCTCCCTCACGGTCGGGGTTCTGTTGGTCGCCGCGGCCGCGCATGCGGGCGATTTCGCTCATTCGGTCGTGGCGTATGTCCCCGCGCCCGGGCAACTCATCAACGCGGCGCAGTTCGGCGATCCCTCCCGCGCCGTGGGCGCGCCCATCGGCGGCGGCACCGTCGCGCCTGACAACACCAAACTCGTCACCCTGGGCGGCTTCGGCGGATCGATCACCCTGCGCTTCGTCCCGCCCATCGAAGACGACCCGGCCAACCCCTACGGCATCGACGCGATCATCTTCGGCAACGCGCTCTACGCCAGCGCCAACCCCAACCGGCGCTTCGCCGAGGCGGGTGTCATCGAGATCAGCCGTGACGACAACGCCAACGGCGTGGCCGACGACGCGTGGTTCGTGATTCCCGGATCGCACCTGCCGGCGCCGCCGGTGAGTGCGGCACAGACGCAGCCATGGGACAGCCTTGCGGGGACGCCGACGCCGCCGACGAACCTGGCGTGGTACCCCGCGCCCCCGAACTTCATCGGCTGGCCGATGTCGTACGCGACGACGGGGCTGCGTTTGCCGGGTCTTTTCGAAGCGCAGGTGGTGGTCAACCCCAACGGCCTGTCGGCGACGCTCGAAGGCGCGCGGGGCTACGCCGACTTTACGCCGACGCTTCTGCTGGGTGATACCGACGCCGACAACCTCGTCGACCTGCCGGGCATGGACGCTGGGTTGTTCTACACCGAGCCGGACAATCCGTTCGTCGTCGGCGTGTCTCCAGGCAGCGGCGGGGGGGATGGGTTCGATGTGCGCTGGGCCGTCGACGCGGCGACCGGCGCCGCGGCGCTTCGAGACAGATTCGACTTCGTGCGCATCAGCACCGGCGTGAACTTCATCGCCGGGCCGCTGGGGGAACTGTCGACCGAAGTCGGCGGCGTGGCGCGGGTGCGGGCCCGGCCTGAGTTCTTCGATGTGACCAGCGACGGCGCGGCCGACGCGGAGGATTTGTACCGCTGGCACGCCGCGGGGGGGACACTGGCAGATTTCACGGGCGAGGGCGTCGTCGATGATGCCGACAGCGCGCTGCTGCAGCGCTGTGTACGCCGCGGCGAAGCGGCGGATGTGGGGGTGGGGCGATGAACATGCCCCACCGGTTGAAGCATGTCCAGGCACCGCGAACCGGCTTCACGCTGGTCGAGTTGCTGGTTGTCGTCGCGGTTGTGGGGGTGCTGGTGGGGTTGCTGATGCCGGCGCTCGGATCGGCGCGGCGGGCGTCCATGTCGGTGGCCTGCGCCTCCAATCTCCGCCAGCTGGTGATTGCGAACGACGCCTACGCCTCGGACCATGACAACCGCTATGCGCCGGGTGCGCCAGGGATTGCCGGGGCCAACCGTGTCCGCTGGCACGGCTCGCGCGCCACTGCGAGCGACGCCTTCCGCCCCGAAGGCGGCACGCTCTCGGCCTATCTCGCCGAGGATGGCGCGACCAGCGTGGCCCTGCGCCAGTGCCCGGCGTGGAAGCCGGTACACGCCGAGCCGTCGACCACCAACGCCGGCGCTTCAGCGGCAGCCAGCGCCGGATTCGAGCGCTCCGCCGGCGGCTACGGCTACAACAACGCCTTCGTCGGCACGCAGCGCCGCGAGCGCGTGGTCTTCGGGCAATCCGTGTGGGAAGTCGAGAGCGACCGAGTCGGTGCGCGGCGCTCGGCGTTCCGGCGCGCCGGCACCACTGTTGCCTTCGCCGATACCGCGCTCGCCGCGGAAGAGCTCATTGAGTACTCGTTCGTCGAGCCCGCGTTCTGGCCCGAGTTCCCCGGCTCGCGCCCCGATCCCTCGGCGCACTTCCGTCACGGGGGCGCGCTCACCGGATCGGGTGGCCGCGCCAACGTCGCGTGGCTCGACGGGCATGTCTCAGGGGAAACCCTCGCGCACAGCGAAAGCAGCGGGGTTTACCCGTTGAACCCGGCTGATTTCAGAGTCGGCTGGTTCGGCGATGTGTCGTCGAATCACGATTTTCAGCCGTAACCACGCAAGGGCGCTGACGTATTGAACCGAGTGTGATAGAACACCCCGAGGCGGCGCCGCGCGGCGCCGCGAAGTTCAAAGTGGGGGCCGGGTGGCCCGGGTGAGTTGAGCGCGGAGCAGACCATGGCCGTTGACCGCTGCGTGTGTACCAACCAGAGCTTCGCGGTGCTCAAGCACATCCGCGACCGGCACGACCTCGACTTTGACGGGCTGTGCCAGAAGACCGAGTGCTGCCGAGGCTGCACCATGTGCGCGCCGTATGTGCGCGAGATGATCCGCACCGGCCGCACGTCCTTCTCGGTGCTTACGAGCTCGGTCGCCGCTGAGCCTCAGCGGGCGCATTGAGCCCCGCGAGGATTCCGCGACACACGCGACCGGGGTCTTCGCTGGAGCACACGGCGCTCGACACCGCCACGCCCCAGCGGCCCGCCGGGCCCGTGAAGTTCGCCGCCTCCATCAGCTCAGGGATGGTTCTTCCCGACACGCCACCGATCGCCAAACATGGCACCATCGGGGGATTCACTTCAAGATACTCTCGCAAGTACGCTGTCCCGGCGAGGCGGGGCTTCTGCTTCGTGGTCGTGGGGAACATGGGCCCCACGCCGCAGTAGTCGGCCCCTTCGTGGCGTGCCGCGTGGGCTTGTTCGAGGTTCTCGGTGGAGACACCGACCAGACGATCGGTGCCGAGGACTTTGCGGGCTTCGCGGACGCGGAGGTCGGATTGGCCCAGGTGGACGCCGTCAGCCCCGCTGAGCAGGGCGATGTCGGGCCGGTCGTTGATGATGACGGCGACGCCGCCCGACGTGTGGGCTGTCGCGGCGCGGCACATCTCGACGAGCGCGAGTGCGCGGGCAAGCAGCTCACGCGAATCGAGCGACTTCTCGCGCAGCTGGATCATGCCCGCGCCGCCTTCGACGGCGCGCCGGGCGACTTCGAGCCAGGTGTGGTGCGAACACAGCGATTCGGTCAGCACGACGCACAGGCGCGGCACCGTCGGCATCGAGCCCGCGCCCAGCGCCAGCACGAGATCGCGTTCGGCGTCATAGGCGCGGTAGCGCAACGCCTCGATGAGCGTGGCGGCGCTGCTCTGGTGGCACGGCTCTCCAGGCCGTGTGCCTATGCGTTCGGGATGGTTTTCGCCGTGGAGTGGGTTCGAAAGAAACGGCTCGGAGAGCCGTTGTACCTCGATGCACTTGGCGTACTCCTCGATGGACCGCAGCGCCTCGGTGAGCCGCTTCCCGGCGGCGACGACCACGCTCCGCACGCCCTGACGCTCGTATTCGTTGGCCCCGCGCACGCCCGTGCCCACGTCGGCGTGGGTGTCGCGCCATGCGAGCGCCGCGCCGTCTTGAACGCCGGGGATGCACGCGAGAGCCAACGCGAGCTCGTGACGCAGCGCCTTCAAGCGGGCGCACAAAGGCTGGTGATCCAGCACAAACCGCGCGGCGTCTTCCATCACCCGCAGCGCCTCACGGGCCCGGTTCGCGTTCGCGTCGATGATGCGGAGCGGGTGGGTCATGGCCGGGGGGGGCAGGGGGAGGGGGAGGGGGCACGGAGAAACGAAAGAGGGTGTAGGGGAGAGGCTTTAGGGTATGGCGCGCAGAAATCGGAAACCCGCTGCAAATGCAGGCATTTCCAGCAACCCCATACCCCAAACCCTACACCCTATCCCCTCACTCGATCCCCTCCGCGCCTCCGCGGTGAGACCTACTTCGTCAACTCATCCGCCAACGCCCCGGCGTCGTACACCTTGCGCAGCGCCTCCACGATCGCACGCGAGTCAACCGACACCGCACGCCCCGTCCGCGGCTCGAACACAAAGTCGCTCACCAAATGATGCAGGTTGCTGTCGAAGATCAGCCCGATCACCTCGCCCGCCTTGTTCACCACCGGCGAGCCGGAGTTGCCGCCGATGATGTCGGCGTTGATCACGAAGTTGAAGGGCATGCTCGGGTCCAGCGCCGCGCGGGCCTTGGTCCACGATTCCGGCAGATCAAAGGGCGGCTGCTGCTTGCGGGCCTCGGCTCGCTCGAACAGCCCAGAAATCGTCGTGAAAGAAGGCACCACGCCCTCGCCGCCTTGCTCGACCGGTGTCGAATCGGTATAACCCTGCACCCGCCCGTACGACAGCCGCAGCGTGCCCGTGGCGTCGGGGTACATCTTGTCGCCCATCAGCTCGAACCACGCCGACGCGATCTTGGCGTAGTTCTCACGCTCCACCGCTTCAACGGTGTCTTCGTACTGTTTGCGCAGCCGGCGCGCCTCAGGGTCCAACGCCCGGACGAACGCGATCATCGGGTCCTTGCTGGCGTTCACCGCCTCCGCACCGCCCTCGACCAGGCGCTTGACCTCTTCGACCGACGCGAGCTTGGTCCCGCTGACCAGCTCGGCGGCTCGCTCGCGCGGACCCTTGCCGGCCAGCAGGCTCTTCAGCAGCTCGTCGTCGGCACCGAGGTTCTCGGCCAGCGTCATCAGGCCCGAGGCGAGACGGTCGATCTCCAGGGCCGCGTGCACCGGGTCTTCGGCATACAGCGAGAGCAGCAGCGCGTCGAGGTTCGAGTCGCGGTACTCGCGCAGCCGCTCGGGACTGGGGCGGGGCTTCTCGGCGGCGAGTCGGACGACGTGCCGCGCGTTCGTCAGGAGCCGCGACCAGCCCCAGTTCCCGTCCTGGTTCAGCATCGACCAGCGCCGGTAGAACACGCGGTACTCGCTCTGCGCGTTGGCGACGGCGTCCCACGCGCCGCCCCATTTCTCCTTCAGCGCAGGGTTGTTCTCAAGAAACGAGCGCACGGTCCGCTCCGACTCGGCCTTGGCGTTCCACACCGCGGGGTTGAGCAGCCCTTCGTACTGCCACGTCGTGCGCTTGCGGTTGTTGGCAACGTTGTAATAGTCCTCCGCCGCCATGAGGGCCTGGGCTTCGGAGCGCCCGCGGAAGGTTTCAAGCTGGATCTCGCGGCGCCACAGGCGGCGCAGGGTCCACGGCAGTTCGGTGTCGCGCCGGAATCGCAGGTGGTCCAGCGTGTAGAGGCGGCGCGTTGACCCGGGGTGCCCGATCACGAAGCCGAGGTCGCCCTCGTTCGAGCCCGCCTTGCTCCACTTGAGGAAGTTCTCGGGCTTGAGGGGCTGGCCGTTCTCGTAGATGCGGAAGAACGCCACGTCGAGGTTAAAGCGGGGGTACTCGAAGTTGTCGGCGTCGCCGCCGAAGAAGGCGATCTGCTGCTCGGGGGCGAACACCAACCGGACATCGGTGAAGCGCTTGGAGAGGTAGAGGTGGAATCGAGCGCCGTGGTAGAGCGTGACGACGGTGCACGAGAGGCCGGTCTGCTTCTCGGCCTCCTGCTCGATGACAGCCATCTCGGACCGGCGCGCAGCACCGGCGGCCGCGCTGTCGGCCGCGGCCTTGGCGGCGTTCGTCACCCGGTCGGTCACGTCACGGATTTCCCACAGCACCTTGAGCTCGACGCCCGCGCAAGGCAGTTCCTCGGCCCGCGTGCGGGCGTAGAAGCCACTGGTCAGCAGGTCGCGCTGCGGCGTGCTCAGCTTGCCGATGGCGTCGGACCCCACATGGTGGTTGGTCATCACCAGTCCGTCGGCGGAGACGAGCGAACCGCTCCCACCCGCGAAGTCCACCGCCGAACGCTGCATCGCCATCAGCCACGGCGGGGTGATCTCGTGCCCGTGGGTGCGCCGGACGGCGGCGGTGGGGGGTGCATTCAGCAGCCACATGCCCTCATCGGCCCGGGCCTGCCTCGGGGCGAACCAGGGTGAAGCGGCGAGCAGCAAGGCTGAGGCGAACAGACCGAACCGGTGGCGGGGCTGGGGCATAGGGAGGAACGATAGGTTGGGCGTTGAGGTCGCACTGTGAGACATCATCGCCCGAACAACGAGCCCGGAGCGTGAGCGACGGGTTCTTGGATCGCCCGGCGCGTCCGGACGTTCGACCCACTCGCTCACGCTCGGGGTTCGTTTCCCCGCCAGCGACATGTTCGCTGCAACCCGAAGCCGACTCATCCGGAAAAGAGGGACGGAAAAGCGCGCCAGATGTGTCCTTGCGTCTGGACACGCGGCCCCTGTGGGCTATGAATCTCTTGAGGACCTTTCGTGCATCCGAGAAAGCCCCATCACGCGACGATGACCCTGGCGTGGCTGGCCGCGTCGGCGCTCTTCTGCGCACCCGTTTCATCGGGCGCGGGGCGCCAGGCCGAGGGTTCGCGGTGGCACACCGAGATCGCCACCGCCGAATCGGACCCGACCGCCCTCGACGCGATCCGCCGGGAACTCGGCCCCTCGGCGGACCCAGCGGCACGGCTGGAAGTGCTGAGGGCCCTGGAGAACTTCGAGCCACCCGAGGGCGAGGCGACGGCGGGACTCCCGCCCTCGCTCGGCCCCGTCGTCGCTGGGGTGCTGCAGCAACCGGTCGATGCCGAGACGCTGGTGGTGGCGCTGCGGGCGATGTCGCGGTTCCAATCGCGCGAGAGCGTGGGTGCCGTGCTGCGTTTCGCGCGCTCGGCGAAAGACATCCACCAACGCCCGGAACTGGTCGCCGAGGCGCTGTCGGCGCTGTCGCGCCAGACCGGCCGGGTTGATCCCCGCGAGGATGTCGAGTCGTGGGAGCGCTGGTTCTCGGAAGTGCCGGGTGACCCCGCGGTTTGGTACCAGGCACTGACGCGGCTGCAGGCCGAACGGGCCGCCCGCGCCGCCGCCGACGCCGGCGCGAGCGACGCTCGACTCGCAGGGGTGTACCGCCGGCTCCTGGTCAGCCTTCCCGAGAAGGACCGCGACGCCGTGCTCGCCGAGATGATCGCGTCCGACGCGCCCGAGGTGCGGGCACTGGGATTCGACCAGACCACCCGCAGCGTGCTCAACGGCGTCAAGGCCGGCCCAGTGGTCACGGCGGCGGCGATCGCCCGCCTGCGCGACCCAGCCCCCTCGCTCCGCATCCTCGCCGCGGACCTCTTGGAAAAACTCGACGACCCGACCATCGGCCCCGCGGCGGCTTCGGCTTTATCGCACGAGAGCGCACCGCTCCCCGCGGCGTCGATCCTCCGCGTCTTGGTCAAGCGCCCCGAACCCTCGGCCCTGCGCGACATCGCTCCCTGGCTGGATTCGATTGGCCCCGCCTTCGCCCCGGCGGTCGACGCGGCGCTGGCGCTCGACCGCGCCGGCGTCGTCTCGGACCCCGATCTGGTCGCGCGAATGAAGGACGTGCTGTCATCCCTGCCCGCCTCGCGCCACACCCCGGGATCGGTTGAACTCCTGGCGCGGGTCGGCGGCGTGGAGAGCGTGGCGGGGCTCTTGGACGCCGGCGACCCCGAAGTCGCCCAGGCCGCCGCACGGGCCGCGGCGGGCTCGCCCGAACTGCTCGACCGCATCGTGGCCTCGGCCTCCAAACGCGCCGCGCTGTTCGAGTCCGCCGTCGCGGCCCTCGCACGCCATCGGCCCACGGCGGCTGGCTTTGCACAGGCCGAGGGCTTACCCGCGCCGTCGGCTGAAAAAGCGCAGACGGCCCTTTCCGCCTTCGCCTCGGCGCTCCCGCCCCGCGAACTGCTCGACGTCTGCCGCGCCCAGGCCGAACTGTCGGCGCGTGAGCGGTTCGCCTCGGTCGCTTCGGCACCGGAGTATGTCTCCTCGGCATCCGTCGACGAACGCCCCGCCCGCGCCGACCTCGCCACGCTATTGGCCCACACCCGCCTGCAGCAGAAGAACCCCGCCGCGGCGCTGGCCGGGCTGGAATCGGCGTGCTTGAGCGATGCGCCGCTGGTCGGGCCCCCGACAAACGGCACCGGCGCTCCCCCACCAAACGGAGCGAGCCCATCCGACTTCGATTGCGAGGCGTGGTCCGCGCCGGCACGGGTCACGGCCCTCGCATGGCTGGGGCGATTGGATGAAGCCCTGCAACTCTCGCGCCGCTTTGGCGTCACCCCCGAGCCCTGGCTCGATGTGCTCGCCTGGGCCAGTGACCAGCCGCACGCCCCGGCCATCGAGTCGGCCATCCGGGAACTCTTCTCGACCCGCCTGACGCCGGAGCAGACCGCCCGCATGGAAGCCGCCCGCCAGCCCTCCGTGAACACGCCCTGAGCCCGGAAAAAACGAGCCCCGAGCGTCGGCGAGCGGGTTTCTTGATCTTCAGCAAGACATCAATGCAGAAGACTCGCCGCTCTCGCTCCGGGCTCGTTGTTCGAGCCTCGCACCGAAACAGGCGAACGCCCGGACGGGCAAAGCCGAAAGCGCAGCCATCAGATTCCCCCCATTCCCCGCTAGACTCCGGGTCTCATGCCCTCCACCGCCACGCCACCGAACTCGTCGGCCCACGGGTCGCTCAACGCCCCCCTCCACACCCCCGGCGGAGATGTCTTCGTCTCGGTCCTCGACATGATCGGGCGCACCCCGATGCTCGAGCTCACCCGGCTGTTCCCCTCGGACAGCCCGGACAACCCCGCGGGCTGCCGCGTCTTCGCCAAACTCGAACTGCTCAACCCGGCCCAGTCCATCAAGGACCGTATCGGGCTCTCGATGATCGAAGGCGCCGAGCGTGACGGCAGGCTGAACCCCAACGGCAATCCGCCGCCGACCATCGTCGAAGCCACCGCGGGCAACACCGGGCTGGGCCTGGCGCTGGTGGCCGGTCAGAAGGGCTACCGCTTGAAGGTGGTGGTGCCCGACAAGATGTCGCAAGAGAAGATCCAGCACCTTCGCGCCATGGGGGCCGAGGTGGTGCTGGCACGCTCGGACGTGCAGAAGGGCCACCCGGAGTATTACCAGGAAGTCGCCGCCCGACTCGCCAAGGACACGCCCAACAGCGTCTACATCAACCAGTTTTCCAACAACGACAACACCCGCGCCCACTACGAACACACCGGCCCGGAAATCTGGGACCAGATGCAGGGCAACATCGACGCGTTCATCACCGGCGTCGGCTCCGGCGGCACCCTCTCGGGCTGCGGGCGCTACCTCCGCGAAAAGAACCCCGGCGTGAAGCTGGTGCTTGCTGATCCCGCGGGCTCGATGCTGCACCCCCTCGTGAACGAGGGCAAGCACGTCACCGCCAGCAGTTGGCTCATCGAGGGCATGGGCGAGGACTTCGTCCCCGACATCTGCGATATCAAGCTGGCCGACGAAGCCGTCGCCGTGACCGACGGCGAGGCCTTCCACGCCGCCCGCGACCTCTTGAAGGCCGAGGGGATTCTGGCCGGCTCGAGCACCGGCTGCCTCATCCACGCCGCCCGCGTGTTCCTGCGCAAGCAGACCAAGCCGCTGCGCGTAGCGACCTTCGCGTGCGACACCGGCGCGAAGTACCTCAGCAAGATGTTCAACGATTTCTGGATGGTCGACAACGGCTTCATCAAGCGCGACCACCGGGACGACCTGACCGACCTCGTCGCCCGCCGACACCAGCAGCGCGAGGACTACACCCTCGACGAGGCCAACCCCCTGAAGCAGGCGATCAAGCGCATGGGGATGTACGGCGTCTCCCAGATGGTCGTCATGGACGCCCGCGACAAAATCGCCGGCATCATCGACGAAGGCGACATCCTGCTCGCCGTCACGGCGGACCCGGCCAACTTCGAAAAGCCCGTGTCCGACTTCATGACGCGCCGCCTCGAAACCATCCGCCCCACCGCGAGCGTCAACGACCTGATGCCGATCTTCCGCGCCGACCGCGTGGCGATCGTCGTCGACGAAAAAGGCCAGTACCACGGGCTGATCACCAAGATCGATTTGATCAACTATCTGCGCGCGAAACTGGTGCGGTGAGCTGCGTGGGTTGAGTTCGTCTCGCGCGTGCTCCGCAATCGCCGCGCGCTCCTCAAGGGAGCGCGCCCCTCAAA
>JBJXFG010000015.1:0-4045 GCA_046154665.1 Phycisphaerales bacterium | reverse complement strand
TGATGAAGAGCAGGTTGCCCGCCCGCCGACACGGGATATACGCCGCGACCGGCTTTGGCGCGGTCGGCAATGCCAGCCCGAGTTCGGTCAGCTTCGCTTCTGGATCAGGTCGCATGGCAACTCCGTTGTTCGTAATCTGATCGGATCAAGGGGGGACTCGTGAGATCGACGAAGTTATCCAGAGTGGAACCGCCCCACTTGACAGCCGAATAGATTGTTGTATTCTAGTGACGCACGCGTGCGAATGGTGAGCTTGCGGACGGATGTGCTGAACCAAATGCTCTTATTGGCGGACTGTGCGCCGCCACGCTGATCCGAACCGTCCACAAGGCCCACCGACATCTTGAAGGGCATCCGCCGATCCGCTTGGGCCTGACCGCAAGGAAAGGAACTCGCAGATCGCCGAGATGCAGGGGCCGTTTCGGCGGTTGAGATTCGAGTTCGCGCCAGTTCCGGCTTCCCGCGGCATGGTTGCTACGGGCCGCCTCGGCGTTCATTCGACTGCAAACCTCCGAGTTCCAGTTTGGACGTGTCGGCGAGGCACTGATTCATGTATTCGCATGGGTGCCCTCGACCGACGGGTGTCGGATCGTCAGTCAGGTCAGGGTCGGCTACATGCCGCACCCGACCACCGTTTTGGAGACTCTCATGAAGCGTCGCGCAGTTACGCTGATCGAGCTGCTGGGCGTCATCGCGATCATCGCTCTGCTCATCGGCATCCTCCTCCCCGCCCTGGGCAAGGCCCGCCAGTCGGCCCGCCAGCTCAAGGACTCCACCCAGGTCCGCGGCATCCACCAAGCTCTCGTTCTCTGGGCCCAGAACAATCAGGACGACTACCCGCTCCCCAGCCGCATCGACAAGCAGAACTACACCATTCCCGTGGTCCCGGTCGGCTCCGAGTCCTTCAAGGACACCACCGGCAACATCTTCTCGATGATGATCTTCACCGGCTCGCTCTCGACCGAGATTTTCATCAACCCCGCCGAGGCCAACGGCCTCGTCACCCTCCGCGACACCTACGAGTTCGACTCGCCCCAGGGCGCGGCCACCCCGGCCCAGGCCCTCTGGGACCCCAAGTTCCGCGGCACGCCCCTCGACGCGCCCGGCGCGGGCTCTTCCACCATGGTCGGAACCGCCGGCACACCGGGCCATAGCTCTTATGCCCACAACCCGCCCTTTGGCAAGCGCCGCGCTCGCTGGACCAACAGCTTCACCGCCACCGAGGCCGTCGTCGGCAACCGCGGCCCCGTCTACACCCTCACCGCTACGCCCACCCGCTCCTGGAACCCTGTGACCGGCAATCAGTTCGGCGATCAGTCCGTCACGCTCCTCATCCACGGAAGCCGCGTCCGTTGGGAGGGCAACATCGCTTTCAACGACAACCACGCTGAGTTCCTCAGCAAGGCCGACCCCGAGAACGTGACCTTCTCCTTCACCGGGATGGCCGCCGGCATGCGCACCCAGCCCGACAACATCTTCGTCAACGAGAACGACAACACCGGCAATGCCCAGGGTGGCGAGACGGCCTCCGCCTCGTCCAACACCGGCACCTATAACGACGCCAACGTGCACCTCAACGCCAACGCCTACCTCCGCCCCTACGCGCAGGTCACCGGCAACAACACCACGCCGACCATCAAGGTCTGGGTTGACTAATCCGCTTCGGTTTGCTTGAAACCTCAGGAGCTCGGCTTCATGCCGGGCCCCTTGTTTTTTTATCCTCACGCGCCGCTCAGCACCGCACCTCAAAGAACCGTTCCGCCGTCCCGCCCGTGCCCACGCGAAACACAACGCCCCGTCCGCAGCGCGGACAGTTCGTTCGATACTCGCGCCCGTCCGCCGATCGATACACCCGCACATACGCCCCGGCACACGCGAACCGCACCCCAAGCCACGGCCGTCCCGACTTCGTCGTCGGCTCCCCTACCACCCCTTCAACAATGTCCAATCCCTGATTCACGCTGTGCATCTCGCTGCCCCGCAGAGTCGACGCATCTATGATCGGCTGCGACCAGGCATCACGATCGTTCGGATTGTGTGTGGTGGCAACCCGGTGCGCCGAGAATCGCATCGGTGGGCGAGCGGCCCAAAGGAAAGACCGCTCCATCGCGTGGCAGTTGCATCTCGTCCGATATGTCCTTATTCTGGTTGACGTTGGGAGCAGGTTGCCACTATGGAGGCCGCGAGTCACGTTCGCTTCATCCCCTCAACGCCTCGCCCCACGAGGCCGCTGACCATCCTCCCCGATCCGCCGCCACCCCCCACCGCCATCGGCCTCATCGCCGGTGCCGGTCGCCTGCCCATTATCGTCGCGCGCGGGCTGCGTGAGGCCGGCCACCCCGTCCACGGGCTGGGCCTTCGCCGCCAATACGAATCCGAGCTGCCCAAGCTCTGCTCCACGTTCCGCGAAGTCGGCCTCGCCCGGATCGGTGCCTGGGTCCGTATTCTCACGGGCCTCGGCGTCCGCCACGCCATCATGGTCGGGCGCGTCGATAAGGCCCGGATCATGCACGATCCGTGGCGCTGGGTCCGCAACATCCCTGATCTGCGCACCTTCGCCGCACTCCGCCGGTACAAACGGAGCCTCCTCGACCGCGACGGTCGCTCGCACGCGATCCTCAACGCCATCGCCGAAGAGCTCGACCGCGGCGGCGTCAGCCTCATCGATTCCACCACCTCGATCGGCGATCAGCTCTGTACCGCCGGCGTCATGACACGGACCGAGCCGACCCGCGAGCAGTGGGCCGACATCGAGTTCATCTGGCCCATGCTCACCGAGGTGCTCCGGCTCGACGTTGGGCAGGCCATCACCGTCCGCGTGCGCGACGTGATCGCCGTCGAGGCCGTCGAGGGCACCGACAAGATGATCGAGCGCACCGGCGCGCTGTGCAAGGCCACGGGTTGGACGCTCGTCAAGGGTGCCCGCTGCGGGCACGATCGCCGCAGCGACGTTCCCACGATCGGCGAGACGACCATCCGCAAGATGCACGAGCACGGCGGGCGCTGCCTCGCGCTCGCCGCCGGCGAGGTCATCATGATCGACAAGCCGGAGGTCATCGAGCTTGCCGACGAGCTGGGCATCGCCGTCGTGGGCGTCACCCCGGGCCAGGCCTGATTCGCGTGGCCGTCGATCATCCCTACGTCGGGCGCGGCGGGCTCAAGCTCCGTCACGCCCTCGACACCTTCGCCATCGACCCGCGCGGGCTCGCGTGTGCCGACTTGGGTTGCAACGTCGGCGGATTCACTGATTGCCTGCTTCAGGCCGGTGCCGCCCGCGTCCACGCCCTCGACACGGGCTACGGCATGCTCGCGTGGAAACTCCGCAACGACCCCCGAGTCGTCGTGATGGAACGAACCAACGCCCTCCACGCCGAGCCGCCGCCCGACGCCGCCCGCCAGACCGCTCTCGTGGTGATCGACCTCGGCTGGACGCCGCAGCGCCATGCGATTCCCGCGGCGCTCCGCTGGCTCTCGCCCGTGGGCACCATCATCACGCTCATCAAGCCGCACTATGAGGCATCCGCCGAGCATCGCCGCACGCTGCGCGAAGGAGTGCTGGACGAGGCCGAAGCCGAGCACATCGCCAAGGCCACCGTCGAGGCTTTGCCCGCGCTTGGCGTCCGGGTGCTCGGGCTCACCCGCTCACCCATCGAGGGCGGCGCGGGCAAAAAGAACAAACGCGGGAACGCCGAGTGGCTGGCGGCGCTGGCGACCGGCTGAAACGCTCTACGAACACCCCGCCGCGTACGCGTTGACAAAGGTCACGAAGTCGTTCACGTCGAACTGCCCGTTGGCATCGGCATCGCCGTCCTCGCTCCCAGCCGCGAACGCGTTGAGAAACGCCAGGTAGTCGTTCACGTTCAGCATTTCGTTCCGGTCTATGTCGGCCAAGCATCGCCGTCGAGCCTCGATCGTCGCGTAGCTTCGCGTGCCGCCGTCCGAATCCACCCGCGCGCTCACCAGAAAGCCCTCCGACGTGGCCGAGAAACCGAACGGCACTTCCACCGTCACCCGCACCACCACTTCCACGCCGGGTGCCAAGATC
>JBJXFG010000010.1:0-12102 GCA_046154665.1 Phycisphaerales bacterium | reverse complement strand
ACTGCTGGCGGGCCGCGGACGGCCCGCCATCAGTGGCACGGCATCCGCTACTTCCCCGCCCCGCCGCAAGACTGCCGCTCGGCAAACGCCACCGGCACCCGCTGCATCGAGAAATCCTGGGCCTTGTCAGGCTCCTCGATGATTTCCAGCAGCCGCCGGCACGCCGCCGAACCTACTTCGAAAAAGTTCATCCGGATCGTCGACAGCGGCGGGTCGGCCAGCGCCGCCGTCGGGATGTCGTCGCAGCCCATGATGGCCACATCCTTGCCCGGCGTCAGCCCGACCGCACGCAGCGCCTGGTACGCGCCCAGGGCCATCTTGTCGTTGGCGCAGAAAATCGCGGTCAGCTTGTTGTCGCGCTTCAGCAGTTCTTCGCACGCCAGCCGACCGGTCTCGACGAGGAACTGCCCGTCGACGATGAGACGGCTGTCGAGGCGGACGCCGTGATCGCTGAGGCGCTCGAGGAACGCATCCGTCAGCTCGTGGCTGGTCAGCACCATGTCCGACGGGCCGGAGATGTGCCCGATCTTGCGGTGCCCGAGCTCGACGAGCCGGTCGGCGGCCATCCGTCCCGCCTGCGGATAGTCGCACACCACCGAGTGCAGCTTCCACTGCTTGAAGTGGTTGTTGACGACGAGCATGGGCTTGCCGCTGCCGTCAAACTCGCTGAGCCACTTGTGCTCTTCGGTGGCACCGATGAAGAGGATGCCGTCGACCGAGCAGTCGTCGAGCAGGGTCATGTATTCCTTGCGCCGCACGTAGTCGCGCCGCGCGACCTCGAGCACGATGTGGAACCCGCGCTCGGCGGCCGCTTCGTAGATGCCGCTAATGATCTCGCCGAAATACACGTCGGCGAAGGCGTGCTGCAGCGCCGGCACCAGCACCGCCAGAGTCTTGGCACGCCGGTTCGGCAGCCCCCGCGCCAGGCGGCTGGGCGTGTACGACAGCTTTTCCATCGCGTCGAGCACGCGCTGGCGCGTGGCTTCGGATATCCGCCCGTCGTTCTTGTTCAGCACCAGCGAAACGGTCGTCAGGCTGACGCCGGATTCACGCGCCACATCGCGGATGCTCGCCCGCGGCGGCTTGCCCGCCATCCCCGATCGCGACATCGTTGCCCCCGCCCCGGCAGACGATCCGTTCCCGTTCATCACCGGCTTGGGCGTCGGCCCGGCGACCACCGGGCGCACGACCACCCGAGATGGAAGGGGCCCGCCGCCGCCGGACGATCCCATCGGACTCTGGTTGGCTGCGGATGGGTCCATGCCTGTTGCGTCCCCTGCGAAAACGGTGGTGAATGGTGCTACGGGTAAACCCGATCCGGGGGTCGGTTTTGAGGGCGGCGAAAGCCCTCAAAACGGCCTCGAGGTTGACCGGTTGACGAGTCGAGGCCCCGTCAGCCAGTAAAACATTTTACCACCGCCCGCCGCGGAAACAAGCCAAACCCCCAACCTTCCGGACATGTCCCGAAATGGGCCTCTCCCGCCCAGAACCGACGATTTTCGGGATCGAATCGGATGTCAAGATTTCTTTCGGGCACGGCTTGCGTTCTTCGCCGGAAGGGGTACAGTTTGACTAGGTAAAACATTTTACCAGACACCTTCGGACGCCCGATGTGTGGATCTGGTCAAGGCACTTTGAAAGCACGCGTTCGGGTCGGTCTCGCAGGCACGTCATCTCCGGCTTCTCGGACCCCGGCCGGTACATCGTTTCGTGGGCATCGAGGTCCGCCGCTCTTCTCTCAAATGAGGTTGCGTATGGCTCGGAACCCCTCAAATCCTCCCGCCCTCTCCAGATCTCCCATGCTCCTTTCCCGGGTTCTGCGGCGTGGGTTCACGCTGGTGGAACTGCTCGTTGTCGTAGCGGTCATTGCGCTGCTGATTGGATTGCTGCTGCCGGCGCTGGGCAAGGCGCGGGAGGCCTCGAGGCAGGGCTCGTGTTTGGCGAATGTGCGCCAGTTGAACACCTACATCTCGTACTATTCTGAGGACAGCCAGGGCTGGTTTCCAGCCGTGATGCCGCGAAACCAGCCGATGAGCGCGATGTGGTCACAACAGTGGAGCTACGGCGGGTTTGCTGGCTTCTTCAATCTGCGTCAGATCGCCAGGCCTGGCACAGGCAGTCGTCATTATCAGAACCCAGGCCTTTACTACAAGAGACCCGCGTCCGGCACGGGGAGCACGATCCCCGATCCGAATGGGAAGATCCCGCTCATGGCTCGCTACATGGAGGGCTCCGGTGACTACCAGATCCTGCAGTGCCCCTCGGACAATCTCGACGGCGGCGAGAATGGCACGGACTTCCCGGCCGTGACGCCCGACAAGATCGGCGGCCCCGCCCGTGAGAACGCTCTGGCAAATCACGACGGCGTGACCTCGTCGATCCCCCAGAACGTCATTTGGTACAACATCTCGTACGTCTATGTTGCGGGCATCCGGAATGACATCAAGGGGCGCGTCACCCTCTTCGGCGACGAAACGAATACATGGGACTCCGGCAATCCCAATGGCGGTGGCTTCGCCTCGCAGGTGGCCAACTACAAGGGGACTTTCCGCAATCTCCGGGATGCGGCGGACGGCGGCAAGGGATACGACGCCACCGACAACCACGGAGCCCGCGGTGGGAACTTCGCATTTACCGACGGCTCCGCCGAGTTTGTGCAGAACGGCGGCTTCCAGCACGGCTTCAAGTCTGGCGACCGCTTCGCTCCGCACGATCTCATGTTCGACATGATCAACGTGTTGCACTGGAACCAGAGCATTCCAGAGGTCACGATCCCGAATGGAGCGGTTCGCGGCAAGAGCGGCTCCAACTTCGTTCAGACGGTGGATTGATACCTCTCGCCTCCGTGGCACGACGACGGGAAGGAGCCCGCGATGACGAATGTGGCCCGTGGACGCCGCGGCTTCACGCTGGTGGAGTTGCTCGTTGTCGTCGCCGTGATCGCGCTTCTGATCGGCCTGCTGCTGCCGGCGCTGGGGAAGGCGCGTGAGGCGGCACGGTTGTCGGGCTGCCTCGGCAACCTGAAGCAGGTGTCGAGCTTCTTCATGTACTACGCGGAAGATTTCAAGAACTATTTCCCCGTCGTCCCTCCAAAGGGGACGAAGGCAAATTCTGAGAGCTTTGAGAGTTTCGTATTCAAAAACCAAGCCCTCTACGGCGGCCTCGCCGGATTCTTCAACCTGCGCCAGGTCAACGACGATTTCCCGGTGACGCCGTCGCGCTACGGCGTGCGGAACTACACGCTTTCATACTACAACGTCAACAAGTCCGGTACCTGGAGCAGCCCAGGCGCACCAAGCATTCCGCTGATGGCGCCGTACATGGAGAACACCGGTGACTACGAAGTGCTCCAATGCCCCAGCGACAAGCTCGACGGCGGAGAGAACGGCACGTCGTTCCCCGCCGTGACTCCGACCAAGATCGGCTCGAAGCAGCGAACGGCGGGCCAGGACGCCGTCATCTCCAACGCGATGGGTTTCATCCCGGCGAACATCACCTGGTACAACATCTCCTATCTCTACATCGCCGGGTTGCGCAACAGCGAGGCCGCGCCGGTGGCCATGTTCGGCGATGAGACGAACGGGTGCGACTGGGGTGCCTTGACCGATGTCGGCGCCTCGACGGGCGGGGCCGTTCAGGATTGGACCCGCACGCTCCGCTCGGAACGCACGACTCAGAACGGCGGGCCCGGCTACGACACGACGGACAACCACGGCAGGACCGGGGGCAACTGGGTCTTCAGCGACGGGCACGCCGAGTTTGTGCCCCAGACTCTGGTTCCCAATGGCGGGCCGAGCGGCCTCATCAGCAAGATCGTCAAGGACGTCTTTGACACGATCGGCCGAGTCCGCGGCGGAAGCATCGGCGGCACCAGCACTGTGCAGACGGTGGATTGACCGCCTCAAGGCGGGGGGGATGACCAAGTCCATGACAAAGGGGCGTGCCCGAGGGCACGCCCCTTCTCGTTGAACTGCCACGAATCTTGTTCGTGAGCTACTGACACGTCTGTCCAAACTTCGTCATAAACGCCGTGAGGTCCGGCGTACCCACTTGTCCGTCCCCGTTCATGTCGCCATGCGTGAAGGGGACGACCGTCTGTCCAAAACCGGCTGTCGGGTTACGCCGCTCTGGGCGTACCCCGTGGTCTAATGGTGACTCGCGTTTAGTGCGCCGGGGGAGACGCCGGACCCCGTGACCTGCCCCCCAAATCCTGATCCAGCAACTATGAGAGTCCCGATGACCTGCCCCCCAAATCCTGATCCAGCAACTATGAGAGTCCCGACGGCCGCCGGTTGTGGCCAGGAGGCTCTCGAAGATGAAGCGGACAAGGCATTCGGCGGAACAGATCGTGACCAAGTTGCGTGAGGCCGAGGCGATGCTGGCGGCGGGGCGGTCCATCGCCCAGGTCGTGCAGGCCCTGGGCGTCAGCGAACCGACCTTCCACCGTTGGCGCACGCAGTACGGCGGGATGAAGGCCGACGAGGCGCGGCGGCTCAAAGAACTGGAGATCGAGAACGCGAGGCTGAAGAGGCTCGTCGCCGACCAGGCGCTGGACATGGCGATCCTGAAGGAGGCCAACTCCTATCTGGGAAAACATCAAGCCCGGCGGGAAGGAGGGGCGTCGTGACGCACGTGCGGCGGCACCTGCCCGCCTCCGAGCGTCGGGCCTGCCGTGTGCTGGCTCTACCGCGCTCGACGCAGCGGTACGGCGGCGTGCCGTCCGCGCGGCGCTCCGGGGGGCGTGACGCCGATGAGGCTCTCGTGAAGCGGATGCACGAGCTGGTACGGCAGCACCCAAGACGCGGCTACCGGATGGTCTGTGGGATGCTCCGGCTGGAAGGTTGGAGCGTGAACCGCAAGCGGGTCCACCGTCTGTGGAAGCGCGAGGGGTTCAAGGTGCCCGTGAAGCAGCACAAGAAGCGTCGGCTGGGATCGAGCGAAAACGGCCTGAATCGCAGGCGTTCCGAGCACATCAACCACGTGTGGTGCGTGGACTTCATTCATGATCGAGACGAGAGCGACCGCCCGCTGAAGTGGCTGAGCATCGTCGACGAGTTCACGCGGGAGTGCATTGCGTTGGAAGTGAACCGCTCGATGACGTCCCGCGGCGTGGCCGAGGTGCTGATCGACCTGTTCACGACGCGCGGTCGGGGGGTTCCCACGCACATCCGCTCGGACAACGGCCCCGAGTTCATCGCGGCGACGATCCGAAGACTGGCGGGCCTGACGGGGATAGAGAGCCTGTACATCGAACCGGGCAGTCCGTGGGAGAACGGTCATGTCGAGAGCTTCCACTCGCGGCTGCGTGACGAACTGCTCAACGCCGAGGTGTTCGCGGGCGTGGGCGACGCCAAGGCACTGGCGTCGGCATGGCGCGAGGAGTACAACCACCGCCGCCCGCACAGTTCGCTGGGGTACGTCCCGCCGGCGGCGTTCGCGGCGAAGTGCGGCCCCCCGGGTGAGGCGACGGCGCACCGTGGGCCGTCGGCAAAGCCCGAGGGGTCGAAGGATGGAAGCCCGCCGGACTTGATTGAGAGGGGAGACGAGGCCCCTCTCCCCTCTCAAACGCTCCCCTCTACCCCCTGGAAGAACGGAACAGACCCCGCGGCCCGCGTGCCGGCCGCGGCGATTACCATGACCCGACTCTCATAGCGGGTGGTACGGGAAATGGGGGCAGGTCACCCGGAGGATTGCTCTTCCAAGCGGCTTCGTTCGATGTACCCCCCGGCGTGATCCGACATGGCCCGCCATGCTCTCACCTGTCCGAGAACTCGAACGCCGCCCCCGCGCCCCGCCCGAACTTCCCGCTACACTCCTGCCACACGCGAATCCTTACGCTCTGGCAGTGATGCTCATGCCCGAACACGCCCCAACCCTTCATCAGATTGGATCGTCCGGCCCGCAGGCCAACGCCATTGCCACCGCCGTCGCTGCGCCGGTTGAACGCGACCGCGGGCTCGCCTCTCTCATCGTCGAGCTCTCCAAGCCCGGCATCGTCAAGATGGTGGCGCTTTCGAGTGCCGTGGGCTTCGTGATGGCGGCGCTGGTTCACCCCTGGGAGGCGGGCTCGCTGCTGATCGCGGGGCTCGGGTGCATCATCGGGACGGCTCTCTCCGCCGCCGGGGCCAACGCGCTCAATCAAGTCATCGAGGTCGAGCGTGACGGGCGGATGCGCCGCACGGCGGGCCGCCCAATCCCCAGCGGACGCCTGGGCGAAGTCACCGCCATGATCGCGGGCGTGCTGCTCAGTGTCGCCGGGCTGGGTGTGCTGTGCATGGTGTGCAACCCGTGGGCGTCGATGGTTTCGGCGGTCACGATCGCGACCTACCTGTTCTGGTACACGCCGATGAAGCCGGTGACGCCGCTGGCGACGATTGTGGGCGCGATCCCCGGTGCGCTGCCGCCGCTGATCGGCTGGGCGGCGGGCTCGCCCCAGGCCCCGTACGCGGGCCTGCTTGATCCGGGTGGTTGGTCCATCTTCGCCATTATGTTCGTGTGGCAGGTGCCGCATTTCCTGGCGATCGCGTGGAAGTACCGTGACGACTACGCCGCGGGCGGCTACCGCGTGCTGCCCGTGGTTGATCCCTCGGGCGCGAGCACCGCACGCAGCGTGGTGGCGTGGAGCATCGCGCTGGTGCCCATCTCGCTCGTCGCGGTCAGGGTAATGCCCGAGCGACTCGGCCCCGTCTACATGGTGCTCGCGGGGCTTGCGGCGCTGGTGATGGTTGTCGAGTCGGTCCGCCTCGCCCGCGCCCGCACCGATGCCAACGCGCGACGCTTGTTCTTCGCGTCCATCATCTACCTGCCGGTGGTGCTGGTGGGGATGGTGATCGACGCGGTGCTGACGGCGGGGCTGTCGTAGGCACGGAACCAAGCGAGGAGCGCGGTCCTTGAGCGCGTATCGCACAAAACACGCCGACGATGAGCGGAGTCTTCGACGCGAATCGTCGCGCTCACGCTGGTGCAGGTGGTGCCATCCATGAACGATCCAAAGCAGAAAAGGCCCGCGTCGAAGTCGCCCTTGCTGGGGGGCTTCCTTCTATTGCTCCTCATCGGCGCGATGACCGTGACATTCCTGTGGCCGCGCATCGGCCCTTCACTTCGCGGGTCCGCGTCGCCCGCCCATGACGCCGCCGACGCTGACCTCTACGCCTCGATGACGATCCCCGAGTTCGTCGCCCGCGACCAGGAAGGCCGCGAACGCGGCCGCTCGATCTTCGAAGCGTGCCTGCCCACCGGCGGCCGCTACACCATCCTCAACTTCATCTTCACCCGCTGCGTCACCGTGTGCCCCATCACCACCGGCCAGATGATCCGCGTGCAGCAGGCGATCAAGGACTTGCCGGGGTATGCGCCGGCGTCGGAACCCGCGGGCGGGGGGGCAGGGAAGTTCCAACTGGTGAGCTTCAGCGTCGACCCGCTGCGTGACACGCCCGAGTCGCTGAGGGCCCACGCCGAGGGCTTCGCTGACTTCGGCGTGTGGACGTTCCTGACTTCGGACCAGGCGACGGTGAGCGCTGTGGTGGAAAAAGGACTCGGCTTCGCACTCGAACCGGAGAAGGGCTCGAAGATCGATCTGGGCGACGGCCAATCCATGGAGAACATCATACACCCCAGCAAACTGCTGCTCATCGCGCCGACGGACAACGGCACGGGCTGCAAAGTCATCGGCATGTACCGCGGGCTGGAAGAAGAAGACGTCGACCGCCTCATCGCTCGCATCCAGCGCATGAACACAGAACCCCGACCGTAAGGGAGTGACCCGCGCGAATCTCCTTCGAGAGCCGCGTGCTCAGGGCCGCGGTCCCAGCCGCCGGCGAGCCCACTCCACGGCGTGCATCTCCCGCCTCACGCGCTCCCGCGTTCCAGCCAGCACCCAGCACATCCACAACCTCACCAGCCAGCGCGGCCAGGAGGTTGCGGTCCATCGCCCGACCGCGGCGACCCTCAGGCGGCAACGCGACGGGCCGTCGGGCTCGATTGCGTAAACACACACATGTGGGAATCCGACGCGCGTTCCCCGGCGCGACAAGTCGCTCATCGCGAATCCCTGGCCCTCACGCCACCGCAGCATGCGACCCACTCGGTCAACCTCCACCCCCAGGAAGCGATGACGGATGAGCAGCTTCGCACCCGCCGGGCTTCGCGGAGCGCATTGCGGCGCGGGGCGGTCCCGCGTCACCACAACCTCGGCGTGCAGTGGGTCGAGCGTGAGAAACCGGCGGAAATCCTTCATCTGGCCCCACACCGCGCTGGCGGGCATCCCAATCTCCACCACATCCTCCGCTCGAACGCCCCAGCGCTTGTCGATACAGACTTTCACGGCGAAACCCCCTCAACCGCGGCGGTCATTGGCGGGGCCTCGGCCTCGCGACGCATGCCCTCGAGCACATGACCGTGGAGGGTGTGGACGGCGTATCGCTCGAACGGCCTCCACACCCATCGGGGCGAGAGCAGCGGCTCGTACTCGGTGACGAGCGTCACACGGGTGCGTTCATCGCCGATGGCCTCGAACTCGAACGCGCCGGACCTGAGCCGTACGTCACGCTCGTAGCCGATTCGCTGTTCCGTGACCTCGAAGGCCAGTCGCTCGCCCGGGCGAGAGGACGTGACGCGCTTGGTAAGGTAGCCCTTGTTGTACAGGCACGTCTTGGTCGCGCCGATGCGGTCCATCGCACCGCGCGTCGCGAGCGGGCGGGCAAGGCCGACGCGCAGGATCAGCGGCGGGTCGTGCGTGACCTGTTCGTAGTACATCATCGAATCCCATGCGGTCTCGGGGTCGGTCGCGATCACCCGGCTGGTGCCGACCGATTCGACGGGCATCGGCGCGGGCGGACCCTCGGCGATGATCACCGCCTGCGCCGCGCCGAGCATCGCAAGCACCGGGAGCCACGACGCCTGCGCGTAGCCAATCCGCTTGAGCACAAGACGCAGCGCCGAACCCAGCAGAATTCCCAGCACGATCGGACCGAGCAGGATGCCGAACAGCGCAAGGCAACAGAACACCCCGCCCAGCCCCCAGACCGTCATCCCCAGCGCCGACAACGCCGACGTGACGAGGACCAGCACCAGCGGCACCCGGCCCACTCTTAATCGATAACCCAGGATCGCGCCGCACGCCAGCGTGGGAGCGAACCAGATCGACCAGCCCCAGCTGCCCAGAACGAACACCGAGAAAAGGAATACCACGAGCGAACTGCCCAACGCGACCGTGAGCACCGGCCACCAGTACGACCATGGCACGAACGGCGGCTTGCGCGTGAACGACTTCTCGTTGTCGAGGTTGTACGTCCACCCACACTCGGGGCACGAACCGCGCCGATCCTTGAGCCCGCTCAGCACATAGAAACAGTTCTGACAGCGGGGCAAGCCCGCAGTCGCGCCCCAGCCGCATTCAGGGCAAACCGCGGGGTTGCCGAGGCCTTTCAGGTCGTACGAACAGTTCGGGCACTGCGACGCGGCGATGCTGGGCTGATTCCGCTGCGGCATGTTGGGGCTCTTAGCAGTGGACGTTCGGTGTGCGCCGGCTCGGGGAAGGCCGCTCCTTTACGGCCGCGGTTCTGTTCACACCAGCAGCGTCGCCGGAGCCTCAAGGTACTGCTTGACCGTATGCAGGAACGCCGCGGCCATCGCGCCGTCGACCACGCGGTGGTCGCTGCTCATGGTCATCTGCATCTCGTGACCGACAACGACTTGGTCGGTCCCGTTGACGGTGCGGACGACCGGCTTTTTCACCGCCGCCCCGACAGCGAGGATCGCCGCGTTGGGCGGGTTGATGATGGCCGTGAAGTGCTCGACGCCGAACATCCCCAGGTTCGAGATCGTGAAGGTGGCGTCGGACATCTCCTCGATGGTCAGCCCCTTGGCGCGGGCCTTGTCGGCGAGCGCCTTGGTCTGCTGCGAGATGAGTCGCAGCCCCATGCGGTCGGCGTCGCGAAGGGTGGCGACCACCAGGCCGCCGCCGCCGGTCTCGGAGCCGCTCAGCGCCACGGCGACACCGACATTCACGCGTCCGTGCATCTGGATCGACTCGCCGTCGTTGCCCCACGATGCGTTGACGAACGGGTGCTGGTGCATGGCGAGCGCACAAGCCCGGACGATGAAGTCGTTGACGCTGAGTTTGACGCCCTGCGAGGCGAGCTGGTCGTTGAGCTGCCCGCGCAGCCCCATCAGCGCGTCCATCGAGACCGCCGTGGTCACCTGATAGTGCGGCACGGTCGTCTTGCTCTGCACCAGCCGCGTGGCGATGGTGCGGCGCATGTTGTTGAGCGTGATCCGCTTGGATTCGAGCGCAGCGCCGAAGGCGGGGAGGGAGGGGGCCATCGGTGGCACCGGTCTCTGACCGGTGCTGACACTTGGCGTGATCGACGCTTCACTCATCACCGGTCGGAGACCGGTGCCACCGAAGCCCGTGCCACCGGAAGCCGCGGCTTCGACATCGCGCCGGATGATCCGTCCCGCCGGGCCGGTGCCCTGGATGGCGGCGAGATCGACGCCGGATTCCTCGGCGATCTTCCGCGCCAGAGGCGAAACGAAAATGCGCCCGCCGGAACTCCAGCCCCCGCCCGTGGCGGTGCCGGCATGCACCCCGTTCGCGCCGCCGGCGACGGGCTCCGCGACCGCCACGCCGCCGGAACTCGACGGGGCACCCGCCGCCGCGGCTTTCTTGGCAGCACCACCGCCCACGGCGATCGCCCCAGCCCCGGCTTTCACGCTCGCCACGTCCTCGCCCGGCTCGGCGATGAGAAGAATTGGGCGCGAAACCTCAACCGACTGGCCCGTGGGCACCAGGATGGCGGCGACCACGCCGGTGTCGAAGGATTGGAGTTCCATGGTGGCCTTGTCGGTCTCGATGTCGCCGAGGGACTGACCGGGCTTGATCTTGTCGCCCTCCTTGACGTTCCAGGCGACAACGGTGCCGCGTTCCATGGTGTCGGACAGGCGGGGCATGGTGACGGTGATGGGCATGGGGCGGACCTCAGATCAGCAACGCGGCAAATGACGCGGGTTCGGGGATACGTTGAACGCGGGACGACGAAAGGCTCAGTTCTCGGGTGGATCGTTCTGCCTGCCGCCCGGGCCATCGCCCGTGACGCTTCCTTTGGTGAGCGGCACAACCTCCGCAACGAGTAAAGCGTTGACTAGGCGGAACGATTCTTCGTGATACACAGCAAACACAGTCGTGACTCGGAGCACGCGAGACTCGGGCACGCCCGACACCGGCGTGAACTGGATGAAATCGCGGTGACGGATGGTGTACCGCGTCCCGTCGACCATCTTGATAACGACCCCTTGAGGGTGAACCGAGACGAACTCTCGCAGCGCCTTCGTGTCCATCACTTCCGACCCTTCTCGGCCGCGCGAACGGGCGGCTTCTTCGTGACCTTGCGGCGTGACGCGCTCGCGCTCGATCGCTTGGAAATACGCTTGACGATCGGCACGATCTCCGCCACGTTTCGAGCATCGATGAAGTGGAATCCATCATTGTCTGTGGCGACAAAGGTCTGAAAATGAGGCGAGTCGGGGGAGCGATCCTCGAGAGGGGGTCCGAGCGTCACGCAATCGCGGTGTGGCAGCCGGTACTTGGTCCCGTCGGACATCCGGATCACCACACCGTTGGGGCTGGAATTCACGATCTTTCTGACGATGGCGAGGTCCATGAGGTACTTTCCCGTTACTGGCGCGGTCCATCGACGGGCGGGGTCGCATGCTCGTCCTTGGGTCCTGCTTGTCGCTCACCCGATTCTGTTTGCAACACACGTCTTTGATCCAAACTGTAGCCCAAACGCCCCAAAAGCAACGCTCCCAACACCGGTCCGGCCAGAACTCCACTTCCGATCGTGTTCCGATCCACCATTGCGCCGACGATGAACCCAGCGATGAGGCCTGCGGTAGCCGCAACCGGCGTCCAACGCAGGGCAACCTTGCGAGACTCAGAGCCGCGCGTGTCGCGCCTGCCGATCTTGATGCTCCCGCTGCCGTGGTCCATATGCGAGGCCTATCTCAAACAGAGGCACCGACCACCCCCCGAACCGCCGCCAAAATCTTCCCCTTGTTCGGCAGATACTCCATCTCCAGGTTCTTCGCGTACGGCGTCGGCAC
>JBJXFG010000104.1:0-80245 GCA_046154665.1 Phycisphaerales bacterium | reverse complement strand
GCCCAGGCCGCCGCCGAAGTTGCTGAGGTTGGCGAAGGCGCGCTCGACCGCGTCGCGCAGATCGAGCAGCCGTTCGCATGTGCGCGGGTGCTCACGCCACGCGCGCATCGCCCGCTTGCGTGCGTCGGACATCAGCCGCAGGCCGCGTGCCGACTGCGCGAACCCCTTCAACGGCGTGAACAACTCCACCCCGCGCTCGTCGGCCAGTCGGTACAGCCGGTCGCTGTCATAGTTCCCATCGGCCAGCAGCAGACGCCCGCGCGGGGCCGCGGCGATCAGGTCGGTAGCGGGTACTTTCTCCTGCACGTTCATCGCGGTGACGCGGTATTCCAGCACGCCGCCGCGGTCGTCGGTGAGCGCGTGCAGGCGGTACCCGCGGCAGAACCCGGCGCTGCTGCGCCCGTTGGCCGCGTCAGGGTCAGCGCTGTGCCCGCCCACCGGCATCGGCTTGCCGTCGATGCAAAGCACCGGCGTTTCCACGCCAGCGTCCATCAGGCGCTGGCGCACGACTTCGAGCAGTTGCGCAAATCGTGGCTGGTTCACACGCTTGTTGAACTGCGAGATCGAGGGCAGTCGGCGCACACGCAGCCACGGCAGCAGCACCCCTCGGTCGCGAACGCGGGACCGCGGCAGGTCGCGCCACGCCAGCAGGATGAACAGCCGAACAATGAGCGAGTCGCTGAACGTGGCGCGCGGCAGAGCCGGCGCCGCCGAGTTCAGCGAGCGCGTCACCCGCATCACAATCAACCAAACGTCGCGGTCCACGGTTGCTCCTTTCTTGACAGGTCAGTCAGAAAGACAAGTGTGGCCGCATCAACGACTTAGCGCAACTTTCCACACCCGAGGCGCGCAATCCTCCGGGGTACGCCGCCCTGGGCGTACCCCGCGATCAACCCAACTCGCGCGACCACGCGGTACGGCAAAGCCGCCGCACCTCATCAGCCAAATCCACCTCAGTCCACGCCCACGCCACACTCACCCACCCCCGCGCGCCCAAACCGGTCGCCGCCCCAAATCCCACCCAAACTTCACAAGACACGTCCAACCCAAGCCCCCGCAGACCTTTACCACCACCAAACTTCAAACACGCTCACCCGCTTTGTGCGCCGAATCGGGGGCGCGGGGGGGTAAAGGTGGAGGCCCACTCGCTTCAGCGATCAAGTCTCCGACCAAAGCAAACAGCGGGAGGCTGGCCGGCCAACCCGAGCTCACATCCTGTTTTGCGGGCATCAAGACGGAGTTCACGGGTCTCTTACTCATGCCTCATGCCTCATGCCTCATGCCTTCCCCTCGAGCCGAAAGGCCCCCCTCCCACCTCGCGATGCCGTGATGTTCTCCCAAGATCATCCCGGCCCGCGTTGAACGGGAAACCCCAACTCCCCATGCGCATGGGCTTCGCCCAATCCCCTCCCGCCCCCCCGAACTCGCCCCGCCCTCCACCCGCCCTCACCCCCCCCGATACCCTCCCCCCCAATGCTCGGCCTAATCCTCCTCCTGCTCATCGGCGCGTTGACGGCGTTCGCCCTCACCACGCTCATGATGATGCACCGCCTGACGCACCCACCCGGTAAGACCTACGCGTGGGCCGTCTCCCGCGGCAAGCCGGGGACGCCGATGGAACTGCCGCAGCCCCGCGCCTTTGAGCCGCGCACGCTGCAACTCCGCGCGCCCGCCGGACGCCACACCATCGAGTGCCCGGCGTGGTACATCCCCTGCGACCACCCCGACGGCCCGCTGGTCATCTTCACGCCTGGCTGGGGCGACTCAAAGCTCGGCGTGCTCCCCCGCCTCGCCCCATTGGTCAGCCGCGCCTCCGCAGTTCTCGCCTGGGACCCGCCCGGCTTCGGCGAAGCCCCAGGGACTTGCGGCCTCGGCGTCACCGAGCCCGCGCTCCTCGCCGAAATCATCGAGCAACAACTCACCGCCGACCCCGGCTTCCGTCGTCGCGGCATCGTGCTCTTCGGCTCATCCCTCGGCGCGGGCGTCTCGATCGTGGCCGCGGGGGGCGGCCTCGATCGCGCCGATCACCCGGACCGCGCACCAAGTCGCGCGGCACCCAGCGACGGCTCAGCACGCTTCGCCGTGACACCTTCGGCGAGCGCATCGGCGGCCCTACGACGCGGCGGCGTGATCGCCGAAGCCCCGTACCGCGAAGCCCCGACCCCGGCTCGGAACGTGATGCGCCTGAGCGGGATGCCGCACCGGTTGAACACGCCGGTGGCCTTCGCGCTGCTGGCGTGGATGATCCGCCCGCGCGGAGGCTTCGGCGACCTCTTCGCCGCGTTGATCTGGGGCTGGCGCGGCTACGACCGCGCCCTGCACGCGCGACGATTGAACTGCCCGCTGATGGTGCTCCACCCCGGCCAAGACGAGGTCTCACCGGTGCCAGACGGCGAAGCCATCGCGCGGGCCGCGGGAGCGTTCCATGCAGCAACGACCGGCGTGCTCCCCGACCACCGCGCTTCGCCCGGGCGACTCGTCATCGTCCCAGGCGCCGCTCACAACTCACTCTGGACCGACGAAGCGACACGACCCGCCGCCGAAGCAGCGGTGACAGCGTTTCTCGATGAGATCGCCGCCGCGAACCGAGCCCCCACGGACGTCAACAAGTAACGCCCTGCCGGACGTAGAATCCCGCCATGGCGACCCACGAAGCAAACGGGCATGCGGTGGCGGACAGCGACGCGGGCACCGCGCCGAGCCGCATCAGCGGCGCGACCGCGGACGCCGCCGCGCCCGCACTCCGCTTCGGCGACGCCTGGAACTACGCCCCCGCGCCGGAGACCACCAAGATCACCATCGCGCCGGAGTACGACCTGTTCATCAACGGCACGTTTGTCAAGCCGTCATCAGCCAGCCGCTTCGAGACCATCAACCCCGCGAACGAGACCGTCCTCGCACGCATCGCGCAAGCCAGCGAGAAGGACGTCGACAAGGCGGTCAAGGCGGCACGCACCGCGTTCCCCAAGTGGGCCGCCCTGCCCGGAAAAGAACGCGGCAAATACCTCTACCGCATCGCACGCCGCATCCAGGAACGCGCCCGCGAACTGGCCATCCTCGAAACGATGGACGGCGGCAAGCCCATCAAGGAGTCGCGCGACGTCGACATCCCGCTCGTCGCCCAGCACTTCTTCTATCACGCCGGCTGGGCCGACAAGCTGAAGTACGCGTTCCCCAACCGCGATCCGAAACCCCTGGGCGTCTGCGCCCAGATCATCCCCTGGAACTTCCCGCTGCTCATGGCGGCGTGGAAGATCGCCCCCGCCCTGGCGTGCGGCAACACCGTGGTCCTCAAGCCCGCCGAAACGACCTCACTGACTGCCCTGCGCCTCGCCGAGATCATCCAAGAGTGCGACCTCCCGCCGGGCGTCGTCAACATCGTCACCGGCGACGGACGCACCGGCGCCGCGCTCGCCAACCACCCCGACCTCGACAAACTCGCGTTCACGGGCTCGACGGAAGTCGGCAAAAGACTCGCGGCGATCGCCGCACCACGGGGACTCAAGCTCACGCTGGAACTCGGCGGCAAGTCGCCGCACATCATCTTCGCCGATGCGAGCATCGACCAGGCGGTCGAGGGGATCATCTCGGGCATCTACTTCAACCAAGGGCATGTGTGCTGCGCCGGGTCGCGCCTGCTCGTGCAGGAACCGATCGTCGATGAAGTCGTGCGCAAGCTCGAAATCCGTCTCGCCAGCCTGCGCGTCGGCGACCCGATGGACAAGAACACCGACGTCGGCGCCATCAACTCGAAAGAGCAGCTCCGCCGCATCACCGACTACTTCCGCATCGGCGTCGAAGAGGGCGCGGTGCTCCGCGAGCCCTCGAACTGCACGCTGCCGAAGAAAGGCTACTACTGCCGACCCGCGTTCTTCACCGGCGTCCAGCAGAGCCACCGCATCGCACGCGAAGAAATCTTCGGCCCCGTGCTCGCCGTCATGACCTTCCGCACCCCCGAAGAGGCGCTGCAGAAAGCCAACAACACGCCCTACGGCCTCGCCGCCGGCGTCTGGACCGACAAGGGATCGAAGATTTTCGAGATCGCCGGCAAGCTCAAGGCCGGCGTGGTTTGGTGCAACACCTACAACCAGTTCGACGCGGCGTCCCCCTTCGGCGGCTACAAAGAAAGCGGCTTCGGACGCGAAGGCGGGCTGCAGGGCTTGCGGGCGTATGTGAACGTGTGAGACTTTGGTACGTCAGGTCTCCGAGCCGACAGCGACGTCCGTACACACCCGTCACACCACCCACCAGCCAGTGGTTCCCGACACCGGCCTGCCCCACTCCCCACTCCCGCGGGCGTCACCCCCGCTTCAACTCCTCGCGCCCGATCATGTGCTCGAGCGTCTGGGCCGCGAAGTCCTCATCTCGCTCGCTCAACTCGTTGAAGAACGGCAGCGCGATCGTCCGGTTGCTCACGCTCTCCGCCACCGGGAACATCCCCGGTTCGAAGCCGAACCGTTCGCGGTAGAACGGCTGCGTGTGGATGCACGGGAAGTACGGCGCCGCGCCGATGTCGTGCCGGTGCAAGCCCTGGATCACCCGGTCGCGGTCGTCGCGCCCGTAGCGATCGCTCAGCCGCACCACAAACACGAACCACGACATCACCACCCCTGGGTCGACATTCGGCAAAATAATGTCCGGGTGAGCCATGAAGCGCCGCATGTATCGATCCGCCACCGTCTGCCGCTTGGCGACGATTTCTTCCAATCGCCGAACCTGCGACAGCCCCAGCGCCGCGTTCAACTCCGGCAATCGATAGTTGTACCCCAGCCGCTCGAACAACATCCACGAACCGATCGCGTTGCCCGTCTGGTTGATCGGTCTTCCCTGATTGCGCAGGCTTCGGCAGATCGCCGCCACGCGGTCATCGTCCGTCACGATCATCCCGCCCTCGCCGGTGGTGATCTGCTTGTTGGGATAGAACCCGAACACTCCGACATTCCCGAATGCGCCGACGTTGCGCCCGTTCATCGAACCGCCCAGACCCTCGCAGCAATCCTCGATGAGACGAATCTCGTGCCGCGCCGCGATCGACCGGTACGCCTCCATGTGCTTCGGATTCCCGAAGCACTCGACCGCCAGGATCGCCTTGGTCCGAGGCGTGATCGCCGCCTCAACCTGCTCGGGGTCCATGTTCAACGACCGCGGCTCGATATCCACAAACACCGGCGTCGCCCCCACATACAAAATGCAGTTGCTCGACGCAATAAACGAAAACGGCGTCGTCACCACCTCGTCCCCCGGCCCGATCCCCAGCGCCAGCATCACCATGTGCAAGCCCGCCGTCCCCGACGAACACGCCACCGCATGACGCCGACCCACCTTCGCCGCGAGCACGTTCTCAAACGTCTCGACCATGGGCCCGATCGACAGCCGACCGCTGCGCAGCGACCGAACCACCAGTTGGATGTCCGCTTCGCTGATCTCGGGACGACTGAGAGGGATTTCGTCGCTCATGGTGCGCCTGCATTCAAATCTGGCTGAAGTGGACCGATCGCCCGTCCCACCGCGGGACCGCAGAAACTATCGGCCATTCTCTGGATCAACGTGTACGCCGGAACTCCCGGCCCACTCAGGCACCCTACAGTCACCACGCAGACGCACCGCAGGCCGCCCGCAAGGGCGACGCTCAACCGGACCCCCGGGGGGAGGGATCGGGAGAGGGCAGGGCAGGGGGTGCCGCCGGATTCGAGTCCCAGCGTCCGATCTCCGCCTTTCATCCCAGTCTCGGTCCAGCTCGCCCATATGACATTCACGCCCCCCGTCGTCGTCGGCCCCTCGCGGCCGGACATCTCCATCCCCACGCCGACCGACGCCGCTCCGGCGCGCCCCGCATCTATCGCCCCGGCCACGACACCCGCCCCCATCTCAACCTCCACCCCCGCGCGCCTCGACTACCCCCCCACCGTCGACCGCCGCCGCATCCGCTGGAGCGTCGCCTTCGTCATCTTCGGCATCCACCTGCTCGCCCTCGCCGCCTTCGTCCCCTGGCTCTTCACCTGGAGCGCCGTGGTCGCCATGCTCGTCGGCGTCTACGCCTTCGGCACCCTGGGCATCAACCTCTGCTACCACCGCCTGCTCACCCACCGCGGGTTCAAGGTCCCGCGCTGGCTCGAACACACCTTCGCCACCTTCGGCATGTGCAGCCTCGAAGGCTCGCCCGCCACCTGGGTCGCCTCGCACCGCATGCACCACCAGCACGCCGACCACGAGGCCGACCCGCACAGCCCGCTCGTCGAGTTCTTCTGGAGCCACATGAGCTGGCTCATGGTCGAAAACCGCGCGCTCAACCCCTGGTCCGTGCTCCCGCGCTACGCCCGCGACGTGTGCCGCGACCGCTTCTATCTCAACCTCGAACGCCGCCACCGCTGGCTGATGGTCTACCCCATCCACGCCATCCTCATCACCGCCGCCGGCGCCCTGTGGGGCTGGGCCGCCTCGGGCACGCTCGCCGAAGTGCTCCGCACCGCGCTGAGCTGGCTCGTCTGGGCCGTCCTGCTTCGCACCGTGATCGTGTGGCACATCACCTGGAGCGTGAACTCCTTCACCCACCTCTTCGGCTACCGCAACTACGAAACCAACGAGAACAGCCGCAACAACTGGATCGTCGCCCTGCTTTCCAACGGCGAAGGCTGGCACAACAACCACCACGCCGACCAACGCTCCGCCGCCCACGGCCACAAGTGGTGGGAGTTCGACGTCACCTTCATCACCATCATGGCCCTGCGCCGAGTCGGCCTGGCCCGCGAGGTGGTGCAGCCACGCCACAAGCCGCACCGCAAGGTCTGAGGCGACACCAGACCGGTTCGCGCGGGCCGACACCGACGAAATCGCCGTCAATCCCGCGCTCCCGTGTCCGCAACGCGGCGCTCGAAGGGCAACCTCGCGACGCGGGACAACTGCAGAATAACTGCGGGACAACTGCCGTTCCGTCTCGACCGCAGGATTGTGGACCCCTACGCCCCGGCCCACCGCCTCCGGCCCCCCACCTCCGGCCCCCCACCCTCCGCACCCGCCGACACCCCCACTCCCAAACGCGGCATCACCGCGCGGCGGAATTCCCTTGATCCCTCCGCACAATCGCATAGATTCAACTCCGGAACCACCACCATCGTCGACCTCGCCCTTCGCCCTCGGAGTTCACCCGATGCCCAACCCTCTTCGTTTCGGCAGCACGGTCGCCCTGCTCACCGCCGCGACGCTGTTCGCGTCGACCACCGCGTCCGCCGCCGAGGTGGGATCGGCGCTGATCTCGCGGCAAGCCGTTGACACCTTCAACGGCCTGGTGGCCATCTATGTGGGTGCCCGGATCCCCGCAGGCGACACGGTCCCCACGTTCTCGTGGTTCCGCGACAACGCCGGGCCCACGCACAAGGTCACGCCGCTGCTCTTCGAGGAGACCGCTCCCGGTGTCTTCCGCGTCCGCGCCATCGGGACCACGCGCGACACCAACCCTTCTTCCTCCACGCAAAGCGCTCCGTTCGAGGCCGTCGCGGGAACGAACATCGCCAACGGTCCCAACTTCACGTTCGGCTATATCAGCGCGGCGGTGTCACCCTCGGGAGCCGTCAGCAGCAAAACGGGCGGGGCGGCGGAGTACTCGGCCGCGGTCTCGCCCGGCCAGGGGTTGACCGGCGAGGGCAGCACAAACCGCTGGCACTTCTCCTTTGTGGTCATCAACTCGGTCGCCATCGACACGACCACGTTCGGTAGGGGCACCGGCGTCACCTACAAAATCAACAACCCGGAGATCAACCCCGGTGAGCCCGATCGCACCTACTCCGCCTCGGTCAGCACGCTCCTGCCCCCTCCACCGTGCGGCGGCGCCGACTTCAACAACGACGGCGTCGTCAACACCCCGGACCTCACCTTCTTCCTCGGACGCTTCGGACAACCCGCCACCCCGGGATCGCCAGCGGAGCGCGCCGACTTCAACGCCAGCGGCACCGTCGACACGCCCGACCTGGTGTTCTTCCTCGGACGCTTCGGCAGCGTGTGCGCATCGTGACCACCTGAACGTCTCTCTGCAGGCACAACCAACCCTCGGAGGAACCCGACCATGCGCTGTCCCGCCCGTCGCGCCCTGTGCGCCGTCATTCTCGCTTCGGTGCTCGCCCCCGCCGTCACGATTCACGCCGCCCAGATCGGCTCGGCTCTCATCAACCGTCCCTTCTTTGACTCAACCACGGTCGTCGTGGCGATCTACGCCGGCGGTCGACTCCCCGCCGGAGCCACCGTCACCACGTTTTCGTGGTACCGCGAGTTCTTCACCGGGGGCGGGGCGACCGAGTACAAGGTCACGCCGCTCCTCCTCGAAGAGACCACGCCCGGCCTGTTCATCGTGCGAGCCATCGGAACCACCCGCGCCGCCGCCCCATCAACGTCCGTGCGCACCGCCCCGTTCGGCGTCATCGCCGGCTCCGCGACCACCAACGGCGGCAACTTCACCTTCGGTTTGCTCTCCGCGTCGGTCTCTCCGACCGGGGCCGTGAGCAACTCCACCAACGGGGCCGTCGAGTTTACCTTCCCCCCGGCCGCGGGCAACGGGCTCGGCGGCGTCGGCTCCACCAATCGCTGGATCTGGGTCCCGTTCGGCCCCATCACCACCGTCGCGCTCGGAACCTCCTTCGGCACCGCGGGCAACCCGACCTACCCCACCAACAACTCCATGATCGGCGGCCCATTCGCCGACCGAACCTACTCCGCCGCCGTCTCAACCGACGCCCCCCCGCCCACCTGCCCCGGCGACCTCACCGGCGACAATCAGGTCAACACCGCCGACCTTACCTTCTTCCTCGGACGCTTCGGCCAGACCGCCACCCCCGGCACCCCCGCCGCCACCGCCGACTTCAACAACGACGGCGTCGTCAACACCCCCGATCTCACGTTCTTCCTCGGACGCTTCGGCAACGTGTGCGCATCGTGACCACCTGAACGTCTCTCTCCCGACACAACCGATCCTTGGAGGAACAATCCATGCGCTCTCTGATCACTTGCGCCGCGGCTTTCGGCTCGGCATTCGTCCTCACCGCCCCCGCCGACGCCGCCCAGTTCGGTTCGTCGATGATCGGCCGGCCTCGCGCTGATCCGATCACAACCGTGGTGGCGGTCTACGTCGGCACGCGCATCCCCGCAAACGAGAGGGTCGACCTGTTTCGCTACTTCGCCGCCGTGCCGCCGGACGGATCGACGCCGAACCCGCGAGTCACCCCCCTGCTCCTCGAAGAAACCGCGCCGGGCTTCTTCGTCGTGCGCGCCATCGGCACCAACGTCGTCTCGGGGAACCTGGCCCAGGTCCTCGCCGCCCCGTTCGGCCCGATCGCCGGCTCGGCGATCACCACCAACGGGAACTTCACCTTCGGATTGGTCAACGCGGGCGTGAGTGAGTTCGGAGTGGTTCAAAACGCCACCACCGGTGCCGTGAGTTTCAACGCCCCGCCCAGCGCAGGCGCTGGACTCTCCGGCCCCCCCTCCACGAACCGCTGGATCTGGACCACCACCGCAGTCCCCATCACCAACCTCGTCGTCGGCACCACCTCCATCGGCCCGGCCCCCGGCGTCACATACCAGACCGGCTTCCCAGCACCGGTTCCCCCTGAGCAAGACGACCGCACCTACTCCGCATCGATCATCACCACCTCGGTGCCCGCCCCATGCCCCGGCGACCTCACCGGCGACAACGCCATCAACACCGCCGACCTCACCGTGTTTCTCGGACGCTTCGGCCAGACCGCCACCCCAGGCTCCCCCGCCGCCGCCGCCGATTTCAACAACGACGGCGTCGTCAACACCCCCGACCTCACCTTCTTCCTCGGACGCTTCGGGAGTGTGTGCGCAGGGTGATCCGACTGGGGCTTGGGGTTTGGGGCTTGGGGTTTGTTGGTCGGACCGGCATCCAGCCGGTGCTGATCCGCGGGCGCATATTTCCACAAAACAGCCGGAAATCGGCTGAAAAGCGCCGCCATTGTTGGCGCGATTGTCGCATGGAAATCGCTGTCACACCACATCAGTGAATGCACTGGTCACGAGACCAGTCACCCCCACTCCGCCCCGCTGCCTTCCACCACCAGACCCAGAAGGACCGAGCCATGCGTTTCGCCGAATCAACCAACAAGCCCCACGCCGCCCCGAACTCCACGCTCTCACGCCTGTGGAACTTCCTCAAGGCCCGCCTGACCCGCACCGACGAACAGCCCAAGCGCCGCTTCGCCACCCTCCGCCCCAACATGCAGATCACCCGCGACGAAGAGTGCCTCCGCACGACCTACTAAGAACTCGCGGAACACCGTGCCCTCTCCCACTCCGCACCTCCGCACCTCCGCACCTCCGCACCTCCGCACCTCCGCACTTTCGTGCCTCCGTGCCTCCCTCCTCACCCCCACGTCAACCCCTCCTCCAACACGTTCAAGTTCTCCACCCCATCCCCCGGGGGGCCCACGATCACCATGTCTTCCAACCGCATCCCCCCGATCGCCGGCCCGTACAGCCCCGGCTCCACCGTGATCGCATCCCCCTCCAGCAGCTCCGGCCCATCCACATCCAACAACGGCGGCTCCTTCAACTCCAGCCCCAGCCCGTGCCCTGTCCCGTGCACCATCGCGATCCGCGTCGCCGGATCGCCCTCCTTCGGCAAGCCCATCGGGTACCCGTGTTTCGACATCACCCCGATCACCACCCGGTGAACCGCGTCGCCGGTCGTCCCCGCCCTCATCGCCGCAATCGCGGCGTCCTTCGCCTCCTTCACCGCCGCGTGCATCTTCAGCACTTCCTTCGGGATGTTCCCCGCCGGCCCGTGCACCACCATCCGCGTGCAGTCGCCGACGTACAGCGTCTCCTTCGAACGCGGGAACACGTCCACAATCACCGGCTCTTCGGTGCGCAGCACGCCGCGCCCGCGCTCGTGGCAGTCCCCGCCCATCGGCCCGCCCGCGATGATCGAGTCTGAATCGCCGTAGCCCCGCTTCAGCAGCCACACATCGATCTCGCCCATCACCCGCTCGCTGGTCAGTTCCGCGCCGTCCACCATCAGCACGCCGTCCTTCCGCGCCGAAGCCCCGGCGATCCACCGGCACGCCATCTCGATCGCCCCCTCGGTGGCCCGCTGCGCCGCCCGCATCCACTCGACTTCTTGCGCGTCCTTCCGCCGCCGCTGCATCACCCCCAGCGTGGGGTCATACCGCACCGCCACGCCGCGCTCCATCAGGTGATGCGCGAAGATCATCGGCAGCGACCGATCCGTCCAAATCTCCTTCAGCCCCGCCCGCACCACACACTCCGCCGCCGCCTGCGCGGTCGCCGTCGGACGATCCCCCGACAACGCCACGCCGTCACCAAACGGTGCCCAGTCCTTCGGGCACGTGACCCGGTCCACTTTGATCTTCGCGCGGGCCCGTTCCATCTCGATATCGCGGATGACCAATATGGACGACCCGTCCCCAAGCGTCACCACCGCCGCCGGATCACCCGCTTTGAACCGGATGCGGTGATACACCGTCATGTTCGACAAAGGGACCCCAGCGATGATCGTCGGCCGCGCGGCATTGCTCATGCCCGCACAATAGCGGCACGCCGCCACGCCGCGGTCCCCCGCACCACTCCTCTTCCCAAGGCCCGCGAAGCGGGCCCACCATGGTTGCCAGACGCGGAGCGTCTGGAACACGCTGCCGCACCGGAACTCGCCCGCGACGCGGGCGAGCGAACCAATCCACCTGCGCCCACCCCAACGCATCCAGCAAAGTCCCCCCATCTCCCCACTCCCCACCTCCCCACCTCCGCACCTTCAGACCTTCCCCACCCCCCCCCCAATCACCACCTGCGTCGGATACGCAAACTCGATCCCCTCCCCGCGCAGCCGCTCCATCACCTCGACGTTGATCGCCTGCTGCACATCCATGTACACGCTGTAATCCGCCGAAGCAACGTGGTACACGCACTCGAAATCCAGGCTTGATGCGCCGAACCCCTTGAAGTGGCACCGCTCAAACCGCGCCGCCCCCGCGCCCCCCGCCTGCCGCTCGACCGCACACTTCACGATGTCGTCTACGCGGCGCACCTGATCGCCGCTCAATCCATACACCAGCCCGAATGACAGCACCACGCGCCGCTCGCTCATCCGCTGGAAGTTCTGGATGCGGCTGTTCAGCAGGTCCGCGTTGGGAAACACCAATTGTTCGCCCGACAGCGCCCGCAGCCGAGTCGTCTTCAGCCCGATCGTCTCGACCGTCCCCATCTGGCCCCCGCCGCCCACCACGATGAAGTCGCCCACCACAAACGGCTTGTCCAGCACGATCGACACCGCGCCGAACAAGTCCCCCAGCACCTTCTGCGCCGCCAGCGCCACCGCCAACCCGCCGATCCCCAGCCCCGCCACCAGCGCCGTGATGTTCACCCCGGCGTTGTCCAAAACGATCAACGCCACGATGCTCACCAACACCAGCATCGACGCGAACCGGATCAGCGTCAGCGCCGTCAGGATCGTCGCGTCCGGCTTCCCGTCCGGCCCGTGCTTTCGCGCCAGCACCTGCTCCAGAATGATCTCAACGATCTGCCTGCCCCACGCCAGCACCTGTAGCCCCAGCAGCACCGACAGCGACACCCGCAGACCCTGCTCGACCTTCGCCGAAAGATCGAGCTGCTGCATCCCGATCGCGCCGGCGACCACAAACAGCGAGAACGTCCACGTCCCCCGCACCAGCCGCAGCCCGACATCCGCCGCCCCCCGCGGCTTGCGCTCCGCCAATCCCTTCAACCGCCCGATCACCACGGAGCGAACCGCCAGCAGCAGCGCGAACACCAACAGCGCGGTGATGCCGCAAGCCGCCCACGCCCACGTCGGCGAACCCAGAAACTCCGCGGTCCACACGGATTCAATCGTCTGCTGAGCAGCCTCGGCGGCGGAGTTCACTGGGTCCATGCGGGAGCACTGTACCCGACCGCCTCACGGTGATTCACGCCGCATCGGCGTTTCCTGAGCCGGCCGCCGCCATCGCGCGCTTCGCCATCACGGCCGTCAGCGCGCCGATCACGACCATCACCAGCCCCATCCCGGGTCCAAAGAAAGCCGAGGCCTTTGCGCCAGTTTCCAGCACCGCGTACGCCGGATTGCTCGGATCGTGCGCCACCGTCACCGGTGCGCCAACAGAATACTTCGCCAGTTCGCGCTGCGCCGCGGACTCAGACGAAAACGTCCGAGCGGTCACGGTCACACGGTCGCCGACCTGGCGAGCGCCGTTGACCTGGTACTCGTAGCGAACCCGCGCGATGTAGTCGGTGCGTCCGCGACGGCCCGACTTCGTTTCCACGTCAGCACCGACAACGGTCCCCGGCACGGTGGGCCACTTCGCGCTTTTCACTTGTTTCCACGCCGACAGCCCACCGCCCAACGCCGCCCCGAGTCCGATGACCACAAAGACCACGCCGAGCAGCAAACGAAACCAAGGTTTCTTGAACACAACTCGCCTCCCATGGCAGCACGGACATCACGACAACCGCAGGCGAACCTCACGCCCGCGGCAGTCATTCTAAGCTCAAGCCCGAGTCCAACACAAGCCCGCAAACAGATACAAACTCTTCAATCATGCCCCAAGCGCCGACGACGCCCAGCCATCCGCACAGGCGCGCCTTCTACACGGTAATGAGGGTCCCCACCGCCTCCCCCGCGATCGCCTTGGTGATGTTCCCCGGCTTCTTGAAGTCAAACACCAGCACCGGCAGATTCTGCTCCTGGCACATCGCCAGCGCCGTCGCGTCCATGATCTTCAGCCGCTTCTCGATCGCCTCGCCAAACGTCAGTTGGTCATACTTCGTCGCCGCTTTGTCCTTCTTCGGGTCCGCCGTGTACACCCCGTCGATGGTCGAGGCCTTCAGCACCACGTCGCACTCGAGTTCGGTCGCACGCAGAGCCGCCGTCGTATCGGTGGTAAAGAACGGGTTGCCGATCCCACCCGCCAGCACCACGATGTGACCCGTCTCAAGATGGTGGATCGCCCGCAGCCTGATAAACGGCTCCGCCACGGCATTAATCTCGATCGCCGTCATGCACCGCGCCGGCTGACCGAGCTCTGTCAGCGCCTCGCGCAGCGCCAGCCCGTTGATGACGGTGCCGAGCATCCCCATGTAGTCCGCCGTGGCCCGGTGGATCACGCCTTCTTTCGCAAGCCGCGCCCCGCGGATGATGTTCCCACCGCCCACCACCACCGCCACCTGCGCCCCCAGCTGAGCCGCGGCCATCACCTCGCGCGCGATCAACCGCAGATCCTCGGAATCCACGCCGAACGAATCATCGGCGCAGAACGCCTCACCCGACAGCTTCAAGAGCACCCGCTTGAACTTCGACCGCTGCGCCATCCGTGAACCCTCCACGACTGAACCGACCCGGACACAACGGCGGTCCGCGACAATCTGCGACAACTCACGGACGCCGGGCCATCGCAGGCTCTGACGCGATGGGCCGGGTCGAACCACAGCAACGCACCGTGCCACTGAAGTCGGTGTCCTCACCGACTTCAGTGCTTCCCCAGCGACTCACTTCGGCTCAGGCGACCCAGGCGTTTCCGAGGGCGTCTCTGCAGGCGTCTCAGCGGGCGTGTCCGCTGCGGGGGGAGGAGTTTCCGCCGGCGCATCGCCCTTCGGCTCTTCACCGGCCGGAACTTCGCCCGCCGGCGCATCCGCCGGTGCCGCCGCATCAACCGGAATCTCGGGCTCGGCTGCCGCGGGCGGGAGCAGTTTGTCTCCAAGCCGCTTCAAAATCTCCGCCCCCGGCCCCTTGGGGTTCGCGCCCTGGAAACTCGCCCCAGCCTGCGCCGAAGCGCTCGCCGAAGCATCCCGCGCCGCCTTCACCTCTTCCATCCACGCCGCCGCCCACTCGCGTCCCTTCGTCGCCGAACCGAGCCCATTCTGAGCCCCGATCCGCGTCGCGGCATCCACGGCGTTCTCCAACGCTCCCGCATACCCCCCATGCAATGCCGCCAGCGCCTGCTGGCCCGCACCCGCAAGAGCCTTCGCCAGCGCCCCGTCGGCGGCGCTCCCGCCCGAGGCCGTGCTCGACGCCGATTCGTACTTCGACTTCGCCGCTTCGTACGACGCCTTGAGTTTCTGATCGATCTCCCCCGCCAACGCTTCGAGCGCCGCCCCCACTTCCGTGCCGATCTCGGTGGCCTTGGCGCGAGCGGTGGCGTTCTGCTCCTTCAGCAGCGCCGCCGAATCCTCGCTCCGCTTCACGCTCGCCTGCGCCAACTCGACCCGCCGCTGAAACTGCCCCACTTCGAAGCCGATCTCGTCGAGCTTGCGCTTCAGATCGTTCACGCCCAGTTCCATCCTCGCGTGCTCGACCTCGAGCAAGTCCGCCTCGCGCTGCCGCTTGGAAATCTCTTCCACCATCGGCAGCCGCGCCTCGCCCGACACCGACTGCAACGCCGCACGCAGCTGCCCCGCCTCGTCGCGCTTGCTGCGGGCCTGGCTCATGACCCCCTCGGCCATCCCGTTGAGCTTCTCCAGCGCCGTGCGCGTTTCCGCCTCCGCGCCCCGCGAGGCGCTCACCGACGCTTCCAGCTCCGTGATCTTGTCCTTCAACTCCCCTACCGCTTCGGTCAGATCATGCCCCGCCAGCGAAGCCGCCAGAGACTCGTACTTCACGAACAGCTCAAGCTTCACCCGCGCCGTCTCGGCGGCCCGCGTCACCGCGGTCTCATCCATCCGTTGCGCATCGCCGAGAATCACCCCCTGCCCCAGCATCGCTTGCGCCGCGATCAGCTTGGCCGAAGCCCCCGCGATCGCAGCCCCCGAACCGCCGCCCCCGCCGATCCCCTGCATCGACGCGATCACCTGGTCATACGCCTTGGCCCGCGCCGCCGACGGCGCCGCCACCCCCGAAGCCCCCAGCGACGCCATCGTCGCCCGCGCCTTCACGATCTTCGACCCGGAATCATCCTCTTGCACGCAGCCGGACAGCCCCACGGCACCCACCACCGCCAACGCCGTCCAAACGCGACGCCCAGACCACCGGATCCAAAGAGAGTTCACAGCCACGGAGATCTCCGAATCAAGGGAAAAAACCAGCACGGCCCCCAGCAGCCCCGCAGTGTACCCCATACGCCCAATCCCACCCAAAGGCTCCAACCATCCCACTCGATGCCTCGATGCCTCTTGCCTCGATGCCTTCCTCTCACAACCCCGGCGTCCTCCCCCCATCCACCGGCACATTCACCCCGTTCACATACCCCGCCGCCGGCGAGCACAGAAACGCCACCACCGCCGCGATCTCCTCGGGCCGACCGAACCGCCCCGCCGGAATCGTCGCTTTCCATTCCGCCGCGATCTCCCCCTCCGTTTTCCCCCCCGCCTTCGCCCGCGTGCCCATCAAGTTCGCCAACCGTTCCGTCTCGGTGTACCCCGGCAACACGTTGTTCACGGTAATCCCATCCGACCCGAGTTCGCCCGCCAGCGTCTTCGCCCAGTTCGCCACCGCCGCCCGGATCGTGTTGCTCACCCCCAGCCCGGGAATCGGCGCCTTCACGCTGGTCGAGATGATGTTCACAATCCGCCCCCACCCGCGTTCCAGCATGTGCGGCACCACCAGCCGAGCCACCGTCTGACCCGCCACCACGTGCATCCGAAACGCCGCGGCGTAATGCTCCCCCGTCGCATCAATCGCCCGCCCGCCGGGTGGCCCGCCGGTGTTATTGACAAAGATGTCGAACGCCGGTTTCGCCCCAAACCGCGCCACCATCGCGGCTTCAAGCGCCACCGGATCGCTGAAATCACAGGCAAACACCTCATGCCCGCCAGCCCCGCCCCCCCCGGTGCCGGGCACCTTCATCCCGCACACAACCTCTTGAAGCACCCCCTCATCCCGCGCCGCCGCCGTGACGGATGCACCCAGCCCGGCAAGTTCCTCGGCACAAGCCCGCCCGATCCCCCGGCTCGCCCCACACACCAACGCCCGCTTGCCAACCAATGAGAGGTCCATACCCCAAGCCTAATGACTTCCGGCACCGCCTACACCGGATCACCCAAGCCCCAAGCCACAAGCCACAAGCCCCCCATATTGACACCCCCGCCCAAACCATCCCCGCCCAAACACGGCTTTCTCCACAATTCTCATGCCGATTCGGTTGGCGTGTCCGTCTTTCGGGGGTACATTCAAGGCAGCGCCCACCCCTGAGAGGGTTTGGTTTGTGGGCCATTCACGTCACCCTGCTCGCTGGTGTAGGAACCCGCGGGTCAGAAGGAGGAAGACATGTCGCTCAAGATTCGTGGTCTCGTTGCGCTCGCCGGCATTGCCGCCGCCGCTACCGTTTCGTCCGCCGCCAGCTACACCGTCAGCGATCTCACCGCTGAGAACTCGATCGGTGCCAACCCTGGCCCCGTCTCGTCGTTCTTCGGCAACACGTTCTCGCTGACCGGCGGCGACAACGCCATCAACTCCATCAGCATTCACTTCGGCACCGCCACCGCCACCGGCCTGGTTGGTCGCTCCTTCACCGCCGTTCTGTACTCCGATGCGACCGGCGGCACCCCCTGGGACGCCGTCAACGTTTGGTCCGGCGCTGGCGTCATCGCCACCAATAACGCCCTGCTGACGATCGCCGTGCCGAACGTCGCCGTCACCACCAACTTCGTGGTCGGCTTCATCTTCGATACGGCCGCCGGCCCGAACCTCTTCCCCGCTGGCTTTGACGAGACCGCCCCAACCTTTGCCGGTCGCTCGTTCGCCGGCTTCCAGGGCACCTCGATCCCCGTCAACGGCCTCGCCGCTATCCCCGCCGCCAGCCGCAACTCCATCGAGGGCTTCGGCCTCGTCGGTAACTTCATCATCAACGCCACCGGCGTCCCCACCCCCGGCGCCGCCGCCCTGCTGGGCGTCGCTGGCCTCGCCGGCCTCCGCCGTCGTCGCTAATCCTGCGTCCGGCCGGGTGAACCCCCGGGCGGACCACGGATTTACCGCATGTTTTCCTCGGACCCGTCGGGCAACCCCCGACGGGTCTTTTCATTGGAAGCGAAAGGCATCAGGCACTGGGCACTGGGCACTGGGTATCCGGCACGCGACCGCACGACCGCGCGGCCCCTACCCCGCTCTTCCCATCTCCGCACCTCCGCCCCCCACTTCGTGCCTTCGTGCCTCCGTGACTCCGTGCCTTCCCCGGGACCCCCTTGCCCCAAACCCAACCACCCGCTACACTCCTGACCACAAAAAGTTAGGGAACCCCCGAACGATCAGCCCTTCGCCGCAGGAACGAAACGCATGAGCATCTCCGACGCCCGTCGCGCCGAACTCGTCAAGCAGTACGCGACAAAGCCCAACGACACCGGATCCCCAGAAGTCCAGGTCGCCGTCCTCACCGAGCGCATCCGTGAGCTCTCCGAGCACGTCAAGTCCCACAAGCAGGACTTCTCGTCCCGCCGCGGCCTGAACCAGATGGTCAGCCGACGCACCCGCCTGACCGAGTACCTCAAGGATTCTGATCGCAGCCGTTACGACTCGCTGATCAGCCGCCTGGGCCTCCGCAAGTAATCTCACCACGACGGCACCATCACCGGTGCCGTCGTTTTCGTTTCCGCCTCCCCCCCCGGGGGGCGTGGATCACGCGTGAGCCCCGCGATCATCATCGCGGCACGCACGCGACCCACACATCGGCGGAGCGTCCATATCCACATCACGCACACGCTCTCGCTCGCTCGGCCGAAGTCGCCCGAGCAACGAGCCCCGAGCGTGAGCGAGCGGGTTCCTTCCAGCGACGGGAACCGCGGCGCAAAGACACCCGTCGCTGACGCTCTGGGCTCGTTGAGACTCGCTCAACCCGCGAGCCCTCACCGCAACGCGACGGACGCCCGAGTCTTCGGCCCGTGAAACGGGCCCACGATGGTTGCCAGACGCGAAGCGTCTGGGCAACACCCTTCATGCATCCTCGCCCATGAAATGGGCGAGCGAACTCGAAATCAAAGTGACCGGAGCACCACACCCCGCCCCGTCACACTCAAGCCACAAGCCCCAAGCCACAAGCCAAGAGAGAAAAAATGCCACACTTCAAAGTCTCCCGCGACATCGGCGGCCGAACCCTCACCTTCGAAACCGGCAAGGTCGGCAAGCTCGCCACCTCGTGCGTCATGGCCACCTACGCCGAGACCACCGTCATGGCCTCGTGCATGCGCGCCAAGCCCCGCGAAAACATCGACTTCTTCCCCCTCCAGGTCGACTACCGCGAGAAGACCGCCGCCGCCGGCAAGTTCCCCGGCGGCTTCCGCAAGCGCGAAGGCGCCCCCAACGAAAAAGAAATCCTCACCATGCGGCTGATCGATCGCCCGATCCGCCCGCTCTTCCCCGACGGGTTCATCGACGAAGTCCAGGTCCAGTGCTGGGTCATGAGCCACGACGGCGAGAACGATTCCGACGTCCTGGCCGGCACCGCCGCCTCGTGCGCGCTCGCCATCTCGAACGCACCCTTCGAAGGCCCCATCGCCACCGTCCGCGTCGGACGCATCCACACCGACAACGGCCCCGTCTTCGTCATCAACCCCACCGTCTCGCAGATGGAGTACTCCGATCTCGACCTGGTGCTCTCCGGCCATAAGGACGGCATCAACATGATCGAGGTCGGCGCCGCCGAACTCCCCGATGAGGTCGTCCTCGCCGCCATCGAGTTCGGCTACGGCTACGCCAAGCAGGTCCTCGGCCTGATCGAAGAACTCGTCGCGCTGGTCAAGCCCGTCAAGACGCCCGGCGAACTCGTCGCCGTCCCCGCCGACGTCGCCAAGCAGGTCAAGGACCTCGTCTACAAGGACCTCGTCGCCGCCCGCCAGATCAAGGGCAAGGCCGAGCGCGGCAACCGCGTCGACGAAATCCGCACCGCCATGATGGACGCGCACTTCAAGGAAATCACCGACGGCAACGTCGAGACCTGGAAGGCCAGCGCCAAGCGCCGCGGCCACGCCAAGGAGGCCTTCCGAACCCTCGAAAAGAAGATCACCCGCCAGCTCATCGTCGAGAAGGGCGTCCGCGCCGACGGCCGCAAGCCCGAGGAAATCCGACCGCTTTCGATGGAAGTCGGCATCTTCGCACGCACCCACGGCTCGGCCCTCTTCCAGCGCGGCGAAACCCAGTCCCTCGTCTCATGCACCCTGGGCGTCGGCAAGGACGAGCAGATCGTCGACGGCCTCATCCCCGAGTACTCCAAGAAGTTCTACCTCCACTACAACTTCCCCCCCTTCTCCGTCGGCGAAGCCGGACGCATCATGGGCCCGGGTCGGCGCGAGATCGGCCACGGTGCCCTCGCCGAACGCTCGCTGCTCGCCATCCTCCCCGGCCCCGATGAGTTCCCCTACACCCTCCGCATCATCTCCGACATCACCGAGTCCAATGGCTCGTCCTCGATGGCCTCGGTCTGCGGCGGCTGCCTGGCGCTGATGGACGCCGGCGTCCCCATCAAGAACACCTGCGCCGGCATCTCCGTCGGTCGATTCACCGACGAGAACGACCAGAACGAAATCTTCGTCACCGACATCATCGGCGAAGAGGATTTCTTCGGCGACATGGACTTCAAGGTCAGCGGCACCAAGGAAGGCATCACCGGCATCCAGCTCGACCTCAAGGCCCGAGGCCTCGTCCTCGCCCAGATCGAGAAGATCTTCGCCCAGGCCAAGCGCGGCCGCTTCCACATCATCGATCAGATGGAAGCCGTCATCCCCGCCCCGCGCCAGGAGATCAGCCTGCTCGCCCCGCGCCTGGTCACCATCACCATCAACCCCGAAAAGATCGGCAAGCTCATCGGCCCCGGCGGCAAGATGATCCGCGCCATCCAGGACAAGTGGGCCGTCACCATCGAAGTCGAAGACGACGGCCGCGTGTTCATCTCCGCGCCCAACGGCGAGGCCATCGCCGGTGCCCAGGGCGAAGTCGAGGCCCTCACCGCCGAGATCAAGGTCGGCACCGTCTTCACCGGCAAGGTCGTCAGCCTCAAGGATTTCGGCGCCTTCGTCGAACTCGCCGCCGGCACCGACGGCATGTGCCACATCTCCGAACTCGCCCCCGGCTACGTCAAGCAGGTCACCGACGTCGTCAAGATCGGCGACGTGATCAAGGTCAAGGTGATCAACGTGGACGATCAGGGCCGCATCAAGCTAAGCCGCAAGGCCGTGATGCTCGAAGAGCAAAAGGCCTGAGGTACGTCGGCTCTCCGAGCCGACTCTTCAACCCAACCGAATCCGCCCAAAGGCCCGCCCAACCGGCGGGCCTTTTTCTTCGTCATGCCGCCCGACGCCGCGTCGGCCTTGCCTTCGCCTGCGCGGGAAGCAACAACTCCAGCCGAACCTTTTTCTCCCCCCACGCCTGCTCGATCGCGTCGCGCAGCATCTCGACCAGCCCATCGAGCGAGCGCGCCTGCGTGGTCACTCCCGGCCTTTCCAGCACACGGCCCACGTACCACCCATCATCCAGCACCACCTTGACGTGGTACGACCCTTCGCCAGACGTCATGACACTTCCTTTCGAAACTCGTTCCATTCCGCGCCCGCGTCTTCTGCGATCGCCTTCACCGTATAGCGGTTCAACTCGCGATGCCGTGGAACAGCGATCGGCACCCCGTTCGCACCTCGATAAATGCTATGTGGACCGACATCGCGCACCAGCAGGTACCCCCGCCGTTCAAGCGCCCGCACCACCTTCATCCGTTTGAACGACACCACCACTCCTTCCGTTTTCTCGATCAACGCTTGGCATTGAGCGCTCCACAGCATCCAACCTACCACGCCGGAAAACCAACCCCGCCGTCCGGCCGGTACGACGGCTCTCCGAACCGACTCTTCGAACCAAACGAACCCCACCAGACCTCCGGCTAGCACCCCCAGACCCGCCCGACCAGGCGGGTCTTTTCTTTCGACCACGCCGCCATCTTGGCGCTCCTCACCCCATCCCGCCCGTGGTTCCCGGAATAAACCCACCCCATCTTCACGCGCCACGCTTTTTTCGGTTGCACCAAGCCGATTCGTCTGATAACGTAAGGGTGGTGATTGGGGCCATGTCGCCCCAGACGCCCCCTTCGGACCTCGGCCCCGAGCGCCCACCGGTGCCGACCCGTCCGACGGAGACGGCTCCTGCAGGCCCGCGTCGTGTGCCGCGGGCCCCTCGCTTCGACCCTCGTGAAGGGGTCCGGCCATGGCGCGGCCGAGACTCCACTGCGGGTGTTCAGCATGAGTGACCACGGGGAATCTCCCACAGTCCTCAAGGACGTCGAAGGTACCGTCAAGTGGTTTGACCACAAGAAAGGCTTCGGCTTCATCGTCGGCCCGGAGGGTCAGGACATCTTTGTCCATTACTCCCAGATCGAAGGCGAGGGCTTCCGGGTCCTCAAAGACGGCTCGCCCGTCCGCTACGACGCCGAGAAGGGCGCGAAAGGCTGGCACGCCAGCCGAGTCGCCCGGATCGAGCCCGAAGTGAAGACGCGCCCGGTGCAGGGCTTTTCGCGCTCGCCGCGGCGGTGAAGAGCGCGGAAGGTGCCCGGATCGTCCGATCGCGCATGTCAATGGGGTATAGGGGATAGGGTGTAGGGCATGACGAAGCACGCGGCGCTTTGCTGATTTGTTGCTTTGCTGCTTTGCTGATGCCCAGTGCCTCGCGCCCAGTGCCTTCCCTCGCTACCTTCCCCCCGTGCTCAAGCACCGACTCCTCCTCGGCCCCATCCTCATCGCCGCGCTCGTCGCCGCCGTGTGGCTTGATGAGACCCTCGCCGCCCGCGGCATCCTCTTCCGCGGCGCGGTGCTGCTCCCCATCCTGCTGCTCGCGGGAATCGGCGCGGGCCTTGAACTCGTCTCGGTTTTCAAAGCCGAGAACCTCGTCGTTTCGCGCTTCATCGTGTGCGCTTCGATCGTGCTGGGCATCTTCACCTCGAGTTTCACGCCCGGCGAACTGCTCGGCGTTTCCGGCATTGCGGTGGCGTGTACCGCTGCCGCGGTGGTGATGCTCGGGTCGCTCCTCTATTACTCGCGCCACCACAACGTGCAGGGCGTGGTCGCTTCGAGTTCCGCCACGCTGCTCGCGTTTGTCTATGTCGGTTTGATGGGCGGGTTCATCCTGCTGCTCCGCAAGGAGTTCGGCGGGTGGGCCCTGCTCGCCGTGCTGCTCATCACCAAGTCCATGGACATCGGCGCCTACTTCACCGGTCGCAGCATCGGCAGGCACAAGCTCATCCCCTGGCTCAGCCCGGGCAAGACGTGGGAAGGCCTGATCGGCGGGGTGGTGCTCGCCGGCGCGGTGGGCGCGGGGGCCGCCGCCATCAGTGATCGGGCGGGATTGAACTTCCCGGTGCTGTGGTGGCACGGCGCGATGTTCGGTGCCTTTTTGGGCCTCGTCGGCCAGGCGGGCGATCTGCTGGCCAGCCTCTTGAAACGCGACGCCGGCATGAAGGACTACAGCCAACGCCTCCCCGGCTTCGGGGGCGTGCTCGACGTCATCGATTCGCCGCTGCTGGTGGCACCGATCGCCTATTGGTGCTTGACGTGGCTGGCGGCGTGACCAGAACAGCACAGCAGCAAATCAGCAAAGCAGCAAAGAAGACACGGTCGATCCGGCACCCGCGCCGGGCTTTCGGATTCCGGTCGGCATCCATCGCGTGGCTCTGATCTGCTGCTTTGCTGATTTGCTGATTTGCTGCTTTGCTGTTTTGCTGTTTTCCTCTCCCCCGCGGTTTCTGCTACAATCGTCAGTCCCAACCCCCCCGCCCCCGGCGGAGCGTCTTCCCGTCCCCACTCCGCCCCAGACAGCGAGCATCGCACCGAATGGGTGTCACCACCAAACTGCTTGAACTTTACCGGGTGGATCAACAACTGCGCGGTCTGACCGGGCGGCTCAAGACGGCGGAGGCCTACCTCGCAGAGCAGGACAAGCTGCTCTCCGCCCTCAAGACGCGCCACGACACCCTCGCCACCCAGCTCAAGCAGTTGGAGGCCTCGGCCCACAACGACGAGAACGAGGCCAAGGGCATCGAGCAGCGCATCGAGATGCTCCGCGAGCGGATGAACACCGCCCAGACCACCAAAGAGCACCAGGCCCTCAACACCGAGGTCGCCACCCTGAAGGCCGACAAGGGCCTCATCGAAGAGCGTGCCCTCGCGTCGATGCAGAAGCTCGAGAAATCCCGCGTCGACGTGGCCGCCATCGACGCTCAGGTCGCCGAGCGTGAAAAGGTCCGCGAGATCGCCAAACGCGACCGCGACGAGCGCCAGACCGAGATCGCCGCACGCCTGGGCGAGCTCAACGGCGAACGCACCGGCAAGCTCGACGGGCTCAACGGCGACGCCCTCAACTACTACAACCAGCGCCTCAACTCGGGTGCCGAGCATGTCATGGCCCCGCTGGAGGAGATGGACCGGCGGAACCTCGAATACTCGTGCGGCGCCTGCTTCACCGTGCTGCCGATCGAACTCGTGAGCGTGCTGCTCAAACGCGGCGACCTCACCAAGTGCCCCTCCTGCAAGGTCATCCTCTTCATGGAAGCGACCCTGAAGGACGAGATCGCCACCAGCCAGGAAAAGAAAAAGGGCCTCGGGCCCTCCTCGCTGAAGAACCCCAAGGTGAAGAAGAAGACGACGAAGAAGACCGTTCCGGATTCGGACACTCTCGAAGAGTGATCCGGGGAGGAACCGCACGAACCAGAACGGTTGGGCAGGCTTCCAGCCTGCCAACCTCTGAGGCAGGCAGGCGGGAAGCCTGCCCCACCGATGCACCGAGCAAAGCACAAGCCCACCGACAGAGCCGGTGGGCTTTTTCGCTCCGCTATCGCTTCATGTGCAAGAAGCGCCGAACGCGCCGAGGAAGAACACCAGGTCTGACGTGTTCACGCTGCCGTCGCCGTTCACATCCGACGCGAAGCCCGGTGCGCCGCTTTGGCCGAAATCGCCGAGCAGTCGCACCAGGTCGGCGGTGTTGATGGAGAGGTCGCGGTTGAGGTCGGCGAGGCACGGCACGAACGCCGCGGGTGAATCGGGCGTCAGGATGAACGCCTGCTCCTGGTTCTGGAAGCGTCCGACGCCGACGATGACGCCTGCGTTGTTGATCGCGGTGGCGCGGGTCAGCGTCCAGCCCGAGGTGGCGGGGATGAGCGTGTTGAGGTCGGTCATCGTGCCGCCGGGGTTGATGATGAACGCCCGGTCGGTGCTCGCGCTGGAGGAGGAGATCGCGTCGTGCCCCACAATCTGTCCGCGGTTGTTAATCGCCTGAGCGAAGGCGCCGACGCCGCGAAGCGTGCCCAAACTGACCATGACGCCCGTCGTATCGCGCCAGCGGAAGGGCAGATCGACGGCACCGAACTGCTCACGCGAGTTGCCCACCACCTCGCCGAAATCGTTCACGTCCACGGCGTACGAGAAGCTCGCGCCGAGGGTTCCGATGTTCTGGGCCGCGGAGTTCGCGCCGGCGGGTCGGAAGTACGCCTGTCGCTGGTTCTCACCGACGATGTCCCCACGGTTGTTGATGGCGCGGGCGTCGCTGAACTCGCCGGGCTGATTGATGATCAGCGCCACCACGCCGCCCGAGGCGGGCCAAAGCACGGCCTGGTTGTCGTTGTCGCCGAACTGAAGGGTGAGGTCGAGTGAACCGACGATGTCGCCGGCGTCGTTGATATCCAGAGCGCGGCCGAAGCGGATGCCGAAGGTGGGCAGTTCGATCGCGGCGGTCGCGCCCGCCGGCCACTTCACGGGCGCCAGGTCCTGCGACGCGTTGCCGGTGTAGCCGACCACGGTGTTCTGATCGTTGATCCCCAGCGCGACGACCCACGGGTCGCTCCCCGCGGCGAACAGCGCCCGCTTCAGACCGCCGTCCCACGTGCCCGCCTGGGCGGGGCCGAAGAGCGAGACGGCGGCGATGCCGCTTGAGTTGATCGCCTCGGCGGTCTGCACGCCGCCGTTGGGGATGGTCATCACCTCGACGCGGTACGCCGCGCCGTTGGCGGCGGCGGATAGGGCCATCATCAATCCCACCGAGGCGCTCGTGGCGCCGCGGATCGAATACGGGCGTGAGTGGGACGCGAGTCGAGATGAACGCATGGCGGGGTCTCCAGTGGTGGGAGGAACAGACGAGACAGCACCGACATTGTGGGGCGAAGATGCCGCGCGGCTGCACGCGGGTTGTTGGTTTTCCGTTTTTGGTTTTCCTGCATCGGGCAAGGTGAATGAGCCGCGGGCGAGGCGGGTTCGAGCGCTGTCGCTCGGCGGTGCTGCGGATTGGTTGCGGCCGCGAGCGCGGACGGTGCCGACTGGGCGTCACCCGGATCGTGTGGACCGACGGCTCGCGCCGTCGGCTCTGATACGAATCCCACTTGGTCGCCGCGCTCGTAACTTCGCGGTTTTCGTGCGTGAGGCCAATCAGAAGATTTCGAACTTCGCGTTCGCGCAGGCTGAGGCCCTGGCCCGCATCCAGGCGCGGCTGCAGGAGATCGCGGCCCAGTTGGTGCCGTGAGGCGCGCCGAACCGTTTCCTTCGTGTAACCAATGATCGCGACGCGGCATCCGACCGGTACGATGCCGGTGATGTCCCAGCACGCCAACCCGGCCGTACCTGTCGGCGACGCCCCGATCGATGCCTCGGTCGATGAGTCTGCGTTGATCGCCGGGCTGCGCGCCGGCGATGAGTCGGCGTACCTGCGCTTCGTTTCCGAGCTCTCGCCGCGGCTGCTCGCCGTGGCGCGGCGGATGATGGGCAACGACGACGATGCTTCCGACGCGCTGCAGGACGCGTTCCTCTCAGCGTTCAAGAACCTTGCGTCGTTCGACGGGCGCTCGCGCCTCTCGACGTGGATGCACCGTGTTGTGGTCAACGCGTGCCTGATGAAGCTGCGGAAGGCACGCCGACGGAACGAGCGCGCCATCGAGAGCCTGCTGCCGTCGTTCACGCAGGACGGGCACGCCGCGGCGGCGCCCGGCGAATGGTCCGATACCCCAGGGGGCGGGGCGCACCGCGCGGACCTGATGCGGATTGTTCGTGAAAAGATCGAAGAACTGCCCGAGCAGTACCGCACCGTGCTGGTGCTGCGCGACATCGAACAACTGGACACCGAGGCCGCGGCGGAAGTGCTGGGCGAATCGGTATCCGCCGTCAAGACGAGGCTGCACCGGGCCCGCCAGGCTCTGCGCGAACTGCTGGACCCGATGATGCGGAAGGGCGACCTGTGACTCACTGCGACCACACCAACGATGACCTGACGTGCGACCGGATGGTCAACGAGTTCCTGCTCGACTACTTCGAGGGCGCTCTGCCCGAGCCGGAGCGTGCGGCGTTCGAGGCCCACCTCAGCGAGTGCGTGTCGTGCGTGAAGTATTTGGATTCGTACAAGAAGACGGTGTCGGCGACGCGCGGGTGCGGCGAGCTCGGGCCGGTGGGCAAGCCGCCCGAGGCGCTGGTCGCGGCCATCATGGACGCGGCGCGGAAGGCGGGTTTGTGCGGGAAGCACGCGGGGTGAGCGGCTTTGCTTTCGGGGGCGGTGAGGTGGGTTTTTCTTGGCGATTCGAACAAAGGCCACGGGGGTTGTTCCTTTGCCCCTCCGGGGCAAACTCAAGGCACGCAGCTTTCCACGGGCTTGGCGGCGATGACGCCGCCTGCGCCCGTGGCTACAACCCGGCGTCCCTTCGGGACGCGGAGGCAGGTCGCGCGCTGATCGGTCTCCACTTCCCACCTCCGCACCTCCGCACCTTCATCCCTTGCCCCTCATGTAGTTCTGCGACTCGAAGGTGCTGCGCGCGTCGAGGTTGGTGATGAGGTAGCGGAGGGCGTCGGCGGCGTGGTCGGGGCCGTCTTTCACGGGGTCGTTGCTGAAGTTTGGCGGCGCGGGGTAGTGGTAGCTGGTGAGTGACTCGATGAGGGTGTTGCAGCGCGGGTGGATGGTGAGGCGCGGGGCGGCGCTGGTGCCGTGCGGGTTGAGGCGTGGGGCCAGACGGGCGCGGACGAGTTCGATGCCGTGGGCGATGGAGGTTGGTCGGGCGCGGGGTTTGTATCCGAGTTTGGTCATCAGGTGGGCGTGGCTGAGGCCGGACTGGGCTTCGGCGGCGCGGCCGGCGGGGTCGATCGCGACCCAGGTTGGTCTGGCGTGGCCGCGCGATTCGATCACGTTGAAGTGCTGCTCGATGGTGAGGCGGCTGGCACTGTGCTCGTCGAAGATGTGCAGGGTGTCGGACTCGGGTTCGTGGAGCGCCCAGAGGAACACGGTGGGCGAACGGAAGCCGAAGTCCATGCCCGCCAGCGGCGTGGGTGTGGTGGTGGATGTCGGCGGATCGATTCGGATGTGGAGCGACTCGTCGAACTCGGGGTAGACGCTGTCGTCGCGGCGCGGGCGGAGGCAGAGCATCTCGGATTCCCAGCGCGTGGGCGAGACGCGCTGCTTCATGCGGATGGCGTCGTCGATCGAGACGTGCCCGATGCCGACCTTGGCGCGGCCGCGGCAATCGTCGAGCAGCGGGCAGGGCGCGCATGGACGCTCGGGCGGGCAGTGCTCGAGGACGTCGATGACTCCCCATTTGAAGAGGCGGCGCGGCGTGGAAGCGAACGAACCCGGTGCCCCGGCGTTGACGAGTCGATTGGGTAAAGCTGCGTCTACTGGTTGAAGTGAGAACCCGTCGCTCACGCTCCGGGCTCGTTGCTCGGGCGATTCATTTGAATCCGTGCGAGCCGGAGCGTTGGCCGAATGGGCGTCGGTGATGAGTTGCGACATGAGGCCGTGGGGCTCGTGGCAAGTGGAGAGGGCTTCGATGCAGGCGTGGACGCGCTGGCCGGCGAGCGTGGCGGAGCGGGGCGCGAGCTGGGCGGCGGACCAGACGTCCTGGTCGAAGAGTTCGGCCTCGTCGCAGCGGAGTTTGTGCGGGCGCGTGCCTCGAACGGATGTGTGGGACTGCGCGAGGGTCTGGGCGGTGGAGCCGTTGATGAGGCGGAGGCGTCGCTCGGTGACGGCGCCGTCGACGAGGGGGCGGAGCATCGGATGCTCGAAGAACCGGCGCAGGTGGGCGTGCAAGCGTTGTGATTGCTCGAGTGATCCGCCGAGGGTCTTGACTTCGATGCCTGGCTTGAAGAGGAGGTCGAGGGCGGTGGCGAGGGCGGCGTAGAAGGTTTTGCCGCCGCCGCGGCAGGCCCAGACGACGGCGTCGGGCTTGGGGTCGGCCCAGGGCGGAGGCTCGTGGAAGGCGTACCAGAGGTAGGCGAGGGGGCCGGTGCCGGTGCGCGGATTGTGCTCGGTGGGCACGTCGATGTTGAGGACGAGACGGAGCCAGGCGCGGAGATGCTGCGGCGAGACGGGTCGGAGGTGAGGGCGGAACGCGGCGGCGCGGGGCAGGGGCAGCACGGGGGCGCGGTCGGGCTCGGGGCGGACCAGTGTGAGGCGCGGGGTGAGGCGCGGGGTGATGGGGTTCAATCGGCGGCCTCGCAGTGGGTGTGGTCGGTCGTGGCGCTGGTGCTCGCGTCGGGTGTGATGTTGGTGGAGACGTTGGGGTCGGCGCGGGTGAGAGCTTCGGCGGCGGCGCGGGCCTCGCGCTCGAGGGCGGCGAGGAAGGCGGCCTCGGCGGCGCGCTCGGCGTCGGCTTCGGCGCTGGCGGGCGCGTCGCGATCGGCGCTTGGGTCGGTGCCGGCGTCGATGATCTCGGCGGGGGCGCTGCAGCGGAAACGGAGGAGGTCGACGCAGGCTTTGCGGGAGGTTTCTTTGCTCGCGGCGTCGGCTCCGTCGGCGTTTGCGAGTTTGTTCAGTTTGTGCGCCGCTTCGACTCGGGCCTTGCTGGCGATGAGGTCGGCGCGGTCGTCGGAGAGTTTGCGCATGGCGTGGCGGAGGCGGACGATGTCGCGCTGCTCGGCCCAGGCGATGAGGTCGCGCAGGGTGAGGGTGTGGTTGCGGGCGAGTGTGTCGAGCGAGGCTTCGGTGCCGAGGAGGGCTTCGAGGAGGTTCTGCTCGGTGGGAGCAACGGGCAGCTTGACGGCGGGTTGAGCGGCGGGATCAACGGGCGCTGCAACGGCGGGATCAGGGGAGATCGGTGTCGCGTTCGCGGCGGAGGGTTCCGGCGTCGGCGGTGCCGGCGCGGCGGACGCATCGGATGATGCGTCTGTCGCGGCGCTGGCGAGGCTCAGACGCGTCGGCGATTCAGGGGCGGGCGTGGTGACGGCTTGGCGCGGCGGGCGCGCTTGTTTGGCGGCTGGCATGGTGTTGGTTTCTGTGCGAGAGAGCAGGGGGTTCGGAAAAGCGTGATGCGGCCTGTCGGTCGTCATCAGGCACGGGGCTCCCGGCAAGGCGAGAGCGTGGTGGTCGTGCAGACCCGTCGCTGACGCTCTGGGCTCGCGTCCGGGCGATGGGGTGGTGCGGGTTCGCTTGGTCGATCGGGCGAGTTGGATGACGCGCCGGGGGACGGCGGGGTACGTTGGGCGCTTCGCGCGCGGGCTAGGTTGGCGGCGGCGGCTTGGTGGGTGGATTGGGTTTGATGTTGAGCGCCTTGCAGAGGGCGGCGCGGCGGTCGGGGTCGTAGCGCTTCAGGGCGTTGAGGATGGCGCTGCGCTCGCGTTTGGTGGTGAAGATGGTGATGGGGTGCGGGAGGTCGTCGGGGTTCGGGGGCTTGGCGAGTGGGGTTGAGGTGGGCATGGGGAGGGGAGAGGTGCGGAGGTGTGGAGGTGTGGAGGTGCGCGGGTGCGAAGGTGCGGAGGTGCGAAGGTGTGGAGATGTGGAGGTGTGGAGGTGTGGAGGTGCGCGGGCTCGGCATCAAGTCGGGCTCGACCAGGCGTAGGCGCGGGGTGTTCTGGCGAGTCTTCGGCAGGCCTTGGTGAAGAGGGCTTCAGGGCCGGCGCGTCTGGTGGCGCGGGTGGCTCGGCTGGATGTGGACCACAGGCTGAGTTCGCGTTCAAGCTGCGCGGCGATTGAGCGATCGGTGGTGAGGCGTTCGTAGGTTTCGTGGGGTGTGGCGAGACGCCAGAGTTGGAGGCGCAGGTCGGTGAGGAAGTCGAGCAGGCGCGCATCGGCGGGCTGGATGGGGACGGGGAACTCGGTCATGCCGGCGGCGCGGAAGATGGAGCACGAGGCGCCCATCGCGGCGAGGGCCTCGATGTTTGGAGTTGGGGCGTGCTGGAGGGCGTGGGCGACCAGGGCGCGGGCGACGCCGAGGGCGCGGTGGTTGGGCGCGACGATGACTCGAGAAATGCAGCGGAGTTCGCTGTTGAGTCGTTGGGCGTTGAGGCGTTTGTCGGTGGTGGAGTAGCGATCGGGCCAGGCGAAACGACGCCACGCGGCGTTGAGGGTGGGGCGGCTGAGCGCGAGGACGGCGATGGGCTGGCGGGTGGTCGGGTCGGTGGCGGTGAAGACGCGGTCGATGGTGGCGGGCGGGCGGGTGCGGTAGTGGTACTGGGAAAGGAGTTCGAGGTGTTGTGTTGTGCCTTCGGTGATGTGGGGCGGGAGCTGCTTTGGCTGGTGGATTAGGCTGCTTTGAAGAGGCAGGCTGGAAGCCCGCCCCACCGGCGGCATGCGGGCGAGATCGATGTCGTGGGTGGGCGCGAGTTCTTCGCGGACGATCGCGGGGCGGTGCGTTGCGATCGCCAGCGTGAGGTTCGGGCGCGCGTGGGCGGCGCGGCGCAGGAGGCGTGCGACGGCGCGGAGGGCGTCGTCGTCGAGCGTGGCGCCGAACTCGTCAATGAGGATCGCGGCCCCCGGGTTGATGGCAGCGCGGTCGGCGTCGCTGAGGGCGCGGGCGAGGCGGAGGCGTTCGAGTTGGCCGGCGGAGAGTTCGGAGACACGCCGCGCCATGATGTGGGCTTCGGAGAGGCCGACGGAGGCGAGGGCTCGCATCGCTTCGTCGAGCCGCGATGGGGTGTTGGCGGGTGATGCGAGCACGGCGTCGAGGACGCTGCGTGCGGCGCGGCGGCGCGAGGTCGGTGCGGCGATCGGTCGGATGACGCGGACGTGGTTTTCGCGGAGGGTGTGCTCGAGGGTGTGCAGGAGGCGGGTTTTGCCGCTGCCGCTGGGGCCGGTGATGAGGAGGCGAGTGCTGTGGTTGAGTTCGAGGTGGAAGGTGAGGGGCGCGGGTGTTTGGTCGAGATCGGGGAGGGTGACGCCGAGGCGCACGGCGGCCTCGCAGGCGGCGCGCGTGGGTGGCGCGGGGGTCGGGGGCGGGATGGTGAGGGTGAGATGCACGGGGGGGGGGAGGGAAGTGGTCGAGTGGTCTGGTGGTCTGGTGGTCTGGTGATTGGGGGTCGCCTGCGCTCTCGTGTGGTGCGTGTGTGTGGAGCGCGTCGATTCGCTGCGCTCATCGTCGGCGTGGAGTCTTCGAGCGCGTTGTGTGACGTTCTGGGTGGTTTGGGCACTTGACCACTTGGCCACTTGGCTACTTGGCCACTTGGCCACTTCCGGCGAAACCCCTCCCTTACGGTCGGGGTTCTGTTGAGGTGGCGCGTCTTGCGATGGGGTCGGTGGCGAGGGCGCGGATGAGCTGGGTCTCGAAGCGGACCGCGTGGAGGGTGAGTTGCAGGTGGGCGGCGGCGTCGCGTTGCGTTCGGCCGTGAAGGAACACGGCTGTGGCGACGCGGCGGCGGATGGTGGGCCAGCGTTCTCGGCAGCGCACGACCAACTCGAAACTCGGATCGAGCAGGCGCGCGACCACGGCGCGGAGGCGCTTGCGGACGTTTCGCGGCGTCATCGATGAGAGCGCGCCGGCCTCGATGGTGGTGCGGTGATCCTGGAACACCGAGAGGACCAGGGCGCGGTCCGAGGCTGGGAGCCACTGGGCGAGATGGATGAGGCGGTCGACTTCGTCGGCGGAGCGTTTTCGGCGGAGGTCGGTGAACGCCGCGGGGTCGATGGTGCGGGGGGTGACGCGGTGGGAGTCGGGTTCCGCGGGTGTTTCGTCGTTGCCGACGAGGGTGAGCGGGGGCCGGGGGGGGCGTGAGGGCTTCGGTTCGGCACGGGTGTTGAGGGAGAGGGCGGTCATGGGGTCTCCTGGCGGGGAGGGCACTGAGGCACGGGGGCACGGGGGCAGGAAGCGGGATTCGGCGGGCGGTTTGCTGTGGATAAGTGGCGCGAGCGGCGGCTTTGTTTGGTGATTGAGTGGCATTCTGGGGGTATAGTTTGCTATCAAGAAAACTTCATGTAGAGTATGTCCATGACTTGACTTGATGCAAGGAGTTTGTACGGTATCTCCAGAAGAAAGCGCGCGCCGCCGGTGACTGTGATGGAGAACCCGCAGGGCGCGGCTTCCGATGACCCCTGCTGGGTGCCTCCAACTCCCGGCTTCCGACACCCCCACCCCCATGCGCAACCTCGGGCAAACAATTCACGAACGGCGGAAGGCGTTGCGGCTGACGCTGCAGGCCGTGGCTGATCGTGCCGGGTGCACGAAGGGGTATCTGTCGTCACTGGAGAATGACTCGCGCGACACGGTGCCTTCCGAGGCGATGCTGCGCCGGCTCGAGAAGGCGCTGGAGTTTGCGGAGGGGACGCTGGTTTTGGCGGGGGTGTGGAAGGCGACGCCCTCGCCGGTGCGGGAGCACGTGCGGTCGCTGGAGGACCAGTCGCGTGCGGGGCGTCGGTTGGCGGAGCTGCTGCAGCGCGAGGGGGTCGATGACGTGTTCAAGCGCGGCGAGCTCGAGCGGCTGGTCAACTCGCTGTGCGCGACGGCGTCGGGCGAAGGCGGAGCGGCTGGGGGGGCTGGGGGGGGCTCCGGGGGGAACCTGGCGATGATGGGGTCGCTGCCGATGCAGGTTCCGGTGGTGAACCGTGTGGCGGCGGGGTATCCGCGCGAGTTCACCGATCTGGGCTATCCGGCGCGGGTGGCGGACGAGTATGTGAGTGTGCCGGATGTGTACGACGCGGACGCGTTCGCGGCCCGGGTGGTTGGCGACTCGATGGAGCCGGTGTATCGAGAGGGCGACATCGTGGTGTTCAGCCCGTCGGCGCCGACGGTGGAGGGGAGCGACTGCTTTGTTCGCTTCGAGCGGAACGAAGAGACGACGTTCAAGCGAGTTTATTTTGAGGGTGTGGCTGAGGATCGCGACGAACGCGGCGGCTCTGACCCTGGCGGGGTGCCGGGTGTTTCGGGCGATGGCGCGGGGGGTGTTGGTGGGGCGAGCGGGGCCGGCGCGGAGATCATCCGCTTGCAGCCCTTGAATCCGGCGTATGCGCCGCGGTCGGTGCTTCGCGAGGAGGTGGCGGGGCTTTATGCGGCGGTGTATGTGGTTCGGGCGGTGAAGCGGGGGTGAGGGGTCGTTGTTCCTGAGCAAGGGGCGATGCTTCCGCGCGATGATTCGCCGGCGGGGTTGTCTGAGAGTGCGTGAAATCAGCTCCCACTGGACGGGGTTTGGGGGTGGAGAATCGGTGGATGATCGGGAAGGCAGGGGAGGCCTCCCCTGTTCAACCGACTCAGCATTGTGTCAGCAATCGGTTGTTTTGACGCACAAACATGTCAAGTCATCCATGCGTGGGTTCTCTCTGACGGGTGCCTTGGGGTCGCTGGGCGGGGATCGGCGGCATACTTGTCGTCGATTGGTCAGAAGCGCCTGGTCTTTGCGTGTTCATTTCACGCAATGAGTGTAAAGTTTTATGCGCATTTCGTCATGTGCGTTCTTGGTGGATTGCCTGAAATAGGTTGCTTTTCCGACGGCTGTGGCTGATGGTTGGGACATTCGCAACAAGTTCCGTGCCGTCTGGCTGCGGGGCGTTCTTCGCGGCCGGTCGGCATCCACCGTGTCATGCTCCGTCGGAGCGTGAACAGGAGAAAATCATGGCAAAGCGTTCTTCGCCTCGTTCGATGAGCAATGCTGATTTCAAGACGGCTCGCGTCGGCGCGAGTCCTGATGAGATGTTGTTGGCGGCGTCGGATCGCGGGTCGGAGTCTTTGGAGACTGGTCGGTACCTGATCACGTTCCCGGAGGGCGATGCCGAGGCGGGGCTGCAGGCGTTGCAGGATCAGAAGTTTAAAGTGGCGGACGCGCGGGACTTTTCGGGGCAGTCGTTCACGTTGGAAGACGTTGGCGATGCCGAGGCGCTGGTGCTGCCCGAGATCGGGGTGGCGTTGGTGGGTGCCGATGGTGCCGAGGCGCACGGGCTGCATTCGATGAATGCCGAGTCAATGCCCGAGGCGATGGGTTCGATGGACCCTGAGTACTTCATGTTCGCGGAGGGAAGCGACTATCTTCGCGGGTTCCTGAGCGCGGCGAACACGATCGCGCGTGACCTCGGGACCGCGGTCGAGGCTGAGGAAGGTGACGTCGAGGCGGAGGTGCTGGGCGCGACGTGGGGCCTGACGGCGTGCAAGGTGCCGCCGAGCAAGTTCTCGGGCAAGGGGATCAAGGTGGCGGTACTCGACACCGGCTTCGACCTGAAGCACCCTGACTTTGCGGGCCGCCCGGTGACGGCGCAGACGTTTGTCGGGCAGCCGGTGCAGGACCTGAACGGTCACGGGACGCACTGCACGGGCACGGCGGAAGGGACTCGGGCGCCGGCGGGCTCGACGCCGCGGTACGGGATCGCGTACGCCTCGCGGATCTTCATCGGGAAGGTGCTGACGAACGCGGGCAACGGCACAATGGCCGGTGTGCTGGCGGGGATGAACTGGGCGATCGCGAACAAGTGCGAGGTGATCTCGATGTCGCTGGGTGCGCAGATCGCGCCGCAGCCTTCGTATACGAACGCGGGGAACGCGGCGTTGCGTTCGGGGCTTCTGATCATCGCGGCGGCGGGGAACGCGGCCGCGGCCACGGGAGCGCCGGCGAACTCTCCGAGCATCATGTCTGTGGCGTCGTTGGACCCGCGATTGAACCCCTCCAGTTTCTCGAACTTCGGGAAGATCGAGATCGCCGCGCCCGGGCGTGACGTGTTCTCGTCGTGGCCGATGCCGGTGCGGTACAAGACGATCAGCGGGACGAGCATGGCGTGTCCGCATGTGGCGGGTTGCGCGGCGTTGTGGGCGCAGTCGAACGTTCGGCTGCGCGGGCAGGCGCTGTGGCGGCAGTTGCAGGCGTCGGCGCGTTCGCTGCCCTACCCTCTCTCGCGGGTTGGCGCGGGGTTGGTGCAAGCCCCGTAACACGCCAACCGCGGTGCCCCCGCCCCTCGTTCGGAGGTTTGTGCCATGCCGAAGCCCGAATGGATCGTGACGCTGAAGGGCGACGTCCCGCTGCGATCGGTGAAGCAGCGCCTCAAAGAGGCGGGATTTACCGTGACCGAGACGATGGCCGCGATCGGCTGCGTGACGGGCACGGCGACGGCGGCGGCGGCGAAAAAGGTGCGGAAGCTCGAGGGCGTGGCGGACGTCGCGCCCAACGCGAGCATGGGCATCGATCCGCCGGAGGACGGGCCGACGTGGTAGCGGGCGTGGGTGCCCGTGTGCTTGGTTTCAAAGGTCAAAGAGCCCGCGCCTGGTGGCGCGGGCTCTTTTCTTTGGCGCTATGGGTTTGTCGGCGTTCTCACGAGTTGGGCGGCGACGCGTCGGAAGCAGTGGGTGGCGAGGTCTTTGACGTGGGTGTCGTGGTGGGTGCCGAAGGCGGCCTGGGCGATGAGTTCGAGATGGGCGGGGCCGTCGCGGTCGGCGAGTTCGGAGATGGCCTTGGCGCGGAGCATGCCGGCGGCGTTGGTTATGTGCGGGTGCTCGCTGTTGGGGTGCAGTTCGATGGAGCGGTCGTGGGCGGCGAGGCGTCGGAGCAGTTCGGTGGCCTCTGGCGAATGGTCGGCGCGGAGTTCGTCGGCGGCGGCGAGGAGTTCGTGCCAGTGCGGGGGCGCGGGTGGGCGGTCGGTGCTGAGGCTTGTGTGGATGAGGTGGTGTTTGCGGGGCATGGGTTCAGCCTTGCATCCAGATGAGGCCGATCTTCTCGGCTGGGATGTTCTGGGTGAGGACGGTCAGGCCGTTTTTGCCGCTGGGCACGCCTTCGTAGCGCGCGTTCAAGATGGTGATGTTCTCCATAAAGTAGGCGATCTGGGAGTCGAGGTACTGCTGTTTGAAGGTGAGGATGGCCTCGCCGTAGACGGGATTGATGTCGAGAGTTGGGATGGTTCCTTCGTACTGATTTCTGAAGTTGAAGCTCGGGTCATAGAGGATGACGGCGTTGTGCTGAGGGTCGGAGAGGTAGACGAGTTGGTGGCCGTCACCGGCTGACGGCTGGGCACGATCCGCCCAGAATCGCCATCGAACGATGTCGGCGGTCGTGATGATTTGTGGGTCCGAGGGAATGGGGTAATCTCCGCTGTAGTCGTAGTACGGCCTCTTGGTGTAGTTCGGCATGCCGTTCCGGTTCATGCCGAAGGTCTTGACGACGATCGCGGCCCAGGCGGACTCGCTTCGTTGCGGTTCCACGTCGGCGAGTTTGAAAGTAAAGAATCGGCGCGGCGCTTCGATTCCGTGCCAAGCGAAGAGCGCCTGGAGGAGTTTGCCCCAGAGGCCGCACATGGCCGCGCCTTCGCTGATGGCCTGAGGGATCGTGTCGGCATCGCCCTCCGGCCCGTACTTGATGTTCGTCTTGTTGAGTTGAGCGAAGATGGCGTCGGCGATCTCGACATCGTTCGTCTTTTCGGCGGCGAACTCGCATGACCATGCGGCGAGTTCGGCGAGCATGCGGTGTGACTCGACGACTCCCGGCACCGCGACGGGGGCCTTGTTCACGATGTAGAGATGCACCTCGGTCTGGCCGACGACGAGCACGTTTCCTTGGCCGATCTTGACGGTCCACTGAAGGGTGACCTTGTGGATGCCGACGACGTTGGGGAGGTCTACGGACCAAGCGAGCATGATGGCCTGGGAACGGTTCTGCAGGTCGAACTGGAGCTGCGTGTTCGCGACGAGCGGAGGCTGGTCTGAGTTGACTGCGGTGGCTGTGATGGTGGCCTGGCCGCCGATGTCGTTGATTCCGTCGCGGGTGAGCTGGATGCGGAGTTGTGGACGGACTTGGTCTCCGCGAACGAATGCGGCGACGGCGGGGACGACCTGGCTGGCGGCGTCTTGCAGTTTTCCGACGCCGGTGGAGTTGGATTCGACCGAGGCTCCGCTGGCGCGCCACATCGGGATGGCGACAGGATCGAGCCCTTCGAAACCGATGCCGGTGACCTTGTATCCCATCGGAGTTGTTCCTCGATTCAAGATGCGTGCGTTGGCGTGGATACGTTGGTGTGGTTCGGCTAGCGGTCGTTCGGGTCAGTCCATCCGCGGCGTTCGAGGTTCGGGCGGGGCGGGGGTTGCGGGGACGCGGGTGGTGACGCCGACGGGGGGCGTGGTTCGAGTGGGGAGGCGGTTCGGCGCGGCGGCGCGGACCTGCGGAGCGCTTCGAGGGCGAGTCGGAAGTGGTGGCGCGCGATGGAGCGGACGTGCTCTTCGCCGTGGGCGAAGGCGATGGTTGCGAGCAGTTCGAGGTCTTGGGGGTCGGCCCTGGCGGCGAGTTCAGAGACGGCGATGGCGCGGAGCGTGGCGTTGGGTGTGGCGATGTGGGGTGCGCCGATCACGTCGGCGAGCGGGAGCGGCCCGTCGTAGCGTGCGACCTGGCGGAGCAACTCGGAGGCGTGTTCGGATCGGTCGGCGCAGACGTGCTTGAGGGCGGCGAAGAGTGTGAGCCACGGGACCTTGGCACGGGCGTCGGGGCGCATGGGGTCCGGGGGCGTGGTGCAACGCCGGAGCACTTCGTCTTTGGTCGGCGGGGGCATGGCGGGCGGCTCCGGGTCAGGCGTCGTTCCAGATGAGGGTGAGGTTCGCGGCGGGGATCTGCGGGGTACGGACGGTCATGCCGTTGGTTCCCACGGGTTCATCGATGGGTGGGGCGGCGCTGTAGAGGTTCTGGTCCTGGCGGAGGGTGCCCATGAGGTACTGGAAGTTGGGGTCGAGGTAGCTGGTCTTGAACGGGGCGATGTCGTCGCCGGTCTGGCGGGTGAAGCCGTTGGGTGGCATGGGCATGGCGATGGTGGCGCGAGCGCCGAAGCTGGGGTCGTAGACGGTCACGTTGCCGTTGGCGTGATCGAAGAAGGCGAGCATGTGGCCATCGCCGGTGTTCGGATGTTCTTTGTTTGCCCAGAAGCGGTATCGACGGGTGTTGAGGTTGACGACGGGGGGTTCGAGTGCGACGGGCGGGTAGGTGCCGGCGTAATCGTGGTAGTCGCAGGCGGGGGCGAGTTGGATGACCTCGCCCCCTGGATAGTCGACGCGACCGACGCCGAAGTTGTTGGCGACGACGGCTGCGGCCCAGGCGGACTGCCCGTGATCGAGATTCGACCAGAGAAGGCGGAATCCTCGTCGTTCGACGTTGATGCCTTGCCACGCGGCCATGGCCTGGAAGAGGGCGGCCCAGACGGCGCACATCCCGCCGCCGGCTTGGATCATGCGTTGGACGGTGCTGATGGCTTCCATCGGGTCGATCAAGCCGTAGTGCAGACCGGTGCCGGCGATCCCGGCGTGAAGGGCGTTGAGAATGTTGGCGGGGCCGTGCTGGCCCGCGGCGATGGTGCAGGACCATTGCAGGACTTCGAGATATCGCCACGGACCGAAGCCTCCGAGGTCGAGGTCGGCGGGGAGGGCGTCGACGGTGTAGAAGACCAGGGTTGAGATGCCGGCGATCTCAGGCTCGCCTCCGTTGCGTGCGATGCTCCATTGGAGGCGGACCCGCGTTCTTCCGATGGCATTTGGGAGCGGTGCGGAGAGGGCGAACTGGAGGGCCTGGGTTTCTTCGTCGTCGATGTCGAGAACGACGTCGCGCGGTGAAGCGACGAGAAGGCCGCCGTCGACGTTGATGCTGGTGATGGTGGCGGGTCCGGCGTCTTCGTCTTCGGCGCTGAAAGTGACGACGAAAGAGGGGGTTGCACCGCGAACGAAGGCGCCGATGATGAGGGTTTCGTCGTCCACGACGGACTGCAGCATGTAGTGTTGGAAGTAGTAGGGTTCGATGACGCCGCCGTCGAGGCGTGTGACCTCGAGAGGCTGGTTTGCGGCGAGCGGCAGCGGGTCGTTGGCCGCGAAGAAGCCGATGGACTTGATGCGGAAGGGCATGCGGGTGTTCCGGCGTTTCGGAGTGTGGCGCGGGTTGGCGTCGGCTCGGAAACGTCGAACGTATCGCGTGCGGCGGATCGCGGATTGGCGTGATCTGCGGGTTGAGTTGTGCGGATCTGCGGCGTTGTGTTCAACTTGACGGGAACCCGGTGAGCACGGTCCCTGCGGTCTGACCGATGGTGCTGAAGAGGGTGACGGCCTGGGTGGCGATTTTCTGGCCGGCTTCGATGAGCGGCTGACCGCGCGGATCGTCTGCGGCGACCAGCGCGGTGCCCATGCCGATGGCGGTGGCGCTGATGGTGAGGATGGCGCGGAGGTAGTCGCTGCCGTCTTGCACGGTGATGGCGCAGGACTGGGCGACGGATTGATAGGCTTTCCCGGCACCGCTGGCGCGGATCACGGCCGGGTCGAGCACGTTCTTCCGCGTGATCTCGAGGGCCGCGTTCATCAGAGCAAGGTTTGAGTTCGGCATCGGTGTGCTGCGGAGCGGGTGCTGAGCGGCGTGGGACTCGGGAATCACGAGCGCCGAGCGTGAGCGTGTGGGTGCGCATCGGCGTTGCTATCCCGAGCACGCCAGCACGTCGGTTTGAAACCGGGCTCGCTGGTTGAGTTTGAGGGGAGCGCGCGACTAGGGGGCGAGTTTGGCGATGATCGCGGAGCAGGTGGTGGTGACAGACTGGAAGAGGATGCTCGATTGGTTGGCGGCGTTGGTTGCGTTGTGGGCCGCCTGGGCAAGGGCGGCGGCGGTGGCCTGGTAGAGCAACCCCTCGGACTGTCCGGGCGCGAGGCCGATGTTCAGCAGATTCACCTGGGTGATGGCGTCGGTGATCTGGTTGTTCACCGCGGTGGGGTAGGCCATGGTGCGATCCTCCTTGATGCGTGGTATCGAGCGTTGCTCGACTTTATCGGCCCGTGGCGGCGGTTTGGTGCTGGGTCGTGGCGACGGCCTCAAAGTTCATCAGAATCGCAGGAGCAGCAGCAGACTGGACCAACTTTCACCGCGGCAGACTCGGACCGGGCAGCCTCGGCCAAGACAGCGGGGCTCGCATCGTCGAGAGTTGGTGGCGAGGCGGCGTGGCCGGTGGCGTCCGCCGGCATGAGCCGTGATTGATCCACGACTGCGAGCCCGCATGAGATACAGCGCACGCAAAGTCCGAGTGATCCGGGATCCCCGTCGAGACCTGACGCCTGCGGCGTTGCTGGGGCTGTTGGGTGCGAAGGCTTGCACGACGCCGGGGCGTCGCCTAGTGCTGGCGGAGCAGCGGGACGAATCTCGGATGTGGGGCGGGGCGTCGATCCACCCGATGCAGCCGTTGGAGTCGGGGTACCGGGCGATCGTGCTGGATGCGGCTCGGGGCGTGGCCGACGCGGATCAGAAGTGGTGGTTGGAGTATGGGTCCCTGGCGGGGTTCTTTCAGCCGGTGGAGGATCCGCCGGCGATTCTCGGGGCGCCGGACGACGGGGTGATGGGGACGGCGAGATTTCCCGCCGACATTCTCGAGCGGGCGGGGGCGGAAATCGATGAGGCGGCGAAAGCGTTCAACCGCGCGGTGGAGATGGGCACGGTCGGGAAGGACGCGAAGCTGCGTCCGTTCTTGCAGAAGCGACTGGGAGCGGCGTTCGGGCTGCTGAAGCGCGTCGCAGAGGAGTTTCAGTACGCGTTGGGGGCGTATCCGCCGGCGGCGCTGATCGAGAGCACCAAGCCGGTGCGGGACGCGTTGAAGCTGATCGCGGACCTCGGGTCGATGGTGCCGAATGTGTCCACGGTTGATGTCTTCGTCAAGTGCGTCGATGGGCTGCGGCAGACGAAGAAGCACCTTGAGGGAGCGACTCGCGGGCTGGCCTCGGTTCATGTGCTGCACACGCTTGAGCCGTTCCTGCTTTTCCGGCTGTTGATCCTGTTCACGCTGGAGTCCGAAACTGAGATCAGCAGCTCGGAGCGCCAGGCGTGCGGCGGCGAACTGACGAAACTGCTTCACGCCGGCAGGCCGTGGCTGAGCGACTTTCTACGCACTCGGTTGATGGATCTCGACGCGGCGCTGAAGGCGCTCGACCCGTCGGGCAACACGCGGTTCTTTCTGAAGGGCGGGCGGGCGCTGTACTGCTACCTCGGGACGCCGCAGCTGGGGGCGAAGGACTGGGATACGCAGGTGCTGATCAACCCGCACTTGCCGGCGGGTGCGTGGTACGAGCTGTATCGGCGGGTGCAGAACGAGTTGGAGCTGCGTTTGGCGCGGTACAAGCAGCAGTTCTTCATGCTGCTGCATCTGCACGCGCGGGACTTGGAGCAGGATCTTCTTGTGCCGAAGGTATCGGTCGAGGCCTTGACGACGGTTGAGGCGGAGGCGGAGTTTCTCGAGCCGTTGGGGGCTGTGGACCCGGGCGATGCGCACGGCGGCGAGTGCAAGGCCGAACTGATCGACGTGACGATCCCGCGGCCTGACACGAGCGAGGCTCTGGAGCAGTGGGCTCATCTGTCCGGTGAAGGGGGTATTCTGACGATGAAGGACTGGCCGCCGGTGCCGGGCGGTGGCTATTACGTTGAAGAGTACTTGACGATCCTGCGTGAGGTCACGTCGGAGGTATCGCACTCGGCGGACAAGGCGCCGACGCGGATCGAGCGGCTGTGGCAGGTGCTGGCGACCGGGCCGGACATTCAAGGGCTCGTCAAGGCCGCGGTTCAGGCGCTGCCCGACACGCTGGAAGCCGCGGTGGTCGCCGTGCAGGATGTGGGCGACACGTGCGCGCAGCGTCTGCTGTTCTTCGGGCTGCGGCAGTTCTCGGAGTCTTACGGGCTCCGCGAAGATGTCGGGCTGGCGGCGGCGTTTGCGAAGGCGTTCTCGGAGACGTGCGAGGTCTTCGCGAAAACATGCTCAAGAGTTGACGGCGCGAACAACCCCGCGAACGGCGGGGTGATCCGGCTGCCGCAGTCGTTGGTCATCGCGGTCGAGAAGGCTCGCAACGGACCCAAGGCGCTGGCCTGGGAGCCGGTGATCAACGCGGTGGGATTCCTGCAGTACTGGTCGGATCGGATGGAACGGCACTGGGCCGATCGGTCGAGGGGCTTCTTGAAGGACATGCTGTCGCCGATGAACGGGCTCTTCCGTATGCTCGCGGAAGACGGGGTGTTCTCTCCGACGGAGGAACTTGAGTTGCAACTCGCGGCGCGTGGTGCGGACGCGGCGCGTTTGCAGGCGGAATACGCGTCGTTCCCTCGGCCCACGGAACTGGACCCGTTGTGCGTCATGGAACTCGGGGTGTACCTGAAGCCGGCGGATGGAAAGACGGAGGTGGCCATCGCGATCGTACGCCCGCTGGTTGAGCGGTTTGTGAACTCGAGCAGCGGCGCGTTCTGGCTGGACGCGAGCGACCCCAGCCGGCTCGCGGTGTTCTCGAATTCCGCGATCCCGTTTGAAGGGGGTGCGGCCTATCAGCCGTTGGTGATGTCGATCGAGGGGCTGAACTCCGAAAGTGGGTGGCCGACGCTGAGCTTTGTCTGGGGTCAGCCGATCCTGGGTCTGGCGTTCCTTGTTGGCGAGTATCGGCGTGCGGCGGCGCTGGCCCCCGAGTTCGGGGTTCGTGGGCGTCTGGGTCGAACCGCGTCGGCGCTGGCCGCGATCCTCACACAGTTCGAGAACCAGACGAAGCCGGACCCGACGGTCGAGGCGTTGATTGCGGGAAGCGCGTCGTTCCTCACCTTATCGAGCACGGACCGCTTGTGCGGGGCTCGCGCGCAGTATCCGCCGATGTTCTTCGCTGGTGGGAAGGGGACCGTGCCATTTCACGCCTTCGAACTGGAACTGCCGGCGAACGGGCACGTGGTGGCGTCGGTGTTTGACGACATCAAGAAGCAGCAGAAGTCGCGTTGCGACCTGAGCCTGTTGGTGGTGAACCAGGCCCGCGGGTCCTTCGAACTGTTCTCGTCGGCCGACTGGAAGCCGTCAGACATGCTCCGGTTCGTGACGAAGCCGATGGGTGAAGCGGGCCTCGCTGCTCGGCGTCTGGTGCTCGACTTCCCGCAGTCAGCGTCGTTCCTGAACTGCGTGCGGCTGGCGGCGGCGAGCGATGGGCAGGTTTGGTGCACGCTGTACGACGCCGGGCGCGCGGTGGCGCCGGTGATCGATACGGCGGCGTGGTCACGGCTGGAGGACGCGCTTGTGGGCCGCGACGTTCCGATGCTCGACGACGGGATCTACGCGTTGTTGCGGCAGCGGACGCGTGCGATCACCGGTGAATCGCGGTGGTCGGCGGTCACGGCCGCGAGCCCCGAGCAGATCATCGACTGGCTGCGGCAGCCGCTGGCGATCCCTGAGACGATCTCGTTCATCCGGTGCCTGCCTCGGATCGCGGCGGCGCTCGCTCTTGACGGTCTGGCCAGGGACGACGGGATCGTCGCCGAACTGCAGAAGATTGCTCGGGAAGCGTGGATCTCACCCGCCGACGGCGCGGTGCTGGCACCGGTGCTGCGGACCACGCTTTCGGATCGACAGCGGATTGCGCAGTCGGTTGCCGCGCTCAAACTCCGGCTGGTGGATCTACTGACGAATCCGCGTTTCCATGTCGGGCTGGCGCGGGAGCAGCTCGGGGGGCTGCCGCCGTTTACGCCGCTTGGGGGGATCGGAGAGAGTCTGTGGAGCCTGGTTTTCGCCAACCGTTTCGTGATTGCGTCGTACGACGGGATGTTGCCGACTTGCCCGTCGCCTTTCGGGCACTTCTTCTGTGAAACCGGTCAGATGATCGTCGATGAATCGCTGATGACACTGGCACCGGTGACGGGATCGGTGAACCCGCTGCGGCGCACACCGGCGGAAATGATCGGGGCGGTGAACGGATCGGCGCCGGGCGCGTTTGTCGAAATGCTGAAGTTCATCGGCAACACGAGTAATGTGAAGCGTCTGACCGGCATCAAGGACTTCCTGCAGCCGTGAGTTCGGGCCGAGCTGAGCGAATCAAGGTCGGCGTGAGGGTCAGGGGTCGAGGCGGCGTTGGCGGTACTCGCGCGGGCTGACTCCGACGATGCGTTTGAAGCTCTTGATGAAGTGGCTGAGGTCGCCGAAGCCGACGTCCATGGCGATCTCGGTGATGCGCCGGTGCGGGTCTGCGGCGAGGATGTCCTTGGCCTTTTCGACGCGGAGTTCGGTGAGGAAGTTGCGGAAAGTGGTGCCGAGGAGCCGTTTGCACAGGTGGGCGAAGTGCGAGGCGCTGACGCAGGCGACACGGGCGATCTGTGCGGAGCTGATGTCTTCGTGGGCGTGGACGCGGGCCCAGGTGAGAGCGCGGAGCAGGCTTGGGTGCAGCGTGTGGTCCGTCTCGCCGCGGAGGAGTCGGCGGGCCAGACTGTCGGCTCGCTTGGCTGGCGCGTCCGGGATGTGGAGGGCAGGGGGTTGGGATGGTTCTTGGGCTGGCCTGGGTAGCGTCTTCATCGTTGCCGCGTCGCGTGTCTGAATGTCGGGCGAAGCGGCTGAGCGCGGGGCGGTCTCGGGCCAGATGGGCGGGCCGGTGATGACGCGAGCAAGGCCGAGGAGGCGGTCGGTGCCGATGGGTTGGCCGCGAGAAGTCACGACCAGTCGGGCGGCGACGCGCTCGACCTCCGCGGCGTTTCCGGGCCAGTGATAGGCTTCGAGCACGCGCACGGCGTCCGGGGTGAACTGCTCGAACAAGCCGCCGTGGCGTCGCGCGAAGTGGGCCAGAAGGATCGGGACGTCTCCGCGTCGGAGGCGAACGGGCGGGACTTTGAGGCGGAGGAAATCGAAGACGCCGACGAGCGGCCTGAGGTGGCCGTCGATCTCTGGCAGGTCGTCGAACCAACGGGTCATGATGCCGATGAGTCTGACGCTGGTATCCGAGTCGGTTGCTGTGGCGGACGAGGAACTCGGCAGTTCTTCGCGGCGCAGTCGGGCCCCGAGGACGCGAGCGTGAAGGCCGCCGAGTGCGTCCATGCTGTGGATGACGAGCGTGCCGGCGCGGGCTCGTGCCAGGGCGTCTTCAACTTTGGTTGCGAACTGGTCGGGGGTTTCCGCGGCGTCTGTGATCTCGACGAAAGGGCCGTGGGCGCGGGGGCCGCGTGCGTGGACGGCGAAGGCGGTGAGCGCGGCCTCGGTTCCGTGCTCGGCGGCGATGGTGACGGGGAGATGAGACGCGGCGACCACGGCGATGTCACGCTCGAGATGTCGAAGCTCGGCGCTGGATCCGACGAAAGTCATGGGCGCTCTGAGGATCGCCTTGGAGCGATCCCACATCTCGGCGCGACCGATGGCCAGGTCGGCTTCTTCGGCGAGAGCGGCGAGAGCGGCGTGGTCGGCTTCGCTGAGCCGCTTCGAGAGGCCGCGGATGCACAGAACAGCACGGTGAACGCCCGGCGTGCCGACGGGCACACGGAGAACCTCGTCGGATTGGTCGGTGCGCGGTGCCGCGTTCTCGGTGAGCGTGGTCGTACCGAAGCCGCTTCGGCGCGGGCCAGCCGTCTCCGAGCTCAGGGCTGATGGAGCGAGGGGAGCCGGTCGTGATCGTGTTCGAGCGGGAGTTTGCGCGAGCTCGCAGCTCGCGCTCGCGGCACCGGCGATTGCGGCGGCTCGTTCGGCGATGCGTTCCAAGGCTTGGGCGAGGTCCGGTTCATCGGGCCCGGGCTTGGGCTTCGCTGATGCACGCGGGGCGGTGGGCGCGGGCGGCTCGATCCGAATCGAGCGGCGCACGGAAGCCGCGGCGGGGGCGCTGACGCGCGGCGTCGAGAGACTGTGCATCGGTCCAAACTCCCATGCAGAAACGTGTACGTCGGATGCGGGTTCGCCCGCTGGGTCTGGCCGCGATTGCGCACGCTCGGGCAAGGCAGAACGACTGCTGGCGTGCCGGCGTCGCCGCGAGCACGGTAAGCCACTGGGCGGCCCGCGGACTTGGGCCGACGTGCACATCGATCAATCGCAGCCCACGACAACTGGGGCAGCCTCGTCCAACACAATGCGCGAAGAGGCCACACGCAGCGACACAACAGACCAATCTCGATATCGCGCGCCCGCCTATGCTGAGGCGGTGTTAGGTGATCTCGGTCGAAGCCTTGTTGTTCCGTGAAGATTTCTTGGCTCACTTTCGCCCTGTTTTGTTTATGTGAAATCCGCTGCGTTCAGGCCACAGCGAAGCGCACATCAGTTCGTCCATGTCGCTCTGATGGTTGGCCTTCTCGGTTCGTCGGGTTTCGTGATTCCGTCGTTCTCTCGCTGCGAGTGCGTCCGTTCCGCTCGCTCGTCCGCGCTCTCATGACTCAGTTCTGTGTCATTTTCCAGGATTCCTGACCCGCATCGCGGCGGCGCACTCCCGTGGCTCGCTTCGCGTTGCATCGTTTATTAGGAGAAGCATCCCATGGCATTTCCGACGTCCGTCAACGATCAGATCACCGATTCGGTGACGCAGGCCAATGTCGAGGTGCTGGGTGCCGCTCCCGCGGTGGCGATGGGCAACCTGTACCAGGCGACGGCCCAGGCTCTGGGCAACGCGGCGCACAACGCGACGCTGATGACCCAGCAGGCGTCGGTCACCGCGCAGGCGGCGACGACGATGGGCGTGGCGGTGCTTCTCGCGCTCGACACCGCCGCCGCCGGCAAGGCGACCCAGGCCGTCTTGTCTTCGTAAGTCCAGTCAAGCGGAGTTGCACCGTGAGCTCCGCGTGTTCCCCGTTCCCTCGGCGTTGATACCCGCGCGACGCCGAGGTCACTTTCCCGCTCGCGGGGATCTCCCTCAAGGGTAAGAGAGGTAACAATGGCATTCCCGACCTCAGTCAACAATCAGATCACCGACTCGGTGACGCAGGCCAACGTCAAGGTTCTGGGCGACGCGCCCGCGATGGCGATGGGCAACCTGTATCAAGCGACCGGCCAGGCGCTGGGCAATGCGGCGCACAACGCGACGCTGATGTCGCAGCAGGCGGCGGTCACGGCCCAGACGGCGACGACGATGGGCGTGGCGACACTGCTGTCGCTCGACACCGCGTCGGCCGGCATGGCGACCAAGGCGATCCTGTCTTCGAAGGTGGCCGGGCTCTGAGCCGGCAGCCGCATCGGGAGTCTGAGCATCTGCCCCCTTGTGAGCCGCTAATCCATGGCGTTCCCCACGTCCGTCAACAACATGATCACGGACGCGGTGACGCAGGCCAACGTCATGAACCTCGGGGCGTCGCCCGCGGTGGCGATGGGCCTTCTGTACCAGGCGAGCGCGCAGTCGCTGGCGAACGCGGCCCACAACGCCGCCCTCGCGCAGCAGCAGATGAACCAGGTCTCCCAGGCGGCGACGACCATGAGCGTCGCTCTCCTGCTCTCGCTCGGAACAGGCGCGGGTGGGAGAGCGGCGCCAGGGGTCGGGAACTCGTCGTGAGCCGTTCTCTTCGGATGTGTGCATCTCCGAGCGGGTGAGCGAAAGGCCCGGAAGCAGGGTTTCGTGTCTCGTTGCGGAGAGCCAGCGTCGACCATGCCCGGACCCGACGAAGTCAATCCCGCGGTGGTCGAGACGGTGGCCATCGGCACGACGGCGTCGATCGGGGCCGCTCCATCGGCGGCGATGGCGACGACCTACGCGACGATGGCCGACTCGATGGGGATCGTGATGCTGAACGCGGCCCGCTGCCAGCAGGCGATGCAGCCGATTCTGGTGACGAACACCGCAGTCACGTGTGCCTGGATCATCACCAAGGCGACCGCCTAGCCGAGCCGAGCCCGGCCGCGAGCGCCGAGAACAAGAGCCAAAGGAGCATTCGATGACGTATGACGGCACCGTGAACTCGCAGATCACCGACGCGGTGAGCCAGACCCAGGCGGCGGTCATCGGCGTCGGCGCCGCCCAGTCGATGGGAATCCTCGACTCGGTGATGGCCGAGACGCTGGGGATGGCGATGCACAACGCCGTGAGCAACCAGCGGAACATGCAGATGGTGAGTTCGGCGGCGACCACGGCGACGTGCGCGCGGATTCTCAAAGCGTTCGGGCCGCCGCCGGCGCCGGCACCGTCTCCCCCCGCGCCGCCGCCGAGTCCGAAGCCTCCGCCGGCGGCGGATGCGTCGGCGGTGCTGGCGCAGGACCTGAGCACGGCGCAGGCGGCGGTGAGCAAGTTCACCAGCGACGCGAGCCTTGTTTCGGCTGGCGCGAGTTTCGCCGCTTCCGGTCTTCAGCAGATTTCCCAGCAAGTGACCGACGCGCAGCAGAAGTTGCAACCGCCGCATGTGCCGCCTCCCATCCCGCACCCGCCCCTGGCTCCCGCACCACCCGCGCCCCCCGGACCCCCCGCGCCCCCCACGCCCCCCGCGGCGCACGGCTGATCGCCGCGGCAGCGCGGCACGATCGTTCGACAGATGCCCGAGCGAGCACCTCGGACCCGAGTTGGCTCCCGACCTGAATGAGGATTCCCCATGAGCGATGTTGTCAACCCCCAGATCGCCGCGACGCTCGAGTTGCTCCGCAAGAGCACGCTCGAGCCTGACATGCTGAAGGCGGCGGGTGCCGGGAAGGCGTATCAGTCGATCGCGCAGTCGGCGGCGATGGCGGTGCAGGACGCGGCCGACAACCTGCGGAACGTGAGCACGATCGGCGCCACCGCGGTGGGCGTGCTGATGGCGCAGTATGTGGAGTCGGGTGACACGAAGTACAAGGATGCCATCGCGGACGCGCAGAACATCGTGACCCAGGCGGTGACCACGTTCCAGAGCGTCGGCCAGGCGGCGGCCCTTGTGGTGAACAGCTTTGCACCGAGTTTCAACCCTCAGAACGGGTGATCGCTCATTGTTTGACGGACCGGAACTGATCTTCAAGAAGTTACTGATGCCCTTGCCGCCCGACCAATCTCGCGATGGATTCGAGGCCGACCCGTTCGCCGCCGAAGTGCTGCTCAAGGGTTTGCTCGACCTGAACGACCTTGCGCGTCGGTACCTTGGGGATCACGGCGAGCGTGTGAGCGTGCGGGTGGGGCCCGAGCCCCGCGCGGCGGGGTGCGAGGCGTTCGCGTATGGGGGCGAGTTGTACATCGACCCGGACCTGTTTGAGCAGCCGATGCGTCGCGTGCTCGAGGTCTTCGGTCACGAGCTGTGCCACGTGGCGCAGCAGCGGGCCGGTCGGGTGCGTGTTCGGAACGAGGCGGCGGGGGTGCCTTGCAACGCCGATCCGGAACTGGAGCGCGAGGCCGACGAGTGGGGGCGTTGTGTCGCGCGTGGCGAGCCGGCTCCGAACGTGGGCTCGGCGTTGGATGAGCCGCCGCCGCCGGTGCTGCAGCCCGTTGTGGCGGTTGGCGGCGGTCTCTTGCAGAGTGCTGCGGATCTTGATGAACGCGCCCGCGCGGTGATCGACTTGATCGATGGCGGCGCGGCGTGGTTGGACCGGGCGATGGGGCCGCGGGCTGACTCGTACTGGTTTGAAGACGTGGAGTCGCTCGTGTCGGGCGTGCAGGAGGGACTGCACGGGTCGCCGCTGATGCTGCTGAGGTCATTGGGATTGCAGGTGAGCCCGCGGCGTCTGCTGCTGCTGAGCAACCGGATGCTGCTCGACATGCTGACGAACGAAGGCGTTGGGGGCGACGACGACGGGGCCGAGAGCGCGGGTCGCGGCCCGCGGGGCACGGGCGGTACGCCGCACGCCGGACCGGCGTTGGACCTCGCGCGTCGGTTGGTCGATGAGGGGCTGTGGACCCAAGAAGAACTCGGGAAGGTCCCGGAGTTTCTGCAGCGGCTCGCCCCGGGTGCGACGCTGTTCCAAGCGGTCGAACTGGGCGACTGGGTGGGGCTCCACGAGTTGATGGTCGAGCTCTCGGGCACGGGCGGTGCGGAAGCGTCGCTCCGCAAGCAGGCGGCTGGCTTTGCGTTGGGGCGTGCCGTGAACCCGGCCGAGTTTGTCGACTACTCGCGCCTCTTCCTTTCGCTGGCGGGCAGCGCGGGCGAGGAATCCAGGTCCGAGCGTCGGCACCGCGGCGGACGCATCGGCGAGATCTGCGATGCGCTGCTCGACGAAGCCCGAGGGTACATGAGGTGCCCGACGGTCCACCCCGATGCGTCAGCGTCGGATGTGCATGCCGCGCTCGCGTCGTGGCTGCAGCCGCCGAATCGGCTGGGCTTCGCGCGGCTCTCTTCGGCGGCCTGTCAGTTCGCCGCGAGTCTCGCGCCGTTCGCTCCTCTCGATTCGGGCTCTCATGCGTCGGTGGACCTCGCGGACGGGATCAGCCGCTCCATGAGCGCTGTCGAGGCGCACGCGCTGTCGGTGGTCCCGCGCGGGCGCTCGGTCACGCAGGACGGCAAGCTGGTGATCTTTAACGCTGAGAACCACCAAGCCCGGACAACGCTGCGCGTGGATCGCAGCGGCTCGCTCACCCTCGTTTCACACAGTCGGAAGGCCTGAGCTCGGATCTCGGCGCTCGCACCGACCGACACAAGGAGAACGCATGGTGTACACCCCGAAATCGACGCACGCGCCCCACCCACACACCAAGAACGCTCCCGGCACGAGCGGGGCCGAAACGGCCCAAGCCTCGACCGGAGAGCCCATCAGCGCCGCGGACGCTCGGATGCGTCTGGCCAGCGCCGCTGTGCAGCGGGCACAGGTGCTGACCACCGAGGCGCGTCGGCACCTCGACGACGCTCGGGCGTCCATGCTCGAGAGCGTGGCGCAGTATCGCCAATCCATCGGAGAGGCGCTCGCTTCTCTCAAACGCGGCGGCGATCAGCCGGGCGTCAGTTCGGAGGCGATTCTCCAGCTGGCGCGCGACCTCAACGCGGAGACGCAGGCCGCGGTGGGACGTGTGGTGGCGTCGCTCTCACACGGCGGCGGCGAAGGCGGCGGCGGGTCTGAACCCGCGGGCGAGCCGATCGGTGAAGCGTCCATCAGCGAGGAGTCGGACTCGCTGGCGATGGCGGCCGAGAACGCCGAGATCGAGCGTGCCGAGCGTGAGGCTTTGCTCGCCGAGCGCGAAGCCGAGCAAGCCGTCCGGAACGCGGAAACCGAGGCCGTTCGGGAGATGGAGCAAGCGATGCGCGAGACCGAGCAAGCGGCCCGCGAGGCGGAACTTGCGATGCATGTCCAGACGGAGCCGTGCGGGCCGAAGGGCTGATTCACGCGCCGAGATCGGGATCGCACGCGGCGACTCCGTACAGACCGCCGAAGCCTCGCCCGCGCCCATGGATGGTTCCGCCCTCAACCGGAGCGCGTGAGGACCGGTTGTCGGAGTCGGGCGAGATCACGGGCACGGCGTGCCGAACGCCGCGAGGAATGCGGTGAGGTCCGGGGTGTTGACGGTGCCGTCGTTGTTGAGGTCGCACTCGCTGTTGGGCTGTCCGGGGGTGACGGACTGGCCGAATCGGGCGAGGAAGTGGACCAGGTCGGCGGTGTTGATGGTGCCGTTGTTGGTGAAGTCCGCTGGGCAGGGGGCGGGGGTGACGGTGATGGTGAAGGGGGCGCTGTCGGTGTAGACGTTGTTGCGATCGCGGATGATGAGGGTAACGTTGAACATCTGCGCCGGGGCCGGAGGGGTGGCGGCGACGGGGATGTTCCAGAGCGGGTGGTAATCGAAGAAGGGGTTGCCGAGGTGATAGACATCGCCGGCGGCGAGGAAGCCGTTGGAGGTGCGGTTCTGGATGTTGAGGCCCGGGTCAATGGCGACGACGCGGAGCTCGATGTTCGCCGAGGGGAGGATGATGAACTGGTTGAGTGCGGGGGTGGAGATGGTGAGCGATCCGAAGCCTGGGTAGGGCTGGGCGTAGCCGGGGAAGCCGGGGAAGACGCTGCGGGGGATGTCGAGGACGCCGGTGAACTCAAGGATGGGGATGAGTTGGTTGTCGCTGTTGCGTCCGATGAGGAGGCCGTCGGCGTGGGCGCTGGGAGAGAGGGCGAGGCAAAGGGGGAGGAGCAGAAGGTATGAGGGGCGGCGGGTCATGGGATTGGCTTTCGCGTTCGATGTCTCGTGATTCGTTCGCCCGTTCCACGGGCGAAGGAGAAACTCACCATGCCTACCAGACGCTTGCTCGCTGCGCTCGCCGCGCGTCTGGCAACGGTCGAGCGCCCGCTTCGCTGGCGAAGAGGGATCGGATTGCTCATCACAACGTCGTCGTGCTGTGGGGCTGGCGATCGGGGTGATCTTGGAGAGTCGGCGCGGAGTGCCGACGTACCTTCGGGAAAGAAAGCGGTCGCGCTCGGGGTATCGGGCGCGACCGTGGGAACGATTCGGGTTGGTCCGCGCGGGGCCCCGCTCAGCGGCGGCGGCGGAGGGCGGCGACGCCGGCGATGCCGAGGAGGGTGGCGGCGCCGGGGGTGGGGAAGAAGCCGCGGATTTCGCCGCCGGGGGCGAAGGTGGAGTGGACGTTGAAGTACGCGCGGCCGGTCTGCAGGGTACCGAGCAGGACGGCGGCGGCGGAGGCCGGGGTGCCGCCGTTGGCGGTGATGAAGGCGGCGTTGAAGGACGAGGCGAGGGTCATGTCGAAGGTGCGGTCATAGGAGCCGGCTTGGACGCCGGTGGGCCACAGGGGGAACGAGGGGGTGGGGGTGGCGACGCCGGAGGTCCCGGTGAAGGGGATCATGGTGGCCGACGCGTGGATGTGGGCGACGGTGGTGGTGCCGACGAGGCCGCTGAAGTTGGCCTGGACCCGCATGGTGTTGAGGGCGGTGTCCCAAGTGATGGTGGAGGTGCCGATGCCGGGGCTGGCGACGGGGGGCGCCTCGGAGGGGCCGTCCATGCTGGTGGTGAAAACAAGGATGGCAGCGCCCGCGTTCGCGGTGAGCGCGGCGACAGTCACAAGCCCAGCCAGGGCGTGGCGGTGGTTCAACATTCTCTCAATCTCCTTCTCCGGGCTGCCGACAGCGCAGCGCCCGGTTCTGCCAGTGCGAAGAGTCATCGGCTGCACAGTCAGCCGACCGCTGCGCGGGATTGGACAGCGGTGAAGCCGTCCGGGAACTTCCGCGCCGCGTTATCAAGGAAGAGCATGCACCGGAAGCGGGGGCAGGTCAAGAAGATGTCGGGTTATTTTCGGACATGAAGGTTGTGTTTCCCTGGCTGGCGCGCTGGCGATCGGGTTTTGGATGGATGGGGCTTGGCGGAATGAGCGATCGGGGATCGGGGATCGAGGTGACGCGACCGCGCGGGTCGCGGGCGTTCAAGCGCGAGGGATTACGGGCATGTGGTGCCGAAGCGGTTGAGGAAGTAGGTGAGATCGGGGGTGTTAATGACGGCGTCGGTGTTGAAGTCTGCGACGGCGTTTGGGGAGCCCGCCGGCGCGGGGTGGGAGAAGCGGCTGAGGAGGAAGATGAGGTCTGGGGTGTTGACGCTGCCGTCGGCGTTGAGGTCGGCGGATTGGGCGGTGGCGGGGATGAGTTTGTGGATGCCGGAGCTTGAGAGGATGTAGATTTCGCCTTTGCCGTCGCGGGCGAAGCCGGTGATCCGACCGCCGAGGCCGGGGAGCATGTGACGGGTGAGATTCGACACCGTCTGGTTCTCATGGGAGAACGAATAGAACTCGTTGTTCCAGAAGTAGTCCGTCAGCAAGACCCGGTGGCGAAGGTCAGGGACGGCGCAACCGGTGTAGGCCCCGCCGGTGATGATCGACTGCCCTTGTCGGAGCAGGGGTGGCACATCGTCGTTGTATTCAATGATCGGAAATCGAACGGGCCCCATGCCGTCGCACACGTCGGCCCACCACGGGCTCATCGTGCCTTCGTAGCACGGCCACCCGAGGTTTGATCCGGGCTCGTCGATGTGGACCGCCGAGAGCTCCTCTCGATAGCTCGAGCCAACATCGCCGACATAGAGGATTCGTCTCTCGGAATCGAAGCCGCAGCGGAACGGGTTGCGAAGGCCCCAGAGGAATACCTCTCCCAAGTCTGGGCCGCCGGCAAAGGGGTTTGTGGGTGGGATGGCGTAGTTGCGTATTGGATCCGCGGGGAACTCGTCGCGGTCGACATCGATGCGGAGGACTTTGCCGTTGACGGCGGCGGTGTTCTGGGCAGACAGAGGACTCTGTGAGTCTCCGATGGCCCAGTACAGCAGGTTGTCGGGTCCGAATCCGATCCATCCGCCGACGTGGAGGTTACTCGGCCACTCTGCAAGAAGGCTGGCGATGATCGCTCGCGAAGCTGGGCCTGGAGCGTCCCGCGCGGGGCCCGGACAGGTGTATCGAACCAGCGTGAGCTGAAGCCAGGAATCTGGATGGAACGGCCACACCTCGCGGGTGTAGTAAAGGTAGAGATAGCCGTTGGACTCAAAGTCCGGGTGGCAAGCCATGCCGAGGAGGCCGGCTTCACCGAAGCGGATCACGTCCGGCAGCACGAGTGGAGGGACGGCCAGCAAGGCACCCGTCTGCAAGTCGAGTGCTGAAACGACGCCTTCCTTCGACGCCACGAACATCAGGTCGGTTCGGCCGGGCGGGCTGCAGGCCCAGATGGCGTTGCGAACGGTGCTTGTCACCGTTCGATAGGTGATCGGCTGTGCGTCGACGAGTGACTCGGTTGCTGCGAGCCCCACGAGAGCCGCGACGATGCTCGCTTTGAATCGGGGCGGGCGTTTGGGTTTCATCGTGGGTTCTCGCGAGCGGAAGACGGTTTGACCCTGTCGCTTCGTGACTGGCGATTTGGTGTTCCACTCTTCGAGGCGGCCTGGCGAGAACTTCACGAATGCTTGCGGGGGCCGAGGCCCCGAGCTCGCGCTCGGGGCTCGGACGGACTCTTTGGGGCTCGGATGAAACTGAGATGGACTGAGGCTTAGAACCCGCCTGAAGGCTTGCGTGGGAACTTGATGTACGGCAGACGGAGCTTCTGGGTGATGCGGATCTTGTCGGCGCGTTGGACGCCGGGGCCGAACTGCTGGAAGCCTCCGGCGCCATTGAAGGCGATGGAGTCGTCTTGTTCGATGCCGTCGCCGGAGACGCCGACGCCGCCGACGAGCTGGCCGTTCTTGTAGAGGGGGACGGCACCGGGGAAGATCTGGAGGCCGTTCTGGAGCGGGAAGGCGTTGGTGGTGACGTTGCCGCCGCCGATGAGGTCGCGGTTGAAGAGGCGGAGGGCGTCGGCTTCGTTGACGCTGAGGAACTCGAAGGCGTAGCGGAAGATGTTGGGGAGGGTGAGCTGGGTTTGGAGGCCGGTGTTGAAGGGTGAGAAGGTGTCGGGGGCGAGGGCGGAGAGGCCGCCGGGGCCGGAGCGGGGGATGCCGTCGGGGAGGGTGGGGCGTGCGATGAAGCCGATGGTGCGCTCGGCGATGGCGATCGAGCCGTCGAGGGGGACACCCTGGGCCCGGACGGCGTTGGCGAAGCGGGCGTAGACGCCGGCGTCGGCGGTGTCGAGGATGGTGCCGGCGTCGGGGCGCGAGAAGAACATGGCGCTGCGGGCTTTTTGCAGCGAGACGTCGAAGCCGAAGACGGGCGCGTCCGGGGTGCGGAACACGCCCAGCAGGTTGCCCTTGAGGTCGCACACGCTGACGGTGACCTGCGAGACCTGGGGTCGGTCGCGGCGGATGGCGGCGCGGAGCCGCGCGTTTTCGCGGTGGGCCTGGGTGAGAATCGTCTCGACTTCGGCGGGGGTGAGCGCGGGGGTGCCGTTCACGAGAACGCCGGCGCGGGTGAGGGCGGTGGTGTCGATGCCGGTGAGAGAGGTGAGGTTGGCGGCGTTGGTGACATCGGCGACGGTGAGGCGCTGCAGTTGGGCTCCGCCGCCCGAGCCGGTGTAGGGATCGGAGACGCCGACGATGGTGCCGTTGGGCCCCTGGCGCGCGGAGGTGAGGACGAAGCTGGGGTTGACGATCTCGATCTGCGGCGCGGCGATGGCGGCGGTGGCGACGTTCATGCGGAACTGCGTGCCGCGGGTGGAGTTCTGGGCGATGAGGGTGTCGTCGGCGGTGACGCCGACGGTGTTGTTGTTGTCGTAGACAAGGACGGGGATGGGCTGGCTGTTGGAGCCTTCGTTGGGCCCGTTGTCGGAGATGTTGGCGATGAGGGTGGAGCCGGTACCGTCGAGGTTGACGCGGATGAGTTCGCGCTTGGCGGAGAGGACGCCGACGGGCCCGGCGCGGACGGCGAAGACGCCTGCTTCACCATTGGTGAATGAGTCGATGGTGTCGGGGCCGGCGGGGGTGAGATTGACCACAGTGGCCCCCCCACTGCCGAACTGGGCGGCGTCGAGTCGGACGAGGTTGCCGTTGGCGGAGGTGATGCCGACGACGAAGGTGTTGCCGCCGGACTGGATGACCTGGGCGTCGCGCAGCGGCGTGGCGGGGGTTGTGGCGGTGGCTGAGAGCGGTGCGCCGGTGGCGGCGCTGAAGGCGTGGATGTTGCCGCTTTCCTGGTTGGAGAGATAGAGGCGGTCGTCGGCGGGGTCGGCGGTGGCTCGGTCGTCGAGCGAAACGCCGTTGGTGCGGTGGCCGACGGGGACCTGGCCTGCGGCGGGGCCGGAGAGATCAGCGACGAAGGTGGACGCGCCGGTGGCGATGCTGATGCTGTTCAGGCGGCGCACCAACGTGCTGGTGGGCTGCACGGCGAAGGCGGTGTCACCTCTCACGGCGAAGGTCTCGACGTAGTTTTGCTGGAAGCCGAAGATCGTGTCGCCGGGGATGGTGCCGAGAGAACGTGTGGCGAATCGGGTGGCGGGCGAGACGGCGGGCTGCGAGAGGACGGTGAGGCGGTTGGCGGCGACGAGGGTGTCGAAGTCGGGGAGGGTGCCGAGGTCGGACGCGGAGGGGATGCCGGCTTCGAGGAAGGCGAAGCGGATGCCGCCGACGAGGATGTTGTTGGCTCGGATGTTGCCGGGCGGGGGGAAGGATGTGAGTGCGGCGGCGGCGATGCGCTCTTCGTCGGTGGGCTGCGAGCCGAGTCGGCTGGCGGGAGCGCTGTAGACGCCGTCGAGTTCGACGCCGATGCCGGCGATGGGGGTGCCAGAGCGGTAGAGGGGCAGGCCGCCGGGATCACCAGCGAGGCCGATGGGGAGGCGGTTGAGGTCGGAGGTGGGAAGCGAGGAGAGCTGGACGCCGAAGAGCGGGCCGGAGGGTGCGTTCTTGGCTCCGCCCGGGAAGTTCTGCTGGATGATGAAGCCGGCGGTGCGTGTGGAGAAGGCGTTGCCGGTGGTGGAGAGGAAGGCGGCGGTGCCGGCTTTGCTGGTGGCGAAGATGGAGGAAGGGAGCGAGATGCCTTCGAGGCCCCCGACGCCTCCGCCGATGATGGTGGATTGTCCGGTGTCGAAGCGGAGTGTGGTGTCGCGCATGCGGACGACGCCGAGGATGTTCCCTTCGCGGTCCACGAGCGAGATGGTGGCGTTGACGCCGAGTTGGGTGGCGCGGGCGACGCAGGCGGAGAAGACGCCCTTGATCTCATTGAGTGTGAGGGCGAGCGAGGGGTCGGGGAGGGCGCTGAGGAGTTCGCGTGCTTCGAGGGGTTCGAAGCGGGGGGTGCGGGGAGATCTGGGGGCGCGGGAGGGGCGCGAGGTGCGTGTGTTGCGGGGGGTCTGCACGATGGGCCTCCGTGGATGACGTGATGGCGCGGGCGGGATTGTGGGCCCGCGCTGGGCGTGGGTGAGCGTGATCGATGATGGGTTGCGCGTCAAGCGCGGTGCGTGTGCGAGAAAGGGAGCACCGACCTGAGGACAGGTCGGAGGCACGGATCGCGTGTCGGCGGCGCGTGGGTTGATCGGCACTGATGTCGGCGAGGAGGCCGCCATCAGTGGCACGGGGCGCGAGCGACCGAGCTCGCAGCGTTGAGACTTGGGATCAGTTGAGCGGGTGGGACAGGCGAGGGCGTGAGCGCGTGGGCCGGGGCGCGTTGCATCGCGGCGCGATTGGGTTTAGGTTCGCGGGGCGGAATCGGCGACACTCACTTGTGCGTGGAGGGTCTTGTGCATCATCGCTCGCGCGTGATCGTGGGTCGGGTTGAGATGGTCGGCGTTGATCGGCGCCGGGTTGATCTGCGCCGGTTGGTTTTGGCCGCGGGGGCGGCGTGCGCGCTGTTGGCGTGTGTGCCTGAGGCGTGGGCGGAGCGGCCGCCGCCGCGGAAGGAGCCGGCTTCGGAGCCAGCGAAGCCGGAAGCGGAGAAGAGCGAGGGCGCGAAGGCCGACGGCGCGAAGAGCGAGGGCGGTGCGCCGGGTGCGGCTTCCGAGAAGAAGGACGAGGCGAAGAAGGAAGAGCCCGCGAAGGACGCCGGGGCTGGGGGCGCGGATCAAGCGCCGATGGCCCCCGCGGTTCCGTTGGATTTGCCTCCTTCGGATGTGCAGGGTTACGCGGGGGACAGCACCTGGCCGCCGATCGGTGGTGAGAAGGGTGACGGCGGCGCGGGGGGGGGCGCGGGGGGCGGCGGGCTGCTGCCTCGGGAGACGATCTCGGTGCCGGACCGTTGGCGGATCGGTTGGCCGACGTGGAACCGGTACAACCGGGTGGCACCGTCGGATTCGATTTTGATGAACGCGACGGGCGGGGATTCGCCGTACACGCTTGGGCACCCGCTCAACCCGTACGACCGGAACGTTTTGAAGGGCGATTACCCGATCATCGGCGAGGACATTTTTCTCAACCTGACGTTCGTGTCCGACACGTTCGCGAAGTTCGGGCGGCTGCCTGTGCCCTCGGGGGTGTCGGCGTCGAACCCGAACTCGCTGGAGAACTTCGGCTCCGGCAAGTTCACGTTTGTGAACCAGACGTTCCTGACCGTGTTCGACATGTTCAAGGGGTACGCGTCGTTCCGGCCGGTGGACTGGCGGTTGAACATCACCGGGGCGTACAACATCAACTATCTGGACCTTGAAGAGAACAACGCGACGAACATCAACCCGCGCCGTGACAACACCCGCACCGACAAGCACGCAGCGCTGCAGACGGCGTTCTTCGAGTATCACCTGGGGGATACCTCGCCCTACTTTGACATCGCCGCCGTCCAGATCGGACGCCAGCTGTTCTCGTCGGACTTCAAGGGTTTCATCTACAACGACGTTTCGGACGGCATCCGGTTTTTCGGCAACGCCGCCTCGAACAAGTACCAGTACAACCTCGCCTTTTTCAACCAGGTGGAGAAGGACACGAACTCGGGGCTGAACGAGTTCGACTGGCGCGACCAGCAGGTGCTGATCGCGAACTTCTACATCCAGGACTTCATCTGGCTGGGGTACACGACGCAGTTCAGCTTCCACTGGAACCATGACCAGTCGAACAGCCGGCGCGACGACAACGGGTTCATCGTCAGGCCCGATCTGATCGGGTCAGCCAACGAGCACTCGCTCGACGCGTACTACTTCGGGTGGACCGGCGACGGGCACATCGATCGGCTCAACATCACGCACGCTTTCTATTACGCGGCGGGCAACGACGACGGGAACCCGCTGGCCGGCAAGGAAGTTGACATCAGCGCGTACTTCGCGGCGGTCGAGCTGAGCGCCGACTTTGACTGGCTGCGTCCCAAGGCGGCGGTGCTGTACGCCTCGGGCGATGATGATCCGACCGACGACACCGGCGGCGGGTTCGACGGGATCATCGACAACCCGGTGTTCGCGGGCGGGCCTTCGAGCTATTTCCAGAGCAACGGCCTGGGCGTTGCGGGCGTGCGCCTGACCAACCCCGGCACGTTTTTCAACCACCTGAGGTCGAGCAAGACCGAGGGTCAGTCGAACTTCGTGAACCCCGGGACGCTGCTGGCGAACACGGGGTTTGACGCGGAGATCACGCCGAAGTTGCGCGCGAGCTTCAACGCAAACTGGATCTGGCTGGCCGAGACCGAGACGCTGGAGTACGCGTTGAACCAGAACGACATCGACCCGTATCTGGGGCGCGAGATCAACCTGTCGCTCCAGTACCGGCCGTTCCTGAACAACAACGTGATCTTCACGGCGGGCGGCAGCCTGTTCTTCCCCGACGAGGGGTTCAAGGACATCTACGAGAGCGGCCGGACGCTGCATCAGGTTTTCTTTGGGCTGACACTGACGTATTGATCTGAAGGCACTAGGGACTGGGCACTAGGCATCAGGAACGGAAGCAGAATCCATGCTGGCGACCCGTTACAAAATCGCGATTGGCTTGGTTGGTCTGGTCGGCGTGCTGGTCGCGTGCGAGCACGCGCACTATTGGCGGAACGCCGAGCCGTGGGATTTGGAGTTCCGCAAGTCGATGGCGGACCCTGAGAAGGCGAAGGTGGAGTTGGCGGCGCGGATGGCGCCGCGGGCCGGTGAGGTCGCGCACGCAGACAAGGCGGCGGCGCTGGCGGCTTCGGCGGGGTGCATCTCGTGCCACGGCGAGACCGAGCACTACAACGCCCACCCCGGCGATAACCCGGCGATCTCGTGCGTGGACTGCCACGGCGGTGATGCCGCGGTGAAGTCAACGATGGACAAGCCGGGGCGGCCGGGCAAGCCGGGGACGCAGATCACCGATTCGGTGTATCTGGCGGCGCTGATGAAGGCGCACGTGCAGCCGCGGAATCCGCAGGCGTGGTACGGATCGCCGACGATCAAGTATGGGGACCATCATCACGAAGAGCACGCCGCCGGCGGTCATGGCGAGGGCGAGCATGGTGAGGACGCGCATGGTGAGGGTGGCCACGACGGATCGGGCCACGATGGCGCTCACGGCACGCTGCACGGGTCTCGGAACCCCGAGGCGACCTCGGCGCTGCTGAACCAGGAATCGCCCGAGTTCGTCCGCTTCATCAATCCGGGCGATCTACGGATCGCCGACTGGGCGTGCGGCAAGTGCCACGCCGCGGAGGTCGCCAACGTCGGGCATTCGATGATGGCCCACGGGGCGCAACTGTGGGGCGCGGCGCTGTACAACAACGGGAGCATCCCCAACAAGATTCCGGTGTACGGCGAGTCGTATTCGGCGTTCGGCTTGCCGCAGCGGTTGCAGGGGGTGATCGAGGCGGATTCGAAGGGGATTCAGAAGGTCCGCAGGCCGACGGATGAAGAGATGTCGAGGGACGGGGTGATCCCGTTCTTGCAGCCGTTGCCGGTGTGGGCGATCACGCAGCCGGGGAACATGCTGCGTGTGTTCGAGCGCGGGACCAAGCTGCCGGTGCCGGGCGGCCCGGTGCCGAACGAAGAGCCGGGTGTGATCGGCATCCCGAACCCGTTGGCGGAGAGCGGGAAGGCGGACAAGGGGCTGTCGCCGCGCGGGCTGGGGACGAAGATCCGCACCGACCCGGTGATGCTGGGGTTGCAGAAGACGCGGCTGCTCGATCCGATCCTGCAGTTCGTTGGCACGAACGACCATCCGGGTGATTTCCGGCACTCGGGCTGCACCGCGTGCCACACGCCGTATGCCAACGACCGCAGTGTCAAGAACTCCGGCAAAGAACTGGCGGCGATGGGCAACATGGGGTACTCGCACAGCGAGGACCCGACGATCGCGAAGAACGAATCCGGACACCCGGTGAAGCATGTGCTCACCAACGCGATCCCGACCAGCCAGTGCATTGTGTGCCACATCCACCCGGGCACGTCGTACGCCAACACGTACACGGGCTATATGTGGTGGGACCTGGAATCCGACGGCGAATGGATGTATCCAAACAAGTCGGCGAAGCCCACGCCCGAGCAGCGCTGGGAGAGCCTGCGGAAGAACCCGGATGACGCCGCCATGCGCGGGCTGTGGGGCAACCTCTACCCCTCGGCGGTGAGCCACAAGGGCCAGGCGGCGGGTGTCGGGTTCCTCGAGAAGACCGGCAGCGACGAGTTCAACTCGAAGCTCACGCACAATCAGTTCGCCGATTTCCACGGGCACGGCTGGATGTTCCGGGCCATCCACAAGAAGGACATGCGCGGCAACCTGCTGGACGCGCGCGGGAACACGATCGATCCGAACGACCCCGACAAGTGGCAGAAGGCGGTTCACCTCGCCGACATCCACCTCGACGCCGGGATGCACTGCATCGACTGCCACTTCAAGCAGGACATGCACGGGAACGGGAAGCTGTACGGCGAGGTTCGCAACGCGGTGGAGATTCGGTGCCAGGATTGCCACGGCGATTACAACAGCCGGGCTTCGCTCAAGACGTCCGGGCCAGCGGCACCGCGCAATGCCAAGGGCGAGGTGGTCGGGACCGATCTGTCGCGTACGCGCGTGTTCGGCAAGCGGCGCTTTGAGTGGAAGGGCGGGAAGCTGATCCAGCGCTCGGCGGTTGATCCGAAACTCGAGTGGGAGGTGGTGCAGACCATCGACACCATCAACCCCGAGAGCGCGTGGTCAAAGGCCAACCCTGACGTGGCGCAGAAGAGCCGCTACGCCAAGACGGTGTACCGCGACGGGGCGTCGGGGCAGATTCGCTGGGGCGATGCGCCCAAGGAAGACGGGGCGGCGGGCGAGGGCAAGCTGGCGCACTCGATGGACAAGGTTGAGTGCTTCACGTGTCACACCTCGTGGATGACGAGCTGCGCGGGCTGCCACCTGCCGATGCTGGCCAACGAGCGCACGCCGATGCTGCACAACGAGAACAAGTACACGCGGAACTACACGCGGTACAACTTCCAGGTGCTGCGGGACGACACGTACCAGTTGGGTCGGGATTCCAGCGTCAAGGGCGGGAAGATCGTCCCCGTGCGCTCCTCTTCGGCGGTGATCGTCAGCAGCCAGAACCTGCTGCGCGAGTGGATCTATTCGCAGCAGCAGACCATCTCGGGCGAAGGCTACTCGGGCCAGGCGTTCAATCCGCACTTCCCGCACTCCACCGGCGGGCGCGGCACCACCAAGATGTGCACCGACTGCCACGCCTCACGCGACGGCGACAACAACGCCTGGATGGCCCAGCTGATGCTGCAGGGCACGAACATGGTGAACTTCCTCGGGCGGTTCATCTATGTGGCACAGGGCTCGGCGGGGCTTGAGGCGGTGGTCGCCACCGAGCACGATGAGCCGCAGGCCGTGTTCGGTTCGTACTTCCACAGCCTCGCGTGGCCGGACGAGTACAAGAAGTTCGTCGAAGAGGACAAGCGGGAACTCAAGACCGCCTACCACCACGACGGCAAGGGTGCCCTCGGCTGGTTCAACGGTGCCGAGATTCTGGATGTGCAGTTGCGGGGCGAATACCTCTATGCCGCCCGAGGCAAGGCCGGGTTTTATGTGTTCGACGTGCAGGCGATCGATCACAAAGGCTTCTCGGAGCGCATCGTGACCGCGCCGGTTTCGCCGCTGGGACAGCGGTTGGGCTTTGACACCGAAAACTGCGTCGCGATCGCCTCCCCCACCACCCTGGGCGTGGACCCGGCGCGGACGCGGATGTCGAGCGACCCGAGCAAGCCGCGGGCGATCGGCCTCGACGATCCGCAGCCCTGGCACGTTAACCAGGAGCAGAAGATCCACGCCTCGTACGCGTACCTGTACGTCGGCGACGCGGTCGAAGGGCTCATCACGACGTTCGCGGGCACGCTGCTCGACGGCGACCCGGAGAACAACTTCCTTGAGCGCACCACGTTCAAGGATGGAACCACGGCGTTCAACCCCGACGGGGTGCTGACGGGCATGACGCACCTGTACGTCGCGGGTGAGCATGTGTACGCCACCAGCCCGCGCGGTCTGGTGGTGATCGACATCGACGACCCGACGGACCCGAAACTCGTCGACGTGTTCGGCTCGGGCGAGCTCAACAGCCCGCAGGGCGTGCAGGTGCAGTTCAGGTACGCGTTTGTCAGTGATGCCGACGGTCTCAAGACGTTCGACATCACCGACCCGCGGAACCCGGTGTTCGCCGGTCGGGTCGATCTGCCCGGCGAGAAGCACCGGCTCTATGTGGCCCGGACCAACGCGTATGTGGCGTGCGGCAGCGCCGGGCTGGCGATCGTGGATGTCACGAAGCCCGCGTCGCCGACGCTGTCGATGCAGTACACCGCCGAGGGCCAGCTCACCGACACGCGTGACGTGAAGGTGGGGATGACCAACGCCTCGATGTACGCGTACATCGCCGACGGCAAGGGTGGGCTGAAGTTGGTGCAGCTGATGGGGCCGAACACCACGCCGAACTTCCGCGGGTTCATCCCGCCGCTGAGCCCGACGCTGGTGGCGTGGCGCGAAACGCACGGGCCGGCGCTGGCGATCAGCAAGGGCCTGGACCGCGACCGAGCGGTCGATGAATCGGGCAACCAGACGAGCGTGTTCGGGCGCCTCGGTGCGCGCCCGCTGACGCTGCCCGAGCAGCAGAAGATGTACTTGCACAACGGCACGCCGTGGAGCGTGACGAACGAGCCGGAAACCTCGGCGGAGCCGTTCACGCTCAACCTTGATGAGAGGAAGGCGGAGGAGAAGCCCGCGGAAGGTGGCGGGAGGCGGCGCGGGCGGTGACGCGATTCGTCGAGCTCGGGTTCCTTGATGTCGTTGCTCGTTGTGTTGCGGGCTTGTCCGTCACTTCACCCCGAGCGGCTCAGAGACGGCTTCTTCGAGCGCGAGTTCACGGGCTGTGCCTCGTTACGCCGCGTCGAACGCCGCGCCCAAGCCCGCGTGGGGGCTGATGGGCTCGAACTCGCCGGTGTAGAGGTGGTGCCGGACGTCGATGCCGTCGACCGTGGCGACGCAGATGTTTCGGCACATCCGCAGGTCGAGCTGCTTTGTGGCGCGGCTGTCGTGGGCGGTGACGGGCTTGCTCAGCACGCGCACCGTTGGGCGGCACGGGGCTTCGGGGTGGTTGGTCACCACGGCGGCCTGCGTGCCGTCGCTGAGGCCGACGATCGAACCAACCATGAACGGCGGCACAAGCCTGCACAGCGCTTCGAGCACGACCGGGTCGAACCAGCCCTTGAAGCGATCCGAGCGGATCGTGGCGAGGGCCGAGACGGTAGGCATGGCCTTGGACTGGCTCTTGCCGGCTCTGACGCCGCCGACGCGGGCGCACATGAGGTGGTCAAAGGCATCAACGACGGCGACGATGCGGGCGAAGACGTGGATGCGCGAGCCCTCATAGCCGTCGGAGGCGCCGGCCATGTTGAGCTTTCGGCGGGGGAATCCGCTGCCGTCGAAGCGTTGGTGGTGGTGCAGCACGATGGACGCGGCCACGGGCGAGACGTGCTCACGGACCTCGTCGAAGCCGGATGAGACGTGCCCGCGGTACTCGGGCCACTTGGACTCCGGGTCGAGGATGCTCTTGGTCTGGAGTTCCTCGGGCATCGAGACTTTGCCGATGTCGTGCAGCAGCGCGCCCATGCCGAGCTGAGCGGTGTTCTCGGCGAGGTCGGGCGGCAGCGAGCGGCGCTGCGAGCGCAGGTAGCCGGTGAGATGGGCCCCGATCAGCAGCGAGAGGTAGGCGCAGTTGGCCATGTGGCCGGCGAGGGTGGGGCCGCAGGCACGGAGCTGGTTGGTGACAGGGTCATGGTCGGCGCACTGGACGATCTCGCCGAGCATGTGGTGGACGGCACGCTGGTAGTGGTGCACGTTCACCTTCACGCTGACGCGGCGTTCGAGGTCGTCGACCGAGCGCGAGAGCACACGCAGAAGGTCCATGTGCCCGACGTTGATGCGCGGGGCGGCGTGCTCGTCGAGCTCGTCCAAACCCGGGAACGAAATCCACGCGTGGCTGAGGCGGTGCTCGCGGAGGTGGAAGATGGCGGAGTTGTCGAGCGCGAAGCCCGCCGCGAGGAGCACGAGGTCATCACGCTCCGGGTGCAGCATGGGCTGCGCCAGGACCATGCCGGCTCTGAGGGAATCGACGGGGACAAGCAGCATCTCATCCCATGATCGGGCGGATGGGGTGGTTGGGTGATGCGCGGCAGGGCTTGTATGTGGGTGAAAACACTGATCTGTGGACGGGGTGTGCGTTATCGGGCACGGTGTCTTTCACGCCGACGATGAGCGGAGCGAATCGTTGCGATTCTCCGTGGGATTGCGGTTGATTCGAGCGCTGATGGTTTTCGTGTGCCGGCCCTGGCTCGCGCTTCGGGTTCGTTCGGGAAGCTGGCCAACGAGCCCGGAGCGTCAGCGACGGGTTGGCTCGGAATCAGCGTGAGCGCGGGGACCTCTTGGCGTTCAGACCCGCTCGCTTACGCTCGGGGCTCGTTGGCTACGCCGCTCCCGCGACCTTCGCTTCCGCGTCGAACAGCGCTTCGATGAACTGGTCCGGGTCGAAGGCCTCGACGTCTTCGGGCGTCTCGCCGACGCCGACGAACTTGACAGGGATTTTCGTCGCTTCGTGGACGGCGATGACCGCGCCGCCCTTGGCCGTGCCGTCGAGTTTGGCGAGGAAGATGCCGGTGACGTCGATGGCTTTCTTGAACTCCTCGGCCTGGCGCACGGCGTTCTGGCCGGTGGTCGCGTCGAGCACCAGCAGCACTTCGTGCGGAGCGCCGGCGATCTTCTTGGCCGTGATATCGCGGATCTTGGTGAGCTGGCGCATCAGCGGGTCCTGCGTGTGTAGGCGGCCGGCGGTGTCGATGAGCAGGACGTCGACGCCACGGGCGATCGCGGCCTCGCAAGCGTCGAAAGCCACCGCGGCGGGGTCGCCCCCCTGCTTGCCCTTGATGACGTCAATCCCCAGGCGTTCGGACCAGATTTCGAGCTGGCGGACGGCTCCGGCGCGGAAGGTGTCGCACGCCGCGAGGAGGACGGTTTTCCCTTGGCCGCGGAGGGCGTGGGCGATCTTGGCGACGCTGGTCGTCTTGCCGGCGCCGTTGACGCCGGCGACGAGGATAACGGTGATGGGTTTGCGGCTGTCTGCTGCGGGCGCGGCGAAACGGAGCGAGCGATCCTGGGCCGGCCAGAGCGCCTTGAGCTCACGTTTGAGATAGGCCTCGACGTCTTCACCACGGGTGAGCTTGCCGTCGAGGGCGTCCTTGCGAATGGCGTCGATGAGTTTCTTCGTGACGGCGGGTCCGAGGTCGCCCTTCAGCAGCGCGGCCTCGAGCTCGACCAGCAGCGCCTCATCAACCTTCCGCCCCGGCAGGAACGAACGCACATCGGCCAGCAGCACCTCGCGGGTGCGCTGCAGGCCTTGCTGGAGTTTGGTGAAGACGCTCTTGAAGAAGCCCATGGGGACGGCGGGAGTCGGTGGTCGGGAGTCGGGAGTCGGAAAGACGGATTCACCGCGGAGGCGCGGAGTTCGCGGAGAAGAGAAGGACAGTTTCAACGCGGAGTTCGCGGAGAACGCGGAGGAAGGCAACAGAGAGAGAGAGAGAGAGAGAGAGAGAGACAGACAGAGAGAGAACTGGAGAGTTGAGCCCTTCGGGTTGGTCAGATGATCTCGTCGGAGTCGCTGGGAGATTGCTTGCCCGGCTCGGCGGTGGTGGCGAGGACTCGTTTGAGGACTTTGTCGAGGACGCCGTTGACGAAGGCGGGAGATCTCTCGGTTGAAAACTCCTTGGCGAGTTCGACGGCCTCATTCACGGCGATCTTCGGGCTGACGCGCCCGCTGGTCATCTCGTGCCACGCGAGGCGCAAGATCGCGCGGTCCGCGGCGGGCTGGCGGTGGGCCGGCCAGCCTGGCGAGAGGGCCATGACCTCGGCGTCGGCGTCGGTGCGCGACTCGAACGCCGCCACGGCGAGTTCGAGGGCCTTCTCGCGGTCCTTGGGCTGGATCGGCGCATCGTGGCCCTGCGTCACTTCTTCGAGCGACGCACGCACCGCATCCGTGTCCGGCTCGCTCTGCGCGTCGAGTTGGAACAAGGCGGAGAAAGCCATGCGGCGGATGTCTCGGGGGGTGGCCATGGGGGGGAGTCGGGAGTCGGGAGTCGGCAGTCGGGAAAGGCGAGTGGGGAGTGGAAAGGAGAAGGGGGAAGCTCGTGCTATGGGGAAAGGGCGGCGAGGGCCTTGAGTGCCGCGGCGGTTTCGAGGGCGGCGGACATGGCTTCGGCACCCTTGTTCCCCGCGGCACCGCCGGCGCGGGCCTCGGCTTGCTGGGCGTTGTTGACGGTGAGAATCCCCAGACCGATGGGCACGCCGGTGCGGCACGCAGCGGCGGCGATCTCATTCGTGATCGCCTGTGCGATCACCTGATCGTGGATCGTCTCACCCTTGATGATGCACCCCAACGCGACCACGGCGTGAAACTTGCCCGAAGCCGCGGCAGCGGCGGCGAGTACCGGCACCTCAAACGAGCCCGGCACGGGCACGACGACGGCGCGGGCACGGTCGCCGCAGCGACGCTGCAACTCGTCGAGAGCGCCGTCGCGGAGTCGGTCGGTGATCCAGGCGTTGTAGCGCGAGACGACCACCGCCACGCGGATGTCGGAGTCCGGGGTGAGGTCGGGGGTAATGGTGGTGACGTGGGGCATGTACGGGGGAGTAGGGCCGCGATGGTAGGTGGTCAGCCCCCTACAACAAGGCTCATGGGCATACCTGCGATGCAACCCGGAGACTGGGCCAGGGCCTTGCGTGCGGCGTGTACGCCGGTGCTTGATGCGATCGATTGGAGCCGGCCGTTTACGGATGATTCCGGGAACACGCGGGAGATCGACGGGCAGCTCATCGCGTGGCACCGCGGCGTCCGCCCCGCCCCCCCGCCGCCACCCCCGCCCGACGCGAGTGCGGATGTGGCCCTGTGGCACGCGTTGGCGTGCGGGGCAGATGCGGCGCGCGTGGACGAGGTGTTGGCGCGCGGGCGTGAAGGCACGCGCACGGCGTGGGGTGGTGACGCCGGCGCGCTGCTGCCGCAGGTCGGCACGGCGATCGAGGTGTGGACCGAGACGGAGCTGGCGGCGCTGCACGCGCTGTGGTGGCTGGCCCGGCATCACGATCGCGACGATTGGCGCGGGCTCATCGACGGGGCGGTGACGTGGCACCTTGAGAACAGCCAGCCGGACAACGCCACGGCTCACCCGTGGGCGCTGCACTTGTTTGCGCTGCGGGGTGTGGGGCGAGGGCTGGGGCGCGGCGAGGCGGGACCGGACGGCGATCCCGGCGCACGGCTGTACGCCGAGACGATGCTGCACAACTGCCAGGTGAGTCTGGGGAGGCCGGACCGTTTGAGTGCGCTGATTCTGGCGGATGCGGCGCGGGCGATGGAGGTGGAGAGATGAGAATGTGCCGCTTGGTCGGGTGAACTCATCAGCGGCCGCGCCCCAGCGCGTGCTCGACCGCACGCTTGGATGTCGCAGTGTCGAACCCGCGCCGGACCAGCGCGGCGAAGAGGCGGCGCTTGGCGGTCTCCGGCGTGGTGTCCTTGCGCCGGCGCAGGGATTCGGCCCGGCGCTGCGCGAATGCCCGCGCATCCTCGTCGGCGTCTCGGAGCCCCGCGATACGGGTGGCGGCGGCGCGGGCCAGGTCCGGGGCGATGCCCGCGGTGCGGAGTTTGGCCTCGATCAGTCGCGGGCCGGACTTGCCCGAGGCGGCCAGGGCGCGGGCCTTGGCCTCGGCGAACGCCGCGTCGTCGATGAGGCCCAGCCGCTGGAAATCCGCCACGAGTTCGGCGGCGTCGGCCTTGGACGCGCCGCGACGCTGCAGCGACTGCGCGAGCTGGCGCCCGCTGCACATCGAACGGGCGACTCTTCGCAGCGCGGCGGCGCGGAGGCGGTCGAGTTCTGATGATCGCGCGAGCTGTGCCGCGAGCGCTTCGTCGATCACCTGCCCTTTGCGGAGCTTCAGCCGGACGACGGTCACTTCGTCGATGGTGCAGAGCAGGCGGCGATCGGAACGGACGCTCACGCGCGAGGGATCGCGCACGCCGCGGGTGAGAGAGGTGATCTCCGCTCCGAGGAGAGATTCGGCGAGCTCGGCGGCGTCAGGGCGCTGGCGCGGCGGCTTTCTTGTGGGTGGACGCGGCCGCGGCACGGTCAGGCTCCGAGCTCGTGCAAGAGCGAGGTGATCTCGTTGGTGGCCTTGTTGTTGCCGTCGCGCTGGGCGATTTCGAGGCCCAGGCGGAGGGTCTGCATGGCGCCCTCGATGTCTTGGGCGGCCTGCTGGGCGCGGGCCTTGTGGTAGTAGGCGTAGTGGTACGAAGGGTTGAGCTTGAGGCAAGTATCGAACCAGTGCAACGCCGTGGGGGTGTTGGCGGTCTTGGCGTGCTCGTGGGCGATCATGTAGGCGACGTCCGCGTCGTTGGGATCGGCGCTGTAGAGCTTTTCGAGCTGTGCCAAGCGTGACATCGGGGGATGCTATGCGGAGGAAGGGGAAGTGGCAGAGTGGCCAAGTGGTCGAGTGGTCAAGTGCCAGACACACGCCTTCGCACTTGACCACTTGGCCACCCGACCACTTGACCACTTCCAAAGAAAACCCCCGAGGACCACTGAAGGCCGCTCGGGGGCGGGCAAGATGGAGGGTCGAGGGCACGACCTCGAGCGGCCGCGCCCGACCCTCGTTGGTGGGCGTTCGTCAGCCCCACATGCGATCTCGGCGAGGAGATGGCGCGTGGGGTCGGGAGCGTGCTTGCACACGGATGCTCCCGCTGTCGTTCTCTCAGAGCCCGGCGGACGCTGTCGCGTACGCCGGACCGTTGAGGTGAAACGGATCCAGGGAAACCCTGAAAAAGCCGGGGAGATGCGCGCGAACCGGTGACCATCGGCCTTCCGCCCCGGCTCCGTGACTTTCGCCGTGGCGTCCCGCGGCGCGGGCCGGGGGGTGTGGTGGCGGATGTCTATGCCGGGGTTTGGGGCGGGCGATCCGAGGCGGGTCATTCCCTTCCCGCCGCGCCGCGAGCGTTCCGTTTCTCGCGGGCCCGTCGATGATTCAGTTCGCGATGATGAGCACCTCCTCGACCGCTTCGGTCCGGGTCGGAGCACCCGGGCCGGTGGCTGACGTGGTTGAACACACGATGCAATCAACCTGTCTCCGAACGTCTCTCATCCGCCGAATCTCTCTCCGCTCGTGTTGATCTTTCTTTCGATCGATCCTGAGTCGTTGTTGAGTCTTTCGAAACTCCGTACCCCGCAAGGCGGCCGCAGCCTTGCGACCGCCCTGCGAGGTTCGGAGATGCTTCCCACGGGCTCAACGCCCCGCGGGTGGTTCGCTTTGCGCCGTGCGCGATGCGCGGTGCGCCAGACTTGATGCCTCGATGCCTCGGTTCCTTGATGCCTTTCCTACAACCCGATGCCCAGTGCCCAGTGCCTCCTGCCTTAGCTGCACCCCATGCTGTGGCCGCAGTTGAGGCACTTGTAGCAGGTGCCGTTGCGGACGGTGATGGTGCCGCAGACTTCGCAGGCTGGGGCGTCTTCCTGGCAGTCCTGCAGCGCGGCGTTCAGAGCCGAGGTGGGCTTGGACTTCGTCTTGGTCATGGTCGCCGTGCCGCCTTTGGTGGGTCGGCTGTCCGAGACCACCCCCCCGCTGCTCTTCGATCCTGTGGCCAGCGGCTCGACCGATCGGCGCGGGCTGTCCGTCTGCACGGCTCGGAGAGCCGTGCCACCCGGCGCGGGCCGCTCGCCGAAGATCGTGCTCGATTCGTGGGCGTCGTCGTGCGAGGTTGTCGGGACCACCTGCTCGCGGTAGCCAGGGATGAACTGGATGCCCATCCAGCGGAAGATGTAGTCCACCAGCGACTTGGCGAAGGGGATGTCGCGGTTGGTGGTCATGCCCGCCGGCTCGAAACGCTGGTGGGTGAACTTCTTGACGAGGCTCTCGACGGGCACGCCGTACTGCAGCGAGACGCTGGTGGCGGTGCCGAGCGAGTCCATCAGGCCGCCGATGGTCGAGCCTTCCTTGGCCATGGTGATGAACAGTTCGCCCGGCGCGTTGTCTTCGTAGAGGCCGACGGTGAGGTAGCCCTCGTGGCCGGCGATGTTGAACTTATGAGTAATGCTGCGGCGCGTGTCGGGCAGGCGGCGTCGCATCGGGCGGTGCACGATCCGCTCGGTCGCCTTGATCACCGTCTCACGGTCGCCCTTGCTGGTGCTGACCACCACCTCCCGCAGCTCCTCGGCGATTTCATCGTGGGCCTCGTCGATGGCGTCGGCGTCTTCCTCAACCTGGTCGAGCATCGCCGTCACGTCGGCCTTGAGCTTCTCGACCTTCGGCGAAGCCTTGCCCGCGGCAGGCTTGTCTTCAACCACGCTCGAGGCATTCGAGTCCTCGCTCTTGGTGCTCAGCGGCTGGCTGAGCTTGCAGCCGTCGCGGTACAGCGCGTTGGCCTTGAGGCCGAGTTCCCACGACAGCCGGTACGCCGCCTTGATGTCGTCGATGCTGGCGTTGTTGGGCAGGTTGATCGTCTTGCTGATCGCGCCGGAGATGAACGGCTGGGCCGCGGCCATCATGCGGATGTGACCTTCGGGCTTGATGAAGCGCACGCCCTTCTTGCCGCAGGTGTTGGCGCAGTCGAAGACCTCAATCTGCTCGGGCTTGAGGTGGGGGGCCCCCTCAACCGTCTGCGTGCCGCAGATGCGTTCGTTGAGCACCTCAATCTGAGCGGCGGTGAGGCCGAGCCTCTTGAGGAGGTTGAACGAGGAATCCGCCTTGGCACCCACGGGGTCGATGGCGATCCGCGTCAGCGCCTCGTCGCCCACGGTCCACGCCGAGAACGCGAAGCCGATCTCGAACACGCCGGGCAGCGCCGCGGTGATGCGCTTGAGGTCGTCGTTGTTTAGCCCCGCCTCGCGGAGCCAGTCGGCGAAGGAAATCGCCAGATCACCCTGCTCGCCCGCGGCGGGCATGGGCACGTTGAGATCGAGCGTGCCGAGGACGTAGGTGAGGACTTCCTTGATCTGCTTGGCGTCGAGGCCGAGCGCGAGAAGGGCCGGTTCGACAGACTGGTTGGCGATCTTGAAGTAACCGCCGCCGGCGAGCTTCTTGAACTTGACGAGCGCGAAGTCGGGCTCGACGCCGGTGGTGTCGCAGTCCATCAGCAGGCCGATGGTGCCGGTCGGGGCGATGACGGTGGTCTGGGCGTTCCGATAGCCGTGCTTCTCGCCCATCGCCAGGGCTTCGTCCCACGCGACGCAGGAGCGTTCCAGCAGCGCGGCGGCGTTCTTGATCTTCGCCCGCGGGCTCTTGGCGATCGCGTGGTCGATCGGCACCGGGCGGATGCGGAGATTCTCATACTCCTCGGCGTTCCGCGCCACGCCATAGGCCGCACGGCGGTGGTTCCGCATCACGCGGAGCATCGACTCGCGGTTGCGCGAATAGCCCGCGAAGGGTCCGTGCTCCTTCGCCATCAGCGCGCTCATGCGGTACGAGCGGCCCGTGAGGATCGACGTGAGCACGCCGCAGAGCGCCCGAGCTTCGTCCGAGTCGTAGGGCACGCCAGCCTGCATCAGCATCGCGCCGATGTTGGCGTAGCCCAGGCCCAGGGTGCGGTAGCGCCACGACAGTTTGGCGATCTCGCGGCTGGGGTACATGGCCATGAGCACGCTGATCTCGAGCACCATGGTCCAAAGGTCGATCGCGTGTTCGTAGCGCTCGACATCGAACTGCCGCGCCACGGGGTCGTAGAACTTGAGCAGGTTGATCGATGCGAGGTTGCACGCCGTGTTGTCGAGGAACATGTACTCGGAGCACGGATTGCTGGCGTTGATGCGCCCGCTGGCGGGGCAGGTGTGCCAGGCGTTGATGGTGCTGTCGTACTGGACGCCGGGGTCGGCGCAGCGCCAGGCGGCGTAACCGATCTGGTTCCACAGGTCGCCGGCCTTGACGGTCTTGCCGCCCTTGCTGCCCAGTCGGGGCTTGAGGTCCCAGTCGGCGTCCTTATCGAGGCAGTCGAAGAACGCATCGCTGATGCGGACGGAGTTGTTCGAGTTCTGGCCGCTCACGGTGTAGTACGACTCGCCGTTGAAGTCGTAGTCGAGCTTGAGGGCCAACCGAGCGCAGGTCTCGCCGATGGTCTCGTGGTCGTGGAGCGATGCCTTCTTCCCGCTGATGGACTTGAGGCCTTCGACGAGAGCCTGGACCTTGATCTCTTCGCGGACCTTCCAGTTGATGAACTGCTCGACATCGGGGTGGTCGAGGTCGAGGCAGACCATTTTGGCGGCACGCCGAGTGGTCCCGCCGGACTTGATGGCGCCAGCGGCACGGTCGCCGATGCGGAGCCACGACATGAGGCCCGACGACTTGCCGCCGCCAGACAGCGGCTCGTTCTCGCCGCGGAGGCGTGAGAAGTTGGTGCCGGTGCCCGATCCATACTTAAACAGCCGCGCCTCGCGGACCCACAGGTCCATGATGCCGCCGGGGTTCACCAGGTCGTCATCGACCGACTGGATGAAGCAGGCGTGCGGCTGCGGGTGCGTGTACGCATCGTGCGCAAGCTTGACTTCGCCCGATTCAGGGTCGGGCACGAAGTGCCCCTGGGCCGGACCCGTGATCCCATACGCAAAGTTCAACCCCGTGTTGAACCACTGCGGCGAGTTCGGCGCGGCGATCTGGTGGACGAGCATGTACACCATCTCGTCATAGAAAGCCTGGGCGTCGGCCTTCGAGTCGAAATAGTCGTGCTGCTCGCCCCACTGCCGCCAGCACCCGGCGAGGCGGTGGATGACCTGCTTGGCCGACTTCTCAGGGCCGGTCTTCCCCCCCCCGGTCGCCTGCCCCTCAATAGGCACCCCCGCCTTGCGGAAGTACTTGCTCACCATGATGTCGGTCGCAAGCTGCGACCACGACGAAGGCACCTCGGCGTCGTCCATCTGGAAGACGACCGAGCCGTCGGGGTTGGAGATGCGGCTGGAGCGCTTCACCCATTCAACAGAGGCGAATGCGTCCTTGCCAGCGGAAGTGAATTTGCGAGCAATCTTCATGGAGAGTTCGGGGCGAGGCGTGGAGGAGGGATATGGAACAAGTAGCGATGTACGGCTGCTAGACGCGCTGGGCTTCGTACCATCTCATTTCGTGTTCCGTCAGCACTTCAAGGATCTGACCTACGGGTCTCGGAAGCATGTGGTTGAATCGATGCTCGAGAATTAGGAGTCGCGCCAAACCCGCTGGGGTAATCGCAACCGTCTTCGAGCCGTTGGGTGCATCAGCCATGAGCCCGGACCGTTGAAGTCGGAGAACATCATGCCGCCACATGTCGCGCGGGAACTCGAACCCATAGGCATCCGAGACCCATTTCGCGAGCTCAGAGGGTGAACACTGAAACAGTCGATTCTCTACGAGTCTCTGGCGATCTCCCAGCGTCTTCAGCAACATGACCGAGCGAACCGGAATGTCCACTGGCACCTTCTTCAGATAGTCAATTTCAGCCCAAGAAGGAACTCCAAGCATGGACTCAGGGTTGTCATCGAGGCGATCAGCAAATTGCTCGTGAGTGGCTATCACAGGGAGTTCGTCCAAGCAAACCCGCTGGTGCCCAAGACGAAGCGGGTCGAGTGATCCGACTTCATTCGCCTGAAATCTGCCACTGCCTCCGTGGTCTTCAAATGTGATAAAAACGCTTCGGACACTGAATCCAGGCACGGTGCGACGGATTAGCTCCGAAGCGAAGAGTACTGCGGCCACGGCATCTGACTTAGCGTAAGTAGAACCAAATACGGTCTCGGCTCTGCCAAAGAGCGTATTGCGATCCGCTCTCTTCAAGGGTCCGAATGAGTTGCTCAGCCTCCTCGCAGTGGAAGAGCTCTGGCCATCGACAATCAAAATCTCGCTTTTTGCCAGGTTAAACAGAACCGCATTGACTGCATCCTGCCGAATGATCTCCTCGGGCCACCAGTCGCGCACGTTTGCCAAATCCACCGATTCGTCGACGGCGATTCCCAGTCTCGCGACCTGCTGAAGGATCGGGCTCGCAAGGCGAGTGGCCGAGCCCTTACCCCTTTCATGCAGCACCTTTTGGCCAACGCACCAAGCACGGGCGTCAAACACATTCTGAGAGAGCCAAGCGGACGCCCGTTCGGTTTCGTCTTCTTCGCTCGGGCTAGGTGAAAGAAACGCACTGAGGTCGGCGAAAGACGGCGATCTGTGATTCAGTAAAGCGCAGATTTCCATGATCTGCCGACCCAGATCATGAAGATTCGGCACATGGGCCGACGCTGCGGCGTAATGTCGAACGAGTCGATCGATATGTACCCAACTGATTTCGCCAAACATCGAAGACCTCCTAGTCGACTTTCGGCAATGTCAACCCACTCTGGTCCTGATACTTCCCAGCCTTATCCGCATACGACACCGCACAAACCCGATCCGCCTTCAGGAAAATGAACTGAGCGATCCCCTCGTTGGCATACACCTTCGCCGGCAGCGGCGTCGTGTTGCTGATCTCGATCGTCACCTTGCCACGCCATTCCGGCTCCAGCGGCGTCACGTTCACGATCAGGCCGCAGCGGGCGTAGGTGCTCTTGCCGACGCACAGCACCAAGACGTCGCGCGGGATGCGGAATGTCTCGACCGTCTCGCACAGCGCGAACGAGTTCGGCGGGATGATGACGTAGTCCACCGGGCCGCCGGACTCCGAACGGATGTCGTTCACGTCGATCTCGACCATGAAGTCATCGCTGAACTTCTTGGGATCGACGATGGCGATGCCGCCCGAACGGGGCACGGGGGTGAAGATCTTGAAGCGCGAGCCCACCCGCACGTCGTAGCCGTAGGACGACACGCCGTAGGAAATCTTGCCCGGCCGGCGCTGCGCCTCGGCGAAGGGCTCGATCGGGATCAACTCACGGATTTGGGTATCGCAGAGGACGGACATGGGGGTGGAGGGGGCAGTGGGGCTTGGGCAGTGGGCAGTCGGGGGGAAAGAGCGGCGGCGACTCACCGTCAAAGAGACAGCATGGCCTGCTTCACAGGCTGTTTGGGTTTGTGGTCAGGATTTCCCGTTGTGATCCACCGTCTTGCCGTCGGTGGGAGGGATACGGAAACCTCTCCCGACGGCCTGGGATCGACCTGCCGGGGGAACGCCGGCGGGCGCGAGAATGAGGACGTTGCGGCCGTTGTCAATCCGTCGTGGGGCCGGTGGGCCGACGCGGCGGGGAATTCCGGCGGGTGGGATTCCGTCGGTTGAGACTTGAATCCTACTACCACTGGTCGGGTTTGCAAGTGAAGGGGCCACAAAATGTTGTAGGTCCGAGAAGATTTTGCACGTCGGTGGTAAGTTGGGCATTTTCAGAGGTTTGCGCGCTTATCCACACCACGGATGGGGCCTGTTGCGCGGGAAAACAAGGGGACGTATCCCACATCTTGGGGTTTGGGTCACCTCATGGGGCCCAGTCTCTGATTGACGTGTCTCGGAGGCTTTCGGGGTGCCGGAAATCAGCTTGCTTGGGTGCAGTGCGGGTTCATGAAATTGTGGATGCTCATTGCGCCGAGGTCGCGGAAAAGGCGTGAGAAGAGCTGAGGCGATGCCCGGTCGTGGGTCGCCCGGGCCTTTTTTCACCCTGACTGGAGACCTAGAGATGGACACGCTTGCTCGCACTTCAAAGTTCCGTGGCGCGAAGATGTTGCTGGCGGCGAGCGGGCTCGCCTTGGCGCTGGCCGGTTCGGCGCTCGCCGTGCCGGTGCCGGGAGTGTTCAGTTACCAGGGGATTCTGAGTCTCAGCGGGACGGCGTTCACCGGGAGCGCCGATGTGCGCTTCCAGTTGTTCGATGACGGCGTCGCCGGCATTCAGGTCGGCCCGACGCTGCTGCTGTCGAACACGAGTGTCACCGATGGGCGCGTCGCGACCGATCTGAACTTCGGGCCCGGCGCGTTCGCGGGTGATTCGCGGTGGGTGCAGGTTTCGGTGCGGACGCCGCCGTGGAACGGAATCGGGCCTGAGCCGGCGTTCACGGTGTTGTCGCGGCAGTTCATCAGTCCTTCGCCTTACGCGCTGTTCGCGCTTTCCGGAAACCCCGGCCCGGCCGGTGCAACCGGGCCGCAGGGTCCGATCGGTTTGACGGGTCCGACCGGAGCGACAGGGCCGCAAGGTCCGATCGGTTTGACCGGTCCGACAGGTGCCACCGGCGCGCAAGGCCCGATTGGCCTGACCGGCCCGCAGGGCAACACGGGCGCGACCGGGGCGACGGGTGCAACGGGGGCGGCTGGCGCGACGGGTGCAACGGGTCCGCAGGGCATCCAGGGCCCGGTCGGCCCGGCGGGTGCTTCGCCTTGGTTGCTCAACGGGACGATCAGTTACTACACCGCCGGTCTGGTGGGCATCGGTACTTCGACGCCCAGCACGGCGCTGACGGTGATCGGCGATCTGTCGCTGCGTCGTTCTGGTTCGTCGGGGAACACCTCGCTGCGGCTTTCTGCCTCGACCGCCGGCTTCAACATCGACCCTGAACTGGTGATCGGGGAAGAGTCGGCCACCGGCGGCGCCGACACCAACTTCCACATCTCGCGCAACGCGATCTTCCGGACTTCCGACGACACTTTCCGGCACATCGACATCACCAGCGAAGCATCCGGCCTGCAGCTCGACAACGCGGGCGATCTGACGTTCCGGTTCGCCGCAGCGGACGCGCTGGCCGGGGCCATCGTCTGGACCGATCGCTTCTTCATCGACGGCTCGACGGGGTTCGTCGGCGTCGGCACCACCTCGCCCAGTAACCCGCTCTCCGTTCAGGACATCGACGGCATCATCATTGGCGACGACACCACGGGCAGCACCAACCTCGTCATGAGCCTCAGCACCGCCGCCGGCGGCTACGCGAGCCTCCAGGCCACCGAGGCCGTTGGGACGCTGTGGGGCAACCTGATACTCAACCCCACCAGCGGGCGCGTTGCCTTCGGCACCACCACGCCCGGCGCCAACAAGGTCACCATCGACGACAACGGCTACAACACCGTCCTCCGCGTCGATTCCGACATCGTCGGCGGCCTGGGCATCGATTCGAACCACACCTCCACAACGGGCAACTCCGTCGCCGGCGACTTCACCACCGCCAGCAACGCCGGCACCGCCGTCTACGCACTGGCCTCGAACATTGCCGGCGCGACCTACGGCGTGCGCGGCATCACCAGCAGCACCGGTGCCGGAGCCGCCGGCGTCCGCGGCGAGGCCGCCACCGGATCAAACACCAACTACGGCGTCTACGGCCAGGCCACCGGCGCCACCGCCTTCGGCGTCTACGCCAACGGACGCCTCGGCGCCTCGGGCACCAAGTCGTTCATGATCGACCACCCCCTCGACCCCGAGAACAAGGTCCTGCTGCATTACTCCGCCGAGAGCCCCGATGTGCTGAACATCTACTCCGGCAACATCACCGCCGACGGCGCGGGCGAGGCGTGGATCACGCTGCCCGACTACTTCGAAGCCATCAACAGCGACCCGCGCTACATCCTCACCAGCGTCGGCGGCCCGGCCCCCTTGCTGCATGTGGCGGTGAAGGTGCAGGGCAACATGTTCAAGATCGCCGGTGCGATGCCGAATGCTGAAGTCTCGTGGGAAGTCAAGGCCAAGCGGACCGACCGCTTCGTGACCCAGCGCGGTGCCCCGGTCGAGCGGATGAAGACCGGCGTCGAGCAGGGCAAGTACCTAGAGCCCGCGCTCTATGGCAAGCCTGAGGCGATGGGCATCTTCCACGTCGAGCCGCGTCAGGAACCTGTTGAACTGCCCGTCGAGCAGCAGTAATCACGCCTCGGTGGGGCAGGCTTCCAG
>JBJXFG010000103.1:0-2641 GCA_046154665.1 Phycisphaerales bacterium | reverse complement strand
CGTGGCCGTGCTCACGCTCGCGCTCGGCATCGGAGTGAACACCGCCTTTTTCAGCGTGCTCTACGGGGTGGTTCTCCGGAGCCTGCCGTATCCCGAGGCCAGCCGGTTGGTTGAGATTCGCAACCGTTTTGGTGATGATCCGGGGAATGAGGGGAGACTCTCGCTGGCAGAACTGTTTGATTACCGCGAGCGTCAGCGCAGCTTGGTCGGCATCGGTGCGTCCATCAGCGGCCGGGCCACGCTGAATTCAGAGCAGGGCGCCGACCGGGTCCAGTTGACCCGCATCACCGCCAATCTGTTCCCGCTTTTGGGAGTGGTGCCGGCGCGCGGACGGGACATCACCGAAGCCGAGGAGCACGCGGGTGAAGACACTTCGGTGCTGGTGAGCCATGATTTCTGGCAGGCCAGTCTGGGCGGATCGGAAGATGTGCTGGGCCGGAACATTCGGCTCAACGGCGTCGAGCACACCATCATCGGCGTGATGCCCGCCGGCTTTTCCTATCCGGAGTCCGGCATCTCGATTTGGAAGCCGCTGGATCTCAACCGGCGGGGGGAAGCCGACCGGGACGACCATTCGTTGCAGGCGACCGCCCGCCTCGCGCCCGGGATTTCCGCCGCGCGGGCACGGAGCGATTTGCTGGACCTGAGCCGGCAGTTGCAGGCTGACCAGCCCCAAGCCTATCCCCGCGCCGCACGCTGGCACATCGGCTTGGAGTCGCTTCGCGTGAGTCAGTTCGGACACATGAAGGTGCCCCTGGGTTTGCTCGCGACCGCGGCCGCGGCGGTGCTGCTGATCGCCTGCGTCAATGTGTCGATCATGTTCCTGCTGCGGGCGGGGATGCGGCGCCGCGAGATGATGATCCGGCTCGCGCTCGGTGCCGCCCGACTCCATATCGTCCGTCAGTTGCTGGTTGAAAGTGCCGTGGTGTGCGGGTTGGGGGCGCTCGGAGGGATGGTGCTGGCCACCTTCGGGCTGGAGGCACTCAAGGCCTTTTCCCCGGAGCAGATTCCCCGGTTGCAGGAAGTGAGCGTGAACGGCGTGGTCGGGGCGTTCACCGCCGGCGTGTTGGTGCTGGTCACGTTGGTCGTCGGTTTGGCACCCGCCGCGTCGGTGCTGAAGCTCAGGATCGACCACGGTAGCGCCCAGTCCGGCCGCACCACGGACAGCCGCGCCACCGGTCGGCTACGCGATGCGTTGACCGTGGTGGAGATCGCCCTGGCGGTGGTGTTGCTCGTCAGTGCCGGGCTCACGCTTCGGAGTCTCCAAGGCTTGCTGCACGTCGATCTCGGTTTCACGACCAGCCGGCTCTTCACCTTCAAGACCAACCTGACCCCAAAAGACTATCCCGACATCGAGCGCGCGAACCGCTTCTACGAACTGCTCGCGGACAAGCTCGGGAGTCTGCCCGGAGTGACCGCCGTCGGTGCCATCTCCTACCTGCCGCTCAGCGGCGAGGCTCAAACGGTTTCTGCTCGCAAACCCGGGGACGTCGGCATGAACGGATCCGACGCGCAGGCAACCCGCGTCGGCGGGCGCGTCGTGCGCGGACAATACTTTGAGGCCATGGGAATGACGCTCCTGCGCGGGCGATTGTTCGCCGCCGCCGACCAAGCTGGCGCGCCATTGGTGACGGTCGTGGACGACGCCTTCGCCCGTCGCTTTTGGCCTACCGAGGATGCCGCCATCGGCCAGCGCATCCAATTCGGCGACGGCACCAACGCGGAGACGAGGAACGTCGTCGGCGTGGTCCGCGGCGTGAAGCACTTCGGTCCAGGCAAAGAGACGCTCCCCGAGGCCTATGCGCCACAGGCGCAGCTTTATCAGCGCGGCATGTATACCGTCGTGCAGGCCAGTGGCTCCCTCGCGGCGCTGGCTCCCCTGATCCGCGCCAAACTTGCGGAGGTGGATTCCTCGGTGCCCATGTATTTCACCGAGACGCTGGAGCAGCGCCGCCGCGACGCGCTGACCTTGCCGCGTTTCACCGCCGGATTGATCGGCGCTTTCTCCGCGCTGGCACTGGTGCTGGCGGGGGTGGGCATTTTCGGTGTGACAGCCTACTCCGTCGGGCAGCGCTCACGCGAATTCGGCATCCGCTTCTCGCTCGGCGCCCAACGGTCGCACGTCGCCGGTCTGGTGCTCAAGCGGGTGGGCTGGCTCGCCTTGCTCGGCATCACGATAGGAGTTTCCGCCGCCTTCGGGGTTGCGAAGCTGATGACGAGCCTGCTGTTCGGTGTCGCCCCCACGGATCTCCCCACTCTGGCCATCACCGCAGTGGCGATGGGTCTCACTGTCATCGCGGCCAGCTTCGTTCCCCTCATCCGCGCGCTGCGTGTGAACCCGGTGGAAGCTCTTCGCTCGGAATAGAGCCTCGGAACCTGTTCTAGAAGTCACTGACCACGAACAAATCGAACATGAACGACCTCCGCTTCGCCCTCCGCCAGTTGATGAAGAACCCCGGCTTCACCGCCGTGGCCGTGCTCACGCTCGCGCTCGGCATCGGGGCCAACGTCGTGGTGCTCGGCTGGGTGCGGGGCGTGCTGCTCGACGCCGTGCCGGGGGCGCGCGAGCCGGAACGCCTCGTGGCCGTGGCCATGAAGCAGAGCTGGGGCATCGGCGAGACGATGTCGTATCCGAACCTGC
>JBJXFG010000101.1:0-97084 GCA_046154665.1 Phycisphaerales bacterium | reverse complement strand
CGTGGCGACCGGCCTTTCACGAACCCGAAGCGCAAGCGAGGGCCAGCGCACGAAAACCTGACGCCCGGAAATCACCTGGATTGAGTATCAGTGACGGCTTCGTCGAGGCGGACGTCACGCTTCGGATGAGGGGCTCAACTCACGAGTCCGGGGAAGGAGAAACATGGTGGGGAAGAAGGTCCGATATCTGGCGGAACTCGACCATTTTGGTATCGAAATGAACGGAAAAATGACCAATTCAACGCATGATCGAAGGCCGGGAGTTCCCGGAGTGCGCGAAGATTCGATGAATCCCGTCTTGGCCCCTTGATCGCGTGAGTGGGCTGAGATATTCTCGCCTTCGAATGCGTCAGGCCTCGGTCGCACAGCGGCCCGGACCTGCGGGGTTGTCCCCACATTCGTCGAGCCGACGCTCACGCAACACGTCGCGTGCGCGCGCCGGACTCGGTAGGAGAGAGTCGGACCACGGGCCTAGGAAGTCCGCGGTCCATGATCGAGAGGAAACACGTCCCATGAAGAACTTCGCCATCGTTGCGCTCCTGGCTGCCACCGGCACCGCCAGCGCCCAGTACTCGTTCACCGGCGCGAACATCGTCGAGAGCTTCGACGGCCTCGTCAGCGCCTCGTCGCCCTTCTCGGCGAGCGTCGGCGCTCAGGCCACCGTTCCCGGCCTGGTCTGGTCGGGCGCCAAGATCGCCGGCACCGGCTCCACCAACATGCCCTACAACGTCGACAACGGCGGCCTGAACACCGGCGGCCTCTACAACTACGGCCTCACCGGCAACACCGATCGCGCTCTGGGCGCCATCGCCTCGGCTTCGAACACCGCCGCTTTCGGCGTGTTCTTCACGAACAATTCCGGCGCCGCCGTCACCGAGTTCACCCTCAGCTTCAACGGCGAGCAGTACCGCTCGTCCACCAGCACCCAGAACGTCCTGACCTTCGCCTGGGGCACCAGCACGACCGCCGGCGTCACTGACTCGAACTTCCTCTCCTCGCCCGCCCTCACGGCCGCCACCAACGGCGACATCGTCGGCCAGCCCCCCGTTGCCGCCAACGGCGTCCTCAACCCCCCCGTCGTCACCAACCGCTCGGTCACCATCAGCGGCCTCAACGTCCTGCCCGGCGGCAAGATCTACGTCCGCTGGTCCGACTTCAACGACGTCGGCAACGACGCCGGCCTCGCCATCGACAACCTGACCTTCTCGGCCGTCCCGACCCCCGGTGCCACCGCCCTGCTCGGCCTGGCCGGCATCGCGGCTCTCCGTCGTCGTCGCGCCTAAGGCTTTGACCACGCGTTTCTGATGATCCAAAGCCCAGCGGCCCTGCCGCTGGGCTTTTTCGTTGCCAACTTTTCCTTGGGGGTCGCGCACGCAGGCGGTCTTCGGGTCTCTTTTCCGGGCAGCCGGCCTCGCGTCTGATGGGGTAGTGATTGGATTTTGTTCGGTCGCTCGACATCGTCCCCACCACCTCCTCTGTGACTCCCCACCCGAGTCGATTACGCTGATTGCTCGCCTCTGACGGTTTACCCATGCCCAACCACCTCCCATATCGCGGCGAAGACGCTCCCGACACCAGCGGCGTCACCGGGCCTGTCAGCGGGCCCGCGGGACCCGGCGGGACTGGGAAGTCGCGGTCGAACACCGGGCATTCGTCGCTTGCCTCGGGGGCGCTCTTCAGCGCGCCCGAGCCTCGGCCCGAGCGCATCGGCGCGTACAAGATCGTCGGTGAGCTTGGTCGCGGCGGCATGGGCGTGGTCTACCTCGCCGTGCGCGAGTCGGACCCGATCAAGAACAAGGTCGCGCTCAAGGTCGTCAAGCGGGGGATGGATTCGGAAGAGATCGTCCGGCGCTTCAACATCGAGCGTCAGGTGCTGGCGTCGCTGAACCATCCGAACATCGCGCGGCTCATCGACGCGGCCCAGACCGAGGACGGGCGCCCCTATTTCGTCATGGAGTACGTCGAGGGCAAGCCGCTCGACCGGCACTGCGATGAAGAGCGGCTCACGGTGGACCAGCGTTTGGCGCTGTTCCGTCAGGTGTGCGCCGGCGTGCAGCACGCCCACCAGAACCTCATCGTCCACCGAGACCTCAAGCCCAGCAACGTGCTCGTCACCAGCAGCGGCTCGGTGAAGCTGATGGACTTCGGCATCGCCAAGGTGCTCAACCCGCAGATGGCCGGGGTCATCGGCGACCCTACCGAGGTCGGCCTGCGCGTCATGACCACCGAGTACGCCAGCCCCGAGCAGGTCCGCGGCGATCCGATCGGCACCGCCAGCGACGTCTACTCACTGGGCGTGATGCTGTACGAGATCCTCACGGGGCGGCGCCCGTACCGATTCCGCACCAAGCTGGAAGAGGAAATCAAGCGGGTGGTGTGCGACAGCGAGCCGGCGCGCCCGTCGACCGCCGTCACGCAGCAGGATTCGTATGTCACTTCGGCGGGTGAGACGCGGGTGATCGACCCGACGGCCCTGGCCAAGAGCCGCGAGGGCGCGCCCGAGAAGCTCAAGCGCAAACTCAGCGGCGATATCGACAACATCGTCATGATGGCGATGCGCAAGGAGACGGGGCGGCGCTATCTCTCGGCGGACCAGATGTCCGAGGACATCCGGTGCCACCTCGAAGGCCGCCCGGTGATCGCGACGCCGGACCGTCCGCTGTACCGGGCCGGGAAGTTTCTGCGGCGGAACCGAGTCGCCGCCGGCTCGCTGGCGGCGGTGATGGTGGCGCTGGCGGCGGGGCTGAGCGTGGCGCTGTGGCAGCGCTGGGAGGCCGTCAAGCAGCGTGACATCGCGGAGCAGCAGACGGCGCTCGCCGAGCAACGCAGCACGCAGCTCGAGTCCACGGTCGCCTACATCGATTCGAGCCTGAGCAGCGTGCTGACGACGTTTGAGAACAAGGTCGGCAAGCTCGAAGGCGGCATGGCCGCCAAGAGCGAGCTGGTCGAGGAAGCGGTGAAAAACCTCGACAAGATGCCGAAGGAGATCGAGAACTTCGCGCCGGCGCGGGTTCACCGGGCGCGGCTGCTGCAGCGGCTGGGTGATCTGCGGGGCGGGCTTCGCAGCCCGACGCAGAACCTGCCCGCCGAGGCGTTGCCGCTGTACGACAAGGCCGTCGAGACGTTCCGCGAGTTGGCGGCGAGGCCGAGCGCGACCGACGAAGATCGGTTCCTGCTGGCCGGGGCGATCCTGCGCCGCGGCGACGCGCTGACGAAGATGAACCGGCTGGAAGAGGCCGCAGGTGCGAGCGACGAGGCCCGGAAGATTCTCGAAGACGCGCTGAAGGCAAGCAAGAGCGCGCCGGCGAAGATGCACCGGATGCTCGCCGACATCATCACCCAGAAGGGGCAGGTGCTGCTCGATCAGGGCAAGGGAACCGAGGCGCTGGCGGAGTTCGAGAAGGCCCGCACGCTGTACGCGGGCATGCAGACCGAAGACGGTGCCGCGGCGATGAACAACCGGCGGAACATCGCCGTGAACCTGAACAAGATCGGCGACGCGCTGACCAAGCTGGGTCGGCATGAGGAGGCGCTGGCCAAGTTTGAGGAGAGCCTCAAGATGCGCCGCGCGTTCGTCGCGGAAGAGGCCAACGACCGCACGCGGCGCGACCTTGCGGTGACGCTGTACTACCGCGCGATGACGCTGTGCCGGCTGGCGCGGCACGAAGAGGCCGAGACCAACGCCAGCGAGGCGGTGGGGATCATGGCCGAACTCACGGCGGCCCAAGAAGCCAACGCGGGCCGTGACGCCCGCGCGGTGCGCGACCGGCAGACCTTCGAGAAGGCGCTGAGCGACATCAAGGCGGCGCGGGCGGCTGGGGGGCCGTGTGCGTGATTTGAACCCTGACCTTCGCAGAGCCGAAGGTCAGGCGTCCGAAGGCCTCAAATCACCACGGATCTTGTTCAATCCCGCGCCTTGATCGCCTCTTCCACCGCGTTTTTCGGGTTGATGAGGAATCGCCCGGGGTTTTCGCCCGGCATCGGGTCGGCGGTTTTGGTGATCAGCTTCACGGCGTCGTCGGCGGTCAGCTTCGGGTCAATCGCGAAGAGCTTGCCTGCGAGGTTGGCGACCTGGGGGGCGGCCATGCTGGTGCCGCTGGCGCGTTCGCGCTTGCCGCCGGGGACGTAGCTGTCGACCTGGTATCCGCTGGCGTAGAGGGCGACGTTTTTGCCGAAGGTGGTGAAGCCGGTGGGCTTGCCCGACTGGTCGACAGCGCCGATGGTGATCATGTTCGGCGCGGTGAGCCCGCTGGGGACCATCTCGCTGAACTGCGAGTCGTTGTTTGAGTTGCCGGCGGCGGCGATGAAGAGGATGTCCGGGGCGGACTTGATGGCGGCGTCGAGGCCGTCCTTCATGATGCCGAAGATCTCGCGCGACATCGCGGCGCGCTCTTCCGCGGTCTTGCCGACGCCCTTCTGTTCGAGGGCGTTTTCGATGTCCTCGCGTGAGCCGCCCCACGACATGTTGACGACGCGCACGCCGTGGGCCTTGAAGTAATCGACCGACTTCTGGGCGGCGGCGGCGTCGGTCTTGGCGCGCTCGACCGACGGGGCGTGCAGGGGGATGTTGCGGTAGTCGAACTCGATGCGGGCGGTGAGGATGCGGGCGGCGGGGTTGCCCTCGGCGGCGATACCGGCGACGTGGGTGCCGTGCATGTAGTTGCCCCACTGGCCGAGGTCTTCGAGGAAGGTGCCGACGTCTTCGGGCTTGAGTGATCGGATGTAGTCGCGGGCGGCGCGGGCCTCGGGCGAGTCAATGTTGGACTGCAGATCGCTCATGCCCGCCGAATGCTTCTGGATGGTCTCGAGCGGGGTCTTGAGGTTGTCCATCGGGAACAGCAGGCTGGGGACGGGCTGGGCATCGAGGTTGAAGGCGATGCCGTGGAGGTCGTCGATGAACCCGTTGTTGTCGTCGTCCTTGCCGTTGGGGGTTTCGGCCGCGTTGGTGAAGAGGCGATCGGTGAAGATGGAGGTATCGACGCCGGAATCCCACACGCCGACGACGACGGGGGTGAGGCCGGCGGACTCGGAGAGGTTGGCGGCGCGTTCTTGCCAGATGTCCCTGGCTTCGGTGGTGTTGTCGGCGAGGAGCTTGGTGTAGACCTCGAGCATCGACACGCGGTTGGGCAGCACGACGCGGAGGGCGAAGGCGAGCTGGACCATCTGGCGGGCGATGTCGCTGGAGATCTCGCCGTTGGTGGATTCGACGACGGGGTCGAGCTGCGACTGGAGCTGGCCGCGGACGAGGTCGGCGGTGGCGATCTCCATCTGGCTCTTGCGCGACTTGATGATCTCGCGGATCTTGTCAAAGGGCAGGGCGCGGAGCTGCTTGTCGAGCTCGGCCTTCAGAGTGGCGGCGGCCCGGTCACTCGCGACGGCGCGGGAAGCAACGACGGCCCGCTGCACCGTGCCGGTGACGAGCTTCTGGGCCTGCTTGGTTTCGAGTTCCTTGATGCGGTCGATGAACGAGAGCGCGTCCTGGTCGCGCCCTTCGAGCAGCGCGATGCTCTGCAGCGACGAGAGGTAGCCTTGCAGCGTGGTGGGGTCCTGGATGTCATACTCGGCGAGCGCGGACTCGAGGTCCTTGCGGAGCTGGGTCATCAGCGCGCCCATCTTGGCGGTGTCGTCGATGAACGCGCTGGCCTTGCCGTCGATCTTGTAGGTGTGGCGCGGCAGGTCGTCGGCGGTCTTGACGACCTTCTTCGCGGCGGGCTCGGCCCACGCCGGGGCGGACAGGGGTCCGGCCAGAACCACGCCGGCGAGCACGACGAGGGCGGCGGGGACGAGGCGGCGAAGTTCGTTGCGGGGCATGGGCAAGGCTCCGGGATGGGCGTCGGGGGAACGGAAAAAGTTGGGCGGATGCTAGGGCGGCGCGGCAAAGTTGGACTGGTATGGGAATCGTCGGCCCGCGCTTCACCGCTTGCAAAGCGCTTCGGCAAGAAACGCGCGCGTTTGACGGCGTCGGCCCCGCGCGGCGACACTGGCGGGTATGAAGACCCTTCTCATGGTCCTGTTGGCGATCCTGCTGCCGCCGGTGGCGGTGTTTCTCAAGGTCGGGGCGACCAAGCACCTGTGGATCAACATTGTCCTGTGCCTGCTGTTCGCGGTGCCGGGGATGATCCATGCGCTGATCGTCGTGCTCGGGGATGTGAAGGCTTGAGTGGCGAGGGTGGTCGTCCGAACAACGAGCCCGGAGCGTGAGCGACGGGTACGCGATGACGCGCGGAACATCGGCACGCAATGCCCCACTCGCTGACGTGGGGGTCGTTTTTCGGGGGCTCACTCGAAGAACACCAGCGCCATGGTCACCACCACGCCCATTGCGGTCACGGCCTTCATGCGGCGCACGGTGCGGTCGATCGGCAACCCATCGGCGGGGCGGCCCGCGAGGGCGCGGACGGCGTCGATGCGTGAGGCGATGCTGCCGTGGCGGAAGGTGAACTTCCGCGCGTCGATGCGGGCGAGCCGTGCGACGCGGCGCAAGGCGTCGGCCATGGCCTCGCAGGCGTGCGGGTCGATGGCGGGGGCTGGCTCGGAGCCGGGACGGCGCGCGGACCATCCGCTGAGGTGCTGGGCGGCGAAGGCGTCAGCCTGGCGCTCGAACCTCCGGCTGACCCAGCCAAAGATGAGCAGGCCGACGATCAGCGCGAGCGGGAACTCGGGGCCGACGCGTTCGCCGGTGCCCAGCGTGGCGTAGGCCCAGGCGGGCAACACCTGCGGTGCGAACGCCGTGAGAGCGGCGTAGGCGATAGCGCTGGAGACGATCACCGCCGCGCCCATCCACGGGATGTGTCGGCGTGCCGCGTGGCCGACCTCGTGGGCCATCACCGCTTCGACTTCGTTGGGCGGCATGCGCTCCAGCAGCGCGTCGGTGAGCAGGATGTACCGCGCCCACGGCAGGATGCCCACCAGCGCGCCGTTGATCATTCCGGTGTGCGTGTGCCACACGAGGAAGCCCCGGCAGCGCACACGCTGACGCTGACACAGCGCGCTGAGCTGGCGATGCAGCGGGCCGTCGCCCAGCGGCGAGGTGCGCCACACATGACGCAGACCCAGCGGCATCAGGCCGAGCACCAGGATCACCCCGGCGAACTGCGCGATCGACAGGACCCAGCTCGCCCACGCTTGCCGCACGATTTCAGGGCTTTCCGCGGCGATCGCGTTGGCGCCGAGGGTGACGGCCTCGCTCCACGCGCTGATGGCGAGCATCGGCACCAGCAGGATGAGCACCTGGTGCCGGAACTGATCGAGGACGTAGGGCACGACGCCGGGCAGCGGCGTGAGCGGTTCCGATGAATCCAGCACGCCCATGAGCGCGGCTTCACGGAGGCGCCGGTCGATCGCGTGGAACGACGCCCAGCCGGAACACAGCCCCAGCAGCACGGGCGTGAGGCAGAGCAGCTCGTCGATGGCGGGGAGGTCGCCGGTGATGCCGCGGATGCACGAGGACCAGCCGAGGGAGGTGACGCCGTAGACGAACGCGGCGGCGAGCGCGAGGCGGAGCAGGTTGACGGCGCGCTCGGCGCGGATGATGTGGATGGCGACGCCGGTGTCGTCGAGTCGGCGTCCGCACCAGAAAATGAAGGCGTGGGTGATGATGCAGGCCATGGCCATGGGGCCGACGGTGCCGAGAAACGACGGCCATGACCACGCGTGGGGCTCTGCGGCGGCGCTGGATTGCATGTGTACGGCGTCGTGGCCTACGAGCGTGCCGATGCACAGGATGAGCAGCAGTTGCACCACGGCGGGGAGGGTAGCTCGCGCGTCAGCGGCCCCGCAGAATCTGCACCCACCGGCGCACGGCCAGGCCGGCGATGATCACTGTCAACCCCAGCATCACGCAGCCGAGCACGACGATGAGGCGGAGATAGAACGCCTCGGCGGGGGTCGTGGCGGGGGCGTCGATGCGGTCCCACCAGCGGCCGATGCTGCCGATGCTGGCCCACAGCGTGGTGAAGAGGACGAAGACCATGGGGATCGCCGTGCAGAGCGCGTAGCGGCGCTTCTGCGCGCGGAGCAGCAGGTAGGTGGTGCCGACGGCGAGTGCGATGCAGGCCAGCAACTGATTGGCGATGCCCAGCATGAGCCAGAGGGTTTTGAGGTCGCCGCGGTAGAGCAGGTAGCCCCACGCGCCGCAGACGAGGAAGCTCAGCGCGACATTCACGGGCCAACTGACCGAACGCTTCACGGCAGCGCCGGCATCAGCCACTTCGCGCCTCTGTGCCTCCGTGCCTTGATCCCTGCTTTCCTTCTCCCCCATCTCCTGAACGACAAACCGCGCCACGCGCGTCCCGGTTTCGAGCAGCGTGAGGATGAACAGGGCCTCGAACATGATGACGAAGTGGTACCAGTAGCTCATCAGGCCGTGCAGGCCGGGGAGGCTGGCGAAGACCTTGGCCATTCCGACGGCGAGGGTGACGGCGCCGCCGGGGCGGTTTTCCAGCCTTTCGCCGACTTCGGCTTCGAGTTCGCGGAGTTCTTTGGGGGCGAGGTCCCAGCCGGCTTCTTGCTGGGCGGCGATGATGGCGCGGGTGGTCTCGTTGGCGGGGGCGTTGATGGCGAAGTAGTCGCCGGGGTGCAGGGCGCAGGCGGCGACGAGCGCGGTGACGGCGACGAACCCCTCAACGACCATCGCGCCGTAACCCACCGGGCGGATGTGGCGTTCTTTCGAGATCATCTTGGGCGTGGTGCCGCTGGCGATGAGGGCGTGGAAGCCTGAGATGGCACCGCACATGATGGTGATGCAGACGTAGGGCCAGACGGTGCCGGCGACCACGGGCCCGCCGCCGTTGCCAAACGGAGTTGTCGCGGGCATTTTGAGTTCGGGGTTGGCGATGATGAGGCCCGCTCCGAGGACGGCCATAACGCCGATCTTCATGTACGAGCTGAGATAGTCGCGCGGGCACATGAGGACCCACACGGGGAGGATGCCGGCGATGAGCGCATAGGCCGGCAGCATCAGGCTGAGGGTCTTCTCGCTGAAGACCAGCGTGTGTCCCCACGAGGACTCGGCGAAGGGGCGTCCGAGCACGACGCCCAGCAGGACGATGACGACGCCGATGGCCGAGGCCTCGACGACCTTTCCGGGGCGGATGCGGTACATCCACAGGCCTGTGATGAGCGCGGCGGGGATGGTGAGAATGATGGTGAACATGCCCCACGCGCTGTCGGCCAGTGCATGCACCACCACCGACGCGACACTGGCGAGCGAGCACACGATGATGAACAAGGTTGCGATGCTGGTGATCAGCCCCGCCGTCGGGCCCATCGTGCGCCGCGCGATCTGCGGCAGGCTCAGGCCGTCCTCGCGCACGCTGGCCCAGAGGATGACGAAGTCATGCACCGCACCGGCGAGGCACGCGCCGATGAGGATCCAAACAAACCCGGGGAGATAGCCCCACTGGGCCGCCATCACGGGGCCGATCAGCGGCCCGGGTCCGGCGATGGCTGCGAAGTGGTGCCCGAAGAGCACCCACTGGTTGGTGGGGTGGTAGTCGACGCCGTCGTTGAGGCGGTTCGCGGGTGTGGCGCGTGCGTCGTCGAGCGCGGCGACCTTCGCGGCGAGAAAGGCGCCGTAGAGGCGGTACGCGATCGCGAACGCGGCCAGCGAACCGATGATGAGCCAGATCGAGTCCATAAAGCAAGGACGGTCCGGTAGGGCCGTCGTGACCACCCTAACCAATCCCGCCCCGAGATGCCAGCCCTGACGCGGGTATCGCCTGTAGCGGGATGGCTGGCCAGAATCGGGCTTTTTCCCTCGGCAAGAGTTGACGACCGTCGGCGTTGTGTCATGCTTCAACGCCGGCGCTTCGAGCCGGTTTCGCTTCCGACGTGGCACAGCGCGGGGGCGCCCTTTCTGTCGTTCACAAGGAGTCAGACATGAACGCTCGTCGCACTGCGGATGCTGGTTTGATCGCCGTGGTTGTCTCGCTCGCCGGGGCCGGATCGGCCCACGGTGACATCGTGACCGAATGGAACACGACGGCGCTGAACGCGATCAAGTCGGGCTCGACGCCGCCGCCCTTCGCGTCGCGGGCGCTGGCGCTGATGCACACGGCGATGTACGACGCGAACAACGCGGTGACCAAGACGCGTCAGTCGTACCTGCCGATCCCCGTCGCGCCGACGGGTGCATCGCGTGAGGCCGCGGTGGCGCAGGCCGCCCGCAACGTGCTGGCGACGTTGTACCCCTCGCAGGCGGCGACGTTCGACGCGAAGCTCGCTACACACCTTTCATCGATCGCACCGGGCCAGTCACGCGATGACGGCGTGGCCCTGGGCTCGACGGTCGCCTCGAACTTCCTGGCCCACCGGGCCAACGATGGTTCGAGCGCCCCGACGCCGTGGACTCCGGGCAACCAGCCGACAAGCTGGAAGCCCACCGGCGGTTCGGCGACGCCGCTGTTCAATCAGTTCTGTCTCGTGCAACCCTGGACGATGAGCGGCCCGTCGCAGTTCCGCCAGGGCGCACCGGCGTTGCCCGGATCGTCCGAGTTCGTCGCGGCGTACAACGAAGTGAAGGAACTCGGCAGCGCCACCAGCGCCACGCGCACGGCGGACCAGACCGAGATCGCCAAGTTCTGGGCCGCCGGCGGCGGAACGGTCACGCCCCCGGGGATGTGGAACAACATCGCGCAGGTGGTGTCGGGGCAGAACTCGACGAGCTTCGACGACAACCTCAGGCTGTTCGCGGTGCTGAACATGGCCACCGCCGACGCGGCCATCACCTCTTGGGACATGAAGTTCCACTACGACTATTTCCGCCCGGTAACGGGGATCCGCGCGATGGAGGACCCGAGCTGGACCCCGCTGCTGACGACGCCGCAGTTCCAGGCGTACACCTCCGGGCACAGCACGTTCTCGTCGGCGAGCGCGGCGGTGCTGGCGGCGATGTTCGGCGACGCGACCAACTTCTCGCTCACCGTCACCGATGCTTCGCTCGGGCTCACCGACGTGACGCGGAGCTTCAACAGCTTCACCGGCGCGGCGGCGGAAGCGGGGCAGAGCCGGATTTACGGCGGCATCCACTGGCAGTTCGACAACACCGCGGGCCTGGTCTCGGGCGCGTTGGTCGGGGCCCAGGCGTACGCGAACTTCTTGCAGGTTCCCACGCCGGGCGTGGGCGCGGTGGTGGCGCTGGGCGGGCTGATGGCGCTGCGGCGTCGTCGGTGAGAGGCGCGGGTTCGGGGTGCCGAGATGAACCCGAAGCGTGAGCGAGGGCCGGCGGACGAACAATGTCGTCGCTCAAACCAACGGCGCGGAGGCCGGTCAGCTTCCGCGTGCAGGCCTCTCTGGAAAATCGTCCGTCACTTCGCCGACCCCCCGGCGGGCTCCGCGAGGGCTGCAGGGCACGCCCGCGCTCGCTCAGTACCCCACGTCTTGCCCGCGAAAAAGTGAGCGATACTGGACTCGAACCAGTGACCTCATCCATGTCAAGGATGCGCGCTAGCCAACTGCGCCAATCGCCCGTACCAGCGGCCCAAAAGGGCCTGTTGTGGAGGGGAGTATAGACCCGACAGCGCAGGGGTGCCACACGGCGGCGGAGCGAACGCAAGATCAATCAGATGTGCCACCGGCCCGTCTTCGAGTCAGTGCCGACGGTGCCAGGACTCGATGGTTCGCTCGGCTCGCCGGGTCGACGCACGGATCGCAAGCCCGATCAGTGGAAGAGTCTCGTCGTCCATGCGTTTGGCCCGCACACGGCGCGAGCGGCGGCTGGGAAACGGCTGAAACCGCCGCGAGAAACCGGCCTCGGCGGGCGGCGCTTGACAGAAGAAGACCCCCGGCTACACTCCCCTCCCCCCAAACGGATTCGACGCCGAGAACGGCGCTGGCTCCGTGCGGGGATCCCACGTGTTGGGGCGGTAGCTCAATTGGTTAGAGTACCGGACTGTCGATCCGGTGGTTGCGGGTTCGAGTCCCGTCCGCCTCGCTTGCGAAACGGCCCCTTTGATGTGGGCCGTTTTTGCTTTTTTTGGCGGGTGCCAGCTCGAAGCGCTCGGTCTGAATCGGGTTCGATAATCGAGCGACGCCGCGCGGGAGAGAGACGAGTCGACTTAAAGGTCCCCGCCGGATTGCGAATCATCCGAGTGGATCGTTGGACCGGGGTGTGAGCAACGGTGAGGGGGGGATTCGAACCCCCGTTGGACTATTCGCCCAAACCGGTTTTCAAGACCGGCGCCATCAGCCGCTCGGCCACCTCACCAGGATGTTTGCCGCTGGCGCGGCGGTTGGTTCGTTTTCACTGCGGAGGCGCGGGTATCAAGGCGCGCGTCCGTGAACGTTTGGGGTCTTGGTGGATCGGGGATGGGGTGTAGTTTGTAGGGTGTATGGTCTTGGGGAACGGGGGTGGTGAAGCTTTCGGTGCTCGCCACACCGTCGCGCCTTTCCCCCAACTCCCACGCCCTCGCCTTCCTCCGCGCCCTCCGCGTCACCGCGGCGAATCCTCTCGCGGTCGGGTGCTCAGTGCCCGCCCTCACGCATGGTCTTGAGGCCTTCGGGGAAGGGGTAGCTGGGGAACACGCCGATGGAGCCGATGTTCCACATCTGCGGCGCGGGGTAGACGTCGCCTCGGAAGCCTGATTCGTACATCGTGCGGAGAACCGTCTCGAAGCTTGGCGGGCGCTTGGCGCTGACGTCTTCGTACAGCCGGTTCGAGCGGGCGCCGAGGAAGCTGACCGTCGCCACGGGCAAGCGCTCCTTGCGGCCAGCCAGCATCCGCGTGATCGTCTTGAAGCCGCGCGACATGTCGTCGAGCGTGAACCAGTCGCGCCCCTTGGGCCTCAGCATCGCCAGGATCAGGATGCTGTCGAGATCGAACTTCAGGACGTACGGCTCCTTGTCCTCGGCGGCGTGGATCTGCACGCTCTCGCTGAACATCTTGGCGTAGCTGGTGACGCCGCGGGCGGTCCACTGCGAGGATTCAACGAGGTCGACGAGCTGGGCGATGACGCCGTGGGAGTTGTCCTCGGTGTTGACGCCGCAGATGACGGCGCGGTAGCGACCAGCGAGGAGATCGGGGAGCATCTGTTGCCCCCAGAGGATGCGGATGCGCCCGCCCTTGTCGATGGTGGTGGGGGCCTCGGGGAGAAGGGTGACGCGGTCGGCGAAAGCGGAGGCGACCATGAGGCGGTCGCCGTCGCCGTCGTAGAGGCGCGGAGGGTTGGCGGGGGCGGTGGTTGTGGTGGGGGGCATTGGGGGGTGTGGAACGCAGACGGCACGGGTGGCATGCTCACGTCCGCATGAGCGTGTTCCGAGGGAAGCTACCGGAAGGGTATCCCGACTACTCGTGCTCGTGGTGAACACAGAATCGCCCAGATCGGTCACTCGGAACGGGCATTCAGTAATCGAGAAGCCCGTGGAGCAAAGGGCGGATCAAGGACCACAAACAACGGCTGAATGTCCACACTCCCTTGCTGTGTGCCCTTGCAAACAGCGAGCCTTTACGGCTTCAGCTAGGGCAACTTGTCAGCGAGCGTCTTGAACCCCGATTCCAGCGAAGGCTTCAAGACTTCGCCCAAAGAAGTCGCAATGTTCGGGTCGATTCTCTGCCTGTTGTAGACTCGACTCGGCGACGCTGCGATCTCGCGCAACGTGTTGTTGCATAGTGTGGCCAATGGCGAATCCGGGGCCAAGTCCTTGCCGACCTCCGCCATCTGGCGACGGTAGCCGTCGAACGACATCGAGATCGTTGCCTTGTACGCGTACTCCTCTTCCATCTGCTTCGCGAGTGCTGCCTGTCTCGCGGAGTGGATCGCAAGCCATACTAGAGGTGCCGCAAAAGGCAACTTGATCGCTAGCATTCTTGCGACTTGCTGCCAGTCCGGGAGTTGGTCGAGCTGCTGATATGAAAATGCTTGCCACGCGGCCAAGCCGACAAGCCCCAATAGCGAGAGCACAAACGTGACTTGCCACATCCACTCCGGCGTCTTGAACTTCTTGCTCCGTTGGCTGAATGCCGACGCTAGCCCGGCATCCGTCGCTCCGCCAAGAAGGTCATGAATCTGCTTCTGCTGAAGATGTGATTGCTCGATCAGCGAGTTCAGCTGCGACTGGTACTCCGCCACTCTTGCCTCGGTGGCTTCGGCGGCGTCGGCTAGTTTCTTTGTCACAACAGCGTGCGCTTCAATGTCGCTCCGAACGGTCGCAATTGAGGCGGCGTCGCTCTCTGCCTTCTCCCTCGAGGCTTGAGAGCTCAACTGAAGAGAGACAATCGACTGGGCCGTGGTCTTGCTCGCTTGATGATGACGCTCTGCAGCATCAGAGGATTTAGTCGACTGCTCCAAGGCGGCGTCCATGTCGCGACGAACCTTCGCGACATGCAGCAACCCGTCCTCAATGTATTTGTTCTTCTCGGCAATCGTCGCCTGAGTCTTCACCGCCTCATCGCGGATCGTCTCCAGCTGCCCGATCAGACCCGAGGCAGAGGATGAGAGCTGTTTTGCACCCTCGATTGCTGCCGCAGCCTGCTTCGCGAACTCAGCGGACTGCACATGTGCGGCTTGGATGTTGCTGGAGAGTGTCGTGAGTTCGGCAGCGGACGAGCGTGCTGCCTCTACTTGTTGACCCAGCGACTGAGCCGCATCCCGAGCGCCGTTGAGAAGCCCGTCTATCTCGCCTTTGTCTCTGACGACGGTCTCCCTAGCTGCCGTCACACCTTGAGCATCGGCTTGAATGGCAACAAGCAACGATTCCACGTTCGCTCGCGCCGCGGCCACGGCAGCCTGATCGAGTTTAACTTCGGGCAAGGGAGATGGAACACCTGTCGTGTTCTGCAACTCGGCTGATTCGCTCATCGAAGACCCCTCCATGAGGCCGCACACCTCATGCAGCGTGTCATTTGAACAGCAATACCCGTGCCACTCATATGAGAGTAGCTGACGGCGGATGCCACAAAGGAGACACACAAATTGGATTGGCCCTCTCCTTACAGACCGCCGCGCAGAGCATCAGCACCTTCGTGGCTGCCAATTCGGCAGGCAGGCGGCGGGTGGCTGGCTCGGATGCACGGGTGCATGGCGAGCGAGCGCACACACCGCATATCCGGAAGTCGCCAGCGTCGCGCCCGTCACTCAAACGCCGTCGGGCCGGTGGCGGGCACGAAGGGGTTCCGCTGCATTTCGCGGGCGATGGTGGTGCGGGGTCCGTGGCCTGGGTAGATGGTGGTTTCGGGGGGCAGTTTGTAGAGCACGGTGCGGATCGAGCGGATCAGGTCGGCGGGGTTCGAGGTGGGGAAATCGGAGCGGCCGACGGAGTCGTGGAAAAGGGTGTCGCCAACGAGAGCGGTGCCGGAGGGGTCGTGGGCGATGGTGATGCCGCCGGGAGAGTGGCCGGGGGTGTGCAGGATTCGGAACGGCTCGCTGGCGAGGGTGAGGGTCTCATTGCCGTCGAGCAAGCGCTCGGCAGGGCCGCAGCGGATCGAGGGCGGGAACCCGGCGGAGAGGTTGAGAACGGGATTCGCGAGAAACTCGGCCTCGGCGCGGTGGAGGGCGACCGGCAGGCCGGAGAAGGCCTCGCGGAGGTCCTCGACGCCGGCGATGTGGTCGGCGTGGGCGTGGGTGAGGATCAGCAGTTCCGGGGTGAGGGCGTTCTCACGGATATGGTCGGTGATCGGCTCGGGGCCGAAAGAGGCGTCGACGATCCAGCACGAGTTGGAGCCGGGGAACGAGACGACATAGCAGTTGGTCGCGAAGGGCCCGAGGGTGAAGGTGGCGATAGTGGGGTGGGGGGGCATGGGTGCGTCGGCGGGCATGAGCGGACTGTAGTGGAGGGGGGTGGGGGGAAGGTGCGGAGGTGCGGAGGGGGGAGGGCCGGAGAGGTGGCGTGGGGGCTGAGCCGTTCATTCTTGAGGGGGCTGCAAGCCGATATTCGAGTCGGAAGGACCCTCTGCTCATGCCTGGTGATACCGCGCGCATTCTGCGTCTTGAGTTGCCGGTGATCTGCCTGCTGGGCGATCGGCAGATGACCGTGCAGGAGGTCGTTGCGCTCCAGCCGGGGAGCATCATCGAACTGCCGAAGAAGGCGGAGGAAGAGCTGACGTTGGTGGTGAACAACCGCCCGATCGCGACGGGCAACGCCGTGAAGGTCGGGGAGAACTTCGGGGTAAAGCTGGCCTACATCGGGGATGTGCGGGCCCGCGTCGAGGCGATGGGCAAGAGCCAGGGCGACGCGCAGGCCCAAGAAGACGCCGCGGCGGCGGACCTTGCTGAGCGGCTGCTGGCGGGGCAGATCTAGGGTCTTCTTCCGGCCGATGCATGGCGAAGATTGTCCATTGAAGATGGCGCTTGCTTGGCGGTTTCTTCGGGGATGAAGGATGCGCGAATCGTCGCGCGGGCGAGTCCGCTTTCGCGGCGATGACGTCGCGGCGCGTCAACGGGTGTTGCCCGCACGCCACAGGTGCGAGGGGCGACGAGTTCAACAACGCGAGTGGCGCAAACGCAGGCTCGTTCTTATCGGCGCTCCCGAGAATTCCGGCTGTGGCACACACTTGGCACCAGTGCGAGTGTGAGGATCGAGAGCCAGATCGGGGGCCGGTGGCCTGCCCACATGGGCGGCGGCGCGGTCGCACCGAACTGGTTTCCAACGGGCGGGCCGGTGAGGGAGCCGGCCCGCCACCTCGGTCTCCACGGGCCGCCGGGGCTGAAGGGCTTGCCCGGGCCGATCACCACGATCTCGTGGGCGTCGGCGCAGCAGCGCGCCGACGCGCTGGAGGAGTCCCGTTCGTCACGGGATGAGACGTCGCGGCTTGCGGTGGATTACGCCGACTGGCTGCGCCGGGCAAACCGCGAGGAGCCCGGTCGGTTTCGCTTGGATTTAGCGCGGTATGAAGAGCGGTGCCGCGGCACTACCCGATCTGAAGCCGAACCTTGCTGGATTTCATGTCGTTCAGCCGCCTCCAAGGCGCTGGGCCACATGTCGCCGATTGGGCCGAGTGAGTCCGCCCCGGCGCTGCTCGATCGCTCGCGTGAAGCCGGCAAGCCCGCGCCTCGGCTGGGGACGCTTGGGCCGGGGGCCGTTCTCATCGTGCGATCGGTGCCGAACCCGGTGGCGCGGCTGATCGACTTGGTCGCCTGACGGGGTGTCGTGAAACTCGCGGGGATCAATTCCCTACGATTGGGTGTTGGCTGTCCGGGATGTTGGGGATGCTGTCGACTCACCTGCCTGAGGGCCACACGACCATGGACGCCACTTTCGAGATCCTCGCGAGGGCCGCGGCTGAATATTGGGTGATGACGATGATCACCGCCATGGTGGTCTTCGGCAGCCTGTTCAGCGCGCTGAAAAACATGGTGAAGTACACCGCCCGCGAGAAGACGCGGCGCGAGATCGCGGCGTACATCGCCGAGGGCTCGCTGTCGGCCGAGCAGGGCGAGCGTCTGATGAAGGCCGGCAAGTCCACCCACGATTCATGTTCCTGACCGTTCGCTCCCCTTGATCGTTCCGCCTCCGCGGGGCATCGGAGAACCGACCATGCCACTTACCCTCGCTCTCGAACTCTCCGCGAACCACACGTTTGTGCTGCTGCTGATGGCGGTGCTCGTGTCGGTGCCGATCATCGGCATCATCGCCAGCGCCGCCAGCTCTTCGACCAAGAGCAAGGCGCGCGAGCAGACGCGTCGTGAACTGGCGGCGTACGTCGCCGAGGGCTCGATGACCGCAGACGAGGCGGAGCGGATCCTCAAGGCGGGGAAGAAGAAAGAGGATGGATCGGGCTGTGAGTGGTGAGGTCGTCGCGGTGCGCCGTGCGCGATGCGCGGTGCGCCAGCACAAAGCCAAGCCTTTCGTCCTGACACCTGGCTGACTTTCCCACGCCGTTCCTTCGTGCCTCCCTTCCTTCTCTGTCTTCACTCCGCGAAATCCGCGGTGGAACTGCCTTTGAAGCCGTAGCATGTGTACCGATCTGGGACTCGCCCGCCGAAACTGAACGAGGAACGCCATGGACGCTTTGATGCTCGCCAGCATGTCCGATCCCTCCCCTGACGACATCGTCAAGATCATCGCGGTCAGCGGCGGTCTGGTGCTGGGGTTTTTCGCGATTCTGTTCTCGCTCATCTCAGGGATGGTCAAGACGTCGCAGCGCGAACGCACGCGGCGCGAAGTCGCGGCGTACGTCGCCGAGGGCTCGATGACCGCTGACGAAGGTGAGCGGCTGCTCAAGGCGGGGCGGAAGTTCACGATCCCCGGATCGGATGATTGACGCAAGGCCGCGGCGCGAGCGGTGGTCTATTGACTCTGCCGGAGTGAATACCGCGGCGGAGCGAGGCGGACAGCCCGACCTCCTGCAACAGCCGCGCCACCGGACCCGGCGGCGCACGCGTGCGCCACGCCTACATGAACGTGATCGGTCGTCGGTGCTCCTTCGCGACGGCACACAGTTCGAGAATCGCCTCGAACAGGTTCTCGCCGTTGACGCTGTGGAAGCACTCGTAGAGCGATCGAGCGCCAACGCGATCCTCGGCGGTGTGCTCAAAGGCACCCTCGGGCAGTTTCGCAGGCAGTTTCTTGAACCGCTCGCCGATCTCGCGGAGTTCGCGCTCCAGCGTGGGAATCGACGCAAGGGTCCATTCGCCCTCGCAGTCCGAGTGCTCCATCAAGGTCGGGTATCGGCGGGCATCAAGGTGTGCCGCGATCGTGTTTCGGAAGCAGCCGAAGTCGCTGTAGGGGCCGATGTCGCATTCGGCGATCTCTTCGGGGTCGTTCTCGTCGTCGAAGTCATCCGAGAACACATGCAGGCACAATCCCATGGCCAGCTCTCCACGCCGCGAGTGCGAAACACGAAAATCAGGGTGACTGGATTTGAACCAGCGGCCTCGAGGACCCAAACCCCGCGCTCTACCAAACTGAGCTACACCCTGGGGGTGGCCGGGCCGGGGGCCGGAGAACCGGCGGCGGCGGGCCGTGAACGACGCATCATAGCGGTGAACGCTCGTGGGGCCCGACGGCGGTCGCGGCAGCGAAACCCCGGGCGGGCGAACTTCCCGTCCATCCCCTTGGACCTCCTTTCCCTTCCGCGATCGGCGTTCCTCGCGTTCCTTCGGTTCCACCGGTTCCACGCGGAAAAAACAGGCACAAACGCACCGCACGCCCAGTGAAGACTCGGTGAATCAGTGGCCCCGGTGTTGGACACACCCCAGTTTCGACCGCATCCTTCTCACAGATGAGCGTGACCCCCAACGGCCAGTCGGTCGCAGGGCACCCGGAACCAGGCCGGGCCAGGAACACGCCCCTCCGAACAACAACCAATGACTCGATGAACACCCGGACCACGGTCGGCATCGCGGCGCGTTGCCGCGCGGGATCGTGGTCCGTTCTGACGGCGTCGGCACAGGCCGGCGTTTCAGTCCACGTCAATCCCCGAGCAGAAGTGCACTGGGTGGGCCGGATTTCCGGGGTCGGCCCATCTCGCCGGTGCCTCGCTGTTTCTCGTGGGTTCGATGGTCTGGATCGCTCGCGTTCGACGCCTCTTTCCTCACCCCCGGCGGCGTGCCTGTTCAAGCACGCCGCCCAGAAGGAGAAGTCCCATGAGCATCGACACGAATCGTCAGATGATGTCCGACGCGATCCGCCGGTTCGTCATCGGCGACCCGCAACGCCCGCTCGCCTTCGTTCAGCGCCTGATGCGTGAGAACCACTGGCCGGCGCTGCACGCTCTGCGCGTGGCCGAGGAATACCGGCGGTTTCTGATCATCGCCGCTGTCGGAGGGAAGCCGGTCTCGCCGCCGCCGGACGTGGATGAGGCATGGCACACGCATCTGATGTTCACGCGGAACTACTGGGACGGCTTGTGTGCCGGCGTGATCGGCCGGCCGCTGCACCACGACCCGGACACCGGGCGGGAAGGTCAGGGTGAGACGTTCCGAGGGTGGTACCAGGACACACTCGACACTTACGAGCAGCTCTTCGGCGAGCCGGCGCCGAGCGACATCTGGCCCCGGCCGGGCGCGAAGTCCTCGCGGACGCAGCGTCCCGAGCACGCCGGGCATGATGAGGCCGCAACTTCCGAAGCGGTGCCTCGCACCCGGCGTCTCACGAGGTTCGCCGCGGCGTTGGGCGGATTGTTCGGCCTCGCCGCGGTGAGCGCGGGATGCGCTGTGAACGCGAACTTGGGCGCGAACCTTGGTGCGAACCTCGGTGCTGTGAGCACGACCGCCTGGGTGGTGGTTGGCGTGGTGGCGCTCGCGAGCGTGCTGCTGCTGTCGATGATGGTGCTGGGCCGGGCGGGTGCGAACGCGGGCACGGAAGCCGAACTTGAACAACGCCGACGCCAACAGGACGGTGGCGGCGCAGGCGCCGGATGCTCATCCACGACCGACGGCTCACTGGGCTGGTGGTGGGGCTCGTCCCCCAGCACTGGCGGCGGCGGCAAGGGAAACCCCAGCCAAGACGCTCCCGCGGATGCGAATGGTCCCGGCGGCGACGGCGCGACCGGCGCGGACGGCGGCTCAGGCGGTGACGGCGGTGGTGGTGGAGGCGGAAGCGACGGCGGCGGCGGGGGCTGTGGCGGCGGTTGCGGCGGTAGCTAAACGCTCATCAATCGTGCCGCCACAACGAAGCCAACTCTGAGGCTCTGGGAAGAGTCGGATCAAGAAAACACGAGCGCCCCGCCCAACGGCGGGGCGTTTCCGTCACCGGTTCTGTCCCGGTTTCCACAGCACATCGCCGCCACCACGGCCCTCGGGGCCGGCGCTGCCGGGATCATGGTTCACCGCGCGGGCCAGCACAAACAAGAGGTCGCTGAGGCGATTGAGATAGACCATCGCTTCCTTGCTGGTGCGGGCGGCCTCGGCTTGCAGCAGCGCCGCCGTGAGGCGCTCGGCGCGCCGTGTCACCGTGCGGGCCAGGTGCAGGTGGGCAGCGATGAGCCCGCCGCCTGGGAGGACGAACGAGTTGAGCGGCGAAAGCGGCTCGTTGTACCGGTCGATGGCGTGCTCGAGGCGCTGCGTCTGGGCGTGGGTGACGCGGAGTTTTTTCGACGAATCCTCGTTGGGCTCGATGGGCACGCACAGGTCCGCGCCGACATCGAACAGGTCGTTCTGGATGCGCACGAGCTCGGCGTGGATCGTCTGGAGCAGCGGCAGCGAGCCCGGCGGGTGCAGCGGGGGGCCAGCCGCCGGCGTCAGGGCCAGACGCTCGGTGATCAGCGCCACCACCACGCCCACTGCCGCGTTGGCCTCGTCAACCGTGCCGTAGGCCTCGACGCGCGGGTCGTCTTTCGGGACGGTGTTTCCGTCGCCGAGCATGGTCCGGCCTTCGTCGCCGAACTTCGTGTAGATCTTGGAGAGCCTCACCATGGGTCGAGTGTAGTGGGGGAACTCGACAGCTGGATTCACCGCGGACATGCGGAGAGCTCGGGTGTTGACTGTTTTCGCCGCGTGTGACTGTCTGATTCGTCACGCTTGGCGGGTTGGCCGCACTCGCTCGAGCGCGAGGATGAGTTCGATCTTGCCGGTGTGCTCATGGAGTTCGCCCGCGATCTCGACGGGGGTCTTGCCGGCGCGGGCGAGCTCGACGATGCGGTGGGCCAGCGGGTCGGCGGGGGCGAGAGCGTCGGGCGACGCTGGGGTTTCGCGCGGGGAAATCGGCGAAGAATCGAACTCGTTGGCGGGCTCGACGGGCTGGCGATCGTTTGTGTGCTGCTCGCGTTGTGCTGGGGTGACGCCGAGGGAGCGGAGTTCGGCCTTCAGCGTCCGCAGTTCGCGGATGCGGGCGTCGGCTTCGCGTACGAGCTGTGCGAGCGTCTCGATCTGCTTGGTGTGGTCGGCGGCGAATGACGCACCCGATCGGGTGGAAATGGTGGCGTCGGTGTCGCCGGATGGAAGGAGCGTCGCTGCCCGATTTTTGCTGTTCGCTGTCCTGAATCCTCCCTGGCGGAGCCACGCCGCGACGATCAGGCCCAGCACGACGACGACACCGGCGACGATCGTGCCGGCGTCGAGGTTGCTCAGGCCACGCGGGGGTGGTACGGGCAGCGGCACAAGTTCGTGGGCCGGCGCACCGTCGGTCGGTTCCGCAGGCAGCGACTGAGCTGTTTGAACTTGCAGTGCCGGGGCCTCGGGCGGATTCGATCCCTGAGGCGCAAGTCCAGCAGGGCTGACCACTTCCGGTTCGACGGCAGCGTCGGTGTCGGGTGGTGCGAGTTCGGGCGGTCCGTGCAACTCCATTGCGTCTTCGCACTCCTGCGATACCCCTCCGGAGGGGAGGCCACACTCGGCACGCGGTCCCCGCGTGGTGGATCAACAGATCGGGCGTGGCGGCGGGCCCGCGTGAAGTTTCGGTCGGCCCGAGGCGGTCGCGCCGGCGGTCATTTTCAGCACCTCGCGGGGTCGGCGTGAGCCGATGGAGCGGTGCGGCGCGGCGGCACACTCTCGTGGGGAATTCGCGCAGAAGCGCCCCAATCGCGCGGACAACGCGCTCCGGACGCCGATAGACTGAGACTATGCATCTCCCGCAAGAACCACGACGTTCTTCGAGGTTGAGCGAGGCGAAGCGAGAGGTTGTCGGCGTGGATGAACACACCGGACGCGATCTCTCGGCGCTGCGCCGACTTCCCTTCTCTCGTTCTGTGATCGGCGCGTGGCGAAGGCTCACCGCCGATGCCGCGCCCGAATCGAGGCGCACGCTGGTGGCGTGCTCGGGCGGCGCGGATTCAACGGGGCTGGCGCTGGCGCTGCACGCCGCGCGGTGCCCGATGGTCATTGCCCATGTGGTCCACACGATGCGTCCGCGCGCGGCGTCGCTGTCAGACCGCGATGCGGTGCGGAAGCTGGCGACGCGGCTTGATGTGCCGTTTGTCGAGGCCGACCTGGCGGATGAACCGGCGGAGAGCGTCGGAACGCGGAACGCGGAGGGTGCCGCGCGTCGGCGGCGTTACGCGGCGCTGCTGCGGATGGCACGTCAACACGATTGCGGATTTGTGGCCACCGGTCACCACGGCGGGGACCAGCTTGAAAGCGTTCTCATGGCCCTGATTCGCGGCAGCGGCACCGGCGGGCTGCGCGGCTTGGCGTCTTCGCGCCGACTCGCGCCGGGTGAGCGGCCCGGGCACGATGTCACGCTGATCCGTCCCATGCTCGGGGTGACGCACGAGCAGGCGTGCGCGGTCTGCCGATTCGCGGAGGTGGGCTGGTGTGAGGATGCGACCAACGCGGACGAGTCGCGGATGCGGAGCGCGCTGCGGCGGCGTGTGATCCCGATCCTGGAAGAGCTGCGGCCGGGGGCCTCGGGCCGCTCGACGGGCGCGGCGGCGACCGTGGCTTCGGCGCACGAGCTCTTGCAGCGGGAGGCACGCCGAGTTCTGCGGCGTTCGGCGGTGCCGAGTCCGCGGCGCGATGGTTCCGCGGGCTTCTCGTGGGAGCGGGCCGCGCTGCGCGAGGCGTCGGCGGTGGTGCTCGCTCAGGCGCTTCGGCTTGCTTTCGCGCGGCTGACTCGGCGCGAGGCGCTGGATGCGCTGCCCGCACGCTCGCTCGACGCGGCGGCGCGGGCGATTCGCTCGCGCTCGGGTGAGCCCAAGCGATTCGAGTGGCCGGCGGGCGTGCGGCTGAGCGTCGAGCGCGAGACGGTGGTGATGGTGCGGATCGCTTAGAACGGCGGGACGACGGCGCTCCGTCCTGCCTCGGGCGCGCTCACACCCGTGCCGCGCGGGCCCCGGTGTTCGTGCTTTCCACTTGACTCGGCGCACGGGTGAACCAATCGACGGTGGCCTGCAGCCCCTCCTCAAAGGTGCGGACGGGCTCGTAGCCCAGCAGCTCGCGGGCTCGGGTGATGTCGGCCTGGGAGTGGGGGATGTCGCCGGTGCGTTCGGGCTCGAACGCCGGGGTGGCGTCGCCGCGGCCCGTCAGGCGTGAGAGGTGGCTGATAAGCTCGAGGACGGTGGTGCGGCGGCCCAGGCCGATGTTGACGACTTCGCCGCGCGGCTCGCGGGTGCCGGTCGCCGCCAGCAGATTCGCGTAGACGGCGTTGTCGACCGGGGTGAAGTCGCGCGTCTGTAAGCCGTCGCCGTAGACCACCGGGCGCTGGCCCTCGCTGAGCTTGCGGATGAAGCGTGCGATGACGGCGGAGTAGGGGCTGTCAGAGGGCTGGCGCGGGCCGAAGATGTTGAAGTAGCGGAGCGACATCCCCGGCAGCGCGTAGCACACCGCCCAGGTTCGGATGATGTACTCGCCGCCGAGTTTGCTGACGGCGTAGGGCGACATGGGGCGCGGCGACATTGTCTCGACGCAAGGGCCCCGCCCCCCGGTCGCGCCGCCCGAGGGGTCGTCGCCGTAGGCGCTGCTGCTGGCGGAATAGACCCAGCGCCGTACGCCGGCCTCGCGGCACGCCTGAGCGACGCGCAGCGTGCCGGTGAGATTGACGGCCATGCTCCGCTCAGGCTCGGCGATCGAGCGCGGCACGCTGCCCATGGCGGCGAGATGGAAGACAATCTCGGCCCCCATCACCGCTTCCGAGAGCGCACGTGGATCAAGGATCGAACCGAACACGAAGCGGCACCGCCCGGGGTGACGATCGACGAGCGACGCGGGCAGGCCCGCGTCGGCGTTCGAGAGATCGTCGATGATCTGTACTTCGGCACCGAGTTCGAGCAGCGTCGAGGCGAGGTGCCCGCCGATGAACCCGGCCCCGCCGGTCACGCACACCGTGCGGCCCTTGAGGGCTCGACGGAAAGAATCCACCTTGTCGGCGGGGAAGTTCACCGGTGGGAAGTCTATCGCCGAGCGGGAGGTGGGGAAAGGGGTCTGCGGAGTGCGGGCTCGCGCGGGCGGTGGCCGGGGGGTTGAGCGGGTCCGAGGGCCCTGGTGTCGTCGCGGCGGTTTTCGGCGGACGGGCCGGGTGCATCGCACGAGAAATGAAAGAGGGCCGACGGTTTGCACCGTCGGCCCTTGTACCGAAGGGAGAGAGGACTTGAGTGGTCCCTGAAGGTCAGCCGAAGGGGAGGGAAAAGGGACCGCCGACCTTCAGGGACCTTCTGACGGACGTGGCCTGTTGATCCCCGCCGGTGTGGTGAGGATCATCGGGGGCCTGTCGCATCAGTTGATCTGCTCGACGCTGATGAAGGTGCCGAAGCCGGAGGCCTTGTCGATGCCCGCTCCGCCGTCGAGGATGGGGAAGCAGAGGATGGGGCCGTCGACGAACATCTTGAGTTCGTCGTTGCCGGCGCCGCCGAGCTGCTTGGGAGCGCCGGTGACGAGGCCCTTGAAGAACATGTCGGTGAGGTCGTTGCCGTTGCCGCCGTCGAGGGTGAGGTTGGTGTCGCCGTTGGCTTCCTGCTTGTAGACGAGGGTGTCGAAGCCGTCGCTGCCGGAGACCTGTCCGGCGACGTTGAAGGTCGAGTCAGGGGCGATGATCTCGGACGAGAACGAGTCGTTGCCGGTTCCGAGCGAGAAGTTGTAGAGCGACGAGCCGGTGGTGGGGACCAGGCTGCTGATGAAGAGGTTGGCGGTGTCGGTGTTGCCGCCGAGGGTGCCGGAGATGTTGGTGCTGAGGGTGGCGGCGCCGGAGACGATGCCGATTTCGAGCTTGTCGGCGCCGTTGCCGCTGGTCTGGGCGAGCGACATCGAGAGGGTGTCGGTGATCTCGGGCGAGTTGAAGCTGACGATGGTCTCGTTGTTGCCGGCGCCCTGGTTGACGGCCCAGTTGCTGACGAACGAGGCGACGCGGGACTCGACGTTGAAGGTGACGACGTCGTTGCCGGTCGAGCCGGCGACCATGACGTTGGTGTTCATCTCGGCGAGGCTGGTGGGGACTTCGTAGGTGAACTTGATGTCGGAGTTGCCGCCGCGGGTGTCGACGAACACGTCGGGCGTGACGTCGGAGGTGAAGCGGAACTCGACGAAGTCCTGGGCCGAGCCGGTGGTGAGGCGGATCGAGGTGATGCCGGCGTAGACGCCGCCGTTGGGGAGGTTGGGGATGCCGCTGACGGTGACGTCACCGGGCAGGGGCCCGACGATGACTTCGATCTGCTGCTGGGCGTTGTTGGTGGTGAGCTGGAGCAGGCCGGGGTTGGCCAGCTGGTTCAGCGTCGAGCCGATCGGGGTGGCGCGGACGGTCTGGCCCGAGGCGGTGCCGGCGATCATGGTCAGGGCGGCGGCGGCGGTCACGATGAGGGTGTTGCGGTTCATGGTCTCGATTCTCCGTGGGTGTGGTTCGTTTGAACCCTTGCGACCTTCTCAACGTGAGGCGGTCGATGGGTTCTCCCATGCAGAGCACACAGGCCGCACGTCTGATACATGACGTGAAAGAAATCGCGCCGATTCGCCGCATACGCTCAAGAGTGAGCGAAGAACTGGAGTCACTGATTGAGCGCTGTCTGAAAGGAGATCAGTCCGCGTGGTCCGCGTTGGTGGACCAGTACGCCGGGCTTGTATATGCGGTGGCGCGCCGATGCGGCCTGCGCGAAGACCAGTGCGACGACGTGGCGCAGGCGGTTTTCTCGACGCTTGTGCGGCGGTTGAGCTCGATCCGTGAGCCCAAGGCGCTCGCCGGCTGGCTGTCGATGACCGCGCAGCGCGAGGCGTGGCGTGTGAAGAAGCACTCTGCCAAGTTCGAGGCCCAGAGCGAGGGAGCGGCCGATGCCGGCCCCGATCCCTCGGATCGCTTCACTGATTTGGAGCAAGCGCAGCGCGTCCGAGAAGCGTTGGCTGAACTGGGCCATCGGTGCCAGGAGATCCTGAAGGCGCTGGCTGCATCGGCGAAGCCGGACTACGCCGCGCTGAGTCAGAGGCTGGGAATTCCGATGGGGAGCATCGGGCCGACGCGTGCCCGGTGTCTGGCCAAGCTGGGGGAGCTTTTGGGACTGGAGATGTGAAAGGCGGCCCGAACGAACGCCTCACTTCGCGGCGCGGGGAATCCCGCACGCGATGCAGTGATTTTGATGAGTGATTTCCGCCGCGCGTGTATCAGAGCGGCGTATGGCTGTCTCTAGGATTGCGGTGCCCTATGCATGACCACGAACTCACCGATGAAACACTGGCCCGCCTCGCCCTGGGCGAGGTGTCCGACGCCGACGCCGCCAAGCTCCGTGCGGCGATCCAGGCAACTCCTGCCGCGGCGTCGCGGCTGGGTGCGATCGAGGGTGCGGTGCAGAGGTTGCGTGCCGCGGGGACGGTTGAGCCGACGATGACGACCAGCGCCGAACAGCGTGCCCGCCTGGCCGCCCTGATGAAGGGGCGGTCCGAGTCGTGGCTCGCGCAGGCGGCGCGGGCGGGCGAAGCGGTGGCGACGATTGTGGCGAACACGCTGAGGGCCCCGGTGCATGGCTATCGAGGCGCGTCGACGGGTGGGATCATCCGCGCTGAGTGCGAAGAAGTCGCTATCGATTTCCGGGTGACGGCGGAGCCCACATCGCGCGGGTTGCTGCTGGTGCAGGGCCAGGTCGAGTGTGCGACGCCGGCGCGCGGGCTGGCGGCGATCGGGCCGGACGATGAGAACGTGACCGCGTGCAGACTCGAGGCCGACGGCTATTTCGAAGTGTCGCTGGCACCGGGCACCTACCGCTGGGAACTGACCACGTCCGACGGCGGCACCGTCGTCATCGAATCGTTCGGCATCGCAGTGCCTGACAAAACCGGCTGAATGATGATCCTTCACCACGACATCCCCCGTGCCGCAACGTCGACTGGCGCAGAGACGGTGCCGTCGGACCGTTGTGCCGCGGCGGCGACGCGTGTGCGTGAGATGGCCCTCGGCGACGCTCTGGGTGCCGTCGAGTATGCGGCGAGTGTGCTCGCAGATGTGCCGGAAGATTCGGCGTCGCGCATCGGATTGCTGGCGGCGCGGGCGCACGCGCTGTGCTACGCGAACCGGTTCGAGCCGGCGCTGGCCGATCTTGAAGAAGCTCGGCGGATCGCTGAGGCGGTGGGGCAGGCCGGCGAGCTCGGCCCCTTGTGGCTGACACAGGTGCAGCCGTTGGCTCGATTGGGCAGGCTGCCCGAAGCGGCCGAAGCGGCGCGGAAGGCGTGCGAGGCGTTCGACGCCGTCGGACAGACCGCGATGAGCGCGAAGGCGAGAGTGAATCTGGGGATCGTGCTGCGGATGACGGGTCGCGCGCCGGAGGCGCTGCGGTGCTTTGATGACGCCGCGGCGGGGCTGCCGGATGATCCGCTGCCGCGCGGGATGCTGGCGAGCAACCGGGCCGAGGCGCTGCTTGATCTTGATCGATTCGATGAGGCGTACGCGTCGTTCGAGTTGGCGCTGGAACTGCTCTCGCGGGCGGGTCATGTGCACGCCGCGGCGGTGGTCGAGGGGAATGTCGCGGATTTGCTGAGCCGTCGCGGCGAGATCGATGCGGCGCTGCCGCGGTTTGACCGCGCGGTGTCGGGCCTTGAGAAGGCGGGCGCGCACGCGGACGCGGCGCGGCTGCTTGCGGAAGAAGCCGACGCGCTGCTCGCCGCGGGTGCTCACGAGAAGAGCATTCGCTTGTTTGAGCGGGCGTTGCCGGTGCTGAAAAAGGCGGGGCTGACGCGTGAGGTGTGCCGCTCGCTGGTGGGGGCGGGGATCGCGCGGATGCTGTCGGGCGATCGTGCCGGTGCCGAGTCGCTGTTCAATCAGGGCGTGACGACGGCGGCGGAGTGCGGCGCGGGGCCGCTGCTGGCCGAATCGCGATTGGCTCTGGCCGAGCTCGCGCTGGCGGCGGGCGGGGATGAGCGAGCCCGCGGCCTGGTCCGCGCCGCGCTGGCGACGACGGACCACGGGCCGCTGTTCAGCGTCCGTGCCGAGGCGACGCTGGCGATGATCGATCTGCACGCGCGCGATGCGCGGGCGGCGCTGCGGCGCGTCGAAGAAGCGCTGGCGCACCTGGCCGGGTCGGCGTCGTCGGCGCTGGGGTCGCGCCTGTGGCATGTGAAGGCTTCGGCACTGGCGATGCTTGGCGATCGCGTCGCGGCACGGGCGGCGTTCCGCGAGTCCATCCGTCTGGCCGAGCGACGCCGCGGTGCCATCCGCGCCGAGCGGCTGCGCACGGCGTATCTCGAATCCAGCAGCAGCCTGTACCTCGACTGCTTCGCCTTCGCGCTCGACGGTTCCGAGCCCGACGCGCTGGCCGAGGCCTTCAACGCCGCCACGCTGCTGAAGGCGCGCACGCTCAACGAGATGCGGCCCGAGCGCGGCGGGCCGCACGTTGGGGCGGACGAGGCGGAGTATCGCGTGTGCGTCGCGCGGCTGAACGCGCTGTACACCAATCTCGGCCCGACCCCGAAGCACCCGTGCGCGAGCGACACCAACCTCCGGTCGGAACTGGCCGAACTCGAAGCTCGGCTGGACCGGCTGCAAGATCGGCGCGAGCAGCTCGGCGATGCGTTCCACGACACCTCGACGCAGCCCGTGTCGAAGCTCGATCGGTTCGTCGATTCGATGCCGCCCGATCTGGGCGTGGTGATGTTCGCGGTCGATCGCGATCATGTGTCGGCGATTGTGGTCACGTCGTCGGGCGCGGTGGCGCGGCGCAAGTTGGCGACGCACGCGGACGCCGCGGCCCTGGAACGCCGACTTACGTTTGAAGTGGATCGGGCTCAAGCGGGCGCTCGGGCGCTTTCGTCGGCCTCCCTCGAGCGTGTGGCGGAGATGTTCCTTGACCCCGTCGCCGACATCGTCGGCTCGCGGCGTGTCGTGCTGGTGGGTTGCCCCGGCGTACACGCGTTGCCGCTGAACGCGGCCGCCGCACTGCGATCGATCCGCGGCGATGGCTTCCGCGATGTCTCGATGGCCCCTTCGCCGCTGCTGCGTGCGGGCGTGCCGATGCACGGCGCGGCGTCGCGCCCCTTGATCATCGGCGTGCCCGACGACGCGGCTCCATCGGCCTCCGCGGAAGCCGCGGCGATCGCGCCGCTCTATCCGTCGAGCCTGCTGCTGCGCGACGGGGCCGCGAGCGCTGAGCGCATCCTCGATGAACTGCCGCACGCCGATCTGGTTCACTTCGCGGGGCACGGGGTATTCGACGCGGATTTCCCGATGTCTTCGCGTCTCCGCGCCGCCGATCGGTGGGTGACGGCGCGGGAGATTCGTTCCCGGCTGCGCCCCGGCGCGGTGGTGGTGCTTTCGGGCTGCGAGACAGGGCGGATGACGCCCGGTGAAGACCGGTACGGTCTGGCCCGCGCCTTCCTCGCTGCCGGCGCTTCGGCGCTGGTGGGCAGCCTGTGGCGTTTGCACGACGAGTTTGCCCGTTCTTTCTTTACCGCATTCCATGCCGACCTTGCCCGACGCGGCTACGGCTCACCCGCCGACATCGCCGCGTGTCTGGGTGAGGCGCAGCGACGTGAAGCCGCGCGTTCCACGCCGTGGTCCCTTTGGGCCGGCCTCTTTGTGAAAGGAGTCGTCGAATGACTCTGCTTCCTCGTGCTCTTCTGTCCGCCGCCTTTGTGTTTGCCGCGGCGTGCGTCGCCTCGGCGGATGAGCCCGCGTTTATCCCCAACCAGGCGCTGGTGCGACTGACGCCCGGTGCGACCATCGCGGGCTTCAACGCGCGCTATTCGACCACCACGGTTGATTCGATCACGCCTCGGAACATCCATCTTGTCGCGTTGCCCGTCAGCGTTGACGAGATCACGTTCCGTGATTCGCTGAGCGTCGACGCCGAAGTGATCTCGGCGGAGTTGAACTACGTTGCCGATGAGCAGCCGCCGGGCGGCTCGACGCAGAGCCTGTTTTTCCGCGTGGCGCGGGTCACCTATCTGAACGACCCGACGCCCGGCGTGGTGCAGGCGAGCCTCGCCTGGCCGCTGGGGCGCGGGCAGGGTGTGACCGTCGCGGTGCTGGATACCGGTATCGATGCGACGCACCCGGAGTTGTTCGGACGCGTCGCGCCGGGCGGGACGAACTTTGTGAATCCCGGTACACCGCCGACCGATGTGCCCGCGGGCCTTGATACCGACAACGATGCGCGCTTCGACGAGTTCGTCGGCCACGGCACGCTGGTGGCGGGGCTCGTGGCGCGTGTGGCGCCCGACGCGAAGATCCTGCCCATCAAGGTGATGGATAGCGACGGCGTCGCCACCACCTTCCGCGCCATCGCGGGCATCTACCACGCGCTCGACCATGGCGCGGACGTGATCAACCTGAGCCTGGGCACGCTCGCCGATCCCGCGTTGCTGAAGAACGCGCTGGTCGAGGCGGAAAGCCGGGGCGTGGTCGTCGTTGCCTCCGCGGGCAACGAGAACGACGCCAACCCGCGCTTCCCGGCGGCCTTCCCCGCGCCGGCGGGCACGATCGCCGTCGGTGCCACGCACGGGAGCCTGTTGAGGGCTGACTTCTCGAACTACGGCGCATGGATCACGCTGTGCGCGCCCGGGGTGGACGTGGTGAGCACGCTGCCCAACAACGAGTATGCCCGCGCCAGCGGGACGAGTTTCGCGGCCCCGCTGATCGCCGGCGCGGCGGCGGTGCTGCGCTCGGGGTGCAATCTCGTGGGTGCGGCGGAAGTGCGGGCGCTCTTGGCGCAGGGCGCGACGCCGATCGACGCGGCGAACCCGAGCTACGCGGGGCTGCTGGGCGCGGGGCGTGTCGACGCGGGCGCTTCGGCCAACGCCGCGAGCAGCGCGGGCGCGCTGGTTGTTCTGGCCGATTTCAACGGCGATCGCGTGGTGAATGTCGCTGACCTGACGTTCATGCTCGGGCGCTTCGGCCAGACGGCGGTGCCGGGGTCGCTGGCGTACCGCGCCGATCTCGACCATGACGGCGTGGTGAACACGCCGGACCTGGTTGTGTTTCTTGGAGACTTCGGGTCGAGCTGCCCGTGACGAGCCTGGTTGGCGGTCAGGCTGCCGTCTGTTCCTTCGCAGGATCGCCGGGCGCTTTGGCCCGTCTGCGGAACCCGGTGCCCCGGGCCTCGGACCCTGCTCGGGCCGCCCCCTGACGGACGCGGTGCTGGCTCACGCCGCGCCGAGGAGGCCGAGGATGCTCTTGGCGGCGCTGGCTCGGAAGATCTCGATCACCTTCGTGGCGGCGGCGGCGAGGACCTGCGATCGGACCAGTTCGCCGGTTTCTTTCGCGAAGTCGGTGTCGCGGATCTGGGAGCGGGCCTGCTCGACGCCTTCGAGTTCGCGCGTGAGTTGGTTGATCTGCGGCTGGTAGAAGGTCTTCTGCTGCGCGCCCATGCCGCCGACGCTTGTGGCGAGAGAGCGGGCGGAGAGGGTCGTGAGTTCCTGGGCTTGTTCGAGGTTGCCGTCGATGAGGTTGAGGCGGCCGCCGGTGCGGAGAGCGCTGAGGTTGACGCGGATGAGGCCGGAGCCGTCGTGCTCTTCGCCTTCTTTGGCGGCGACCTGGATCGAGGCGAGATCGTCGGGGTTGGCGTTGCCGAAGAGCTTTTCGCCGTTGAACGTCGAGGTCTCGCAGGTGAACCTCACGGCGTCGATGATGGCGTCGGCCTGGAGCTGCAGGGCCTCGCGTTCTTCAAGCGTGGTGGCGCCCTTGTTGGCGGCCTGCACCACGAGGCTGTCGAGTTCGATCATCAGATCGGAGACCACGGAGGTCGCACCCTCGCGGGCACCGAGGACGAGCGACTCGCGTTCGAGGCGCTGGATTTCACCGCGGATGGCGGCGGACTGCTTGCCGAGGTTCTGGGAGGCGATGAGGCCCGCCGGGTCGTCGGAGGCGCGGTTGATCCGCCGCCCCGTCGCCAGACGCTCCATGCTGCGCTGCGACGAGCGCACGGCGTCGTTGAGCGAGCGCACGAGCGGCAGGCCGAGGAGGTTTGACAACCCTTGAGTGGCGGTCATCGTTCTCGGTCTGGATCGGGTTGAAAGTGGGGGGGCTGAAGGGGGGTGGCGGTGCGGAAGTCGGGAGTCGGCAGTCGGGGGAGGATGAAGATGGTCTTGTGGCGTTGCGCGCCTTGTTTTGCAGGTCCAACACTTCTTTGAAACGGGCGTTCGAAAATCCGCACCCTCCTGCCCGAATACCGGTACGATTGTCGGGAAAGCCCGAGAACCCCCCGCTCCCCACCGAACTCCGAACGCGTCGGGTCGGTTTGGATCGGTGCCGTGTCGGGCCGCACGCACCTCTTTCACTTGGATCAAACCGCCATGCTCTCGCGCATTCTGAAAGCGTCGCTCGTGGGCGTCTCGCTGCTCGTCGTCCCTGTCGGGAGCGGGTGCCAGAACCAGAACAACCCCGCGCCGAACTTGGGGCGGACGACCACCGCCGACCCGGCCAAGCGGCGTTCTAACGAGGTTGATCTCGCCAGCAAGGACCTGGTGAGTTCGACCGACGACATCATCGCGCAGATCGCCAGCAAGCCGGAGTTTCAGAACCCGCCGTACCGGATCAACATCGTGATGGACCGGGTGGAGAACAAGACGACGCTGCCGAGCCGGAACTACGACATTTACCTGGCGCGGGTGCGCACCAAGCTGAACGAGAGCGGGGCGCGGTACAACATCGGGTTCGTCGAGCGCCGCGCGACGGTGACGGCGATCCGTGCGAGCGAGGGGCTTGAGCCGCCGCCGGGTTCGACGGGCGGGTATAAGTCGAAGGCCGACTATGCCCTGCGCGGCGTGTTCTACGACATGCCGAACGTGGGCGCGAACTACTACCTGCTGACGTTCCAGATTGTTGATCTGAACGACGGCGAGATTGTGTATGAAGGTTCGTACGAGGCGAAGTTCGCGTCGTGAGGGGAAGGTATCGAGGCATGAGGCATCGAGGCATCAAGGCGGCGCTGATCGCGGCGGCGTGTGTGGCCGGTGCCGGGGCGGCCGGCTGCGCCGCGCCGCGGATCAACACCACTTCGCTCACGGCGGCGGACGTGGTGAAGATGACCGATCAGATGGCGGCGTCGCTTAACGCTTCGATGCCGATCGCTTCTCGGAACACTTCGAGCGAGCGCTGGGTGTTTACGATGGACCGCGTGAGCAACCGCACCGAGCATTTGATGGACGATTCAGAGAAGTGGGGGATCATGGGCCGGTTCAGGGCCAACCTGGCGCGGACGATGCTGGGGAACGAGCGGAACATCGCGTTCGTGCTGCCGGCGGCGGAGTGGCAGCGATACGCCGGGGCGGACTACGCGCCGGAGCAGTCAAGACTGCGTCCGACGCACGCGCTGCGGGCCGAGTTCCGGTCGGATACGGCGTCGAGCCTGCTGTCGCGGAGCGACCACTATCTGTGCGCGTTCCAACTGCTGGACCTCGAGAGCGGGTTGTTAGTGTGGGAGGATTCGTACGAGGTGAAGTATGGGATTTCGCGGAATGCGTTCGATTAACGTCCTTGCTTGAGGATCATCCGAGCCCCGAGCGCAAGTTCGGGGCCACCGACCGACCGCCTGGCGCTTCGAGAGCACATGGGGACTTCAGCGGTCCATCTTGGGTCTTTGGCGACGTGCGAGCGTGCGGGCGCTGGCCGGAGTTCCTTGGCCCCGAGCTTGCGCTCGGGGCTCGGATGGCTTGTTGGGGCGGCGCTGGCGGGCTCGTCGCTCACGGGCTGTGCATCAGACCTTCAGACGCGACAGGCGGTCGCGGATTTTTCGCGGGCGGACTTCGGGGCCGCCGCCGTGGGCTTTCGTCCCGCGGCGGAGCGCCGCCCGCTCGACGAGAACTCGCTGCTGAACAACGCTCGGCTGGGCATGGCGTCGCTGGCGGCGGGGGACGTGAACTCGGCGTCAAACGCGCTGCGCACGGCGTACCAGTTGCTGGAATCGGGCAACGTGAACGACGAGGGCCGCATCTTCGCGGCCACCGTGCTCTCCGACGGCGCACTGGTCTACAAGGGCGAGCCGTATGAACAGGCGATGACGTACACGGCGCTGGCGTGGGTGAGCGCGCTGCGGGGTGACTGGGAAAACGTCCGCGTCGCCGCGCGGGCGTCGGTGCGAAGGCTGGCGGACTTCAAGGACGCCGACCCGAGCGGGAAGGACCGCTTCTCGCGCGAGGGTGTGAAGCTCGTCGAGAGCACCTTTGCGCTGGGGTATTTGATGGAGGGCATCGCCAACCGCGTGCTGGGCGAAGCCGACGACCAGCCGCTCGATCGCGCGGTGGCGTTGAATGCCTCGCTGCGCCCGCTGGCGGATGCCGTGCGGGCCGGCCGCTTCAACGCTTTGCTGGTGGTCGAGTCGGGGCGCGGGCCGCGCAAGGATTCCTACGGCGAAGACGGCGCCTCGACGCGCTGGGTGCCGCGCGATCCGCCCGCGGGTGATCTCCGCGTCGGCATCGGCGGGCCGTTCGTGACAGTCGCGCCCGCGGCGGACGTGAACCGCATGAGCGCCGACTACCGCTGGAACAACCTCGAGGACGCGCGCCGATTCAAGAGCGGCCTGGGCAGCGTGCTCGTCATCGGCGGGATCACCACCGCCGCCGCGAGCAACAACAAGGACGCGCAGATCGCGGGCCTCGCCGCGGCGGGGGCGGGGCTGCTGATGAAGCTGCTCGCCTCGGCGGACACGCGGCACAACGAGCTGATCCCCGGCGAGGTGTTCGTGGCGGCGCTGGAGTTGCCGCCTCAGGGTGCGGACATCGGTATCAGTTTCAGCGGCGGGCGATCGGCACCGCTCTCGGTGCCGGGCGTCAGGCCGGGCACGGCGAGCGCGCCGACGGTGATCTATCTCCGCTCGCTTGCGTCGCACGGGGTTCCGGTGCGACCGGTGACGACGTGGACGTACGAATCGCAGCAGATGGCCCGCGAGGCGGACCATGACGCCGAGGCGGCGTGGGAGTCGGAAGTTCGGGGGAGTGAGCCGCGATGAGAGTTGTTTTGAAAGAACCAGTGGCACAGGCTTCCCGCCTGTGCGTGAACATAAGCAATCAGACACAGGTGGTACGCCTGTGCCACCATGCTCCGGGCGACTCTCGGAGATTGAGGAGACAACCATGAGCTGCAAGCCGAACCGTTCGATGAAACCCGTGATGATGTCGCTCGCCGCGCTGCCGATGGTGGCGGGGAGTGGATCGCTGGTCGGTTGCAAGACGAGCGACCCACGCCCGTATGAGGGCCGCGCCGATCCCGTGCCCGCGCCGCACAACAACCCGCGCATCGTGATGAGCCACCCGGAGCTGATGAAGAGCCTCGGGTTTGATGCGCCGATCCAGGTGCGCCCGAACGACCTGCTGACGGTCGCGGTCCCGACGCGGAGTCTCGGCGATGAGCGATACATCCTCGACTACCGCTTCACCTGGTACGACGCGGACGGGCGCGAGATCCGTCCGGCGATGGGGTGGCGCGAGGTGGTGCTCGAACCTAAGGGACAGAAGCGGCTCGAAGCCAACGCGCTCGACAAGCGGGCCCAGGATTGGAAGATCGAGATCCGCTGGGCAAACCGTTGAACGTGCGGGCTCGTCGTCGGTAGACTGCCCGGATGCAATCCAAAGCCGCCACGGTGCCGGAGTATCTCGCCTCGCTGCCGGAGGATCGCCGCGCCACCATCGAAGCGGTGCGCGCGGTGATCCTGAAGAACATCGACAAGGGGTTTGAAGAGCGGATGGGCTACGGCATGATGGGCTACGCCGTGCCGCACTCGATTTTTCCCGCGGGGTATCACTGCGACCCGAGCCAGCCGCTGCCGTTCGCGGGGTTGGCGTCGCAGAAGCAGGGCGTTTCGCTGCACCTGATGGGGTTGTACATGAACCCGTCAATGAAGCAGTGGTTCGTGACGGCGTGGAAAGCGACGGGCAAGAAGCTTGACATGGGAGCGTCATGCATCCGCTTCAAGAAGATCGACGACGTGCCGCTGGACGTGGTGGCCGAGGCGCTGCGGCGGATGAAGCTGAAGGACTATGTGGCGATGTACGAGGCGCAGCTTGCCAAGGGCGGCCAGGCTCGGGCGTCGAAACCCGCGGCGAAGAGCGTCGCGAAGAATGCCGCGAAGAAGTCGGCGAAGAAGGCCGGTACGAAGAAGAAGGTTGCGAAGCGAAGTGCCGTCAAGAAGAAGCGATGAAGCGGCGCGACGATCGTGGATTCGCAAGGTCGGGAGTCAAGCGGTCACTTCGTTGTCCCGGGCGCAGCCTCTTCCGTCACTTCGACCGGAGCGGCTCGGTGACGGCGGCTTTGGGCGCGAGGACGGGCGATGGGCCGGATCAGTTGCACGTCACGCCGAATCGAGCGAGGAAGTAGGTCAGGTCGGGGGTGTTGACGGTGCCGTCGCGGTTGAAGTCGCAGCGGCGCACGTCCGGGGCGGACGACGCGGCGCGGCTGAAGCGGGAGAGGAGATAGGTCAGGTCGGCGGTGTTCACGCCTGAGTCGCCGTTCAGATCTGCGGATGGCCCGTCGGCGAGGTCAACGACGAGCATGCGGTGATCGCTGGCGGCGCTGTCGCCGGCCTGAAGCCCCAGCGCGGCGAGCTCGTCGGCGTTGAGCTCGGCGCTGTCAAGAACGAACGATCGGGCAGCCGCGCTTCGATAGGCGTCGAACGCCACAACGTCGAGCAATCCGGGCCAGAACCCCGTGCCAGACGGGGCGGCCCAAGTCCATGTCTCGCGGCCGATGAGGTGGCGCACCGTCGCCTGCGTCAGTTCCGGGCCGGGCGACGCGAGCCAGAGGTCCATCGGCGTGCTGCTGCCGACGTGGTTCCAATCGCCGATGACGATCGCCGGCGCGTCGGCGTAGGGGGCCAGCTCGGGCGAGAGTGTGCCGGCGCGGAACGCGTTGAAGGCGGCGATAGCGGTCTGAGTTTGCGAGATGCGCGTCGCGTCCTCGGTCGAACCGATGTGGCCGCAGCACTTCATGTGGTTGTTGAGCACGAACGTCGCGTGGCCGCCGGGCCGCACCACCACGGCACCCTGGTACGCGGGGGTGCCGAGGTTGACGGGGATAAGCGCGTGCGGCGAGGCGATGACGAGCTCGCCCGCCTTGAGCACGTTCCACGGCACGCCGTTGTCGAGCGCGTCGGCTTCGTTGATGATCGATTGGGCCTGTGCCAGCGTGCCGTCGTATTCCTCCTGGAAGCAGTAGACATCGGCGTTGACGGCGTCGATGAGTCGGACGAACTGGGCACGGCGTGCCGGGGCCGCGAAGCCGCTCACGAAGGTGTTCAGGCTGACGACGCGCAGATTCGCGCACGGCGACCGGTCCGGGCTTCGGCGTTCGGGTGTCTGGGCGGGATTCGTCAACGTGAAGGGGGTTGATGCCGCGAGCGCATCGGCGCCGCTGAAGTTCAGTTGCAGCGTGTCGCCGAGGGCCGCGCCCATGAGGGCCGTGTCGACCTCGAGTTCGAATCGGCTGGTGGCGACCGTCGGCGCCGCGGAGAAGTTGAGCGCGGTCCAGGTGACGGGGCTGGTCGTCGACCCGTTGAAGTATGACGCCGTGCGTGAGCGGAAGTTGATGGTGAGCGTGCGGTTGCCCCGCGCGATGATGAGGCGGAGCGTGGGGTCGGTCGCCGGTCCTGAGGGCAGGTTGACGGTCGAGCCGATATCGAACTGCACGAAGAGGCGCGTGCCGGCGGATTGGACTCGGATCGCGCGCAGGTCGAAGGGCGCGGCACCGTCGCCGACGGGGTCGTTCACGAAGATCGGGGTTGTCGCCCAGTCGTCGAGCAGGCCGTCGACCGCCGGCTGGGCGAGGCACGCGGGCGCGGCACACGCCAGCGCGAGGGCTGGCGCCGCCGCGCGAGCCGGGCGATACCGACGGACCCAACCCCGCACATGATCGACGATGCTCATTGGGCTTCTCCTTGTTCCGGGTGGCGCCGCACTCTTGATTTGAGCGGCGACCGGATGGCCCGAAGTCTATGGCTTGTGCCGTCCGAGCCGGTACGATCACATCGCCGCCACCGCGGAACAGATTAAGCCGGTGGGGCAGGCTTCCAGCCTGCCTTGGTTCAACCCTGTCCCGCCCCGCGCCTCACCTCACCGCCGTCAATCCCCCGCGTGATCATCCCTCTCTCAACAGACCGTCCTCTGGCTCGCCCGACGCTGGTGACGTACGGGCTGATGGCCGTGTGCATCGGCGTCCACCTCGCCCGCGTGCTGCTTACCCGCTCGAACCCCGAGGCCGCGCAGTGGCTGATGGATTTCGGCGTTCTCGAGGGTGGTCATCGGGCCGTCGGGCCTGAGGCGTCCACCGTTTCCGCCGTCCGCTGGTGGGAGTTTTTCACCTACCAGTTTCTCCACGGCGGGCTGATGCACCTGTTGGGCAACATGCTGTTCCTGTTTGTGTTTGGGCCCGCCGTCGAGGATCGCCTGCGGCGCTGGGGGTTCCTCGCGTTCTATCTCATCGGCGGCGCGTCCGCGGGCATGGTGCACCGCGTGTTCGTCGGCGAGGTGCTCACCGAGGTCGACGGAGTCGTCGTCACCGGTGTTCCCGGCGTCATCGGTGCCAGCGGCTCCATTGCGTGCGTGACCGGCGCATACCTTGTGCTGTTCCCGCTCGCTTCGATCCGCGTGCTGTTCTTCTTCTTCGTCATCGGCATCTACCACCTGCCGGCGTGGCTGATGATTGTCGCGGCGATCGTGAAGGACCTGTGGTCGAGCGCTTGGACCGGTACCGGCGGAGCGGGCGTTGCATTTGAAGCGCACCTGGGCGGGTATGTGTTCGGTGCCGCGGTCGCGTTCGCTCTGCTGGCGATCAAGGTGCTGCCGCGCGAGACGTATGACCTCTTCAGCATGGGCAAGCAGGCCCATCGGCGCCGGGTTTTCAAGGAACTCGCGAGCGGGAAGAACTCGCCGTGGCTCGCCGACGCGGCGAAATCAGGCCCGGCGGCGAAAGCGTCGCGCGCCCACGCCGACGAAGAACAGGCTCGTCAGCTGGCGGAGAAGCGCGGCGAGATCGTCAAGTTGCTGTCGTCGGGTCAGGGTGCCGAGGCGGCCGATCGCTACGCGCAGTTGCTCGAGGCCGCGCCGGGCTCGGTGATGCCGCGGGCGGCGCAGTCGGAACTGGCGTCGCAGTTCTATCGCGCCGGCAGGCACGCTCTGGCGGCACAGGCGTTTGAGTTGTTCCTGAAGAGGTATCCATCGGACCGCGAAGCAAGCGAGACGCGGCTGATGCTGGCGGCGATCAACGCGCGGTATCTCAACGACCCCGTGCGAGCCAAGACGCTGATCGCCGAGGCGAAGGCAGCGGGGCTGGTACCCGAGCGCGCGGCGTTCGCAGATGAGCTATCGCGCGATCTGGGGTGAGCGAACGGGTATCCCGCCGGTCCCAGATGTGGTACGCGGGGTGCACCATGCCCGCGACGTCAGTACGCGTTGCGTTTGCGGATCAGCCCGCGCTCGGCGGGATCGATGCGGGCGAGCAGAGCCGCAGTGCGTTCACCGGCATTACCGTCGCCATAGGGATGTTCTCGCGGATCGACCGTGGCGCTCGCACGCGGGCCTCGGGCCGACGCGATCGCGCTGCGCACGGCGTCGCTCACTGGATCATCGACATGAACCACGGCGGGCGGTGCCGGCCGCTCGCGCCCGGACTGGCGCTCGCCGATGTCGACAACCGGCACGCCCAGCGCCACGGCCTCGATGAGCCCCGCCGATGAGTTGCCGACCATCACGCCGCCGCTCGCCGCGAGGCGCTTGAGCGCGCCGACGAACCGCTCGCGCGGCAGGTGGGCCGCCGAGGCCCAGCCGTGGCGGTGGGCGGCGTCGGTCAGCGCCGCCATCACGCCGTCGCGTCCGGGATCGTGGTTGGGGTGCAGCCACAGCACGCGCTCGCCCCCCAGCGCCTCGGCGACCCGCTCCGCGCGGCGGCGCTCGACCGGCGCTGAATCGCCCACCGGGTGCAGCAGCAGCAGGGCGGTCGGTGCGCCGAGTTCGCGCCACGAGGCATCGTCGAGCGCCGGCACGTGGGCCAGGCCGTCGATCGCTGGCGAGCCGACCACATGCACGCGCTCGGGCGCTTCGCCCATGCGCACGAGGCGCTCTGCGGACGCGCGGCTGGCCGCGAGGTGAACATGCGCGAGCTTGCTGACGGCGTGCCGGATCGCGTCATCGGCCACGCCCTCGGCGCGGTCGCCGCCGTGCATGTGGGCTAGGGCCACGCCCGCGACAGCGGCGGCGCTGGCGGCGGCGAGGGCCTCGATGCGATCGCCGAGCACCACCACCCAATCGGGCCGGATCGATTCGAACGCGTGGGCCAAGCCCAGCGTGCCGTGGCCCAGCGCGATGGAATCGTGGAACCGCCCGAGGTGCCCGCTCTGCTGCATCGGCACTTCCGCTCCGATGCGGCTTGGCCACGCGGCCTCGACCTCGCGCCATGTCTCGGCCGGTGGCAGAAAGTGCGTGCCCGTCACCACCACGCTCAGCCGCAGCGACGGGTGCGCCTCGATCGCCTGCATCACCGGTTGCAGCAGCCCGAACTCGGCGCGCGTGCCGGTGACCACGGCGACCACGCGGCGGCCGTCGGGCTCGGGCGCACGGGGAGTCTCGTGAGACGCCGGTGCGCCTGTCACGAGATGTCCTCCGCGCGCAGCGTCGTGTCGGCGTCGAGATCGCGTGCGGCGCGGCGACCAACGATGCGGCTCATCTCGGCCGCGGGCACGCCGTCGCCGGGCCGCTTGCAGCAAAGGTTCTCGGGAGAGAACGCTTCGCCGCGGCGCAGGGCCCGCGCGGTCGTCAGCGATTGCCTTGAGACGCGGCGCACCTCGTGCTCGACTTCGAGCAGTTGCTTTCCTCGCGGCCCCGCGGACCCGAGCATTGTGTGAGCGCGCCGCGCGGCCCGGACATACTCGGCGAACGCAAGCGGTTCGAGCGATGCCGCGTGGTCCGGGCCCGTGGCCCGGTTCGACCAGGTGAGGTGCTTTTCGAGGATGCTCGCGCCCGCCGCCACAGCGAGAGCGCCGGTATCGAGCGAAGAAGTATGGTCGCTGTAGCCGACGGGGCCAGCGTGGACGGCTCGCAGTGCACCGATGCCCGAGAGCGCGGCGTGCTCGTCGGGGCACGGGTAGCTGCTGACGCACTGCAGCAAGGCCACCTGGCCATCGCCGTGAACACTGAGCCACGCAAGCGTTCCACGTACTTCCGCCATGGTCGCCGCGCCGGTGCTGATGATCATCGGCCTGTTGGTGGCGCGGAGCGCGGCGAGCAGCGGGGTGTTCACCAGATCGGGCGACGCCGTCTTGTACGCGTTCCACGCAAAGCACTCGGCCTCGCGGACCAGCGGCTCGCTGAACACCGTCACGATCGCGCGGAGCCCGAGTTCGTGGGCTCGCGCGCCGGCGGCGGCAAGGTCATCGATGCCGAGTTCGAGTCGGCGCAGCATCGAGAGAGCGTCGGTCTCGCCCGCGGATTTCTGGTACGCCGCGAGCTTCGCCGAAGCGCTCATCAAGAGGTCGGCACGGAAGAACTGGAACTTGACGGCATCGGCACCGGCCCTGGCGGCGGCGTCGACCAGTTCGCGGGCGCGGGCGGCGTCGCCGTCGTGGTTCACGCCGATCTCCGCGATGATGTAGACGGGCTGGTTGTCGCCGATCTCGCGCCCGGCGATGCGGAAGCCCGCGGGCTTCTGCGGCGTTGCTCTCGCGACGCTGAGAGCGGCTTCAGCGGCGACGAGATCGGCCGCGCTGTCGACATCGATCACCGCGCCCTCGGGGTTCATGATGCCGCGCCGATCGCGCCCGAAGAACGCGTGCGGGCCGTCGCCTGCGCCGGCGAGTTCGAGCCGCAACGCCGCGCGCGTCACGGCGAGCACGCCGCCGTCGGGCATGTGCGCGGGCGGCAGGTCCTGGCGCCGGAACACGCCGTTGTTCAGCACCTCGCCCTGCCACGGGCGGACCTTGCCGGAATCGGTGTCGACCACGGCAGTCCACCACGGGTGATGCTTGCCCACGGGTGCGTACGACTGCACGCTGTCGGCACCGGACTCTCCGAGGCGTGCGACGGCGCGTTCGATGAGGCCGGGCGGGCGCACCGGCACGTTGGCGTAGAGGATCACCACCGCATCGAAGCGGCCGTCGCGCCTCTCGACTTCCTCGAGCGCGTGGCGTGCGGCGTCGTCGATGCGCGCGGTGTCGTTCGCCAGCGCGATCGGTCGGTCGATGACGTCGACGCCCATGCCGCGGGCGATCGCTGCGAGTTCGTCGCTGTCGGTGCTCACTGCTACGTGCGAGACCGCGCCCGCGCCGCGTGCCGCGAGGGCTGCATCGATGGTCCAGGCGATGCAGGGCCTGCCGCCAATCAATCGCGCGTTCTTTCCCGGCACGCCCTTGCTGCCCGCGCGGCCGAGGATGATCGCCAGGGTTCGCATCGTCTAGCGCTCCGTGCCGTCGGCATCGATGACGACCTTTGTGAACGCCGCGTGGCGTCGGACGTTGTCCGGCAGCGGCAGCGGCTCGATGCGCTCTCCGAGGCGGGCGGCTTCGAGCGGGTCGATGACCGCCCAGCCCGCCACCAGCAGCGATTTGTCGAAGAACCCTTCGATCTGCTCGTACACCGCGTCGCACCGTGTGATGCGCGGCACGATCCACGGGAACGGCAGCCCGCCGAGGTTGCGACGCAGCCGCAACAGTTGGTCGGCCCGTTCCATCACCAGCGCGTGCCGGTCGCGCCAGGTTAGCGCGAGATAGGTCTCGGCGTCTGCGGCGACGAAGTTCACGCTCACGACGTCGGCGGATTCGCCAAGCGCCGCGAGTGCGCGCTCGAACGCCGCGTTCTCGGCGTCGAATTCGAGGCTTGTGCGGACGTGGACCGCGCGGAAGCCCATGGTTCGGGCCGACGCGAGCAGACGCGGGAGTTCGGGGTGAGCCGCCGCGTCCGCGTGGCTGCTGCCGCGCAGCGTGAGGGCGGGTCCGTGCTCCGCCCAGCGGCGCAGGCGGTGCTCGAGCGCTTCGAACGGGACGTGCTTGCCCGCCTCACCGATGATCAACTCGGCCTCGCACACGGCGCGATCGGTCGACTCCATCGCGCATCGAGCCGCGAGGCAGAGGCTCGCGGCGCGTTGGTCATCGAGCTGTTGCCGTGCGAAGATTTCCCCTGCCGCGCCGCTGATCTCATCAGGGATGAAGCGCCACCGCGTGTCGCGCACGCCCGCCTCGACGCCGACGCAGCAGGGCATCGCGATGGGGTCCGAGCGCGCGTTGAGGGGGCGGTAGCCCAGCACGCTGCCGATGGTCGCGAGCAGGGAGCCCTCGTTCGCGCCGCGGGCGAGTTCGTCGATGAGGTCGCGCGAGACCACGCAGCCGCACAGCCCCGGCGGTGCCTGCGTGAACGCGAGTGGGAACGACGCCGCGTGCTCGCGGTGGCGGTCGGTCACAGCGCGGGTGAGGTCGGCGTCGAGGTGACGCCAGTCAGGGCCGAAGACCAGCGCGGCGCTCGGTGCGGCGGTTCCTTCCGCGCGCATCGCGTCGGCGATCAGACGCGGATCAAACACCTCGTCGAAGACGGTCAGTCCGGCGATCCCGCCGCGCCAGCAGGTGCCGGCCCACGCGCGGGCCGCCATCACGGCGCGTCGGCGTTCCCGCCACGGGGCAAGATTCAGCCGCACGAACGAGACGTCCAATCCGAACACCGGCCCGCCCACCGCGGCGCGGGCGGCGTCTTCGTGCTCGGTGATGATGCTCACGCGCCGCACCGCGCCCGACGGCGCGAGCCGCTCCAGCGTGGCACGCAGGTGGGCGAGTCCTTGCGACGCATCGGCGATGATGTACGCGCCGACGGCGCGGGTGTTCTTCGTGTCGATCGTCACGCTCGCGTTGTCGTCTACATGCTTCGGGCCGGGGTCGCGGGTGCGCTTGGGTTTGCCTTCGAGCGCTTCGGACGCCGCGCCGAGCAGGTCTTCCAGCGTGTCGGCGGCGTCGGCCATCCAGCCGACGTTCATCGAGTCGCGCTCGACGCGCAGCCGCTGTTCTTCCCGCGGCTTGGTGGCGATTTCGAGTCGGATGCGCCGGTCGGCCTTGAAGCGCTTGAACGTTCCGGCCTGGTTGATGCGGTGGACCAGCCCGTACGCCGGGCGCAGCGATTCGACGCGGTCGCGGAGGGCGTGGATTTGTCGGATGATCGCGTTCGCACGGTCGGGGTCGTCGAGCCTGCTCGTGAGCTTGCCGAGCAGGTCGCTCGTCTCGCGGCTGAGCCGCGCGATGGTCCGCACGTCGGTGCGGAGTTGCTTGAGGAGCGCCCGCAGCGACGCGCGCCGGGCGGCTTCATCGTGGGAAGCGGGGTGCTCCGCGGCCGTGTTCTCCAGTGATTCTGGGAGCGTCCGCGCGTGGCGCACATGCAGCGCCAGCGCGTCGGCCAGGGGCATTGCCGAGGTGTGGGCCTTGCGCACGCCGCCCTCGGTGGCGTCGATGGTGGTGAGGCCGCGTGATTCGTCCTGCATGAAGTCGCGCTCGAACTGGTGCAGGTAGGCGAGCATCTGGTCGTCGCTGTAGACCTTTCGGCCCAGGTGGTCGGTGAGCTCGTGGAGGTTGCCGCGCATGCGGACGATGCGCTGCCACTCCATCATCTCGAGGGTGTTGAACTCGTTGAGTTCACCCGACCAGACGCTGTGGATCGCCGCTCCGGCGCTGTAGTACTGCCCGTCGGTGAATGCGAGGTCCTGGCCGACGAGGATGAGCGGATCGCAGCCGAGGAAGCGCCCGAACGCGTAGGCGAGGTGCGCGACGGTGGCACCGGGTCGGATGGGCGCGTGCGTGCCCGCGAATCCCGGGCCGCCGTCCACCCCCGCGAGGATCTCTTCGAGGATCTCGTCGGCGGCGAGCCGCTTGTCGCCGGGGAACGCGTCGAGGATCGCGGCGTTGGCCTTGGGCTCGGCGATGAGGGTGACGCCCTCGACATCGCCCGGCGTCAGGCCCTCGTAGAAGCGCCGAGAAATCTCGTGATAGTCCAGCGCGCACACGAAGTGCGGGCGGATGCCCTCGCTGAGCAGCTGTTTCAGTACCGTCTGCACCGCGATGATCACGCACCGCTCGCGCACCCAGGGCTGCTTGAGGTGCTCGATCGATCGCTTCAGACTCGGCCCGGCGGAGACCACCAGCGCCGGACGGCCGAGCGCCGCGCCCTGGTAGCCCTCAATTCCCGCGCGCCCGGCGTAGTGCTCGAGGTTCATCAGCGCGTTGCGTGCCGTCACATCGGTCTGCACCATCGTCGTGACAACGTGCGTGCGGACCGTGCCGACGACCGACGAGAAGACCTCGGCGAAGCGCGTGCCGGAGTCACCCAATCGCGGGCGACTGGGCGCGTGCTCAACAATCTGCACGCCGATGGCCAGCGGGGCCTCCCATCCCTGCACGCCGAAGGTGACGGCCCCCTGGTTGTCGCACTCGTGGAAGATCGCGGTGGTGCCGCGCCCGAGCCACTCGGAGTGGTCGATGCGCTCCAACGCGGCGCGGAGCAGGGCCAGATCAGGCTCGAAGCACGCCACCACGCCGATCTCGTGCAGCCGCTCGCTCAGCACCCGCACGTGGTGCCCCAGCCCGAACCCGAGGACCACGGCGCACCCGGCGTTCATCGGGTCGAGCGTCTCGGCGAGTTTCTTCGCTTCGTCCAGCGGCCGGCGCTTGCTGCACAGGGCACGCCCGTCGTACTCGGCGCTCCACACCGCCGCGCCCTCGTGCGTTTGCTCCGTGACCACAAAGCGGAGCCGTTCCGTTCCTGGCGCGTCAACGCTCAGCAGCGCCTCGGCCAAGCGCGGGTTCCGCCGCGCCAGCGCCGAGATGTTGGCCGCGAAGATCGCCGGGTCCGCCGGGTCCGGCCCGTCGATTGCTCCCGGGTGTCGGCTGGTTGAAAAGGTCGTCATCGTCGGCGGATCCTCCGCGTGGTCTCTTGTCGGCCCAGACGAGCCGGGAGGCTCGCCCACGGCGCACCAACCGCGCCGGCGAACGGTCATCGTTCACTTGTCTATCGGCGCTGTGCTTTGGCCCCCTGCAACCCCGGACCCCTCTGGGGCGAACAATCCAGCGTGCCCACCACCATCGCCGGATTCTCCTTGTTCGATCCTCCCGCAACCCTCGCCGCTGAAGGGTTGCAGGGGTTGATCGACACCTACATCCTGGAAAGCCCGGTCCTGGGGGCCCTGGCGCTGCTGCTGGTAGGGATAGTCGCGGCGGAAGTGCTGCGCCGCGCCGGGCGGGGACGGGCCGCGGTCATCAGCTTCGCGGCGGCGGTGGTCGGCGGTGCGGGGCTGGTGTTGATCGGTTCACGGATCGAGACCCCCCGCGAGCGGGCCACCGCCGTCACCAAGTCGTTCGTGGCCGATGTGGTGGCGGCCAATCGGGCAGGTGTCGCCTCGGTGCTCGCGGAGAAGGTCACCTTCCGCACCGACGGCCGCCCGGAGTTCCAACTCGATCGAAGCTGGCTCGTCGGCGTCGCCGCCGGGCTGGACGGCGTGTTCAAGCAGCATTCCCTGGAAATCCAGGACGTTGTGATGTCGAATGACGACACGGTCGCCCAGACCCGCTTCATGAGCCGGGCCACCTTTGCCCGAGAGGCCGTGCCGTTTGTCACCAGCACGTGGGAACTGACTTGGCGCCGCGGGGCGAGTCGGGGCGCAAGTCGGGGAGCGAGCGGCGGTGCCGATGCGAAAGCGTGGAAACTCCACGGCGTCGAGTGCCTCACGATCTTCGGCAAGCCCGCCAGCGGCGAGTGGATTAGTTGGGGCAACAAGCACCGGCGCTGAGCACGCTGGCGGAAGTCCCGTGGAGCGCCGCGGCTATCGTCATCGCGTGGAAATCATCTCCCCGACCGCCTCGGACGAACTCTGGAACGCGTATCAGTCGTGCCGCTATCGCACGCTGTACCAGCCGTTCAATCTGCCGGAAACCTGCGGGCATTCTGAGGCGGATACGCCGAGGGTGAGGCCGGACATCATCCACGCCTGTGCCGTGGTGGATGGGAAGGTGGTGGCGTGCGGGCGGATGGACCTGCAGCCCGATCACCCGAAGGGTCCGCGGGCGCAGTTGAGGTATTTCGGCTTGGACGCCGAGCAGCGGGGGAAGGGCATCGCCCAGGCGATGCTGCGATATCTCGAAGACGGCGCGAAGGGGGCAGGGCTGACCCACATCTGGATGGAGGCACGCGTGGCGGCGGCGGGTTTCTACGCGCGGGCCGGCTACGCGGACGCTGGCGAAGGGCCGACGAAGTGGGGGGTCATCCCGCACCGGATCATGGAGCGCACGCTGTGACGCCCGGCGTGCCGAGCGATCAAAGTGGAACCTTGCCGCGTAATGCGGGTATCACCCCCGCTGGGGGGCAACAGGAGCCCGCCCATGCCAGCCTTGATCTCGCGTCGTGATTTCTCGCTGCTGGCGCTTCCCGCGGCGGGCCTCGCTCTGGCGGCGTTCCCCGGGGCGGCGCTTGCGGCTGATCCAGCCGGGTCCGTGCCGGTGCCGTCCACGCCCGTGCCCCCCACGCCAGCGCCACTCGCGCCGACCGGTGTTGACGATCCCGAGTTCCCCAGTCAACCCAGGGCCATGGCCGAAAAGGTCGTCGGCCTCTCGCACCGCGATCTCGAAGGGGTCAAGGCGCTGGTCGAAGCGCGCCCGTCGCTCGCCAACGCCGCCGTTGACCTGGGCTTCGGCGATTGGGAGACCGCCCTGGGTGCCGCCTCGCACACCGGGCGGATCGAGATCGCCGAGTACCTGCTCTCGAAGGGCGCTCGGCCTGATGTTTTCACCTTCGCCATGATGGGCAATCTGGCGGCGGTGAAGGCCGCCGTCGACGCCGCGCCGGGCGTGCAGCGAACCCGAGGTCCGCACGGCATCTCGCTGCTGCGCCACGCGCAGGCCGGCGGCGAGCGCGCCAAGCCCGTGCTCGACTACCTCGCCGCGCTGGGTGACGCCGACCCGCGCTACACCGACCTCCCGCTCGACGCCGCAACGAAACAGGCCGTGATCGGCGTCTACACATTTGGCCCCGGCGCGACCCAGCGCTTCGAAATCGGCGAGGGGATGGGCGGCCTGACCATCAAGCGGACCGGGGGCAGCGCGCGGCGGTTGTTCCAACAGTCGCCGCTGAGTTTCCATCCCGCCGGAGCGCCGGCGGTGAGCGTGGTGTTCGTGGTCGAAGGCGATCGCGGCGCGCGGGTGACGGTGACGGACCACGATATCGTGGTGGTCGGGAAGCGGGCGTAGCGACGCGGGCTGGCGCGCCGGCGATGGGCCCAGCGTGGGTGGCGAGCGGATCGAATCGAAGCGAAAGAAAAAGCCCCGCGATTGGACGCGGGGCTCGGGAGACTGTTGAGGCACTCGGCGGGATCGTCGCAGGGGGGGCGTGTCTTCAGAGGCACGACTGACCGAACGCGCCGAGGAAGGTCGTCAAATCCTGCGTGTTCACCAGCCCGTCGTTGTTCAGGTCCGGTGCCGAACCCGGCGGCACGCTGGTACCGAACGCTCCGAGCAGGGTCGTGAGGTCGCCGGTGTTGACGCTGCCGTCGAGGTCGTAGTCGCCCAGAAGGCGGTTCGAGACAAAGTTGATGGGGGCGTAGCGGGTCTGGCGCACGAGGGTCGTCCCGACGAGTTCCTGGGCGACGAGGGTGACCGTGTGGTTCCCGTTGGGCACGCTTGTGAGCGTGTACGAGAACACGCCGCGGTCAAGGTTGAACGCCTGGTTGGCGGGGGTGAGCGCGGGCAGCGGCGAGCCGACAGGCAGGTCAAGGAAGACGTAAACATTCGCGGCGGTGAGGTCCGGGTTGCGGATCGTCACAGTGGCGTCGCCAAAGGCGCAGTCGGCACTGAACGGGTCGACGTTCACCACCGGGTCGACGCGGTCGATCCAGATGGCGTCGCGCCACTCGGAGTAGATCGGGCTGGTTCCGCCGGTGCGCTGGCGGAAGGAGATCACCGACAGGAAGTTCATGCCCTCGGGCAGGTTGCTGGTGTTGATGACCTGCTGGTAGAGCCCGGTGCCGCCGCCGATGCGCGGGCTGCGGCTGGTGACGAAGTTCTCGTAGCCGGTGAACTCGCCGACGGGCTCGCCCGCCGAGGTGCCGTTGGTGCCAACGTTGGAGCCGTAGAAGCCCTGGTTGAAGCGGTAGATCGCGTTGTCGTCCAGCGCGCCCTCGGTGGGATCGTTCTGGGTCTGCAGCTGCACCGAGAACGAGTTGCCCGAGACGACGTTGACTGGGTTGATTCGCCGGCGCGAGGGCGGGACGGCGATCGTGTCCGGTCCGACGGTGCTGGTCAGGCCGCTCGAGATCGAATAGGTGCCGGGGGGGGTGACCTGGCCGTAGATCACATAGCCCTTGTTGTGCTCGAAGCCGGTGGCCGAGCGGTTGCGGGGCACGCGGATGGTCACGTTGCCGCCAGCGGCGACGGTGACGGTGTCGAAGATGTCGTTGTTGGGATCGACCTGCGGGTCGGTGGCGTTGCCGGAGAGTTCGACCAGGCGCGTGCCCGCGGGGTAGCGCGTGACGAAGGTGCGCTGGTCGAAGCCGTTGCTGTACGAATCGTTGGCACCGCAGATGACGTTGGTGAGTCCGCCGGCGTGGCGCTCGAAGCAAATGACGTCGGCTTCGAGCACCTTCACGTCCCAAGCCCCGCGGGCGTAGCGGTTGTGCAGTTGCACCAGGCGGGTGAGGGTGGTGTTGGTGCCGTCGAGGTCGCGGTCGAGGCCCAGGGCCTCGGGGCTGCCCTCGCGGGGGAAGAAGCCGCTGGTGCGCGTCAGGCCGCGACCGTGGTGGTAGATCTTGGGCAGGCCGGTCCGCATAAGCAGGTAGGCGAACTCGGGCCAGGCGGCCTTGTCGGCGGCGGGCAGACCCGGGAACGCCGAGCCGTTGCCGTTGCTCCCGTTGTCGTGGCTCCAGACGTGGTTGACGCCGAGCGACCCGTTGTTGTCAAAGTCGTCGGCGTTGTCGAGGTGGGCGTTCAGCACGTTCCCCCACGAGAAGAATCCGCGCTGATTGACCATGTCGCGCAAGGCACCGGAGCCGGCGAGGTCGAGCGCGTCGCGGTTGCCGAACGAGTAGCCCGTGCGCAGGTTGCCCTTGCGGATGTAGAAGTTCCAGATCTGGTCGTTGGCCATCACGTTCTCGCCGAAGTTGAACGGCGTGACTTTGCTGCCGTCCGGCGCGGTGCGGCGCTGGAACAGCACGCTGTCGATGTACTGATCCCAGAAAAACGGCGGGATGTGCTTGCTGGCGTCCCAGCGGAAGCCGTCGACCTGGTGGATGTCGAGCATCCACTGCGTCCAACGCATCAGCAGGCCCGTGGCGTTCTCCATCACGGGGTCGCCGGCGCTCGGGGTCGCGCTGTTGAACGGCGCGAACGAGAAGTTCTGTGCGGCAACGCTCGAAGCCGGGAACCCGCAGCATGCGCCGCGGTTCTGCCCGGGGTTGGCGACGTTCTGCGCCGCCAGCGCGGTATCGGGATACAGCGCGGTGTTGTTGGGGTTCGGCAGATTGCGGACCGAGCCCGGCGGGATGTTCACGCCGCCGGGGGGCGGGGTGACGCTGGCGGGGTGCCGGATGTACTGGTTGTTCGAGCCCTGGTTGATGTCAACGAGGGCGACGAGGTCGCCGTTCCAGAGGTTGTAGTTGGCGCCGCCGGGGTTCTCAGATTGGGTGGCACCGTTGTTGAAATCGCCCCAGTTGCTGCCGTTGTTCAGCGGTGCCGGGCCCGGCCCGAGCCAGAAGCCGGGGTAGCCGCCCTCGTTGTAGAACGAGAGGCTGCCGTTGCGCCCGGAGTTGTGGTTCAGCACGGCATCGACATAGACCTGTCCGCTGGCGCGCTTGAACGCGCCGACCATGGCCCGGAACTGCTCGGACGTGCCGTAGGCCGTTCGATTCGAAGGCGAGCCGAGATCGAACCGCTCGAACACGTCATAACCGGGGCTGGTGGGGTCGGCGGCGCGCGATGGCGGGGGCAGCCAGGTGCCGGTGTACCCGGCGATGAAAAAGTCGGGCATGCGGTACTCGATGCTCGACCAAGGGGTCTCGAACCACTGCAGGATGACGGTGCTGACCTGGGCCGAGGCGACGCGCTCAAACGAGCCTGCGGCACCAGCCGCGGCGAGCACGCTCAGAACGGCGGCGCGGGACCATCTCGTGACGGATGCGGTGCCGAGGGCGGAGGGCGCGAAACGTTGCGTCATGACTCTCTCTCCGGAGGAGGTGTGCGGGGACGGGGACCAAGAGGCGGAGCATGGGGGCGAACCGGCCGCGGGTATTCGGCGAGTGGGCCCGACGGACAGGACACGGCGATCGCGCCGCCGCCATTCGATACGGGTTCGGATGAATCCTGCCACAGTAAGAGTTCGAAGTAAACCGTTTTACGAGCATTTCTTTGCTCATCCCGGAAGTGGGCAATAATCACCGGTCGGTAAAGCGTTTTACTTTCGTCAGGCGGCCCCAATTCCCGGCCCCGAGACCAGCCGGCCCGCCGCCAGCCTCCACCACCGACCATGACCGACTAGTCGTCTCCGCCGACGCGACGATCCGACTTGATCCGCCCCCGCGCCTTCTTGTCGTCCACGCGCCGCCGCTGGCTCGACTTGGTCGGCTTGGTCTTCACCCGCGGCTTGGGTCGTGTCATCGCCTGGACGAGCAGTTCGCGAAGGCGCGCAAGGCATTCCGACTTGTTCCGCACCTGGCTGCGGTGCTCGTCGGCGGCGATCATCAGCACGCCGTCGCTGCTGACCTTGCGGCCCGCGAGGTCGATCAGTCGGCGCCGCGCCCACTCGGCCATCGGTAGATCGGCGACGATCACCCGCAGCTCGGCTTTGGTGGAGACCTTGTTGACGTTCTGACCGCCGGGGCCGCTGCTGCGGACGGCGGCGAAGCCGAGGGCCGACTCGGGGACGACGATGCCCGGCGCGAGCTCGACGCCCGAGGGGGCGGGCGGCGCGTCGTCGTCGGGGGCGCGGTGTGGTGAAGGTGGCTTGGTCATGGGGGCCTGAGTCGCCGCGTACGAAGCTCGGGCGGAGTTCGCCGCCTCACGATAGTCTGCCCGGCGGATTCAATGAACATCGGCCCGAAGAGGCGCTCGTGTTCAGCCTCGGCCACTCGGTTTGACGGCCATCGATTTCGTCCCGCGGACTTCCAGCCATGACCACGAACGCTTTTCCGTCCCCGCGCGCCGTCAACCCCGCTCGCGATGAGAGCACCGAGCCACGAGCCCGGAGCGTGAGCGACGGGTCTTCAAGAACAGAGCGTGCGAGGGGTCCATCAGTCCCACTCGCTCACGCTCGGGGTTCGTTGCTCGGGAGCCTGAGCACGCCGCTCGCCGCGATGATGTTGATCGTGGGCAGCGGGGGGGTGTCATCCGGTGCTCTGGCGCAGGCCACCGACGCCGCCGCGCCCGCTCGCGACTTCCACGTTGACGACCGCACTTGGACCGTCGAACTCGAACCCACGGTGTGGTTCGCGGCCTTCAGCGGCGACGTCAGTTTCAAGGACGGTTCCGAGATCGAACTCGAGCACGTCGACATGGACGAGGTCCACGCCGCCCCGGCCGGCCGGTTCTCGCTCCGCTCTAAGCGATGGACGTTCCAGTTCACCGGTTGGGCCACCAGCTTTGACGACGATGCCACCAGCGAAGTGGATTTCGACGCCGGCGACTTCACGATCGCGGCGGGTGACGAAGTTGCGTATGACCTCGACTACGCCTCGTTCAAACTCACCGCAGGCTATTCGTTCGATCCTTTCGTGCCTCTCGAAGACGGCACCGCGGCGTGGTTCGATCTCTACGGCGGGTTTCAGGTCTACCACCTTGACTTCGAGCTCGGCCCCGCCGACACCGACGAAAAGATCGCCGAGAGCGACACCTGGATCGCGCCGCTGGTGGGCGCGAGGCTCAACCTCATGCTTGCGACGGATTTCGAAGTCGCGGTGGCGACCGACGTGGGCGCGGCCCTGGGACCCGGCGACGCGGGGTTCACCTGGGACATCATCCCGCACTTCCGCTGGTTCCCGGCGGGGAACAAGACGGTCGCCGTGCAGGTGGGTTTCCGGCACAACTCGGCCGATCTGAACACGGGCGACGACGACGAGTTCCAGTTCGACGCGTTCGCGGCGGGGCTGTTCGCGTCGGTGGTGATTCGGTTCTGAGAGCGGTGGGGCAGGCTTCCAGATGCTCTGTAGACACCCCTCTCAAACGAGCCCCGAGCGTGAGCGAGCGGGTCTTGAATCGCTGGAAAAGACAGATCCGTCGCTGACGCTCCGGGCTCGCTGTCCAAGCCTTTCTACAGAGCAGCTGGAAGCCTGCCCCACCGAGCTACTCCATCACATTGGCCGGTTTGGGCGTCGAGTCCGTGATCTTTTCTTTCTTGATCGGCGCCGCCGGGTCTGGCTCGGCGCAGCTCAGCAGCACCTGGGTGTCGTCGATTCGGAGCTGGGCGTGGGCCGGTCGGCCCCAGATGATCCGCAGGTTCCGCAGCACTTCGCCCGCCTTTGAGAGGTCGACGTCGAGCCCGTTCCACTGGTGAGCGAGGTAGAGCTCGCCGCGGTTGAGGTAGTTCGCGTCGACCACATAGATGAACGGCTGCCCCATGTTGGTGATGCGGTACAGCAGCGCCTGCTTCACCTGCTTGAAGTCGCGTGAGACGGGCCTGACCTGGCCGGTCTGCGGGTCGCGCCGGTATCGGTACATGCGGTGGCGTTCGACGAACTCCTCGGTGAGGAACTCGTCGACAAAGTTGACGTCGTTGTAGATGCCGCGGACCTCGAAGATCTTCTCGCGGCCCTTCATCGACTTGTCGTCGTGCCGGTCTTTCGCGCCCAGCCCTTCGATGCGGTCCCACGCCTGGCCGTGCTGGCCGGTGTTCCAGCGCCGCTCGATGTCCTTAAACATCTCGACGCCGATCTTATAAGGATTGAAACCGCCCGGGGGCATGTGGACCACGCCCGAGTGCTGCTCGGCGTAGTCGATGATCTCGCTCGCCTCCAAGAAGTGCTCGGTCATCAGCTTCGAGTGCCAGTACGTCGCCCACCCCTCGTTCATGATCTTGGTCATCGCCTGCGGCGCGAAGTAGTAGCTCTCGTCACGCACGATCGACAGCACGTCCTGCTGCCAGTCCTCGAGCCGGGCGTGGTGCATCAGGAACCACAGCACGTCCCGCATCGGCTTCTGCGGCAGCCGGCCCTTGGCCGCCTTGCGGTCGGCGTCGAACTTCCGCTTCTCCTCCTCCATCACCTTGCGGGGGTTCACGAAGGGGTCCATGTACTCTTTCGCGGGCAGCTTCGACGGCACAAAGCCGCGCGACGCGTTGACCGCGCCGCCGGAAAGCTCCTCTTGCTCGGCTTCCGGCCCGCGCCCGGTGAAGACCGAGTACGGGTCGATCAGGTGCTCGACGCTCAGGCAGACATCAAGGAACCGTTCGACCGCCTCCTGCCCGTGCCGCTCGATGTGCCGCTGCACGCGCGTGGCGTGGTTCGCCATCGTGTTCATCATCTTGCGGTCGGTCTTGCCGAACCACGCGTTGTGCTTGAAAAAGTCGGCGTGCCCGTACACATGGGCCATCACCAGCTTCTGGTCGGTGACGCTGTTGGACTCTTGCAGGTAGGCATAGCAGGGGTCGTTGTTGATGACCATCTCGTAGATGCGACCGAGGCCGTAGGCATCGCGCTTGCTGAGGGACTCGAACTCCATGCCCCACTTCCAGTGCGGGTAGCGGACGGGGAACCCGCCGTAGGCCGCGATCTGGTTCATGGTCCCGAAGTCGAGGACCTCGAAGACGACCTCGTAGAAATCGAGGCCAAGCTCGACGGCCTTGGCCTTGATGCGGTCCATGTGGTCGCGGAGTTCACGCGGCAGGTCGGTGTTGGTCCTGCGGTGGAGCATGGGGAAGGGTATCGGCGTGGGGGCGCTCGCGCGAACAGAACCCCGACCGTGAGGGAGGGGGTTTCGCCGCGCTGCCTGGACTCGAATGTCTAACCGCTGGCCACCATGCCCTCATCTGACAACTGCGTCGACGGCGAGTTGGATGACGTAGAGCAACGACATGCCCAGCGGCACGGCCAGCGCCACGACGAAGGCGTGTGCGAGTCGCCGGTCCGCTGCTGTCTGGCCTAGCCCAATTGTCTGCCGCAACGCCCAACCGAGCGAAATTGATGCGCCGGTGTTGGTGATCACCAGCGCAACCCAGGTTGTCGCGACATACGGAAGCATTCCAGCAACCCCGCCACGTTCGATCAGAAAGAGCAGGTACTCTGTGGCGGCCGCACCGTAAGCAATGGCGCACACACCCAAAGCCGCGCGGAGCAGCCGCACCCGGCCGGGCGTCCAGAGAGTCTGTTGGATGCCCAGCTTTGGCGAGTGGCCGCACTCCGGGCATGTTTCCGCCACGCACCCCCGCAGGTTGTACGAACACGAAGGGCACGGCACATCCCGATCCGCGAGATACGCCTTCAGCATGTCGGCGTCGGAAGCCATGCGTGAATCGTAGTCAAAGCGGGTTACAGACTCCGACGTGCCCGCGGAGCGGGCAACCGATGGTTGCCAGCGGCGGAGCCGCTGGGATGGGCCCGCAATGAGAATCTCGCCCATGAGATGGGCGAGCGTGTCTTCGCCGCGGCTGCCTGCGAGGTGAGGTGAGTTCGCCCGCCCATGTCCTGGGCGGGTCATGCTTTGGCTGCACTTCCAGACGCTCCGCGTCTGGCAACCATCATGCGCCCGCTCCGCGGGCGAAGAGGAACCCACCTAGGCGGAGAATCCAGCCCGCGCCTCACGGCGTCGCAACGAACACCGCCCACTGCTCCTCCAGCCGCTTCGCCGTGATCGCCCCCGGCCCCGGAACCTTCAACTCCTGCGCGAAGAGCATGACGCGGAACTCTTCGAGCATCCAGCGGTAGGCGTTGAGCGCCGTGCGCTTCGCTTCGCTCAGTTCCGCCGCGGGGCCTGACGCGCTGGTGGTGTCGCGTGCGTCGAGCCACTTCCGAAGGTGCGGGCGCAGTTCCGTCGCGCGGGCCTGGTCCTGGGCGATCTTGCCTTGCTGCACCTTGAGCAGCCGCGCCTCGGCAGCGCGAAGAAACCGTGCAATATCACCGAGCTTGCCGCTGCTGGACGACGTGCTCAGCAGAAACCCGCGCGGGCACAAGAGATCAACCTGATTGGCCACGCCTTCGAGGGCCGGGGCCCATTCGAGCGAGGCGCGGCTTGTTCGCATCGTTTCGAGGCGCAGCCGCACGCGGTGCAGGCTCTCGATGACGTCGGTGACGACGGCGACGACGCTCAGGCTCTCGGAGACGATCGAGCCGAAGCCGGATTCATAGCGTTCGGTGAACGCCGCGAAGGTGCGGATGTCGTTGCTCTGCGCTGTCGCTTGCGTTCCGGTGAGCGTCAGGAACGCGCGTTCGCACACCAGCAAGGTGAGTTGGTCGGAAAGCTCCGGGCCGCTGCCCATCGGGCCCCAGAGTTGGGCGAGCTTCTGATAGCCCGGTGCGTGTTCGAGGGCGGCGCGGACTTCGCCGCGGACGCGGAGGGCGAAGAGTCTTCTCAGCCCCGCGCGGTGTGAGAGCGCCGCCGAGGCGCGGGAATCACAGAGTTTCATCCCCGCCGTCTTGCCCTCGTCGAACAGGGCCGGGAAAGCGCGGACGCGGGCCCCGGCGGCGGTGACGTCGGTTTCGATCGGGATGTCGCCGCACTCCCAATCGGTCATGCCGGAGCGGTTGAACTCGGTGCCTCGGAGCGAAGCGAGAGCGCCCGCAACTTGCGAGCGAAGCTGCGCGCGCAGGGCGGCCACGTCGCGCCCGGTGGCGATCGGTCTGCCCCGCGCGTCGGTCACGAGCACACGCATGGTGAGGTGGGCGGGCAGGTCGTCGCGGTGGAAGTCTCGGGGTGTCACGACGCAGCCGGCGCGGGCCGATACGAACGCCGCGAGTTGTTCGTGCATCGAGCGCGAGCGGTCGACCGCGGCCGTGAGAAAGTCGGCGCACGCCTGCGGTGCCGGGCCGATGGCGCGCCGTGCGTCCTTCGGCAGGGTGCGCAGCAGTTCGGTGACCTTCTCGGGCGTCCATCCCGGCACGAGCCACTCAAGCGCGCCCGCATCGAGCCCTTGCAATGTCGTGAGCGGCAGCGTGATGGTCACGCCGTCGTCGTGCTCGCCGGGCTCGAAGCGGTAGGAGAGCGGGTATGCCGTGCCGCCGATGTGGAGTTGCTCGGGCGTGTCGGCGGGGTTGGGCAGGCCGGGGCCCTCGGCGCTTGGGGCTCGCAGGGCGTCTTCGAGGCGCATCTCGAGCAGGCGCGGTCGGTCCTTCTCGGCCTGGGTGCGCCACCGCTCGAAAGCACCGCCACTGGTGACCTTCGGCGGCAGGCGCTTGTCGTAGAACTCGAAACGCCGCGCGAGATCGGCGACGAGATCACGCCGCCTTGCCCGCGCCTCAAGTCTGGCAGCGTCGGCGAGCACGCGCTGGTTGTGCTCGAAGAAACTCCCGTGGTGGTGATACTTGCCCTCGATAAGCGCGTTCTGGATGAACACGCTGCGGGCCGCGGCGGGGTCGATCTGGGCCAGATTCGCGCGGCGGCGCGGGATGACTTCGAGACCGAAGAGGAAAACCGTCTCGAAAACGTGGGCCGTGCCGGTGCGCTCGTTCCAGATCGTTTCGCCGTAGCTGCGTGTGATGAGGCGCGGGGCGAGTTCTTCGATCCACTCGGGACGGATGCGTGCGACGGAGCGCGCGTAGACGCGGGTGGTCCGGACGCGCTCGGCGGCGACGATCCACTTGGCTTTCGCCGAGAACATCGCCGAGCCGGGGAAGATGTGGAAACGGGCGCCGTGGGCACCGGCGTACTCGCGCGTGGAATCGTCGAACCGCCCGATGTTGACGAGCAGGCCGGTGAGCAGGGCGCGGTGGACGTGGCCTTCGTCGGCGACGGCGTCGTCACTGCCGCGGCGCGTGTCCTCCGTCTTCTCCCACACGCCCAGTTCGGTCACGAGGCGTGAGAGTTGGGAATGAACCTCGCCCCACTCGCGCATCCGCATGTAGCCCAGGAAGTGGTCTTTGCACCACTTGCGCAGGCGGCTGGAAGTCAGGCTCGCGCGCTGTCGCTGGTACTCGTTCCACAGATTCACGAGGGCCATGAAGTCCGAGCCCGATTCGTCGCCGTCGCCTGGCTTGGCGCGGGCTACGCCGGGGATCGGCGCGCCGTCGGGCGCGGGCTCCTTGTCCTTCCGCAGGTGGGCGTTGACCCATCGCGCGTGCGTCTTGTCCGCGGCCTCGCGTTTGTCGACCGGTCGCTCGCGCGGGTCCTGGGCGCTCAACGCCGCGGCGATCACCAGCACCTCTGGCACGCACTGCTCGCCTCGGGCGGCCAGGATCATGCGCGAGAGCCGCGGGTCGATGGGCAGGCGCGACATCGCCGAGCCGGTCTGCGTCAGGCGGCCGCGCTCGTCGATCGCGCCCAGTTCGCTGAGCGTCTCATAGCCCTCCTGGATCGCACGCGGGTTCGGCGCTTCGACAAACGGGAACCGCTCCACCTCGCCCAGACCCAGCGCCTTCATCTGCAGGATCACGCTCGCCAGATTCGTCCGCGAAATCTCCGGCGGCGTGAACTCTTCGCGGTCGTTGAAGTCATCCTCGGCGTACAGCCGCACGCACACGCCCGGGGCCACGCGACCGCACCGGCCCGCACGCTGCTTGGCGCTGGCCTGCGAGACTTTCTCAATGGGCAGCCCCTGCACGCGGCTGCGCGAGGAGTAGCGGCTGATGCGGGCGAGGCCGGTGTCGATGACGTAGCGCACGCCGGGGACGGTGATCGACGTCTCCGCCACGTTGGTGGCGAGCACGATGCGGCGTGTTCCCGGGCGCCGCTGGAAGACGCGCTGCTGCTCTTCGCCGCTGAGCCGCGCGTACAGCGGCAGCACCTCGGTGCGGATTCGATGATGGTTCGTGAACAGGTGATGGTGCTTGAGCTCTTCGACGGTCTCGCGGATCTCGCGCTCGCCGGGAAGGAACACGAGGATGTCGCCGGGCTCACCGCCCGCGCCACCCCCCGAACTCGCGTCGTGGGCGACGAGTTCGTCGACCGCGTCGAGGATGGCCTGCTCCATCGTGCGGTCCGCTTCGTCGGGGTCGTCGGAGCGCAGCGTGCGGTATCGCACTTCGACGGGGTAGGTCCGCCCTGAGACCTCGACAATCGGGACTTCCGTTCCGTCGTCTGCTCGGAAGTGGTCCGCGAATCGCTGCGGGTCGATCGTGGCGCTGGTGATGACGATCTTCAGATCGGGCCGCTTCGGCAGGATCGTCTTGACGTATCCCAGCAAGAAATCGATGTTCAGCGAGCGCTCGTGCGCCTCGTCGATGATGAGCGTGTCGTAGCGCTCGAGCAGCCGGTCGGCCTGGGTCTCGGCGAGCAGCACGCCGTCGGTCATCACCTTGATGAGGCTCTCGGGGCTGGTGCGATCGGTGAATCGCACCTTGTAGCCGACGTGCCGGCCCATCGGCGTGCCGATCTCGTCGGCCACACGCTGCGCCACCGATCGTGCCGCGATCCGCCGCGGCTGGGTGTGCCCGATGAACCCGCGCACGCCGCGGCCCACTTCGAGGCAGATTTTCGGCAGCTGCGTCGACTTGCCCGAGCCCGTCTCGCCGCAGACCACGACCACCTGGTGCTCGCGGATGAGCGCGGCGATCTCGTCGCGCCGCTGCGAGATCGGGAGCTCGGCGGGGTAGCCGACGCGCGGCACCGACGCGGCGCGGGTTCGCGCCGCCAGGGCCGCGCGCTCGATGTCCTTTTCGAGGGCTTCGATGCGGGCCCGCGCCGAGGCCCGGTGCCGACCGTGGCGCAGCAGGTGCTCGCTCTCGCGCAACCGCCGACCGAGCCGCGCGGCGTCCCACGCCATGCACCCGGCCAGCCGTTCCCGCAATGACTCCACGCCCGTGAGCACAAGAGGGGATGGTAGGGAGTGAGTTCGGAGAGCGGATGAGGCGCATTCACTTTGAGCCCCAAGAAACGAGCCCCGAGCGTGAGCGAGTGGGTTGGAGCGCAGCGGATCGAGGGCGCTCCCGGAACCCGTCGTTCACGCTCCGGGCTCGTGAGCGGGACCATTCGACCATCGGGGCCGATGGACCTTCGGCCGAGGCGTGTGCTCACGCAATCATGCGGCTTTCTCGAGCGTCGACGCCCTGAGTTGCCGCCTGAAATCCGGGCGCATACCATCCCCTCCGATCCCGCGAGCGACCACGCCCACGGGGCGAAAACTCGGCGAAGTAGCTCAGTTGGTTAGAGCGAGGGATTCATAAACCCTAGGTCGGCGGTTCGACTCCGCCCTTCGCCACTTGAACGGTGGGGCAGGCCCCCAGCCTGCCCCGCTTCGTTTTTCGGGCGCCACGGTCAACCCGCCCGCCACGCGAGCACCACCGTCCGTACTGAGATGTTCGTCTTCTTGGGCCGCAGAGAGACGGTTTCGATCTGCGCGCCGAGTGCATCAGTTTCCTCGCTGACGGTTGCGAGGTCGGCATCGAACTGCGCCTGCAGGTCCGTCGCCTGCCGCTTGACGGCTTCGACGGTCTCTTCGGCGCGCCCGACATCGGAAGATTCCTTCATGGTGCGGCCGACGCCTCTTGCGGCGGTAGTGGCGCGACCGATGTTGCCCGCCGACGCGACCTTGCGGCCCAGGAACGAGCCCAAGATCGCCGCGCCCGCCGAGAGTGCCGCGCCCCACTTGGCGCCGCTGGCCTGCTCCTTCTGCACCGCCACCTGCTGCTCGGCCTTGCGGAGCCGCTCCTGCAGCGCCGCGAGCTTGGGGGTGTACTTGGTGCGGAGCTTCTCGGCCTGCTCGTCGCGCTTTTCGCGCAGGGCGTGGGCCACGCGAGCCTTGAAAGCTTCTTCTGTCTCCCCGGGCGCGCTCACCATCTTCAGCCCGGGGCACGACGAGAGCTCGAGCGCGTGATTGCGGAACACCGCGTCGGCGAACGCCCTCTTCCAAGACTCGTAGCTCTTGGCCCGGCTGGCTTCAGGCGGGAGCGGCGCGAACGCCGCAGCGTCGCCCGACGGCTCCCGCTCAAGATCGCCCTCAACCAGGTCCGTCTCCTCGGCGTGGTCCCAGTCCACCGTCACCGCGCCGTCGGACATGGGCACGAGCATCGTCACGGATTCCTCGACATCGACCCCGAGCTTCGTCTCGCGGTAGAGCACCCGCGCGGTGGCGAACAGCGACGGCGCGTAGGTCAACGGCCCCGACTCGCGCGTGGGCAGGAAGAACTGCGGGATCTCCGGCGGCAGCACGGGGCGCGATGAGCCGGCATTGGTGGCAGAGGCCTTGGTGGCACCAGCCGTTGGCTGGTGCTGGCCAGCGACGCGCATCGAAACCGAAGTTGCCGGAGCGAAAGAGGCTGTAGTCGAAGGCGAATCGGATGCAACGGCCTGCACCGGTCGGAGACCGGTGCCACCGGATGCGACACCACCTGCGCCAGCCCCGCCCGCCTTCACCGGGTCCATCAGCACCTTGATCTGCTGCCTCGTGAGCGGGCCGCGGAGGTACGAGAGGCACCAGCGCGTCTCGAAGACCACCGGCCCATCTTCATGCACGTTGTTCATCAGGAACTGGCGCGGACCCAGAGCGCTCAGGGTGCGATCCGCCCACGCCCGATCAAACCCTGAAGACGACTGCGCCGCCGCGCCCTCCAGCCCGTCCAGCACACGCATCTTGTCGCGTTCGGTCTGTAAGCGCCCGATGAGCCACGTTCCGGCGTTCGAGAGGCCCTTGTAGTCAATATCCACTGGGTTCTGCGTGGCGAACACCATGCCCACGCCGAACGCGCGGGCCTGCTTCATCAGCGTCAGCATCGGCCCCTTGCTGGGCGGGTTCGCCACCGGCGGGAAGTAGCCCGCGATCTCGTCCATGTACACCAGCGCCCGCAGGCTCGTCGTCCCGGACTGCTGACGCGTCCACGCCAGCAACTGGTTGAACAGCATCGAGACGAAGAACATCCGCTCGGCGTCCGACAGGTGCGCGATCGAGAAGATGGCGACGCGCGGCTTGCCGCCCTCGCCGCAGAGCATCGCCCCGATGTCGAGCGCCTCGCCCTCCATCCACGACGCGAAGCCCGGAGACGCGAGCAAGTTGTTCAGCCGCATCGCCAGCCCGAACCGTTCCGACGCCGGGAAGAAGCCCTCCAACTCCATCACCCCGAGCCGCTGCATCGGCGGGTTCTGGATCTGAGTGATCAACGCCGAAAGGTCCATGTCGGCCCCGTCAGACCACGAACGCGACAGCAAGTTCGAGATCAGGATGTGCTCGCGGCTGCTCAAGGGATCGGCGGCGATGCCCATCAGCCCCAGCAGGCTCGTCGCCGTCGACGACACGCGCTCGCGGAACAGCTCACCGTCTTCCACAAGAGCGGCGGGCGGGGCGCTGAGGCTCTTCAGCACGCTGACGGGGATGCCCGCGTTCGACCCCGGCGTGTAGACGCGGAACTCCGCCGCCGCCCGCAGTTTGGCGATCCGCTCACCCGATTGGCCCCACGACGCCAGCCCTTTGGCCCACATCTCAGCCTGTGCCGCGGCGTACTCGTCGGGCGACACGCCTTTCCGGCGCGCGTCGTCCTCGTTGATCCACGGGCGAAAGTCTTCCGGGCGCAGCGTCGGGAACGTGAGCAGCAGGTTTGACAGGTCGCCCTTTGGATCGATGACGATGGACGGAACGCCGTCGATTGCGGCCTCTTCGATCAGCCCGAGGCACAGGCCGGTCTTGCCCGATCCGGTCATGCCGACGCACACGGCGTGGGTGACGAGGTCCTTGGCGTCGTACAGCACGAGCGCGTTCGGATCGCCCTTCTTTGACGAAAGGTCGTATTCGCGCCCGAGGTAGAACTGGCCGAGTTTCTCGAAGTCCTGCATGATGCTGAGTTTACGCGCGTGGTATGCCCCTGCGGATGGCCTTCGGCACCGCCGGATCGTCGTCCGGGGAACCGCCGCGCCACAATCATCGAACCGAAACAGATTGAGGGTCCCTCTGGAACAGCCCATGCCCGACCACACGCCGCGGCCCTCCCGTCATGCTCCATCCTCGCCGCGCGGCACCTTCTCGGAGCCGCCGGCTGCGAGCGATTCCGCGCGCTCGACCGCCCTCTATGACGCACCCGTCGTCAAGCCCCCCGAGCCCGACACGCTCCGCAAGACCTGCCCCGACTGCGGCGGGAACATCCTCGCCATCGCCTCGACCCACTGTCCGCACTGCAACGTCAACATCATCTCCGCCATCCGCCGACACGAGAGCAACGCGGGGAACGCCGCGTACCACGTCGATACCGCTCGGCGAGCGCTTGTGCCGATGCTCATTGCCTACGCCGTGCTCTTGCTCGTGCTGCTGCTCATGGGCGACCCGGCCAGCGAGAGCTCGATCGGCGATCTCCAGTGGTTTGGCCTTCGCCAGGCGTTCTTTGTGCCCATCGCCGTGGCGCTCTACTGGGTGCTGTGCGCGGCGTGGCTGGGGTTCGATCAGCCGTTCCATGTGTCGATCATGGGCATCATGACCGCCGTCGCGGTGTCGGACACCGTCGGCTTCTTCATGTGGTGGCTTCCGGTGATGTTCGCGTATCAGTTCGTGGTGGCTCTGGCCCTGACGGCGGTCATCCGCAAGACGCTCGAACTTGAGTACCAGGAAGCACTCATCGTCGGCTTCATCCTCGGGGCCGTGCGGTATGCCTCGCATGTTGTTCTCAGCCAGTGGGTGGGTGGCACAGGGTCGTTCTGATCCGCACCTGCGCCGATGGCGAGAAGGACGCACGCGGAGCGCCGGGCCTGAACCGACTCCCGACTGCCGACTCCCGAGTGCCCCCAGCCTCAGCCCCCTAATCCCGCTTCATATTCACATACTGCAAAGGCAGCTCCGACGCCGTCTTCAGATGCGCCATGATCGTCTGGAGGTCGTCGATCTGCTTCCCGGTCAGCCGCACCTCTTCGCCCTGGATCGACGCCTGCACCTTCAGGCCCGTCGCCTTGATGATCTTGACGAGGTTCTTCGCGGCGTCCTGCTCCAGCCCGTCGCGGATCTTTACCTCGCGCTTCATCCGCCCGCCCAGCCCCACCTCGGGCTCGCCAAACTCAAAAGTCTTGACGGCGAACCCACGCTTCATCGCCGCGCTGAGGAACATCTCCTTCACCGCCGCCTGCTTGGTCCCGTCCTCGGCCCAGACCTTCAGCTTCTTCTCCTTCTTGTCCACCTCGATCTCCACCGGCGAGTTCTTGAAGTCGAACCGCTGCGCGATCGCCTTCTTGGTGTTGTTGATCGCGTTGTCCAGTTCCGCGTAGTCGACGCGGCACACGATGTCGAGGCTGGGCATGGCGAAATGGTCCTGAAGGTGGGTACGTCGGCTCTCCGAGCCGACGCCGAAGTGTCGCGGCTCGTTGAGCCGCGTCCTGAACGCGCCGGATCGGATCACCAGCTGGCGGGAAGGCGAGCACCTCGCGGCAACTGTCCCGCACGTCGAATCTGAAAGCACGAGCAGACGCCCTACTTTACACTCCGCACCCGGCATCCGGGTTTTCGGAGTTCACGCCATGACAATGCAGCCCGCCAAAGGAATGACCATGACCCGTCGCCTCAAAGGCCTCGCGACGTCGGCCCTCTTTTTCGTTGTGGGAGGCGCGGCGCTCACGGGCGTGCTTTCCGGCTGCGAGCGGAAGCAGAACGCCTACGTCGCGCCGCCCCCGCCCGAGGTGACGGTCGCCTCGCCGCAGCAGCGCGACGTGCCCGACCTCTTTGAGACCACCGGCACGCTCCGGGCCGTGGAGCGCGTCGAGGTCCGGGCCCGCGTGCGCGGGTTCGTGAGCGAGAAGCTCGTCAAGGGCGGCGACCGCGTGAAGAAGGGCGACGTCCTCTTCGTCATCGACCCACGCCCCTTTGAAGCGACGGCCAAGCAAGCGGCGGCGGACGTCGCCGCCAAAGAGGCGGCCCTCAAACTCGCCGAGGTCACCCTGGCCCGCGTCGCCGAGGCCGTGCAGGCGGCGGCGGTCTCGAAGCTCGAACTGGACAAGGCCCAGGCCGACCGCGACGGCGCGGTGGCCCAGCTCGAACTCTCGAAGGCCGCGCTGACCAGCGCCAAGCTCAACGTCGAATACACCCGCGTCACCGCCCCGATGAACGGCCGCGTCGGCATCAAGACCCCCGACCCCGGTCAGTTGGTCGCCGAGACCGATCTGCTGACCGAACTGAGCAACGCCGAGCAGGTTTACGCCAGTTACACGATGGACGAAGTGACGCTGCGCCGCCTCCGCGAGCAGAACGCCAACCGCCGACCGGGCGAAGACGGCCGCGGCGACCTGATCGTCAAAATCGGCTACCCCGGGCGTGAGGACTACCCATACGAAGGCAGGTTCGCGCGGGCCGACGCCGGCGTCGACGCCTCCACCGGCACCATCGCCATCGAGGCGATCTTCGAGAATCCCAAAGAGGCGTTGCTCCCCGGGATGTTCGTGCGCGTGGCTGGCGTCCTTGGCAGCAAGAACGTGACGCTCGTGCCCGATGTCGCCGTGCAGCAGGATCAGGCGGGGCGGTATGTGTACGTCGTGGGAGCCGACAACAAGGTCGAGCGCCGCAACATCAGCGTGGGTGGACGCGTCGAGCGCCTCCGCGAAGTCAGCAGCGGCCTCGAAGTCACCGACCGCGTCGTCGTCAACGGCATCCAGCGCTGCCGACCAGGGTCTGAAGTGAGAGCGGCGGAAGCCAAGCCCGCCGGCACCGACACGCCGGCCAAGGCGTCGTGATCTCGGCCCGAGTTTTCTCCCCCCGACTCCCGACTGCCGACTCCCCACTCCCGAGCCCTCCCCCATGTTCTCCAAGTTCTTCATCCACCGACCCATCTTCGCCTGCGTGGTGTCGATCCTCGTGATCCTCTTGGGCGCTGTGGCGTACACGCGCCTCCCCGTCGAGCAGTACCCCGAGCTCGCCCCGCCGATCGTCCGCGTTGAGGCCTTTTACCCCGGTGCCAGCGCACGCACCATCGCCGACACCGTCGCCGCGCCCATCGAGCAGCAGGTCAACGGCGTCGAGCAGATGATCTACATGCAGTCGACCAGCAGCGACGGTCGCTACAGCCTCGACGTGTCGTTCGAGACCGGTGCGGACATCGACCTGGCCGCCGTGCTCGTCCAGAACCGCGTCTCGGTCGCCGTCAACAAGCTTCCTGAGGAAGTCCGCCGCCAGGGCGTCACCACCAAGAAGCAGTCCACCGCGATGGTCGGCGTCATCGCCATCTCGTCGCCCGACCGACGCTACGACGACATCTTCCTCTCCAACTTCGTCACCATCCGCCTTGTCGACGAGTTCGCTCGCCTCTACGGCGTGGGCGGCTCGGCCATCTTTCCCGCCAAAGAGTACGGCATGCGGGTCTGGCTCGACACCGACAAGCTCAAGGCCCGCAACCTCACCGTCACCGACGTCAACAACGCCATCCGCGAGCAGAACGTGCAGGTTGCCGCGGGCGTGGTGGGGCGCCAGCCCGCGCCGGCGGGCACGGATTTCGAGCTCACCGTGAACACGCTCGGGCGTCTCTCCGACCCCGAGCAGTTCGCCGACATCATCATCAAGCGCGAAGAGGGCGGGCGCGTGGTGCGGGTGCGCGACGTGGCCCGAGTCGAACTCGGCGCCCGCGACTACACCACGATGGCCCGCTTCAACGGGCTGCCCGCCGCGGTCATGCCCATCTACCAGCTGCCCGGCGCGAACCTGATGGCGACGGCGCAGGCCGTCGAGAAGAAACTCGAAGAGCTCAAGAAGGACTTCCCCGAGGGCCTGGAAGGCAAGCTGTTCTACGACTCGTCGATGTTCATCAAGTCGTCGATGAAGGAGGTCCAGCACACCATTCTCGAGGCGTTTGTCCTGGTGTTCCTGGTCGTGCTGGTGTTCCTGCAGAACTTCCGCGCCACCATCATCCCGACGCTCGCCATCCCCGCCTCGCTCATCGGCACGTTCCTGTTCATGGCCGTGCTGGGCTTCAGCATCAACATGCTCACGCTCTTCGGCCTGGTCCTGGCCATCGGCATCGTCGTCGACGACGCGATCATCGTCGTCGAGAACGTCGAACGCGTGCTCGCCGAATCGCACGGCAAGCTCACCGTCGTCCAGGCCACCGAGAAGGCCATGGGCGAGATCTTCGGCCCCGTCATCGCCATCACGCTGGTGCTGATGTGCGTCTTCATCCCGACCGCCGCGCTGCCGGGCATCACCGGCGAGATGTACCGCCAGTTCGCCCTCACCATCGCCGCGTCCACCGCCCTCTCGGGCATCAACGCCCTCACCCTCAGCCCCGCGCTGTGCGCGCTGTTGCTCAAGCCGCACGACCACGACAAGAAGCACGGCCCCGTCGGGCGGCTGCTGCGGCTCCCCGCCACCCTCTTCAACAAGTCGTTCGACTTTGCGTCACGGGTCTACGCCGGCTTCGCACGCATCTCCTGCAAGGCCGCGATCCTCACCCTCATCGGCTTCGGCGCCACCATCGCCTTCACCGTCCACATGTACCAGCGCGTCCCCACCGGCTTCGTGCCCGAGGAGGACCTGGGCTTCGTCATCGTTGCCGCCCAGTTGCCCGACGGCGCGTCGCTCGAACGTTCGCAGGCCGTCATCGACCGCGCCTCCGAGATCATCCAAGAAGTCGAAGGCGTGCAAGACGTCACCACCCTGGGCGGCTTCTCCGTCCTCGACGGTCAGGGCGTCACCTTCGCCAACGCCTGGGTCGTCCTCGAACCCTGGGACGTGCGAACCGAGAAGAAGCGCGGCATCCGCGAGATCGTCGGCGAGATCCAACGCGGCGTCGCTCCCATTCAAGAGGCCAGCTTCCTCGTCTTCTCCATCCCCGCCATCAGCGGCCTGGGCAACGCCTCGGGCTTCGAGATGAAACTCCTCGACCGGGCCTCGGTCGGCCGCGCCACCATGGAGCAGGCCGCCAACGAGGTCATCGGGGCCGCCTTCGCCCAGTCGAAGATCGCCTACGCCTTCACCAGCTTCCGCGACGGCGTGCCGCAGGTCTTCGCCGATATCGACCGCGAGAAGGCACTCAAGATGGACGTCCCGCTCTCGAGCATCTTCCAGACGCTCCAGACCGCTCTCGGCGGCGCGTACGTCAATGACTTCAACGCCTTCGGACGCACCTTTCAGGTGAACACCCAGGCCGAGAGCCGGTTCCGCCTCGCCGCTGAGGACATCCGCAAACTCGAAGTCCGCAACAAGGCGGGCCAGATGCTCCCGCTGGGCTCGCTGGTCACCATCCGTGATGACCAGGGCCCCGAGCGCGTGGTCCGATTCAACATGTACGAAGCCGCCACCGTCAACGGCGTGCCCGCCCCGGGGGCCTCCTCGGGCGAAGCCATGGCCGTCATGGAGGGCATCGCCGCGGACAAGCTGCCGCAGGGCATGGGCTATTCGTGGTTCGCGATGAGCTACCAGGAGAAGATGACCGCCGGACAGGGCAGCATCATCTTCCTGCTGGCCATCATCCTGGTCTATCTCATCCTCGCGGCCCAGTACGAAAGCTGGACGGCGCCGCTGAGTGTGATCCTCAGCATCCCGTTGGTGGTGCTCGGCGCGCTGCTGGCGCTGACATGGGCGGGCCTTGACAACAATGTGTTCACGCAGATCGGCCTGGTGCTGCTGGTGGGCCTGGGCGCGAAGAACGCGATCCTCATCGTCGAGTTCGCGAGGCAGAACCGCCAACAAGGCAAGGCCATCATCGATTCCGCCGTCGAAGCCGCACGCCAGCGCCTCCGACCCATCCTGATGACCAGCTTCGCGTTCATCCTTGGCGTGCTGCCGCTCACGCTCGCCACCGGCGCCGGTGCCGCCGGACGTCGTTCACTCGGCACCGCCGTCATGGGAGGCATGATCGGCGTCACCATTCTGGGCCTGTTCTTCACCCCGGCGCTCTACGTCACCGTCACCTGGATCGCCGAGAAACTCGGCGGCAAGCCGAAGCCGCCGACGCCAGGCACGCCCAGCGACGCGAGCGCTCAGTCCGTGCTGGCAACCTCATCCGCGAAAGCGCACTGATGTCGGTTACCGCTCGAAATCACGTCTTTGAAGCCGTGGCTGAGCCGCTTCGGGCGAAGTGCCGAATCAGCGCGTGCTCACCCTCATGACCAAGCTTCATTGGTTGTCGTGCGAGACCCAACGATATCAGCACGTTCAATCAGGAAGGTCGAGCGCGACACAAAGTGCTTGCCCTCGCCTTCAAAGCAATCCGACTACCGCTCCGCGCCGTCCTGATCCCCAGTCGGTGCCGAAACCACCGCATTCCCCTCTGGCACGACGACTGTCGGCTTGTGCTCCAACGTCGTCCGCTGCGTCTGCATCCGCATGCACCCGCCCAACAGAGCCGCCGCCGTCGCCGCGAATACCGCCAGCTTCGCGCGTCGCGCGCGCTCACTCAAAGAGTTCGATGAGTTTGCCGGTTGGGGGCGCGGGCTGTTGTTCATGCAGAAATCTCAAGAGGCCTCGCCGACCACGCATCGGCATACACCACACATCGACGCACGAGCCGCCGTGGGGCTCCATGATTCTCGGGGAATTCCGCGGTGCCTGCTCGACGTGTCCCGCGCGCGTCCGACATGAGCCATGTTCGGACTTTGCAAGGCACTGATTCAGGGCGGGGTGAAGGGGATGCCATCTCGGCGTCCCTACACTCCGGGCCACATTTCAAAGCCCGCACCATTCAACCGCCACGGAGCCCCGCCGATGCGTCCCGCCGCGCTGCTCATCGCCCTCGCCCTTTCGCCTTTCGTTTTGGCCCAGGCCCCCGCCGTTGAGGCTCCGCGCGACCCCGCGCTGCGCATCGGTGCCCTCCAGCCCAAGCCGCGGACGCCGGGTGCCATCCGCCTCGCGACGTACAACATCGAGAACCTCTTTGACGATCGTGACGATCTCTCCCTCAGCGGCAACCAGGAAGACGTCGACGACACCAAGCCCGCCGAGCACCAGAAAGCCGTCGCCGAGGCGATCCGTCGCGTCGACGCCGACATCATTGCTCTGCAGGAGATCGAGAGCTACGACGCGCTGATCGAGTTCCGCGAGAAGTACCTCAAGGACCTCGGCTACCTCCACGCCCACTCGGTGGACGTCGGTGCAGAGCGCGGCATCGAGCAGGCATTCCTCTCACGCTTCCCCATCATCCACGCCGAGACGTGGCCCGTCATGCCCCTCGACGGCGTCGAGCCCGAGACGATCGACGGCAGACCAAACGACAACGCCGGCAAGCCGATGATCTCGCGCCGCTCGCCCTTGGCCGTGACGATCGAAGTCCCCGCCGAGGTGACCAAGGCCAAGCCTTACCGCCTGACGCTGATCAACATCCACCAGAAGTCCGGCCGCGGCTTCGCGTTCTGGCGCGAGGCCGAAGCCCAGGGCATCATCGACATCTACAAGCGTCTGGCGGGCGACGGCACCAACGCCAACGTCGCCATCTTGGGCGACTTCAACGCCACCCCGGACCAGAAGTCCGTGCGGCTCTACCCCAAGGCCGGCCTGATCGACGCCGTGGGTTCACACGATCCCGGCGACCCCGAGTTCATCTCCCACGCCAGCAACCGCGACATCGACCACATCTTCGTCAGCCCCGGCCTCAGCAAGGAGATCGTGGAAACCTCGGCGTTCGTCCTCGCCACGGCTCAACTCCGCCCGGAAGAAGACTGGCGCACGGCCCCGAAGCCCAAGGGGTATGCGAGCGATCACCTGCCGGTGGTGATTGATGTCGTGCCGGTGGAGAGGTAATCGGATGGGCTGCGGCGCGCCTCGCTCGAACGGACGAGGCTGCGTCGAGAGACGTGGTCGATCACCGCGGCCGGTTCAGATGCCGCGATTCGCCGAGCCAGGATTCTCACGAAGGTGTGTCTTGGCGTGCCGGCGCGTGCAAGGCAGAGCACTCCACGTTTCTGCTTTTGGCGCTTCGACGCTTCGAAATGATTGACTGGCGCACGCACGCCGGGCTATTGGCCCGACCGTCGCTCTTGGTCCAGCCTCAAGACCGAGCGGACAAGGTCATCGGAGACCGCAAGGCCGAACAGACGCGCTCGGGCGATCGAAGGCGCGAGTTCCAGCAAGCCCTTGGCGGCGGCACGCTGGAGGGTGCCCAGCGTCCCTGTGACTTGAATCCCGAGTGCGCTCGCGTCCCTGCGGGCGCGCAGGTCGTCGATCAGCAGAGCGTCGGCGTGGATCTCGATGGCCAGCGCGATCGCTTCGCGTTCACCGAGGCCCTTCGCGCCGCCTCCGGGAGGGTTCGTCGGGGCTTGCACGCGCAGCCATGAAGGAGGTGCTTTGAGAAACGACTTGACGTCCAGAGGAGTCCTGGGAGCGCTCAGTTCGGTGCCAACCGCGGTGGGGATGACCACCAGTCCGTACACGATGGGCAGGACGCGCGCCTCGCCGCAGCGGATCAGGATGTTGAGCGGAGATGCGTCGGCGACGACGACCATCACGCCGCGTCCTTGGTGCCCGGCGCGGGCGGCAGCTTCCCGAGCGCCTCCAACCTCTCCAGGGTTCGGAGATCTTCTTCAAACTGCTCAATCCCGTAGTTCATCGGGATCCCCCGCGCCCCCAGCCACTCGAGCGCCTCGATCGATGTCTCGAGTTCGAGCAGGCCCGCCAGTTCGCCGGCACTGATCCTCCCCACTCGGTACGACTCGATCGCCAGCGACTCCTTTGCCGCCTGCGCCAGGTTCGGCCAGGCTCGATCGAGCACGTCGCCGTACTCTGCGGGAATCTCGAATGTGACCTTTCGCATGCGGTGAATAATAGGCGGTGGTTCCGCGATCCCCGGTCCCACGTCTCAGATGCACGCACACTACCACACCATCATCATCGGCGGCGGCCACGCCGGCATCGAGGCCGCCTGGGCCGCCGCCAACCTCGGACGCGATGTCGCGCTCGTCACCCTCGATCCGTCGAAGATCGGCGTCATGTCGTGCAACCCCGCCATCGGCGGGCTCGCCAAGGGGCAGATGGTCCGCGAGATCGACGCCCTCGGCGGGCTCATGGCCCGCGCCACCGACGCCACCGGCATCATGTTCAAGGTGCTCAACACCTCGAAGGGTGCCGCCGTGCAGTCGCCGCGTGCCCAGTGCGACAAGCACGCCTACGCCCGCGAAACGCAGCGTCTGCTCGGCACGCGAGCGAACATCGCCATCATCGAGGGCAGCGTCGAACGGTTCGTGCTCGCGCAAGCAGCACAGAACCCCGATCGTCAGGGAGGGGCTACTCTCGCAGCAGCAGCACAGCCGAGCCCCTCCCTGACGGTCGGGGTTCCGTCCGTGGGCCCCCGCATCGTCGGCGTCACCATCGCCACCCCCACCGGCGAGCGCACCCTCCACGCACCCGCCGTCGTCCTCACCACCGGCACGTTCATGCGCGGGCTGATGCACACCGGCGAATCGCAGACCGTCGGCGGCCGTATCGGCGAGGCCGCCGCCGTCGGCATCTCCGGCACGTTGCGCGACCTGGGCTTCGAACTCGGGCGCCTCAAGACCGGCACCCCGCCCCGCCTCAAGCGCGGCACCATCGACTGGGATTCCCTCGAGCCGCAACTCGGCGACAACCCACCCACTCCGTTCTCCGATCTCACAGGCGCGCATCCCCTTGATGCCTCGATGCCTCGCTGCCTCGATGCCTTCCCCGCCTTGACACAGGTCGACTGCCGCGTCACCAACACAACGCCCGAAATCCACGAGCTCATCCGCGCCAACCTCCACCGCGCGCCCATGTACTCCGGCCAGATCGAATCCGTCGGCCCGCGCTACTGCCCGTCCATCGAAGACAAGGTCGTCCGCTTCGCCCAGCGCGAGTCGCACCACGTTTTCCTTGAGCCCGAGAGCCACGAGTCCGACTGGGTCTATTGCAACGGCATTTCGACCAGCCTCCCTCGCGATGTGCAGGACACCATCGTTCGGTCGATGAAAGGCTGCGAGAAGGCCGAGATTCTGCAGAACGGCTACGCCGTCGAGTACGACATGGTCCGCCCGCACCAGATCAGCGCCACCGCGATGACCAAACTCGTCGACGGGCTGTTCCTCGCCGGTCAGATCAACGGCACCAGTGGCTACGAAGAGGCCGCGGGCCAGGGCCTCATCGCGGGGCTCAACGCGGCGCGGTACTCCCTCGGCCTGCCCCTCGTCACGATCGGGCGCGACGAGGCCTACTTCGGCGTGATGATGGACGACCTGGTGACCAAGACGCCGGTCGAGCCGTACCGCATGTTCACGAGCCGCGCCGAGCACCGGCTGATCCTGCGGAGCGACAACAGCGCCGACCGTCTGACGCCGATGGGCCGCGAACTTGGCCTGGTTGATCATGAGCGGTGGGGGGTCTTCGAACAAAGAGCCGAGGCGCTGCGGCGTGTGAACGAACGGATCGACACTGCTCGCACGCCCGAGGGACCGCTCGCCGAGGTTCTCAAAAAGCCGGAGTTCACGGTCGAGCGGCTGGGGAAGTGCCTCGGTGCATTCCCCACCCCCGTCCTCGTCACCGCGCTCGCCGAGCGCCAGTACGCCGGTTACATCAAGCGCCAGCAGTCGCTGGTGAAGAAGCTCCGCGAAAACGAACGCCGCCGTATCCCCGCGAAGATCGACTACGCCAACATCACCGGCTTGCGCAACGAGGCCCGCGAGGCCCTGCAGCGCTTCCGCCCCGAGACTTTCGGCCAGGCTGGCCGGCTCGAAGGCATCAGCCCCGCCGATCTCACGCTGTTGTTGGTCGCCGTGGGGGTGTAGCGATCACTCGGCGACGATCGCCATCGCCTGCTTCGCCGTTCAAATGGCCACCGGCTGCCATGGACACGGTGCGAATCGAACAGCCGACTCCAGGTTCACCTCTTTTCCGCAGCTCTCTTCTGTTTCCGAACCACCACCCCGAACCGCCCCGCCTTCAGCTTTGTGGGGTTTTTCTTTTCGGGGGTGCCCGCTTCGCCGGCCTCGCGCTTGGCCTTGAGTTCGGCGAGCCGGTCGAGCCGCTTCTGGCTCGCGCCGCGCGGGCCGGTGATCGCCGCTTCGGTCCGCGTCGGCTCTGCGAAGCGCACCCGCAGCGGGCCCGCTTGGATGCGTTCCCAGCAGCTCTTGGCGTTGTCGGGGCTGAACTCGATCCCGATCGAGCGCCGCTTGAGTTCACGGGCCACCGTGCAGGTGGTGCCCGAACCCAGGAACGGGTCCATCACCAGATCGCCGGGGTTTGATGAGCAGCGGATCACCCGTTCGAGATAGACCTCGGGCAACTGGTTGTCGTGGTTGTGCCGGCGTTCCTTGTTGTTGCCCTGGATGCGGCCCCAGTAGGGGCCGTACCAAACGTCCAAAGGCACCCGCATCCCCGCCTGACCCTCGGCCTTTGTGAACGTCCGCGCGTCGTGATAGGTCGTCGCCCGGTCGGATGGCTCAAGGATCTCGTTCTCGTTCCACGTTCTCTTGAACGGGTCCTTCGAAAAGTAGAGCGCGTGGACCTTTGAGTTGATGAACTTGCCGCTGGTGTTCTGGCCAAAGCGGTAGTGCCACACGCACCAGTTCACCATGGACAGCTTGCGTTTCTTCAGATGAACAACGATCTCCGCGGCCCAGGTGTCGGGGATGTTCACCCACAGCGAGCCCGTGGGCTTCAGCGACTTGATGCACAGGTCGAGCCACGCGTAGGTGAACGCGAGGTACTCGTCGTCCGTCATCGCGTCGTCCCACTTGTCGTACGCGCGGTTCCAGTTGAACGGCGGGTCGGCGAAGATCAGGTCCACCTCGCCTCGGACGCACTCGGGGACCGAGGCCATCACCTCGCGGCAATCACCGACGAACACCCGCGTGTGCGGCGAGTCTGATTCGTAATCCGGGCGACGAGCCACCGGCGTCCCGTCGCCCAGAAAGAGGTTGGCGGCGTCTTGGCCGCCGATGCCGTTGCTGCCCGGCACCACCGTGGACGTGATGTCCGCTTTCTTCTTCGTCATGGGTCTCTTCTCTCTCCGTCGCTATTCATCAAGTCTTCGTCAGAACCACCGGACCGTGGTTGGTGGTTCCCACGATTCCACACGGGAATGTGGGGCGTTGGCGTGTGAGCGCCGTGTTTGAGGTGCCTTTGGCTGGAGACTTCCGACATGTAAACACTTACATCGACACCTTCGCTCACTGGCAAGCCCAATCGAAGTCCCGCTGCTTACGTCCGCCACTCTCTTGTTTGTTCCCCCGTGCCGTACATCCGATCCCCCGCGTCCCCCAGCCCCGGCATGATGAACCCCTGCCCGTTCAGTTCTCGGTCCAAATCGGCGGCGTAGATGGTCAGGTCTGGGTGATCGTGGGCCATGCGGCGAACCCCCTCGGGGGCCGCGATGAGGCAGATCATCCGCAGGTCGCGGGCCCCGTGCTCGCGGAGCATGCGGATCGCCGCCGACGCCGAGCCCCCCGTCGCCAGCATGGGGTCCACCAGAATCACCGGCCCGGCGTCGAGGTCGTTCGGCAGCCTCAGCAGATACTGCACCGGCTGCAGCGTCTTTTCATCTCTGAACATCCCGAGGTGCCCCACCCGCGCCTCGGGGATGAGTTCGAGAATCCCCTCCGTCATCGACAGGCCCGCTCGCAGCACCGGGCACAGCGTGATCTTGCCGCTCAGCCGCACACCCTGCATCTCCTCCAACGGCGTGCGCACCCGCACCGGCTCAACCGGGAACCCGCGTGTCACTTCAAAAGTCATCAGCCCCGCGATCTGGATCAGCAGCGCGCGGAACGCCCGGTCGCTGGTCTCACGGCTGCGCATCGTCGTCAGCTTGTGCCGGATCAGCGGGTGATCGAACACCACCAGGTTGTGATGCTGCGGGTGGGGACTGGGCATCGACCCCGATTATCCCGTTCTGGTCCGCACCGGACCTGAACCGCCAGGTTGATCACAAGGGGCGGTGCGGGACGAGAACCGTACCTGAACCGAACACGGCTTCGCGTCGGCTTGAAAGTTACTGGGGGCCCGCTACACTTCTCGACTCGACCAAACGGGCCTCCACTGGGGGCCCGGATTGGCCGAGAAACATCTCGTCGGGGCTGTAGCTCAATTGGGAGAGCGCATCCATGGCATGGATGAGGTTGTCGGTTCGATCCCGATCAGCTCCACTTATTGCGGAACATGGTGAGTTTCACCACCCAAAGCAGCCGCGCCACCTGGCGCGGCTGCTTTTTTCTTGCGGCCAACGGGGGTTCGCGGTCGTGAGAGCACGGGCCGACAAAGGCACGCTCAGGGCTGCGGGCACGGCTGCCCAAATCGTCCGAGGAAGACAACCAAGTCCGCCGTGTTCACCACGCCGTCGCCCGTGAGGTCGGTCGGGGTGCCGATGGGGACGGCGAGGCTGAAGGCACCGAGGAAGACGACCAGGTCCGAGGTATTGACGACGCGGTCCGAGTTGAAGTCGCCCGTGCACGACGGCGGTGGGGCGGCCCAAAATCCGCCCGTGAGCGTGGTGCCGTCGGGGGCGGAGCGCGGGGCGGTGGCGTCGGGCTGGGCGAGGGTGCCCTGCAGGCGGTAGGCGCCGGCGCTGACGCGGGCTCCGCCGCCATCGAGCGTCGACCAGCGGATGGCGTATTGAGCGTGGGCGGCGGAGGCAACGAAGACCGCCACAGCGACGGCGAGGATCGATCGAGTATTGGACGTGTTGAGGTTCATGCAAAGCTCCGTTCTTGATTCCGGGAGTGAGGACTGCCTGTGCCACCGACGCGTCTTCGGGTCGGTGCTGGTTCCGTTGAGTGATTCAGTTCGGCGCGCCGATGACGACCACGCCGGGCGAGGCGATGATCTGCATCGGTTTCACAAACGTGACCTTCTCGTTGTAGAAGCCGGGCTCGACAAAGATCTTGTTGACCGGGCCGACGCACTGCGACAGGCCGCCGTTGATCCCGAGCGTGGGCTTGGCAAACGTGCCGGACTGCTGGCCGATGATGGCCCTTGAGTTGCTGACCCACACTTCGGTGGCGAGCGAACCGGACCAAGCGAGCGAGGAGAGCTCGTCGCCGAGCGAGCCGAGGTCGGCAGCGCCCGCGAAGACATTGAAGCTGAACAACGAGACGTTGGTGCCGAAGCCGTTGGCGTCCGTTCTGCCCGAGACCGTCAGTCCCGCAGGGATGCAGTACGAGACGCTGTGCGTCTTGTCGTTGAAGTCGTCGATGTTGCCCAGGAAGCTGCTCCACGATTCCTCGAAGCGGTCCTGGAAATCAAGGATGATGCTGCGGCCTTCGAAGTCCTGGTCTTCATAGAGCTCGACGTGGGCGGTGCCGGGGCCGGGGTTTGAGATCGCGTTGACAAACCAGGGCCGGATCTCGACGAACTGCATGTAGTTGGGCGGCTGCTGCTCGACGCTCGAGCCGTTGAACCTGGGCTCGTTGCCCCACGAGTGCGGGGCGGCATAGAGCAGCAGCGAGCCCGACGGGCTGATGTGGACGCCGCCCGCGGCGGTGAAGTTGGCCTTGTACCCAGAGGTATCCTCGTTGAACACGAACGACTCGGCGCCCCGGAGGATCAGCTGCATGAAGTTGACTGGCGATCCGGTCATGACCACCTCGAAGAGTTCGGCTTCGTCGCGACCGAGGTAAAAGGGCGAGCCGCACGACCGGCGCTTGGTGGTGGCGATGAGGTAGAGCTTCCCGTCGTCGTTGCGAACGAAGGCGTAGTGCTGGTGCGCATCGGTGCCGTCGGTGCAGAGGGGGTCCCCTTCGTTGTCCCACGGCCAGTCGTAGTCCGAGTTCCCGAAGTTGTTGGTGCTTTGGTTCCAGCGGAAAGCCTGTGTGAAGGTGATGGCCGGATCACGGAGGTTGGTGGTGGACGAGAGATAGCCCACAAGGGTCTGGCCTGAGTTCACGCCGCCGATGAGCACCAGGTACCTCCCGTTGTCCAGCCGGGTGACGGCGAGCGTGCCCGCCTTCGGATCGTTCAGCGGGATGATCGAGACGGGGGCAGGATTCGTCGGGTCCGCGACGTCGAAGATCGCGAAGGCGGAGGATGAGCTGAAATAGTTGCCGCTGAGTTTGTCCTCCAGCGGGACGAGCATCGCGTCCCCGATCACCGCGATGTTGCCGGGGTGACGCCACTTCCACAGCACCGGATCGACCGGGCCCTGGGTGCCGTCGAACGTGAACCGGGCCACGGGCGCGTCGTTGAACGGCGGGAAGGTGAAGCGGGTGCTGTAGTTCGTTACGCCGTCGGCCTCGTAACCGATTCGGTTCGAGCGGAACCGCTCGCCCAGCACGTCGCGCGATCCCATCAGCACGGTGGTGATGTAGCCGAAAGGGGCCGACGCGTCGGATTTGCCGGCGACGGTGACGTAGATGCAGGGGTTGCCGGGGCGAAGGGAACGAGCAATCCCCTGCACGTGCCCGTCGGACAGCCATCCGGTGAAGTAGGAGAGCGGGAAGTGCTGGTTGAGGTTGAAGCCCAGTGCCTCGGGGTACTGCTTCAACGATGAGAACTGCCGGACGAGATTGACCGCGATGGGGTTGTCGTCCTGCGCCGAGGCGGCGGGGGCGAGCAGAAACGTCGCGGCGAGAAAGGCGATGAGACGGTTCATTGGTGCTCCAAAGGGAGATGAGGTCTTGGGGTACCCGCCGGTCCGCGGCGGGGCGACCACTCAATGAGCGCCCGGACAACGAGCCACGAGCGTCAGCGAGCGGGTTGGAGAAGCCGGTCGATCTGATTCCTCGAAGCACCCGTCGCTCACGCTCCGGGCTCGTTGTTCGAGGCTCCTTTGTGAGGCGTGCTTACTGCAGATTCACAAGCACCATCACCAGCCCGCGCCCCTTCTCGAGCCCGGTCATGGCCTTGCCGATCACGGCACCGTTCGAGCGCGACGCGTCCGCCGCCTTCATCGCGTGACCGGGCACGTCCGACGTCGTCAGCATGTCCCCGGGCTGGATCGCTCCCGCGGCGTCAGCATCCGCGTAGGCCCACACGCGCCCGGTCATGGCGACGGGGTGCGCGCCGTCGGCCATGTCGGTGCCTTCTTGACGCAGCACCATGCCGGTGTTGACGCCGCCCGCGCCGCTGATGACGCCCGCCACCGTGCGGTCATAGGCCGCGGTGGCCAGGCGCAGCGCGCCCGGCTTGGAAGGATCGATCGACACGAGCATGCCCGGCTTCACCGCGTGCTCGTCGGCACTCGCACAGTCCGACACATCAAACGGCTCGGCGATGTCCGCTCCGCCCAGGATTTCCAGCACGTTTGTCTTGATCCGCCCGTTCACCTGCAGCGGTGCCGTCGGCGTGGAGGTGCCGATGCCGATGTTGCCCGAGATGTGCGACACCGTCATCGCGGGCGTCGCCGACGAAGACCGGTAGACCCCGAAGTTGTTGTCGCCGGCGTTCTTCTGGATCGTCCACATCACCGTCCCGCGGTCGGCGAAGCGGTACCCCGCTTCCACGGCGGAGTTGCTGCCGCTATCCACCATGATCGCGGCGGTGCTGTCACGCCGGATCGTGAAGTCCGCGCCCGTGTTGATCCCGCCGATGCCCCAGCGGCCCAGAGCGTCACGCGAGATACCCTCAAGCCGCAGCGCATAGGGGGTCGAGCTCAGCGCCTGGCGCGGCAGCGCGGTCCACGTGGTCGTCCCTTGCGGGCGCACGTCGATCTGCAGCCAGCGGCCCGTGCCGTTGTTGAAGGCGTTGCCGGTGTTGAGGCCGAAATCGAACACGGCGTTGAACAGCCCGTTGGTGACGCTGACGTTGGAGATCTGGTGGCTCGCCAGTTCGGTCCCGCCCGTGTTCGCGGCGAACGCGGCGAATCGCATCTCGAACAGCCCGTTCGCGGGCAGGTTGTTCAGATCAAGCCGGCCCTGATAGGTGAGCGAGGTCGGCGTGGTGGTCTGGGCGCTGGCGACGGTGCCAAGGTTCATCACCGCGGCGATCGACAGCCCGGCGAGCGTCCGAAGAACACTGGTCTGATTGGTGCGAATCCGGCTCATGGAAGGCTCCTGAAGCATGGGGTGAAGTGAGATGCCCTCCGGCGAAGGAACGCGGTGGGCGGCACGCGGGGGAAAGGGGAGAACGAGAAGACATCCCCTCAACACCACCTGCGGAATCCGCCGACGATCTCCCTCATCCGATCTCACGATCGCCGCGAAGACCCCACACTCGCCCGCCCCGAACGGACCCCCAATATCATCTCCAGCGTGTCGAAGCCCACCGACGTCACCCTCCTGCTGAGCGCTCTCGCCGAAGGCGACCGCACCGCGGCGGACCACCTTCTGCCGCTGCTCTATTCCGAACTGCGTGCCCTCGCCGGCGCGATGTTCGCCGACGAGCGCAAGGCCCACACCCTCCAGCCCACGGCGCTAGTGCACGAAGCGTTCCTCAGGCTCGTCGGCGGGACCAACGCCTCGCAGGCGAGCCCCGCCGCGCTGAGCCGCGCCCACTTCCTCGCCCTGGCGGCAAAGGTGATGCGCCAAGTGCTCATCGATCACGCCCGCGCCCGCAACGCCGCCAAGCGGAACCACGGCCAGGTCGTCTCCAACGCCACCATCGCGCTGGACCGCACGCCCTCGCCCGATGCCGCCCAGCCCGACATCCTCGACCTCGACGGCGCGCTCGTCGAACTCACCGCGCTCTACCCACGCGCCGCCAACGTCGTCGAGATGCGTGCCTTCGGCGGCCTGACCGACCCGGAGATCGCCACGCTGCTGGGCGTCAGTCGTGCCACCGTCGAGCGCGATTGGACCCTGGCCCGCAACTGGCTGAAACGCAGGCTCGACACCCCGCCCCGCGAAGGCACCGAAGGGGGCGGGCTGTGAGCACGCCGCTGCACCAGCGCGTCGCCGCGGCCCTCGACGGTGCCCCGAGCCACCTCGAAGGGCCCGAGCTGCTGCGGCACATCGAGACGGCGCACGCGCACGACCGAGAGCTCATCGAGGAGTGCCGCGCCCTGCTCAGCGCCGGCACCACCAGCGCCACCCTTCCCGGCTTCGCCGCCGGCGCGGGCACCGCATCGCGGGCCGCTCTCGAGCGTCTGCACGATCGCCTTCTCTCGCGCGGGACGCTCACACCAACGCTCGACGGCGACGCCGCCGCCGCACACGCGACGCCTCGCGAGATGCCGACAACCATCGGTCCCTATCGCATCCTGCGCCAGCTCGGCGAGGGCGGCATGGGCGTCGTTTACGAGGCCGAGCAGACCAGCCCGAAACGCCGCGTGGCGATCAAGGTCATCCGCGCCGGCACCGCCCTCCGCGGCGAGCGCGCCGCGCGGGCCAGATTCCGCAACGAGGCCCAGGCCCTCGCCAACCTCAAGCACCCCGGAATCGCCCAGATCATCGAAGCCCACATCGACGACGCCGACGAGCCGCGTGCCCAGGGTGCCGCCGGCGTCGGGGCATACTTCGTCATGGAGTTTGTCGAGGGACCGTCGCTCACGGCGTTTGCCGCGGCAGCGGACTTTTCCACCAACGAACGCGTTGAACTCCTCGCAAAGGTCTGCGACGCCGTGCAGCATGCCCACCAGAAGGGCGTGATCCACCGCGACCTCAAGCCCGCCAACATCCTCGTCGAGCATCAGCCCGGCTCGGTGCCGCAACCGAAGGTGCTCGACTTCGGCGTCGCCAAGCTCACGCAAGACGACGCGCCCAGCGCGACCCTCGCCGCCGACGCCGCACGAATCGTCGGCACGCTCTCGTACATGAGCCCCGAAGCGCTTGACGTGGGCGGGCCTGCTTCCGTCGGCGGGGGGGGAGGGACCGCCGTCGACACCCGCACCGACGTCTATGCGCTGGGCGTCATTCTCTATGAACTGCTCTCGGGCCGGTTGCCTGTCGACGTCTCCGGCGCGACCATCACGCAAGCAGCGCGGCGCATCCACGACCAATCGCCAACGCCGCTCGCCCAGCACAACCCCGCGTTCCGCGGCGATCTCACCCTCATCGCCGCCACCGCGCTCGCCAAAGACCGCGAACAGCGATACGCCTCCGCGGCGGAACTCGCCGCCGATCTGCGCCGGTATCTGCGCCACGAACCCATCACCGCCCGCCCGCCCAGCACGCTGTACGCGCTGGGCAAGTTCGTGCGTCGCCGCCGCGCCCTCGCCGCCGCGCTCGGTTTGGCCGCGTTGTCCATCATCGCCGGCGGGGTGTTCAGCACGGTGCAGTACCTCCGCGCCGAACGCGCCCGGGTGCGCCAGGCCGAACTGACCGCGCTCGCCGAGACGCGCCTGGTCGAGCAGGAGAAGGCCACCCGCCGCGCCGACGCCGCCACCGACCGCGCCGAAGCGGTCAAGAGATACCTCGTCTCCGACCTCATCGTGTCGGCGACGCCCGAACGGCTGGGCGCGGACGCGAAGATCACCGACGCGCTCGACGCCGCCTACGCCGCCGTGCCCGATCGATTCGCCCAGCAGCCCGACCTGCGGGCGGAGTTGCTGCAGGAGTTCAGCGGCGCGTACAACCTGCTCGGTCGTTTCGAGCCGGCCCTCGAAGCGGCCCGCCGCGCCGCCGACGAACGCGCCAAGGCGCTCGGTGAGAGCGACGAACGCACGATCGCGGCACGGGCCCAGGTGGCGGTCGTCCTCAACACCGCCAGCAGGTTCGAAGAGTCCGAACCGCTCTTGCGCACGCTCGTGCCGACCGCCGAAGCGCACCTGCCACCGGAACACCCGACGCGCCTCCGCATCGCCGCCACCTGGGGCAACCTGCTGCAGAGCAAGGGCGAGACCGACGCGGCGATCGCCGTCCTCGCCCCCGCCGCCGATGTCGCCGAGACAGCCCTCCCGATCTCCGACGGAATCCGCACCTCGCTCCGCAACAACCTCGCGGCGGCGTACATGCGCGCCGGCAAAGTCCCCGAAGCCGTCGACACCCTCGGCAAACTCATCGAAGAACAGCAGGCGGCCTTCTCGCCCACCGACCCGGCGGTCCTCGCCACGATGAACAACCACATCGTCGGGCTGATCCGGCTCAAACGCTACGACGAGGCCGTCACGAAGGCCGAGGACCTCGTCGCGCGGGTCGACCGTTCCCACCCACCCAAGCACCCGGCCCGCGGCTACGCCCACACGACGCTCTCGGTCGCGCTGCAGCGCACCAAGCAGTGGGACCGGGCCCGTCACCACGCGGAAGAGGGCGTCCGGCTGCTGAAAGAATCCATCGACGAAGCCGCGTGGGACGTCGAACAGGGTGCGCGTCGCCTCGTCGACATCGAACTCAAGAGCGGCCGCCGCGATGAGGCCCGAGCCTGGGCGCTCGAAGCCCAGAAGATCCGCTGCTTCACCAGCGGCGCCGGCGAACGCGATTCGCTGCTCAAGTCGTTCGACGACGAAGGCAAACGCCTTACGCCCGACGCACCCCGTCAAGCCGCCGCGGGCCTGCTCGCGGAGTTGATCGCGCAATCGGACCAGGCAACCCCGCCGGGCCACCCGCGCCGCGCGAGGTATCTCGCCAATCTGGCACGTGCGTCGGTGCATCTGGGCGATGCGAACGCGGGAACTCAAATGCTGGAAACCGCAAGGGCCAGCGCCCCTCGCCCTCTTGACGAAGCCCTTGCGGCACTCTTCGAAGCAGTGTTGGCCGAACTGCCCAGCGCGCCGAAGTGAGCCGCGCATCAGGCATCCCAAAGCTCGTGCGGACGCCGTTTCCGCGACGAGTCCGACCCCCTCAGGGCGGAGACCCTCGCTTTACGGCAAGCCCTGCATGTTCTTCGACACATTCCGCAAGTCCGGCCCCTTCCCCGCCACCTTGTCGTAGCCGTTGCCGCTCTTCACATACTTGGTGAACCCCAACCGGTCGAGGTTGTTATCGCTCAGCTTGCGCTTGTCGGCGGCGGTCGAGTGGTCGCCGCCGATCATCGGCGCCTGAGGGATGCGCTGGACCGGCGCGCCCGTCTGAGGGTGCTTCGTGAGCGGCGGCTCGCTCATGCGCTGCACGAGCTCGAACACCTCGCCTCGCCCGTCGGGCTGGATCACCTGGTAAACGTACGTCGGCATGGTCAAGTCTAGAAAGGCACTGGGCACTGGGCATCAGGCACTGGTGAAAGGCACAAGGCCACGACGCGCCGGTGTTTCACTCATGCCTCGTGCCTCTTGCCTCTTGCCTTCCCCTCACCCCACCCGCTTGACGATGAGCGCGGTCTGATCGTCCACCGCGGGCTGACCGTGCGTGAACCGCACCACCTCGGCACGGATCTCGTCCAAGATCTCCGCGGAGCTCCGATGGATGTTGGCCCGCACCACTTTCGCCACCCCACCGGTGCCGAACATCGCGCCGCTGGGTGCGAAGGCCTCGTAGTAGCCGTCGCTGAGCAGCACAAACACGTCCCCGGGCTCGAAGCGGAACTCGGGCACATAGTCGAAGCAGAAGTTGGGGTCGATGCCGAAGGGCATCGCGTTGGCGTGGGTTTCGAACAGGGCATCGGGGGCATTCGCATCGGCGCGCATGAACATCAGCGGTGCCTGGCCCGCCGAGACGTACGTCAGCTCGTGCCGGCCGGCGTCGAGGTTGCCCAGGAACGCCGTCACGAACCGGCCCGCCGGCAGGTCATTGCACAGCTGCGCGTTGATCTCGAACGCGGCGTGGTCCACCTCCGCGTCCATCCGGCACGCGATCCGCAGCATCGCCAGCACCTGCGTCACCGAGAGCGCCGGCCCGATTCCGTGGCCCGTCGCGTCGGCCATGAACAGCAGCGCGCCCGAGGTCCTGATCGGCTGATCGCCAACGATGCACACCGAGGGCTTGCGGAGGATCACGTCGTACGCGTCGCCCCCGGTTTCGTCGGCGGGGAACGAGTGGCCCGCGATGTCGTAGCCGGGAATCTCGGGCAGCGACGCCGGAAGCGTGGCGAGCTGAATCGCGCGCGCACCCTGAAGGGCCGCGGCGTACTTCTCCTTCTGGCGACGCTCTTCGAGCAGCACCGAGCGGTTCAGCGCCGCCGCGGCCTGGTCGGCCAGGTGCATGGCGATCATCTCATCGTCGGCGTCGAACACACCTCCCTGGTCGGGGTGCTTGTTCAGCACCTGCGCCACGCCAGCCAGCCGGCCCTCGAAGTCGATCAGCGGGATCGTCAGCAGGCAGCGCGTTCGATAGCCCGTGCTCGTATCGACGGCACGGTTGAAGCGAGCGTCGGCGTATGCGTCCGGGATGTTCACGATCTGCCGAGTCCTGGCCGCTTCGCCGATGATCCCTTTGTCCGCCGGCAGACGCAGGTCTGAGGGCAGACCATGCGCCTTGGTGGCGAACAGTTCGTGACGCTTGGCGTCATACTGGAACACGCTGGCACGATCGGCCCCGAGAAGATCGCGCAGCGCATCAATAATGACACCCAGCACCTCGCCCAGGTCACTGGTCGAGGCGAGCCGACGGCTCACACGGAGGATGTGCTCATACACCTGGCGCTCGATCGCGTGGCTCCCATGGGGAGGGACGTGGAGAAACCCCTCGGCGGTATCGACAGCAACGGGCAGTGTAGCGATCGTGTTCATGGTCTTCAGGGATTCGTTCGGGACTCCGTGCTCGAAGTGCATTGGAAGTGATTCGCCGGAGGTTCTCGGGCGGATTCCCAAACGAATCCCGACTCGTCAGGGCGTTTGGGACACGACAAAGACGCGCCGCCTCGGCACTTCCGTGACTGCACAGAGAGACTTTGATGTGTGCTGCGCGCGCTGGCCACGGAGCTAATGATGGCAGCCGCACGACGGCCCGCACGGACGCGACGCGGTCGCAGTCTGACCAGAGGGAGCGCCGCCCAGAATCGAGATCGACTGAATGACACGCCGCACCGGCTCACCGGTCTGTGGGTGCGACTTCAGCGCCTCGGCCTTGATGCTCTGCTCGTACTCAAACCGCGAGTCTGGCTTGGCCGAACCGTCGGGCTTCACGACTTCGTAGACGTACGTGGGCATTCGGGATGATAGCGCCGCGGCATCGTTGGCACCGTCTTCCAACTAGTGCGGAGGCCGGTGGCACCCGCTGGAACCCGCGGCCGCCTTCCGCGATGATGCACACATGACACACGCCTCCACGCGATTCGACCCCGACGAGGCGTCCGCTCTCGAGCGTGCCGACCCGTTGCCCACGCGACGGCATCTCTTCCACATCCCGCGCACCCGTGACGGTGCCGAGCAGGTCTATCTCTGCGGCAACTCGTTGGGCCTGCAGCCTCGCTCGGTCCGGCCGATGCTCGAAGCCCACCTCGACGATTGGGCCACTCTTGGCGTGGAGGGGCACTTTGATGGGCACGACCCGTGGAAGCCGTATCACGAGTGGTTCGCCGGGCCGCTGTCGCGGCTGGTCGGGGCGCGCGACGACGAAGTGGTTGCGATGAACAGCCTGACGGTGAACCTGCACCTGCTGATGGCATCGTTCTATCGCCCGCGTGGCGCGAGGAAGAAGATCCTCATCGAACTGCCCGCGTTCCCCAGCGACGTATACGCCGTGAAGAGCCAGTTGCGGTTTCATGGGGTGCCGGAGAGCGAAGGCCTCATCGCGGTGATGCCGCGCGGGGGTGAATCGAACTGGCGAACCGAGGACGTGGTCACGGCGATCGAGCGTGCTGGTGAATCGCTCGCACTCATCATGCTCCCCGGCGTGAACTATGTGACCGGCCAGGCGTTCGACATCGAACGCATCACCGCCGCGGCTCACGCGGTCGGCGCGGTCGCCGGCTGGGACCTCGCCCACGCCGCCGGAAACGTCCCGCTGCGGCTGCACGAGTGGGGCGTCGATTTCGCGGCGTGGTGCTCGTACAAGTACTTGAACGCCGGCCCCGGCGCGGTGGGTGGCGCGTTCGTGCATCGGCGCTGGTGGACGGGCGAACACGTCGCGACGTTTCCCCGGTTGCCTCGATTCGAAGGCTGGTGGGGCAACAACAAGGACACCCGTTTCCGCATGGCCCCGACGTTCGACCCGATCCGCGGCGTCGAAGCGTGGAGCCACAGCAACCCGCCGATCTTCTCGCTCGTGCCCGTGAAGGCTTCGCTTCAGATCTTCGACGATGCGGGCATCACGGCCTTGCGGGGGCGCAGCGCGCGCCTGACGGCGTACCTCGATCGGCTGCTGGGTGAGGTGGCACGTGGGCGCTTCGAAGTGATCACACCGCGCGAAGAGAACGCCCGCGGGGCGCAGTTTTCGCTGCGATTCCGCGAGGGTGCGCGAGAGGCGCTGGACGCACTCGCATCGCGCGGCGTGGTGTGTGATTTCCGCGATCCGGACGTCATCCGCGCCGCGCCGACAGCCCTCTACAACACTTACGAGGATTGCCGGCGCTTTGCGGAGGCGCTGGGCGAAGTGCTGGGATGATCAGCGCTTGAGGCGGCGTGGACTCAACCCAGCGCAACCGCCCGATGGCTCGACTCGTGCGCGTCGTCCGTTTCGCTCTGCACCAGATTGCCGTCCGTGTCGATGTGACCCAGGGCCCGGGCCACGAGTTCGCCGCGGCTGGAGGCACCCAGTTTGCGGTGCAGCGCCTTCACGTGATCATGCACGGTGTGCGGGCTGCGTGACAGCGATTCGGCGATCTGTTTCACCGTCCGGCCCCGGGCCAGCAGCGTGAGTACTTCGTACTCGCGGTGCGTCAGGGTCGCGTCGGACTCGGGAAGTCCTGCGGCATCAAACGCCAGCGCGACTCGCTGAGCCAGCTCGGGCATCACGGCGCGGAGCATCTCGGAGACGCCGACCAGAGATACGGCGTCCGATGCACGGTCGCCCAGTTCGACGATCACCCAGCGCGAGCCGCCGTTGGAGGTTTTCGTGCACGACTTGGCGCCGACGCACACCTCGTGGACACCCATCGAGGCCCAGCGCCGCCCCAGCGTCGAGAACTCCCAGCGCTCACACCCCGGCGCGCTGCGCAGCACGCCCGACACGGGCGCTCCGTTGAGAGCGACCGAGCGAGTCGTGGCAAGGAACCACCACGCGCCGACGCACTCGCCCTCGACCACCAGCAGCGCAGGATCGACCTCGCCGCCCGCGCGGGTGTCGTGAGCGCCGAGGCAATAGGTTGCGAGGAACTCGCCGGTGGGGCTGGATTCGATCAAGCGCACCGTGACGACCGAATCCGGAACCATCTTGGCAACGGCGGCGGCGGCCTGCGCGCCCCACGTTGCGGTCGGAATCCCCGGCAACTGGGTGACAGCACGGACGGTGTCGGCAAACCGACGAAGCGAATCAAAGCTCAAACGCGGGTCGTTGATCGTCATGGATCAACTCCTTTCCATAAAATGAAGAATCACGAGACTTGGCGGTCCGGGGTCGCGCTCAACGCGACAGTGCCACCGAGTCTCCCGAGGGCCTTGGTCGATCGGACATGGATCGCCCCAAGGTGGAGGTCAGAACAGAGACGTTGGATCGAGATGTACCCGCGCCGGGGGAGCCTTGCGCTGAAAGCGGTGCCAACCCTGCGCGGTCGCCGGAGTAAAGCATTTTACCATCGGTTTGAATGAAAGGTTCCCTGAAACGGAGGGGGACATTCAAATTCTGGACCTCGTTCGGTCGAATCCAACCGGATTAAGGTTATCGGACCTATTTGGCGCCGGCCAGCCGGCTGGCGATCGCACGGGCCATCCGAGCCTCTAATCCAGGGTCTTCTCGGACTTCCCGCGAAAACGCGGGCTCCAACCCCTGTTCTTTCAGTTCAGGGTCCGACGCGAAACTGGCCAGTCGCACGCTGGTCGAGCCCACTCTCCGGCCCGGTCGGTAGACGCGTTCCACGACCACCATGACTTTCGCATGAAGCGAAACGCCCGGAGGAAGGGGGTCGGCACGGTCTTCGCCGTGCATGTTTTTGCTGTCCGCGACCGGGGAGTCGACTGAGGCCGCGGCTTGCTCGGGGGTGCTCTCGACGGGCTGGTCGGAATCAACCGGCTCGAACACGACCATGGCGCGCCGTCGTTCGCGGTCGAGGAAGCCGCGACCGGCGTCGCCGAAGCTGGAGGAGTGAGGGATCCACGGCGTGGCGAACCCCGCCGACCCGCGGGTGTGGGTTGTGAGGACGCCCGCCGTGGCGTCCACGCGGTCGAGTTCGAAGGCGTACTCGCGCAGGACGTCTTTTGCGGCTTCGAAGGCGGCTGGATAGGCGTCCGCCTCGACCCGCAGCATCGGCGCGGGAGCGGGACTCGACGCGCAGCCGGTCATCGGCAGCGCTGCGAAGGCCGTGAAACACAGTACGGCGAGAAAGGGTGCCAAGGGGTGACGCGGCATGGTGGGGAGTGTACCGTTTCACCCCCGTTTCGCGGGCGTCGTGCTTTGTCTCGTCGCGCCCGGAATGGCGGCACTCGTTCCGTCGAGTCTGTCCGTTGTCTCAGAATCGCCAAGCAAACGAGCCCCGAGCGTCAGCAAGCGGCTCGTATTCGGCCCCCCATTCCGTACGCCCCAGAACCCATCGCTCCCGCTCCGGGTTCGTTCTTGACCCCCCTCCCATGTCAAACCTCCCCACCGGAAACGCCATCGTCGCCCAATCGGGCGGACCCTCCGCCGTCATCAACCAGTCGCTCGTCGGCGTGGTCGAATCGCTGCGCGGGAAGTCGAACATCAAGAAAATCCTCGGCGCGCGTCACGGCGTCAAGGGCATGACCACGGGGCAGATCACCGACCTCACGGGTGTTTCCGCCGAGACGTTGGAGGCGGTGGCCCGCACGCCTTCGTCGGCCCTGGGCTCGACGCGCGACAAGCCCGACCGTGCCTATTGCGAGCGTGTGCTCGAAGCGCTAAAGCAGAACGATGTGCGTTATTTCTTCTACATCGGCGGGAACGATTCGTCGGATACCTGCCGCATCGTCAGCGAGATGGCCCGCTCGACAGGCTACGAGCTGCGCGCATTCCATGTGCCCAAGACGATCGACAACGACCTGATGGAAAACGACCACACGCCGGGGTTCGCGTCCGCCGCCCGTTACGTCGCGATGAGCTTCATGGGCGACAGCCTCGACAACCGGGCCCTGCCGGGGATCAAGCTCAACGTGGTGATGGGACGGCACGCGGGCTTCCTGACCGCGGCGAGTGCCCTCGCGCGCGTCAGAGACGACGACGGCCCACATTTCATCTATGTGCCCGAAGTGCCGCTGAGCCTTGATCGCTTCGTCGCCGACGTCGACCGGGTCTACAACAAGCTGGGCCGCTGCCACATCGCCGTGAGCGAGGGCGTGAACGACGAGAAGGGCGAGAGCATCGGGGCTTCGCTTATCAAGGGAGAGGCGGACGCCCACGGCAACGCCCAGCTCTCCGGTTCGGGCGCGCTGGGCGACCAACTCATCGAGCTCCTCAAGAAACGCCTCACCCCCGCCGGCGGAAAAGCCCCTCGGGCCCGCGCCGACACATTGGGGTATGCGCAGCGCTATTGGCCCGACCCTTCGCCGGTGGACTCGAGGGAGGCGCGGGAGGTGGGAAGGCACGCCGTGGCGTGCGCGCTCAAGGTCGAGGTGACGGACGGGTCGATCTGCATCAAGCGTGCCAGCAAGGCCGGTGAGCCGTACCGGTCGGAGATCGGCCTGGTGCGGCTCGACCAAGTGGCGGCGAAGACGCGGCACCTGCCGGCGGAGTTCATCGCCGCGGGCGGCGGCAATGTGACGGCGGCGTTTGTGGAGTGGTGTCGGCCGTTGGTGGGGGAGTTGCCGAAGGTTGGGTGGTTGTGATTTCACCGTGCGGTGGTCCGCGAGTGGACGCCGGCGTCTGCCGCATATGACCCAAGACCCCACGCGCCTGGCAGATCTTCATACCCGTTGGTCGAACGCAGTTCAGAACAGGTGAGCGGTGCTTGGTGCTTCGGCGGGACTCCGTCCGGCGTGGCACTCCCGGCTCACGAGTTGAGCCGTTGCTGCTTGACACTGCTCAATAGACCGTGCGCGGCTATGGTAAGACGACGCCGGCGGCTCGCCCGATGGCGCGTCACTTCGACTTGAAAGCGTCGCTCATGCGCATCCAACTCAACGGCAAAGACCACGAACTGACCGACGACGCCACGGTGCGCGAGCTTGTCGTGGCGCTGGGGCTTGCGGATCAGCCCGCCGCGGTGGAGGTGAACAAGGCGCTGGTGCCGCGACGCCAGCACGAGCAGCGCCGTTTGCAGGAAGGCGACCGGGTCGAAGTCGTCACGCTGGTGGGCGGGGGGTGACGGGGCCTGCGGGTTTGGGCTCGCGGCTTGAAGCTTGAGGCTTGAGGCTTGAGGCTTGAGGTCCCTCGGCTGCGACTTGGTGCTCGTGGCCGCGGGGTGCGATCTTCCGCGTTTGAAACTCGGCGATGTGCGGCTTGGATCACGCGGAAGTACCGGCGTCATCGTGGCGCGGTGACGGCGTACCGCGTGCGGCTCTCACTCAGCGGTCGGGCTGGGACATGTTTGGGGTGCTCGGCGTTTGAAACGCCGCGAGGCCACCGGAACGGCGTTTCCGGCACCCTGACGAAAAGAATCGCGCCGGGCGCTTGACTTGGTGATCTTCGTGTAGTACCTTTACGGTGTAAACTAACGGTGTAAAGTGTTCGCCTCCGGCCCACCCTGCCGGGCACCGACGACCACCCTCGAAGGCCCCCTTTCCCCCGCACAAGATCGGACGATCAAGCCCGTGGCATCCGCCGACCGCCGAACCCGCGAACGTGCCGAGGTGCAGGAGAAGATCCTGGACGCGGCCCGTGAGCAGTTCCTCGCCGGGGGGTACGAGGCGGTGAGCCTGCGGAAGATCGCCGAGGCCATCGAGTACACCGCGCCCGCGCTCTACACGCATTTCAAGGACAAGACCGAACTGCTGCGGGCGATGTGCCGAAAGGATTTCGCCGCCCTCGACGACGTCTTCTTGAAGATGGCGAAGATCGCCGACCCGGTGGAACGGATCTACAGGATCGGCCTGAGCTACATCAAGTTCGCGCACGAGCACCCCAAGCACTACCGCTTCATGTTCATGACGCCGGGGCTGGCTGAGATCGTGCCGCCGACGGCGGAAGACCTCGAGCACATGAACGACCCCGACAAGGACGCGTACGCGTTCTTCCACCTGACGGTGCGTCAGGCGGTCGAGGCGGGGCGGTTCCGGCCCGAGTACGGCGACGCCGAGCTCTCGGCGCAGACGCTGTGGGCCGGGGTCCACGGCGTGGCGTCGCTCGAGGTCACGCACGCCGACTGCCCGTGGGTGAAGCTGCGCCCGCTGGGCAAGCGCTCCAAGGCGCTGTGCGCCGCGGTGCTGCGCGGGATGCTGATCAACCCGCGAGAAATGGAGGCGTACCTGTGATCTTCGTCGCCTACCGCATGCTCACCGGGGACCGCGCCAAATACCTGGGCATCCTCTTGGGCGTGAGCCTCGCCACGCTGCTGATCGTGCACCAGATCACGATTTTCACCGGCCTCATGGCCCGCACCTGGAGCGTGGTGCGCGACCTGCGTGATTCGTCGGGCGTCGAAGTGATCGTCACTGATGCGGCGACGGAGTTCCTCAACGATGCGCGGCCGATGGCCGAGACCGATCTGCAACGGGTCCGCTCGATCGAGGGCGTCGCGTGGGCGGTGCCGATGAGCTTCACGCCGGTGAAGGCGCGGATGCCCGGCGGTCGGTTCCGCACGTGCATCGTGGTGGGGCTGGACGACGCAACGCTCATCGGCGGGCCCCCGGTGTTCGCAGAGGGATCGGCGGCGGACCTGCGGAAGCCCGACGCCGTGGCGCTCGATGCGCTCGACGCCGAGAAGCTCTTGGCCAGCGTCTTGCCCGACGGCTCGCGCCGCGCCCCGACCGTTGGCGACGTGATCGAGATCAACGACCGCAAGGCGGTTGTCACGGCGATCACGCGGAATACCCGCCCGTTCCTGTCGCAACCGATCGTGTACACAACGCGATCCAACGCGAAGAACTGGGCCCCGCCGGAGCGGCGGAACTTGGCATACATCCTCGTGAAGCTCGCGCCGGGCGCGGAGCGCCAAGCGGTCATCGACGCTGTCGAGAACGATTCGCGCGGTCGACTCACGGCTTACGCGACCACCGACTTCGGTTTCAAGACCGTCGGCTACTTCATCAAGAACACCGGCATCCCGGTCAACTTCGGCATCACCATCATCCTCGGCTGCATCGTGGGCATCGCGATCAGCGGGCAGACGTTCTATCTGTTCGTGCTCGACAACCTCAAGCAACTCGCCGCGCTCAAGGCGATGGGCGCGTCAAACCTCACGCTCATCCGCATGACGCTCTTCCAGGGCCTGATGGTGGGCACGCTGGGCTACGGCCTGGGTGTCGGCGGCGCGTGGTTGCTCGTCGAGCCGTTCTTCAAAGGCACCGACCTGCAGTTCGACATGTACTGGCAGATCTTCGCGCTGGCCCTCGTGGCGATCACCGTGATCGTCATCCTCGCCTGCCTGACGAGCCTGTTACGGGTCATCAGGCTGGAACCGGCGGTGGTGTTCAAGGGGTAGGGTTGAGGGGTGGAGGTGCGGAGGGGGGAAGTGGTCGAGTGGTCAAGTGGTCAAGTGGCAAAGTGGAACAGTGAATGGACAGTTGGAGAAGCGCCCTACATCCGAACGCCGAACGCCGAACGCCGAACCCCGAACCCTCTCTCTCCTGCCTTCCTCCGCGAACTCCGCGATCTCCGCGGTGAAAACTGTTCTCTCGGCGTCTCCGCAGTGACTCAAGCAATATGAACTTCGTGGCCCTCAAAATGCTCCTCGGCGACCGGCTCAAGTATCTGGGCCTGGTGGCCGGCCTTTCCTTCGCCGCGATGCTCATCACGCAGCAGGCTTCGATCCTCGTCGGACTCGCCAAGCAGACCGGTTCGTTCATCCGCGACACCTCGCAGGCCGACCTGTGGGTGATGGACCCCGAGGTGCGTTTCTCGCAGGATTCGCTGCCGCTGCAGGACACGATCCTGCAGCGCGTCCGCGGCGTGACAGGCGTCGAGTGGGCCGTGCCGATGTACCAGGGGTTTCTGCGCCTGCGTCTCGACGACGGCACCCGCATGCTGGCGATCCTCGTCGGCCTCGACGACGCGACGCTGATGGGCGGACCGCCGACGATGGTGAAAGGTCGGCTGGCGGACCTGCGCCACGACGCCGCGGTCATCATCGACGAAGAGGCGCGCAGCACCAAGATGAAGATGCGCCGGGGCGGGAACAAGGGCCTCGATATCGGCGACCGCTTCACCATCAACGATCAGGACGCCCGTGTGGTCGGCACCTTCCGCGCCAGCAAGTCGTTTTTCTGGGAGCCGGTGGTCTACACGACCTACACGCGGGCACTCCGCTACGCGCCGCGCGAGCGCAAGCTGCTCACCTATGTGATGGTCAAACTCAGACCCGGCGCCGACGCCGCGGCGATCGCAGAGCAGATCAAGAGCGCCACCGGCCTCGAAGCCCGAACCAACGACGAGTTCGCCGATCTGACCGCGAACTACATCCTCAAAGAGACAGGGATTCTCGTGAACTTCGGGCTGGCGGTCGGGCTGGGCTTCGTGATCGGCGCTCTCGTCTCGGGCCAGATGCTCTACAACTTCACGCTCGATAACATCCGCCACTTCGGCGCGCTGCGGGCGATGGGTGCCGGCAACTTCACGCTGCTGCGGATGATCTTTGTCCAGGCCGTCACGGTCGGTGCCATCGGCTACGGCGTGGGCATCGGCGCGGGCAGCATGCTGGGAAAACTCGTCGGCGATGCCGGATTGGCGTTCGCCATGCCGTGGCAGATCCCCGTCCTCGCGGCGGCGGCGATTCTCTCAATGTGTCTCCTCGCCGCCGGCTTGAGCGCCGTGCGTGTCCTGACGCAGGAGCCGGCGATCGTGTTCAGAGGGGCGTGAGGAAGAAGGCACGGAGGCACGAAGTGGAAGGGCAGAGTGACAAGGAGTCTCAGCCAGTGCATCGAGCGACGAACCAAGAGCGAAGGATGAAAGCAACAGCCTGACTGGCGCACAGCGCATCGCGCACAGCGCACAGCAGTTCTTGAAGGGAACCCCGTGACCACCGCCGTCGAGACCAACCGCCGATTCACCCCCGCACCGCCCCGCGCCGGAGCGCCGCTCGCCGTGCGCTGCGCCGGCGTCACCAAGAAGTACGGGCAGGGCCAGGCCGCCGTCATGGCCCTCCGCGGCGTCGATATCGAGATCGCCTGCGGCGAACTGCTCATGCTCGTCGGCCCCTCGGGCTGCGGCAAGACCACGCTCATCTCCGTCATCGCAGGCATCCTCGACCGCGACGAGGGCGACTGCACCGTCTTCGGCAACGACTTCCAATCAATGTCGCAGCGGGCCCGCACGCGCTGGCGCGGCGAGAACATCGGATTTGTCTTCCAGGCCTTCAACCTGCTGCCGACGCTCAACGCGGCTGAGAATGTCGCCGTGCCGCTGATGATCCTCGGGGAAGGCCGGCGCTCGGCGGTCCGCAAGGGCCGCGAGATGCTCGAGCGCGTCGGCCTGGGCGAACGCTGGAAGAGCTACCCTTCGCAGCTCTCCGGCGGCCAGCAGCAGCGCGTCGCCATCGCGCGGGCACTGGTCCACGGCCCCAAGCTCATCGTCTGCGACGAACCCACCAGCGCCCTCGACCACGACACCGGCCACATCATCATGCGGCTGATGAAAACAGTGGCGGTCGCCGAGGACCGCGCCCTGGTCATCGTCACCCACGACTCCCGCATCTTCGGCTTCGCCGACCGAATCGCCAAGATGGACGACGGCAGAGTGGACAGAATCGTGAAAGACCCGGCGGACTTATGAAGCAGGCACGAAGGCACAAAGGCACGGAGGCACGAAGTGGCAAGGCGAACGGAACCCCGACCGTGAGGGAGGGGTTGCTTCGGAGGTGGTCAAGCAGTCAAGCAGTCAAGTAGTCAAGTAGTCAAGTGGTCAAGTGGCAGAATGAGGGAAAAACACGCGTCGCTCGTCCGACTCCCGACTCCCCATTCTCTCCCCTGCATTCCTCCGCGATCTCCGCGTCCTCCGCGTTGAAACTTCTTCTGAATCTCTCCGCGTCGCCGCGGTGAATCTTTGAAAGGAACCCCATGTTCTTCCGCAACATCGTGATCCCCACCCTCGCCGTCGCGGGTGTGTGCCTGGCGGCGTACACCGTGGCCAAGCAGAACCGCCCCGTGACACCGGCCCAGCCGGTGTCGCAGCCCGCGAGTCCGCCGTACGTCGAGCGCATCGCCGGCGCGGGGCTCGTCGAGGCCAGCACGCAGAACATCGCCATCGGCGCCCACATCCCCGGCGTGGTCGCGCAGGTGTTCGTCAAGGCCGGCGACCGCGTCAAGGCCGGCGACCCGCTGTTCACCATCGACGAACGCCAGTTGAAAGCCGAGCTCGCGTCGCGCCAGGCTTCGCTCGCCTCGGCGCAGGCATCGCTCGCCAAACTGCAAGCCCTGCCGAGGCAGGAAGACGTGCCGCCCGCGCAGGCCCGCGTGCAAGAGGTGAAGGCGTTTGTCGACGACATGAAGGAACAGCTGCGGATCATGGAAGCCGTCGAAGACCCGCGAGCGGTCAGCCGCGACGACATCAGCCGTCGGCGTTTCGCGGTGCCGATCGCCGAGGCGCGGCTGCGAGAGGCCGAGG
>JBJXFG010000096.1:0-52062 GCA_046154665.1 Phycisphaerales bacterium | reverse complement strand
TGCCGAGCAGGCGAACGGAATGGACAAAGGCGGAACGAACCTTGGACACGGCGACAACCTCCGGCCACGGCATGATGGGCCTCCCTTCAAGAGGGGTCCATCATGCCGAGTGTCAGGGATGTCCCTTCAACGACTGTCAGGGATGACGCTGCACTTTGCACGGATGCCCCGGTATGCCATCAGCGGCAAACCTCAATTTTCAGTCGTTCTTGAAACTTCGGACGAGAGCACCGCGAAGTCACCACCGACACCACGCCGCCAGCATCTACGATGGACCGATGCCCACTCTGGCCCACCCCATGCCGACCCCCACCCAAACCTCCACGCAGCCTTCGAACACCGACCGACCTGCCGGCCCGATGCCGGATGTTCAATCCTTGCAGGACATCCGCAAAGTCGCCATCGACAAGGTCGGCGTCAAGGATGTCACCTACCCCATCACCCTCCGAACCCCCGACGGCGGAACCCAGACCACCGTCGCCAAAATCAACATGTATGTCGCCCTGCCCCATCACAAGAAGGGCACGCACATGAGCCGGTTCCTCGAAGTCCTCAACGAGCACGCCCGCCCGCTCACCCCGGCGTGCATCGGCACCCTCGCCCAGGCCATCAAGACGCGCCTTGAAGCCGAGGAAGCTCACCTCGAGATCTCCTTCACCTACTTCATCGAAAAGAAGGCCCCGGTCACGGGTGCCCGCGGACTGATGGACTACCGCGTGACGTTCTCCGCCGTGGCCAACGGCAAGACCGATTTCGTCATGGCCGTGCGAGCCCCCGCCGCCAGTCTGTGCCCCTGCTCAAAGGAGATCAGCGCCTACGGGGCCCACAACCAGCGCTGCGAGATCGAGGCCCACGTCCGTTTCGACGGCGACCTGTGGATCGAAGACCTCGTCACCGTGCTCGAAGGCGCGGCCAGCAGCCCGGTGTACGCCGTGCTCAAGAGGCCGGACGAAAAGTACGTCACCGAAGCGGCGTACGACAACCCTAAGTTCGTCGAAGACATCGTCCGCGACCTTGCGGTGGCCCTGGAACGCCACCCGCAGGTGCGCTGGTACTCGATCTCAAGCGAAAACTTCGAGAGCATCCACAGCCACAACGCCTACGCCCAGATCACGCGGCAGGTCGAGCGGAAGGGGTAGTCGGGGAAGGCATTGAGGCACGGAGGCACGAAGGCGCGGAGTGGGGGTCGAGGCCGATGCCGGCGACTTCCTTGGTGGACTCCGCTTCAGGCGTTCGGAGATTCGCCGAGCGCGGACTCGAGCCGCTCGATCAGCATCGGTAGATCATCGCGGATCGTCCGCCACACCAGCTCGATGTCGATGGTGTCGTACCCGTGGATGAGGCGGTTCCTCATCGTTTTCATCCCGCGCCATGCAAGTTCGGGCAGGGCCGCCATGCCCTCGGCAGAGACGCGCGACGACGCCTCGCCGACGATTTCAATGCACTTCACCACCGCCAGTTGCCGCACTTCGTCGGCCCGAAGCTCCGCGATGCTCGTTCCGCAAATGCGCGTCGCCCGGGGCGCCGATTCAAGCATGTGAACCAGCCTCGTCCGGTCGGGCTCGGACAGAACATGTCGCTCAGGCGGCATGCAGCAGCCTCGCCGAGCGGACCACCTCGTCACGGAACCGCTCCGAGAGTTCCATCGGAGTCCGCAGGTCCACCTTGCGGCCCAGCAGTTCCGACAGTTCGGCCTCCATCGTGCCCAGCCCGATCAGCCCGGGTGTCCGCCCGGGTTGGAACTCCACGAGAAGGTCGATGTCGCTGTCGGGGCCAAACGTCCCGAGTCCCGGCACCGCCTCGGTTCGCGAGGCACTGCCGAAAAGGCTCAGCCGAGCCACACCGTGACAGCGGCAAAACTCGGCGATCCGCTCCGAAGGCAAACTCGGAAGATGCGGTGTCATGGCGTCATTCTAAGAGGGTGGGCGACAGCGAGCGGGATTAGGCGTTGCGAAAGCCGTGGTTCGCCCGCGTCGCGATCGGCGGCACGTCACACCGAAGCCCGCGCGTCGTGGCACAAGTCGCCTCCTCGATCATGCGTAGCATCGCATCCAGTCGATGAAAGGGCCCCGGGGGGAGACACCGCCACGCGCCATGGGGATCGCCGCCGCCATTCCGAGCATGTTTCTCCGTCGGCTGATGCTGCTGGGAGGGCTGTTCTGCGCTGCCGTCACCGTGCTGGCGGTGCAGGGGTACCGGCTGACAGTGCTGCAGGGCGACCAGCACACCGAGGTCGCCGAGTCGCGCCTGCTCAATGAGAAGTGGACCCCGACCATCCGCGGGCGCATCCTTGACCGCAAGGGCCGCGTGCTCGCTCTCGACAAGCCCGGCTTCGACGTCATGGTCAGTTACCCCGTCATCACCGGGGAGTGGGCCTACGAACAGGCGTGGCGTGACGCCCGCAAGGCCAACCGGCCCGCGTGGCCCAAGATGACCGCCGCCCAGCGCGACGAGACCGCCAGAAGACTGCTTCCCCCTTACGAGCAAAAGCTGGCCGAGACGTGGGCCCGCCTGGCTCGCAGCCTCGCCGTCCCGCCGGAAGAACTCGCCGAGACCCGCAACCGCATCATCGCCAAGGTCCACCGCACCGTCTCGACCACCAAGCAGCGCTGGCTCGATCAGCGCATCGAGAAGTTCGGCCCCCTCAACGACCGCGGCGAAGCCATGTCCATCCGCGATGTCGATCGCCCCGTGGCGGTCGAGCGCGAGATGTACCCCGTCGCCGCCGGCGCCAGCGAAGACAAACTCTTCGAGCTGCGCCGCATCGAGGCCGACTTGCCGGGCGTGCAGGTCATCGAGAGCGCCGTGCGCGTCTACCCCTACGAGACCATGCTGGTCACGATGGACCGCTCGCACTACCCCGAGCCGATCCGGCGCGACCTCGACGACCAGTTCGCCGTGCAGGTCAAGGGCGTCGGCACGCACATTCTGGGCTGGATGCGCGGCATCCGCGCCGAAGACGTCGACGCCCAGCCTCGCAAAGACCCCGTCACCGGCGCCGCCAACCGCGCCCGCTACTTCGAGCGCGACAAGGTCGGCGCCGGCGGCGTCGAAGAATCCATGGAGAAGAATCTGCGCGGCAAGCGCGGCGTCCGACGCGAGCACCTCGATACCGGGGAACTCGAACACGAGCCCGCCGAGACCGGTGCCGATGTCAACCTCACCATCGATGTCAACCTCCAGAGCCGCGTGCAGGCGATCATGTCGCCCGAGTCGGGGCTCGGGTCGCTCCAGCCGTGGCATCTCAGCCCGATCGAGGACCAGAAAGCCAAGATCCCGCTGGGCACGCCGCTGAACGGCGCCGCGGTGGTGCTGGACATCGAGAGCGGCGAAATCCTCGCCGCCGTTTCGATGCCCACCTTCACCCGCGACCAGGTGCAGGACGAGCCCGACACCATCTTCAAGGACGTGGTCAACACCGCGTACGTCAACCGCGTCGTCGCCAAGCCCTACCCGCCCGGCTCGATCGTCAAGCCGATCATCCTCGCCTCCGCCGTCTCGCAGGGCGTCCACTCGCTCGGCCATTTCATTGATTGCACCGGACACCTCTACCCCAACCAGCCAACCGCTTACCGCTGCTGGATCTTCAAACAGAACCACGGCGATACCCACGCTTCCTACTTCAACGGCCCGCTCAACCCCGTTCAAGCCCTCGCCGCATCCTGCAACATCTACTTCTTCACGCTCGGTCGGGCCCTCGGGGTCGACGGCATCCGCACCTGGTACTCGGCCTTCGGCGTCGGCACCCCATTCAATCTCGGTATTGGCCAAGAGTGGCCTGGCAGCATCCTCAAAAAGCTCCCCGGCCCCGGCGGCAAGATCGAGCCGCCGCAGTTGCAAGACGCCATCTTCATGGGCATCGGTCAGGGCCCGATCGATTGGACCCCGCTCCACGCCGCCGATGCCTACGCCACCATCGCCCGCGGCGGCACGCGCATCGTCCCCCGCATCCTCAAAGACGCGCCGGTCAAAGCGACGAGCCTGCGCCTTGATGCCGCCGCCTGCGACGCCTCGCTCGACGGGCTCTTCGCCGCCGCGAACGACATGGACTACGGCACCGGCAGCCGCCTCAACATCGACGGGCTCAAGCTCCCGATGTTCAACCATCCTGACCTCGACGTCCGCGGAAAAACCGGCACCGCCGCCGCGCCGCGCATCTTCGCCGACATCGACGACGACGGCGACAAGGAGATCGCCCGCGAAGGCGACCACTCGTGGTACCTCGTGCTGGTGGGCCCCAAGGGCAAGAGCCCGAAATACGCCATCGGTGCGGTGATGGAGTACGCGGGCAGCGGCGGCCGGGTGTCAGGCCCGATCGTCAACCAGATCATCTGGGCGCTCAAGGCGGAGGGCTATCTGTGAGCCGCTCGCCCGCCACCGCCTGGAACCCGCGCTCCGACGCCAACTCGGAGGGCCTGGTCCGCCTGCGCGTGAAAGCCAGGCTGGCGCTGCTGCACGCCGGTTGGCTGGTGGTCCTGTCGACGATCGCCCTCGCGGCCCTCGGCGTCTATTGCATCGATCTCGCCTCCACGCTCGAACCCGGGCCGCTGGCCCCCGACTCGAAGAAGCAGTTGATGTTCGTCATGCTCGGCACGGTGCTGGCGGTCGCCGTCGCGCTGCCGCACTACCGATGGTGGCTGTGGCTGACATGGCCTTTGGCGGTGCTGTCGGTGCTGCTGCTGGCGGTGCTGGTGGTGCCGGGGGTCCCGTCGTCGCTGGTGCCGACGCGCAACGGCGCCCGGCGCTGGATCGACCTGGGCGCGTTCGACCTGCAGCCCGCCGAGGTCGCGAAGGTGGCGTACGTCCTCGCCACCGCGTCGTACCTGCGCTACCGCAGCAACCACCGCACGATCCTCGGCCTGATCCCCCCGGCGATCATCGTGCTGGTCCCGATGGCGCTCATCGTCGTCGAGCCCGATCTGGGCACGTCGCTGCTGTTCCTGCCGGCGCTGGTGGCGATGCTCGTTGCCGCCGGCGCCAAGCTGCGTCACCTCATCGCCGCCAGCAGCATCGGGATCGTGATGGCGGTCATCATCGCCGTTGCGAGCCTTTGGTTTGCCGCTCGCGGCGAATACCCCTTGCTCCGCAAGCACCAGGTCGACCGCATCCAGGCCGTGCTCGACATGGCCAGCGGCGACGACCGCTTCGCCGACGACCGCGGATTCCAGGGCCGACAGGCCGTCACACTGGTGGGCGCCGGCGGCTGGGGCGGGCACACTGATGATCGCAGCCGGGCGCTGGTGTATTTCTCGAAGCTGCCCGAGGCGCGGAACGACATGGTCTTCGCCGTCTTCGCCAACCGCTTCGGCTTCGTCGGCGTCTTCGGCCTGCTCACGCTCTACAGCGCTTGGGTGCTCGGGGCGCTGTGGGTGGCGGGGCGATGCAAGGACGCCTTCGGGAGGTTGGTGGTCGTCGGATTCACCGCCATCGTCGCCACCCAGGCCCTCATCAACCTCGGCGAAACCATGGGGCTCCTGCCGATCACCGGGATGACACTCCCCTTCGTGAGCTACGGCGGCTCGGCCATGCTCATCGGCTTCGTGATGGTGGGGCTGATCTTCTCGATCGGTATGCGCCGGCCGGAACACTTCTGGCGGCGGAGCTTCGAGTTTGATGATGGGTGAGCGGAAGGCACCGTGGCACGAAGGCACGGGGGCGCGAAGTGGGCGCTTGCAGGCCAGTCGCCGCGAAGACTACCGCAAAGTCCTCGCTCCCCCATTGCAATGCCCCCGCCCGGGCGCGACATTGCCTTCCGAGGACCACACCCCCATGAACACCAAACTCACCACCATTGCGCTGTCACTCGCCGCCCTCTTTGCCGTCGCCGGACCGGCGCACGCCGCCCCGGGAGGAGTCAACTCAACCCCCATCACCATCAACGACAACGCCAACGCTTCGCTGTACCCCAGCACCATCGACGTCACCACCTCGGCCCCCATCACCAGCGTCAGCGTGCGGCTCATCAACATGCAGCACACCCGCCTGCAAGACCTCACCGTGCTGCTGGTCTCGCCCACCGGCAAGGCGGTGCAGTTGATGGCCAATGTCGACGGTGCCGTGCCGTCTCCGGCGAGCTTCTTCTTTGCCGAGCCGGGTGAATGGATGAACGGGCAGGTCGTCCTCTCCAGCCGCGTGTTCCGCCCCACCGTGGTCGGCCAGCCCGTCGCGTTGCCCGCCCCCGCGCCGCCGTTGCCCTACGCCACCAACTACGCGTCGCTCATCGGCGACAACATGCTCGGCGAATGGTCGCTCTACGTCCGTGACAACGTAGCGGGCGTCTCGGGCTCGATCGCCGGCGGCTGGGCCATCGGAATCAACGGCTCGTCGAGCACGCCGTTTCTCCCAGAGTTCACCTACCAGGGCTTCGTGACCGAAGGCGGCACGCCCGTCACCGGCGTCCGCGACATCCGCCTGCAGTTCTGGTCCAGCCCCTACAGCACCCTCGGCGGCGACAGCCGCGGCACTTTCACCGCCGCCAACGTCCAGGTCACCAACGGCCGTTTCACGATCCTCATCCCGCGCGAAGGGAACCTGCTGAGCGACGACCGCCAGTTGTTCGTGGAGACCGCCGTGAAGGAAGTGGGCGGGTCGACGTTCACCGTGCTCGCACCGCGCCAGCAGATGACGGCCACGCCCTTCGCCATCTTCGCGCAGAACGCCCGCATCGCCGACTTCGCCACCGAAGTCCTCAGCGTGCCCTTCAGCAGCGTCACCAACGTGCCCGCGAACATCCTGAACCCCTTCACCCCGTGGGCCAGCGGCACCGCCAACAGCATCTTCAACACCAACCCCGGCAACGTCTCCATCGGCGACACCGACGGCACCTCGAAGCTCACCGTCCAGGGCACCATCGAATCCCGCACCGGGGGCTTCAAGTTCCCTGACGGCTCGACCCAGACTGCCGCCGCATTTGTTGCCGTTGCCTCCACCAGCATCACCTTCGACGCGGGGAGCATCGCAGCCAACGGCGAGGGCGGTTTCTCGACCTCCTTCGCCGGGGCCCCGCTCCAAACGACCGATGTCGTACTCGTCTCGCCGCAGAACCCACTGCCCGCGAACTTCAGCATTGCCTACGCGCGAGTGACCAGCGGTTCATCGATCAACGTCGTGATCCGCAACCACAATACCGTTCCGGTCAACCCGCCTTCAAACGTCTTCAACGTTCGAGTGATCCGCTGAAACGCCCAAGCAGAACCCCAACCGTCAGGGAGGGGTTTCCAGGGAAAGTGGCCAAACAGCCAGCCGCCGTGCCGATCGCCTCATGCTCGGCAGCCTGACAAGAGCCAACCTGAAGCCTTCCGCTCGACTTCTCTGGCGGGCGGGGCCGACCCTTCGCACCTCCGCATCTTTGCACCGCAACACCTTCCCCGAAACTCCCGCCGGGCATTGCCCAACAAAGCGTCACAGTGGGTTCTCCCACCCGCCCGACGCCCAAAGGACCACGCCAATGCCCAACCCCGCCATGCGCTCCACGAACCCCGTCGCCCCGAAGCCTCTCGGCCCCGTCACCGGCGCTCTCTTCGCCACCCTCCTGGCCGGCTGCGCCAGCGCCGGCGGCTGCGAGTCGGCCAAGTTCACCAGTGAGCGCACCAGCAAACTCACCGCCGCCGCGGAGTCCTCCTTCCGCATCGAAAACCAGGTCGGCGACGTCAAGGTCGTCGCCGACCCCAGCGCCACTGAAGTGACGATGGAACTCACCTTCATCGGCAAGGGCGCCACCCAGGCCAAGGCCGACGAGGCCCTCAACGAGATCAACTTCGCCGTCACCGATCCGCCCGGCGACACCGGCGTCACCGCCCGAGCCAAGCACCCCACCAACTCCGGTTGGAACAACAAGCAGTGGGAAGTTCGTTGGGTCGTCACCGCGCCCCCCGGCGTCAAGATCGAAGTCACCGACGACGTCGGAGAGGTCACCGTCGTCGGCTTCAACAACGGCGCCAACGTCTCCACCGATGTCGGCGATGTCCGCATCGTCGGCGTCATGGGCGGCGTCACCGTCAAAACCGAAGTCGGCGACGCCACCGTCAACGCCCAGGGACCCGCCACCGTCACCACCAACGTCGGCGATGTCCGCCTCGAACTCATCGGCCCCCCCGGTGCCGCCGACGCCTTCAAGGCCCAGTCCGACGTCGGAAACGTCCACGTCATCGTCCCTACCGCGTGGTCCGGCAACGTCACCGGCGGCTCCGATGTCGGCTCCGTCAAGACATCGATCCCCGGCCTCGCCACCCGAGGCGACTCAGGCAGCGGTGCCCGCCTCGCCGGCCGCATCGGCTCGGGTGCCTCCTCGACCTCGGCCACCATCAAGGCCGACGTGGGATCGATCACCATCGAGCAGCGCGACGTGGCCCGGGCGACGAACTGACAGCGACAGTCGGCGGCGACAGATTCGTGCCACTGCTGGCTCCGCCCGCGGAGACAGCAGTGCCGCCGTTCTCGCATCCTCGGTCACTCGGCACGGATGTCGGTCCCACAGCGGACCGCCATCCGCGTCACGGTTTTTCGCCTGCCTTTGCCATGCGCACGCCGCATCCGAGTACCCGCTGTCAATCTGGTGGCCCTACTGTTCGCGAATGCCCGAACCAAAGGCCCCTCCTTCCCGAACTCCACCGCTCCACTCGCGTGAACCGCTGAGTTTCAACACAGACCTCCCTGCCCTCCCCGCGCCGGCTTCTTTCATCGACGCCGCACGCGAGCAGGGCATCGAGTTCGACGCCCCGGACCTGGTCCGCCTCGGGCGCTACCTCGCGATCCTGCTGGGCGCAAACGAGACGGTGAACCTCACCGCCGTCAGCGACCCCGATCAGGCGTGGACACGCCACATCCTTGATTCGCTCACCCTCATGGCCCCGCTCAGCGAACTGCCCGAGGGCGCATCGATCATCGATGTCGGCAGCGGCGGGGGCCTCCCGGGCATCCCGCTCGCCATCGGCATGAACCACCTGCGCTTCACACTTCTCGAAGCCACCGGCAAAAAGGCCCAGTTCCTCAGCGCCGTCATCGAAGCCCTCGGCCTGACGAATGCCCGCGTGTTGAACGAGCGGGCCGAGGTCGTCGGGCAAGACCACCGCGCCCACCGCGAGATGTACGACGCCGTGGTCGCCCGCGCCGTGGGCCCGATGAGCGTGATCGCCGAACTGACAGTGCCGCTGGCGAAAGAGGGCGGCAGCGTGTTTCTCGTCAAGGGCCAGAAGGCCGAAGAGGAACTCTTAGCGGCGAAGGCGGCCCTGCACATGCTGCACGCGGTGCACGCCGGGACGATCGACACGCCGACGGGCCGCATCGTGGTGCTCGACAAGCCGCGGAAAACACCGCGCGCGTATCCGCGTGCCCCCGGCGAGCCCAAGCGCAAGCCTCTTGGAGCGGGAGTGGAGTAACGCGTGCGCGCCCTCAGCGAGTCCATCTCGGAAATGCTCGCCCCCGGCGGCGCCGTCGCCGCCTGCTTCGGCGAGGGCTTCGAGGCCCGGCCCCAGCAGGTCGAGATGGCCGAGACTGTCGCCGCGGCGCTCGAAAAACGCTCGCACCTGCTCGTCGAGGCTGGCACCGGCGTGGGCAAGAGCTTCGCCTACCTGCTGCCCGCGGTCCGCCGCATCGTGCAGACCGAGGGCGCCGAGCGCGTCGTCGTCGCCACCAACACCATCGCCCTGCAGGAGCAGTTGCTCAAGAAAGACGTCCCGCTGCTCGAGAAAGTGTTCCGCACGGTCGGCGCGGATGGCGCGGAAAAGCCGGCGTTCACCGCCGAGCTCGTGAAGGGCCGCGGCAACTACGTCAGCATCCGGCGCTTGCGCCTCGCCTCCGAGCGCCAAGACAAGCTCTTCCACGACGCCGACGCCCGCGCCACCCTCCACGCCATCGAAGACTGGGCCTACGAAACCACCGACGGCACCCTCGCCACGCTCCCCCAGCTCGACCGCCCCGGGGTCTGGGACAAGGTCCAGTCCGACTCGGGCAACTGCATGGGCCGCAAGTGCCCCAACTACGAGCAGTGCTTCTACCAGACCGCCCGGCGGCGCATGGAGCGGGCCAACCTGCTCATCTGCAACCACGCCCTGTTCTTCTCCGATCTCGCCCTCCGCGCCCGCGGCGCCGGGTTCCTCCCGACGTACCACCACGTCATCCTCGACGAAGCCCACGGCGTTGAAGATGCCGCGAGCGATCACTTCGGCGTCTCGCTCGCTGAATCGCGCGTGCAGTTCCTGCTTTCGGGCCTCTATTCGACCCAGCGCAGCGCACGCTCAAAGAGCGGCGCCCGCGGTCTGCTCGCCTCGGCACGCACCGTCACCGACGAAACCGCCCGCGACGCCGCCGTCCGCTGCGTCCAGGACGCCGACGAAGCCTCACGCCAGTTCTTCGACGGCATCGTCTCGGCCAGCAACACCGCCGGCGGCCGAGGCGGCACCGTGCGCACCCCGCCCCTAAGGCCCACCGAAGACGAGTCCTTCCCCAACCCGGTCACCCCGGCGTTCCGCGCGCTCGGCCTGGCTCTCAAGCGGATGAAGGACAACGTCACCGAAGAGGCTGAAAAATACGAGATCAACGCCTTCGTCGAGCGCTGCGCCGCCGTCGCCGATTCCGCCGAGATTCTCGTCGGCCAGCAGCTCGACGGCTTCGCCTACTGGACCGAAGTCACCGCGCCGGATGGTCAGCGCTTCCGCGGCGTGCGCGCCACCATCGCCTGCGCCCCCGTCGACGTCGCTCCCATTCTTCGAGCTCACTTGCTCGGGGGGGGAGGGGAAGGCACGAGCGAAGACCAGTCGCGTGTCAGCGTGATCCTCACCAGCGCGACGCTGACCACCGGCAAGGGCAGCTTCAAGCACGCCGCCGCGCGCCTCGGCATGGAGGACGCCCAGACCCTCGCCCTGGGCAGCCCGTTCGACCACGCCGCCCAGAGCGAGCTGTTCGCCGACGCCACCATCCCCGACCCGCGCCACCCTGCGTACGCGGAAGCTGTCGCCGAGCGCGTCTGCGAACACCTCGAAGCAACCGACGGCGGCGCGTTCGTCCTCTGCACCAGCTTCCAGACGATGCACGCGATCCTCCGCGCCGCCGCCCCGACGCTCGAACGAAACGCCTGGCCCACCTGGGTCCACGGCCGCGACGGCAGCCGCGAACGCATCCTCGAAGAGTTCCGCAAAGACGAACGCAGCGTGCTCTTCGGCACCTCGAGCTTCTGGCAAGGTGTGGACGTGCGAGGCCGCGGCCTGCGCAACGTCATCATCACCCGCCTGCCGTTTGATCCACCCGACCGCCCGCTCACCCAGGCCCGCCTGGAGCGCATCGAAGCCCTGGGCGGCAACCCGTTCATGGAAGACTCACTGCCCCGAGCCGTAATCCGCTTCAAGCAGGGCTTCGGCCGTTTGGTGCGCAGCGCCACCGACCACGGCCGAGTCGTCGTGCTCGACCCCAGAATCCTCACCGCCCGCTACGGCCGCCTGTTCCTCGACGCGCTGCCCGAGGGTGTGAAGGTGGTCGAGCGGCGGTGAGCTGCCGTGCCACGACGTTGGTAACAACATCCCCTCATCGAAGTCGTGCGCTCGGGCCGGTGCGCGCAGACAGACCCTTCCTGTCAAAGTGCGCCGGCGTCGGCCCTCACGGGCTTGGCCCAGCGCACATGCCGACGCCCGGAATCAGACGCGACTCGACCAACCGACGCCCCAAAAAGCAAGCCGACGCGCTGGTGTGCGCGTCGGTGCATGATGAACAAGTGACCCCACGGGGGTCCGAACAGTCGCGGGAATCGTCGGGAAATACTGCGAATCCTAAAGAGGGTGGCGCAGAAACGCGCTCACTCGGTTGGCTCGCCGGCTCAAGCAGCCGTGCAGACGCCTCCCGGTCTGCTCTTGATCCCGTTGACCAGTCCCCGCCCTCCGACCCAGACCTAGAGTGGATTCTGAAGTCGTGGGCCACTCTGGACGCGGGCATTCGCGCTGCCGTCGTGCGACTTCTCCGACAAGGCTAGCTGACACTTGGATTTCAAAGATGTGACTGGATCACCCCCCGCGGAGCCGCACACCACGGCCGCGAAGCACGGCCGCGTCCGAGAGGATGGGTTCCGCTGCTCTGGGATCGCGTGATCTAGGCGACGTTCTCGTCGCGTATCTGCGTGTACACCTGACGAAGCAGGTGCTCCCCGACAAGCTTCTGAAACTCGGCGTCGTTCATGTAGCGAGCGAACAGTTCCTCGTTCTGCTCCATGCGGTCGATGAACAAGCCTTCGAGGGCCTTGTTGAACACGAAGCGGAAGTTCTCGATCGTGTTCGCGTTCGCTGCCTGGCGGAGCGTCTCGTCGGCGACGGCCTCTTCGCGGATTTGGTTGAAGAAAAGCTCGTCGGCGGTCTTGAAGTCGGTGCCCATCTTCTCGTTGATGATGTCGATCAACTGCGAGAGCTCGACTTCCTTCTCTTCGCTCTTGCCGGTCCCCACTGCGGTCGGCCCCGACACTTCGCCGCGCTCGCCCGGCGCGAGCGTGATTGTGCCCTCGCTGATCTTCTGGAGCCGGTAGAACTTCAGCGTCACCTCGTCCTCAAAGTCGTACTGCGGCCCGCCCTGGCGGCGCGGCAGTTTCGAGAGGAGGAAGCGGCTGTAGGTGTAGAGCTTCTCCAGGTCTGAATCCTGGAACGGGATGATCTGAGAGAGGAAGGCATAGAGGTTGCGGAACGCTCCGAGCAAGCCGCGAAACTCCTCCTGTTCCTCCTCGCCAAGCGCCGCGAAGCGCTGCACGGCCGGATCGATCGCCGCGTTGATGAGGGCGTGGTCGGATGGCGTCTGCGTCGCCTTGCTCTTGAAGAACACCTTGCAGAACGCCTCCACGTCCTGGGCGTGGTAGACGTGCTGGGCCTCCATCTTGGTCTGAAGCTCGTAGAGCTGTCGCGGATCGGCGTGGTCGCCGATGGCGGTCTGCTCGTAGTACGGCTTGAAGGCTTCGAGGATGTCCTCTTCCTTGTTCACGAAGTCCAGGACGAACGTGTCCTCCTTGCCGGGGCATGTGCGGTTGAGACGCGAGAGCGTCTGCACGGCCTGCACGCCGTCGAGTCGCTTATCGACGTACATGGTGTGCAAGAGCGGCTGGTCAAAGCCGGTCTGGTACTTCTCGGCGACGATGAGGACGTGGTACTCGGGGCTCCCGAACTTTTCGGGAAGCTCCTTCTCCCGGAGCGGCTTCCCGTCGGGCTGACGGTTCATGTCCGGCTCGGTGTAGCTCACGCCCGGCACGTCGGGATCATCAACGGTGCCGGAGAACGCGACAAGCGTCTTGATGTCGTCGTAGCTCTTCTCCTTGATGTACCGATCGAACTCCAGTTTGTAGCGAACGGCGTGGAGCCGGGAGCCCGTGACGACCATCGCTTTCGCACGGCCGCCGATCTTGTGGCGCGTGAAGGTGCGGAAGTGCTCGATCATCACTTCGGTCTTCTGCGCGATGTTGTGGGGATGCAGGCTCATGAATCGGGCGAGCGCCTTGGCGGCCTTGCTCTTGACGACCTGCGGATCGTCCTCGGTCGTCTTCACGAGCCGGTAGTAGGTCTTGTAGGTGGTGTAGTTCTTCAGCACGTCATGGATGAAGCCCTCCTCGATCGCCTGCCTCATGCTGTAGAGGTGGAACGGTTCGGGCTTGCCGCCCGGTCCCGGCCGCCCGAAGACTTCAAGGGTCTTGTACTTGGGTGTCGCGGTGAAGGCGAAGAAGCTGATGTTCGGCTGGCGGCCCCGCTTCACCATCGTTTTGAGGATTTCCTCCTCGTAGTCGGGCAAGCCCTGGGCCTCCGCCTCCTCCTTGGCCTTCTTCTTGATGCTGTCGGCCGCGAGCACGCCTTTGAGCTCGGCCACGGCCTCGCCTGACTGCGAGCTATGCGCCTCGTCCACGATCACGGCGTAGCGGCGTTCGGGGAGCTCCCCCACTTTGTCGGCGACAAAGGGGAACTTCTGGAGGGTCGTGATGATGATCGGCGTCGCGTTCTTCAGCGCGTCGGCGAGCTGCGTCGAATCCTCGTCGATCTTCTGCACCACGCCCTGCTTGTGGTCGAACTGGTAGATGGTGTCCTGAAGCTGGCGGTCCAGGACGCGGCGGTCGGTGATGACCACCACGGAATCGAAGACCTTCTGATCCTTGTCGTTGTGAAGGCTCGCGAGCCGGTGGGCAAGCCACGCGATGGAGTTGCTCTTCCCACTTCCCGCCGAATGCTGGATCAGGTAGTTGCTGCCGGTGCCGACGCGGCGAGCGTCGGACTCGAGCTTCCGCACGGCGAGCAACTGGTGATAGCGCGGGAAGATCATCGTCTCCTTGACGATCTTCTTGCCGCCGATGGTACGCTCTTCGACCTGGAGGTGAACAAAGCGGGAGATGATGTCGAGCCACGGGTCACGCTGCCAGACTTCTTCCCACAGGTAGGCGGTCTTGTATCCGCCGGGGTTCAGCGCGTTCCCCGCGCCGGTGCCGTCGCCACGGTTGAACGGCAGGAACACGGTCTTGGTCCCCGAGAGCCGCGTCGTCATGTACGCGAGGTCGGGGTCTACGGCGAAGTGAACGAGCGTCCGCTTCTTGAAGTCGAAAACGGTCTCGCGCGGATCGCGGTCGTTCTTGTACTGATGTTTGGCGTGCTCGACGGTCTGCCCCGTCATGGGGTTCTTGAGCTCGATCGTCGCCACGGGGATGCCGTTGAGGCCGATCACGATGTCGATTGAATTCTCGTGCTTGGCGCTGTACTTGAGTTGCCGCGTGAGCGTCAGCCGATTCGACTGGTAGAGCTTCAGCGTGTCGGGATTCATCCCGTGGGCGGGGGCGAAGTACGCGGCCCGAACAAGTTTCCCGAAGCACTTGAAGCCGTGCCGGAGCACGCCGAGCACGGTGCTCGCACCATCCAACGCCTTTACCAGGTCGTCCACGAGCACGCTGTCGGTGCTGGTGCCGTGGAGTTTCTCCAGGGCCGTCCAGGTCTCGGGCTGCGTTTCCTTCACGAAAACGACGAACACGGCCGGATCGATCGCTCGCTCGCGGTCGAAAGCCGCGGGGTCCGTCTTGACGTACCCGCCGCCGGTGAGGAGCGCGTTCTCGATTGCCGCCTCGAAAGCCCGCTCGCGATGGTCGGCGGTCATGCGCACGCCTCCGAGATTCGCCCCGAATCAGTAGTGATGCCAACCTCCTGAAACCGGGTGCACAGCTTGGGGATGATCTCCCGAATGTGATCGTTGAACCCGTAGCGAATAATGCCTTGCAGGTCAGACGGGAGTTCAAGATGCCCCTTCACAAGCAAGGCCATGCGGTCTCGCGTCAGAGAAGCGAGAAGCATCCCGGTTTCCAGGACTACGTTCTGTCTGGCTCGCGGCTCCGCCTTCGGCGCACCGTCCTTCGTGGCATAGCCGATGTCGTCGGGAGTCATGAGAACGATGCCGAAATCAGATGAGTAGTCGCGCCCGATATGGCCTTCGAGGGCTTCGATAATGGTCTTGCCTCCACCGGACGAGTTCATCAGGATGAACGGCTGTAAACCTAGACGATGAAGGGCGAGTTCCAACTGATCGCGGGTCGTGGTGTCGTGCCCGTGCACCACGAATATCCGCCGCCGATTGACAGGCGCTGCAGGCATAGGGGTCGCAGGCACCCCATCCGCGAGCACCGGCGATAGTCTGGCGATGAGCCGGTCCTTTGCCTTGGTCTGCCCCTGAAAGAGGAGCGTGCCTTTCGACGGCCACCAGCACAGGACGCCGCCATCCTTTGTCTTGAACTGGTGCTGACCGTTGGTGCCTTCGCTCCACACGCCGTCAAAGCCGGCTTGCTGAACGTGGGCCTTGAGTTCATCCGGTGTGCCGTGAAACTTGTCTGTCATCGGCTGACTCCCTTCCGCACGTCGATCTTGCCGGTGACGGCTGCGGTGATGAGCGATTGGCGATACTCGGTTAGGCGACTGATGGCGGATTCGGTCGCCGCAATCAACGCATCGATCTGGGTCTCGATATCAGTGACGTGCTCAACAATCTGCGATTGCTCAGTAAGCGGAGGAATGGGCATCCATTCATCTCGCACCTTGCCGACCTCCAAATGTGGGTGCAGCGCGCCCGTCATACACCGGTCAAGCATGGACCGGCCAACACGAGTCTGCCAGAAGATAGCGAGGTACGCGCCGATCGCAACCTGCGGCTTTAGCCGTGTGATGATGAGTGCGTGGCAATTGCAGCCGACGAACTCATCGGTTACCACCGCGCACGATCCCACATCTCCCGTCTGCACCAAGAGGACATCACCCTTGCGAAGAACAGTCCTCGGACGAGCTTGGCTCCACTCCGGCGCGACGAAGTAGGGCTTGTGAAAAACGATGCGGCCATTCTTGATGTGCAGCGATTGCAAATAGCGGACACCTTCGTCATACAGGATATCTCGCGTGGGCCCGACAAAGCCGTTCGTAATCTCCCTTGCGGCCATCGCTAGTCGCTTGACGCTCCAATGAACCGGGATATCACCAAGCCACTCGATGCCGGAAGGCTTCATCGGTGCAGCTGGATTCAGACCTTTGCAAACGACGTGGGTGATACGGGCTAGGCGTTGCTCGGCCAGCAGTTCAATCAGCCTCTTCTTCGCGGCCACTAGTTCGTCGATCCGTTTAGTGCGGTCGTCTAGCCAATCCGCGATTACTGCCTGCTCGTCACGCGGGGGCCAACATGCGAGCTCATCGAAATACGCCGTCGAGTCAAGGTTCTGGATGCCGGTTGTCTGGTTGATCGATCTGGTATTGACTCGCCCGCTGTAGAGATGCGCGTGCAGATAAATGAGAAACCGCTGTGCGAAGTCCCTCGCCACTCCAATGCGAGCGACGAAGTTTGAGCACACGGCGGTTTGATCGCGGTCGTAGCCGATGACCACGCCAACTGGCTGTAACTCGCCGCCTCCGGACTTTTCCAAGAGCATGTCGCCGCGGCTCAGCAACCGACCTCGTCGCTCAGCAAGCGTCACCGCGCGCAGGGTCTGCACGTCGTCTACGACTCGTAAGGCGGTCCGATCGAAGTCGGCCACACGGACACACGGGATATCGTTGATTCCGTCGGGCTCATCGCCCCAGATTCCGTTCTGGCAAGCGTCGATCGTCCATTTCAGTCGATCGACTGTCCAATGGCTGGGCACTCGGCCAATCCAAGGAACTCCGCTCTCGCGGTAAGACGAATAGCGAGGAAGACCGCCGTCCGCGTACATGGATGCCCGTTCATCGCGAATCGTTTCCGCGGTGATTACGCTCATCGCGTTACCTCCGCAAGCATCCGCACGATGTCCTTCTCTAGACCGGTGATGTCTGCCTCAATCGCCGCCAGCCCGCGAGGTGGCTGATAAACGTAGAAGTGCCGAGTGATCGGAATTTCGTACCCGACTTTCCCGATCTCGCCGTCCTTCTGGTCTCTCACGCGTTCGTTGATCCAGGCGTTGGGGACATGTGGCAGAACCTCACGCTCAAAGTAGGCACGTATGTTCTCCTTGAGCGGTACGCTCTCGGTGTCACGTAGATCAGCATCCGGCTCCGGGTTGCCGTCCTTGTCGCGGCAGATATCGGCCGTCTCATCACGCTCTGAGAGGGCGGACAGGATCGCTTTCCTGACAGGCGCGGACACCTTTACCGTGTCTGTTGCTTCGGCAAGGTCCTCCTCGAAGGCGTCTCGATTCTTGTAGACCTTGCCTGCTTCAAGGGTCTTCAGCGCGTCGATGATCGCCTCTTGAAGTTCCTTGCCCGCCGCGATCTCGGTCGTCGCCTCCTTGCCCTTCTTTTTCGACGTGGCGAGCGATTGGAACGGCTTGGCCTCGCGGAGCCGCTTTATGCGCTCGGGCGATGCCTGGAAGTTGAGGCGGAGCGGCTGCTCGATGGTGATTTTACGAAAGCCAAAGTCGGCCGCGTCAAAGACCTTTGACGTGGTTCCCTCGGTGAATGCGCCATAGAGCCGCGTGATCTCATCGATGTGTTCGGCCGCGATCTCGTTCCGCTTGTTATTGAGGCTCTTGCGCATCTTGCGGTGGAGATTCACCGCATTGATGAGCTGCACTTTCCCGCGTCGCTCGGGAGGCTTGCGATTCGTGAGAATCCAGAGGTAGGTGAAGATGCCGGTGTTGTAGAAAAGTTGGTCTGGCAGCGCGACGATGGCGTCAAGCCAGTCGTTCTCCAGAATCCACCGGCGGATTTCGCTTTGTCCCGAGCCCGCGTCGCCGGAGAAGAGCGGCGAGCCGCTGAAGATAATCCCGATGCGGGTGCCGCCTTCTTTGGCAGGCTTCATCTTCGAGAGCATGTGCTGAATAAACAAAAGCGCACCGTCGTCAATGCGCGGAAGGCCCGCTCCGAAGCGGCCGTCCATGCCCTTGGTCTCGTGCTCTTTGATGATCTCGTCGGCATCGGGCTTCCACTCCACGCCGAAGGGCGGGTTTGCGAGCATGTAGTCGAAGCGCTCGCGGGCGAAGCCGTCTTTCGTGAAGCTACTCCCGAAGACGATGTGCTCGATGTTTTGGCCCTTGATGAGCATGTCCGAGCCGCACACGGCGTAGGACTCGGGGTTGTGGTCCTGGCCGAAGGCCTCCAGGCGAGCATCGGGGTTGAGTTCGCGGAGGTACTCGTCGGCAACCGAGAGCATGCCGCCGGTGCCGCACGCGGGGTCCAAGAGCGTCCTGAGAATGCCCTTCTTTGTGAGGATGTCGTTGTCGGGCTCGAACAGGAGGTTCACCATCAGTCGGATCACCTCGCGGGGCGTGAAGTGGTCGCCCGCCGTCTCGTTGGCTGCTTCGTTGAACCGCCGGATGAGTTCCTCGAAGATGTAGCCCATCTCGATGTTCGGAACGCGATCCGGGTGAAGGTCGATCGCCGCAAAGCGGTCGATGACCATGTAGAGGCGATTGGCCTCGTCCAGCTTGGCGATCTCAGTCTCAAACCCGAAGTAGTCGAGGATGGTCCTGGCCTGAGGTGAGAAGCTCTTGATGTAGCGGGTGAGGTTCGCCGCGACCTTGTCGGGCTCTCCTTTGAGCTTCTGGAAGTCGAGCGGGCTGGTGTTGTGGAACGCCTGGCCTGCAGCGCGGTTGAGAATCGGCTCGATGTTCTCGACCTTCGACCCCTTCAGGGTCGCGGCCTTGGCGAGCACCTTGTCTTTCGTCGGTGCCAGCACGCAATCGAGCCGGCGGAGCACGGTCAACGGGAGAATGACGCGGCCATACTGCGGCGGCTTGTAGGGGCCACGGAGAAGGTCCGCGATGCTCCAAATGAACTGCACCTTGTCGCTGAAGTTGTTCAAAGCTTCGCCTTCCCTTCCGATGAAGCCTGGAGCTTGTCGGCTGCGGCCGCGATTTCCTTGATGAGGGACTGGCCGCGATCCTGAGTCTGCGTGGGAAGGTCCCCCCACTGCTTCATGGCGCGGATGTCGGCCGCGATCCGCTTGGCAAGTGATCCCTTGTTGAACGTGAGCTTGTTGGCCTCGAAGAAGGCTTCCACGCGCTTGACAAGCTGGCCGCCGGGTTTGATCGCGATGTCGCTGACACCTGCGGCCGCCAACTGTTTGTTGTAGAGCTTCTTCACATAGCCGAGATAAAAGTCGTCGGGGAACAGGTCCTCGATCGACGCTTCGCCCGAGAGTTTCCAGACTTCGCCAAGGGCGAGTGCTCCGGCTGGCCGGTCGTGATAGCGGGTAAGCCACTTCTTCACGAACTTGTCCTTCGCCGTTGTGCCGGACTCGTCGGTGTCGTAGAGGGCGACGACTCCAAGCTCCTGACCCACCATGAAGGTGGCGATATAGGTCACTTCGGAAGCCCCGCCCGCTGGGGTGATGAGCACGTCGTCGGGGAGCGTTTGCTTCGTTGATCGGCCCGCGAGCGCGGACAGAGCCGTGATGATCCAGTAGTCGTCTACGCCTTCGACGACGAGATTTCGATCCGCCACCAAATAGCTCGTGCGTCCACTGATCCCAAGCGCCGCCTGGAGAGTGAGTTTGCCTTCCGGCTGCGTCTGCGTCAGGTCGTCGGTCACGATCATGCCGTTCGGGGTCTCGCTGAGGATGCGGATGCGATCCGGCTCCTGGAGGTCGATCATGAAGGGGAGGTGTGTCGAGTAGATCAGCACGTTCCCCTTGGCGTACTCGGCGAGTCGCTTCAAGAGGTCCTGCTGACCCTCGGGATGCAGGTGCAATCCAGGCTCGTCCAGGAGGATGACGCACCCCTCGAAGGTGCCCTTGGTCTGGTGCATCAACAGGAGATCGAAAGAGAAAAACCATTGGAAGCCGCGGGAGCGTTCTTCCAGCTTAATGAGGGCCTTGTCTTTGGGATCGCGGATGAAGGTGAAAAACTGCTGACCATCGGCGTTGAAGTGGACATCGTACTTCAACTGCCCCCAATGGCCCCTGATCTTCTCGGTGAGGGTGGATGCGCCGTCGCTCAAGTCGTACTGCCGCTCTTCCTTGTCTGCGTCGTTGCCTTTCTTCACGAGCTCGTCGAGAGAGAGGCCGGAAAGCGAGAGGATGGTGAGGAGCGCCTCGTCGTCTGGCGCGGGCTTCTTCCGTCTCTGCTGCACCTCGTTGAGCATCGCGGTTCCACGGAACGACTTATACTCGTCCATGTAGACAAAGGTCGGGATGCAGCTCACAACATAGTCATGCGCTTTGTGCTGCACCGTTTCGGTCTTTTGGAGCTCTTGAACGATGGTGCGAAGCGAGGCGGACAACTGTTCGATGTATTGCGTTTCGTTCTGGTACTGCGGCTGGGTGTTGGCGTCAATGCGGACGCCGGTCAGACGCGGGCTCGCGGCATCAGGTAACTTGATGAGCTCGGTAAAGCGCCCTTCGGCGGCAAGGCGACGTGTCTCCTCGGCGAGCGCACCGGCTTCCATAGCGAAGGGCGGCGATACCGCCTCGGGGAGCTTCGGGAGCTTCTCCATCGCCTTATCGATGTCGTTGGGGTGGAGCCTGTCCGGGAAGAGCTCTTCCGGGAAATACACCTCGAACTCGCCTGCATAATTCTTCGTGATCTCCAGGATGTCGAGATTGATGGGCTTTCCCGTGATCTCGGAAAGCTCCGCGTTCTCCTGGTCTATCTTGAACCGCGTGCGGCAGACGATCTGCTGATCCGATTTCTGATCGCGCTTTCCACGGGGCCACTCGCGGGCAAGGTCGTAGGGGTCGGCGTGAAACGGGTTGAACTTGTGCAAGCCCCGCAGAAGCGAGGTCTTTCCGACTTCGTTCTTGCCGACCAACACCGTGAGGTCGTTCACCTTGACCCAGCCGGAATCGACGATGGACTTGTACATCTCGATTTGAAATTCCACGAGCTTCATGCGTCGATCCTCACGAGTAATTGATCCGTTGCATCTGATCGTGGATCTTGTCCCGTCGGGCCAGGAACCGTCAGGTGTGTTGAAGGCGGTCCAAGTTTAGAGAACGGGAGCGTCTTGGATGTTTTCAGAGGGGGCGGCCCTTCGGGGCCGGCATTGCTCGCCCGGGTACGGGTCTTTGGCTGAATCGCGTCGGAAGGACGAGCGGGTCTTGCAGCCCGAAGAGTTATTCACCCTGAGCCTCAGGAACGTCTGTCCAAGGCCTGTTACGCATGGATATACGACGTGTCCCGGAGCACTCTGCGCGCAGAGTGCGGGTCTTTTGCCTTGTTTTGTTGATTGGCTGAAATAAGCCAGTGATCGCCATAGTCTTATGCAATACGGTTGTCAATCATCAGCATCCCTCTTCCCCGGGGCCGTACGCGGCGGTGAGGAACAAGAGTTCGGCCCGTGCCGGAGCCGGGCCGCTTCGAACGATGGCGTACGCAAGCATGGGCTGGCTGTTCAGGGCGCTCCTAAGCGCTTCGCGAACTGTTCGCCTCGATCTGGTGAGGGGGCGCTGGCGCTCTCTCGTCAGCGAAGGGCAATCGTCACCGCCCGCGTCCCGCCAGCGCCGCCATCTCGCCCCAAGACACGCCGAAGGGCGCGAGCGGTTCGAGCGCCTTGATGGCCGGCTCGACCCAGTCGGGCACCTGATCGGCGATCAACCCTGGCTTCGTGCGCTCCACGGCGTTCTCAAGCATCCGCTCGACGGCCGCCGGACTCACACCCAACGGCGAGAGGTGATTCATGGCCGTCCGAAGGGAATCCTCGCGTGCCTCCTTGGCGCGCTTCACGAAGGCCCCGTAGCCCGCGTCAACCAGTTCGGATTCGCCGTGCTCTCCGAGCAGCTTCAGGACCATTGCGTCGGGCGTGTTGATCGCCAGATCGAGCATCAGCGGCTGGCGCATAGGGAACCGAGCCTTGACCAGCAGGCCGTCCACCTTGAAGCCATCCGCCGTCTTGTCGAAAACCACCGCCGGGGCCGCCCCGAGGGTCTTCCCAAGCGCTTCGAGCGGTTTTGTGGCACAACGGGTCCACTGAGGCCATGTACCGGTCGCTTTGACTTTGCGTTCCTGTCCGCCGCAAACCCATTCCCAGCCGCCGCCCGCGTTCCATCGCATGATGATCGCATCGGCCTTGGTCAACTTCACCGTCGAGGCCAGCCACTGCAGCGCCTGTCGCGCTTCCTTCCGATCCATCTGAACGCGGTCCGGCGCTTGTGCCATCTCGTCGGTACCCCTAAACAGAGCGCTTGGCCGTCATCGCTTCCGCTCCGAACCCTCCGCCTCCAGTGGGTCAGTGTAACACCGCGGTTCGGATTGCCGTCGCTCGGTGCAGCGGCGTGCGGGGATGCAGACGACTTTGCGCGGCAGGCCTGTCTCGCCCCGCGCCGTCGCGTCGAAGATGGAGCAAGGGTCCGGGTCGCGGTCCACCGTGCCCTAGACGACGTCGCACTCGGCGGCGTACTGACGACCGGGCCGCGGCTTCTCCCACACCTTGATCCGGCATCGTGCGGGGTCGATCCCCAGCCCGGCGGCCCAGGACACGGGCACGGGGTCGCCCACCTCTCGGATCAGTTCGGCCTCCCGGCATGACAGGACCATCTTGGGCACGGGCTCACTCCGATCGGTGCATGGATATACGACGTGTCCCGTGTCACTCTGCGCGCAGAGTGAGGGTGTTTTGCCTTGTTTTGTTGTGTGGCTGAAATCAGCCGTCGTGCGGAGTGGGGTTATTCATCGTTGGCTTCAATCATGAGCATCCCCTCTTCTCCGGGGCCGTGCGTGGTGGTGAGGGCCGGGAGTTCGGCCCGTGCCGCGTCAAGGGCGGCCTCCTCGAAGATGCAGTTGCCGACGAACGATTCAAACCCGCCGAACAACCGGACGTTCCGCTCATTGGGGGACCGGAACGCCCGCGCCTCGTACTCGCGCATGTCGTTCTCGTCGCGGCCGGGGTTGTCGTGGATCCCGCCCCTGTCGGCCCGAGTGAAACCCGTTCTGGGCGCTCCGAAGTGTCTCGCAAATCACACGTCTGGGCGCTCCTAAGTGTTTCAATCAGCGCGCCCGAAAACCCCGGTGGCGGCGACTTTCCACATGCACGTTGCTCGACCCTGCTTGAGCGTGCGGATCGGTGCTACAAAACCGGCATGACCGACCAATCAGCGAACTCATCGTTCTGCATCGCAGCGCGATCGGACGCAGTGGATGCGATAGCTCGACTGATGGACCGGGTATCGCAGATGGTCCCGGACAGGGACGATCCGATCATGGATTCCGCCGGCACTCCAAGGCTGGACTGGATCAGCACCCACTACCTGGGCCGAAAGGCGGACCTGCAGCGTCTGGCGGACGAAGCCGGGGATGCCGCAGAGGACGCGAACCGACACCGGCTGGCCCGCGATGTCCGGGCGATCCCCGAGGCGGTCGAGGAGTTCATGAGCGCGTTCCTCGCGGAGGAAGAGGAGGCGAGTGCCTGGGACGCGCTCACCGTGCTCTGGATGCGCATCGAGGCTGCGGTGGATCGGATAGCGGCACCATCCGCAGCGGGAGTGAAGATCGGAGCGCACATACCTGGGACTGCACGTACGGAAGGCGGCGGCGATTTGGTCGAGAGAGGTGGAAGCGTCCCGAAGCCGACCCCCGAGGCCGCAGACAATCGCGATTCAAAGACGGTGGTTGCGAACCGAGCACGCCCCACGATTGACGTGCTGGCCCTGGCAGCGACCATCAGCATCCAGACCGTCCGACGAATCATGAAGAAAGCCCAAGTGGTGAGTTCACCGCGCGGACGGGCCGGCGCTAAGCGGAAGTTCACGAAGTCAGAAGTGGCTCAGATGGTCTCGGCCGATCCAAAGCGCGGGGCTGTTTGGTTGAAATGGTGCGACTGAGCCCACTCAATGCAACACGGAAAGCAACAGCAAAGCGACAAAGCAACATCAATGCAGCGAGCCTGCCACGATCGGTTGCATTCCGAGACCGGGGCGGCACACTTGGGGCATGAACAACAAGTTCGTGCGTCTCAACGAGTTGGCCCGCCACACACATCTGCCCGCAGCGTGGCTCAGGCGTGAAGCAAAGGCAGGGCGGATTCCCTGTATCCGCGCTGGCCGCATGTTGCGGTTCGATGTCGCGGAGGTTGTGAAGTCGCTGGCAGAACGGCAGGCCGCGGAGGTGTCCCGTGGCTGACCCCTTCACCACCAAACCCGTCGCCGTCGAACCCCTCGCCGTTGACCTGCGCGAAGCGGGGCGGCGGCTGGGCGTCTCGCCCAGGACCGTGGCCACCATGGTGGCCAAGCGACAGATCGAATCGTTCACCATCGGGCGGCGGCGGCTCGTGCCGGTTGCCGCCCTCTCGACGTACGTCGCCAAGGCGCTGCGCTGGAGCTGAACCGCACGACACCCATTGAAAATGCCGCGCGTGCCTGCCAGGGCAGCGCGGCGGAGAAACAACCAATGAACTCTAGGGAACCGAATACTCGGGCGCGATCGTCGCGCCCAGATACTGCCGACGTCGTCGCTGCCGCACTCGACTATGCCCGATGGGGCTTCTCGGTGCTCGCGGTCGACGCCGAGAAGAAGCCCGTGCCACGAAGGTGGAAGGAACGCCAATCGGTCCGCGCCGATGAACCGACCATCCGGACGTGGTACTTCGATCCTCGGGCCGTGGGCGTGGGAATCGTGCTGGGTGAGGTGTCCGGCGGTCTGGTCGTGAGAGACTTCGACGCTCCAGGCAGTTACGAGCGGTGGGCCGCAGCTCACCCCGACCTCGCTGCGGTGCTGCCGACCGTCAAGACTGGTCGCGGGTACCACGTGTACGCTCGATTCGCGACGGATGCACGGAGTTGCCGGACCCGAACCTACCCCGACGGTGAACTGCGGGGAAACGGGGCTTACGTCGTGGCTCCTCCGTCGCCGCATCCCTCGGGGGTCCTGTATTGGTGGGCTGTGCCGATGCGCGATGGGGATGTCCCCGAGGTGGACCCATCGGTTTTCGACAGTTCGATGGACACTCGCTCGGAGCCGATGTCGCCGACGTTGCCCCCTGCAAACCAAGAGTACCAAGAGGACCAAGAGGACCAAGAAGGCCAAGAAGGCCAAGAGCAGCAAGCCCCCCACGAATGGCCTGAATCTCCTGCGTGTCTTGAATCTCTTGAAGCTCTTGCACCTCTTGCTTCTCTTGGTTTGCACGCCGACGCCGAGCGATTCGTCGATCAAGCGATTGCGGCGACGCTGCCGCGGGGGGTCGGTGAGAGGAACAAGGCGATTTTCCGCTTCGCTCGCCGCTTGAAGGGCAATCCCGATCTAGCTTCGCTCCCGCTGGCGGGCCTGCGGCACGTGGTAACACGGTGGCACGTCGCTGCACTTCCCCGGATCGGAACCACCGATTTCGACTCGACATGGGCCGACTTCACGCACGCATGGGGGCGAGTCCGCACGCCCTTCGGCGCGGCGCTGGCTGAGGCGCTGGAGGTGGCCCGAGCCGCTCCAGACCCGCCCTGCGCCGCGGCTTATGGAGCACCTTCGACGCGCCTGCTCATCCGGCTGTGCGTGGAACTCCAGCGCCGACACGCTCCCGGACCGTTCTTCCTTGCGGCGAGCGCAGCGGCGTGGGCGGTGGAGTTGGAACCTGCGTCGGCGAATCGACGGCTCGGCATGCTCGTTTCCGACTGCGTTCTAGCACTCGTAAAGCGGGGCTACACCGGACATGCGAGCGAGTATCTCTTCATTGGCAGCTGATTCCGACTCCGTACTTGACTTACTACAAGCATGAGGTACTCTATGGCCGTGAAGAAAGTGACCGACACCATCCGCCGGGCCGTGCAAGAGTGCGGCGAGACGCGCTACCGAATCTCGAAAGAGACCGGCATCCCCCAAGCGACCCTGAGCCGACTGGTCTCGGGAGAGCGGGAGCCTTCGGGCGCACTCATCGACACCCTCTCTGCGTACTTCGGGCTGGAACTCCTCCCTGCGGCCCGTAAGCGGGCGACGAAGGCGACTACGAAGAAAGGGGGCAAGTGATATGGCATCACTCGTGACCGACAAGGACGGCAAGCGCCGCATCCTCTTCGTGGACGGCGATAAGCGTCCCTCCATCCGGCTGGGCGATATGGATCTGAAGAACGCCCGCGTGCTGCTCAACCGGGTGGAACTGCTGCTGGCATCCCGCGTCACCGGCACTTTGGACAGCGAACTTGCGGCGTGGGTCAAAGCCCTTGATGACCGCTGGCACGCCAGACTCGCCCGTCTGGGGCTGATCGAGAAGCGTGAAAGGGTCAACCCGACGCTGGCGGCGCTGCTCGACGCGTGGTTCGCGTCTCTCAGCGTCAAGCCCTCCACCCTCGTGGCGCTGGGGCAGGCGCGGCGTTCGATGGAAGCCCACTTCGGCGCGTCGGCGATGGTCCGCAAGATCAAGCCCCTGGACGCCGAGGCCTTCAAGCAGGCCCTCGTGAAAGAGGGATTGGCCCCGGCGACGGTGGCGAAACGGGTCAAGGTCGCGCGGGCGGTGTTCCGCTGCGGCGTCCGCTGGCGCTTCATCGACGCCAACCCTTTCGACGGCGTGAAGGCCGGAGCGATGGTCAACCGCGCCCGGATGCACTTCGTCCCGCTGGCTGACACCGACAAGATTCTCGCGGCGTGCCCCGACCACGAATGGCGGCTTCTCGTAGCGCTTTCACGCTTCGGCGGGTTGCGCTGCCCCAGCGAACACCTCGCGCTCCGCTGGTGCGATGTCGATTGGGAGAAGAACCGGATCACCGTCCGGGCCGTCAAGACGGAAGCCCATGCCGGCGGCGGCGTCCGCTTCGTCCCCCTCTTCCCGGAACTTCTCGCCCCCCTCCAAGAGGCCTTCGACCGAGCCGAGCCGGACCCCAAGGGCGAAGGGTGGGTCATCACCCGCTACCGTCGCGCGAACTCCAATCTGCGGACCCAGTTTGAGCGGATCATCGCCAAGGCCGGGGTGAAGCCGTGGCCCCGCCTGTTCCACGCCATGAGGGCGAGCCGCCAGACGGAACTTTCGGGCATCTACCCCCAGCACGTCGTGTGCGGGTGGCTGGGGAACTCGGAAGCCGTCGCCCAAGCCCACTACCTGCAAGTCACCGACTCCGACTTTGAGCGGGCCGCTGGAACCCCCACGCCCAAGCCCGCCGGGACCGACGAAAAAGCGCGCTCAGATTCGCGCTCACTTCCGGCGCAGAATCCGGCGCAGCACGGAGCGGCACCAAACTGCTCCGAAAGCGCCGGCAGCGATGAACCGCTGGATTTTGAGGGCAAAAAGCACAACGACGCGCTGGCGTGCGCGTCGTTGCAGATCGACTCAATGACCCCACGGGGATTCGAACCCCGGTTTCAAGGATGAGAACCTTGCGTCCTGGACCGGGCTAGACGATGGGGCCGATCTGACAGCGATTCTGCGAATCGGTGGTCCAGAGGTTCGCAGTATAGCCGCCAACCTTTCCGGGTTCAATCGAGGATTCACGCGGGTGCCCAGGTGCCGCGGGCCGATTCACGTCGGCGACGAGCGGAGTCTTCGAAGCGAATCGTCGCGCTCGTGGAATGGCTTCACGCTGTTCCGCAGGAACGGGCGGCGCGAGGCTCGCGCCGCCGTACACTCGCCGCGATGGATGAACGGACCCTTCGCATCGCGCGCCAGCACGCCCTGACCAGCCGACTGCTGGGGGTCGATTTCCTGCCGGTGGCGGGCCGAATCTCCGTCGCCGATGGCGGGTCCGTCGCCGAGCCGCCCGAGCCTTCCCCCTCCGTCCCCGCCCGGGCCCGCGCCGTCGAGGTGCTCGTGCCGGAGGGGCGTTCCGTGCGTGCGCCGTTGTCGCCGGCACCGCTCGGCGTCGAGTCTTCGAAAGCCGCACTCCTCGCCGCCCTGCGAGAAAAGCACGATCGCGAGTGCCCGCACTGCACCCACGCCACCGGGCACACGCAGACCGTGTTCTCCGACGGCGACCCCGAGTCCCCCCTCATGTTCATCGGCGAAGCGCCCGGCGCCGACGAAGACCGCGAGGGCATCCCCTTCGTCGGTCGCTCCGGCCAACTTCTCAATCAGATGATCACGGCGATGGGCCTCGCGCGCGACGGGGTGGGGCAGAGCGGTGTCTACATCGCCAACGTGCTCAAGGCGCGCCCCCCGAACAACGACACGCCGACGCGCGAAGAGGCCGCCAAGTGCGGGCCGTACCTGCTCGAACAGGTGCGGATCGTCGCGCCCCGCGCCATCGTGACCCTGGGCAACCCCGCCACCCACTTCATGCTCGAAACAACCCAGGGCATCACGTCGCTGCGCGGGCGCTGGCAGGATTTCCGCGGCATCCCGCTGATGCCCACGTTCCACCCGGCGTATCTGCTGCGGAACTACACGCCGGAGAACCGCAAACTGGTGTGGTCCGACCTGAAGGCCGTGATGACCAAGCTGGCGGAATCCGGCCTATCCCAAAGTTGAGAGTCCGCGGCGCGCACGATTCGCGGAACCGCCTCGCGGGGCGTGCGTATCAACTCGGGACGGGGTTTCCTCCGGCTGGTTTTCGGAGTTCATCCTGCCGCGTTTTCTTGCGTCCTGGTTTGCGGTTGGCGCTGCGCGCCCACATGCGAGGACGTTTTCGCCACGACCCCCACGAGGCCTGGCGCTCGACCAAGGTTGAGTGCCGGGCTTTTTTCGTGCGCCGCTGAGCGGCACCACTTGAAAGGCAAAGACGTTTCAACGCGGAGATCGCGGAGGACGCGGAGAAAGACAGAGGGATGGAGAAAGGCACCGACGCATTCAGTGACTGTCCATCGCTCACCGAGTTTCCCAACCCCGAAACCTGAAACCCGAACTCCGAACTCCGAACTCCGAGTTCCGAACCCCGTGCGGCCTCTCTCTCTGCCTTCCTCCGCGTCCTCCGCGATCTCCGCGGTGAATGGTCTTCGGTCCTTTCCGCCTACTCCGCCGCCGCGATCGACATCCGCACCAGTTGGGCCAGGCTGTCGGCCTCCATCTTCCGCATGATGCTCGCGCGGTGGCTCTCGACCGTCTTCTCGGCGACGCCCAGCGACGCCGCGATCTGCTTGTTCGCCAGCCCGTCGACCACCAGCGCCATCACCTCGACCTCGCGCTGCGTGAGCCGACCGGCCCGTTCCCGCGCCAGCCGTCGATGCTCCGCGGCGTCGCGCTGCGACGCCTCGTGCGCCAGCGCCCCGTTCACCAGATCAAGCAGCTCCTGGTCCTGGTACGGCTTCGTCAAAAATCCGTACGCCCCCGCCTTCATCGCCCGCACCGCCATGGGCACGTCGCCGTGGCCTGTCACGAGGATCACCGGCATCGGGCTGCCGCGTCGAGCGAGCTTCTCTTGCAGTTCCAGCCCGCTCATCCCCGGCATCCGCACGTCGAGCACCACGCACGCGCCCGCTTCGGGGATGCCCCCTTCGAGCTTGGCGAGAAACTCGTTCGCCGACGCAAACGTCTCGCTCTGCAGCCTCACGCTGGTGAGCAGGAAGCGGACGGACTGTCGGACGGCACTGTCGTCGTCCACGATGTAGACCGTACCTTCAGGCGGCATGACGCTGGCTCTCCTTGCTCTTCACCCCGCTCTTATGGTTCCCGTCACGGTTCGATTCGTCACGATTCGGTTGCTCGCGCCCCGGTTCCGCGTCCGACACCGGCAGTTCGAGCGAGAACACCGCCCCCACGCCGTCGGGCCGATTGTCGAGGTCCACGCGCCCTGAGTGCGCCTCGGCGATCGAGCGCGAGATCGTCAGCCCCATCCCCAGCCCGCTGGGCTTTGTGGTGTGGAACGGCTCGAACAGACGGCGCCGTGCCGCGGGCGATATCCCCGGCCCCCGGTCGCGCACCTCGACACGCACCACGCCCACCTGGTGCAGCAAGGCCACCTCGATCACACCCTGCGCCGATCCGCCGGAAACGGTCCCAACTCCGCCAGCCCCAGCCGCCCCCGCCCCCGCCGACTTCATCGCGTCTGCCGCGTTGCACAAGCCATTGATCAGTACCTGCTCGATCTGCGCCCGATCCGCCGTCACGACGGCGTCGGCCCACGGCGAGCCCGAACTCTCATCGGTCTCCACCCGGCACCCCAGCGTCCGCAGGTGCGGGCTCCACAGACTCACCACCTCGCGAACGGCGGCCGAAAGATCGAACCGCGAGCGCGACGCCTCGTTGCGGGCCGCGAACGCACGCGCCCGGCGGATGATCTCCTCCGCCCGCGCCACCTCGCGCGTGATCACCTCGAACGCCTCGCGAAGCTCCGCCGTGGCCGTCGGGCCCCCGCGTGCGAGCAGCCGCAGCGAACCCGCGGCGTAGTTCCGCACCGAGGCCAGCGGCTGCGTGATCTCGTGGATCAGTTCGACTGTCGCCGTCCCGATGTTGCACAGGCGCGACGCGTGCGCCGCTTCGGTGATCCTCGCCAACCGCTCCTCGGCACGCGATTCGGACTCGGTGATCGATTGGTGGACCACCATGACCAGCCGACTCTTCGCTACCCCGGGTGATCCACCGGCGTCGGTCGGCTTGGTCGCGTTCATCGCTTGCACGCGGATCTGGAACCAGCGTCGCTCGGTCGGGCTGCTGCACTCGTAGGTGTGGTGGAAGCGATCGGTCTCGCCCGCCGCCACCGCGCGGATGGCCCGCGCCACACGCCCTGCGTCGCGGCAGGCGATCGCCGCCCCGTCGCAGACCTTGAGGTAGTTCGCGCCGATCCCGCAGGCCCCGCCGTCGCCGCCGTTCTCTTCCTGGAAGCGTCGCCACGCGCCCGAGGTCGCCACGATCACCCCGCTTGCGTCGAGGACGGCGACATGGGCCGGGAGTTCTTCGATCAGCGCAAGGGCCAGTGCGGCCGAGTCGATCCCAGCACCGACCGGAGACACGCAACCATCACACGTGCCCGGAGTCGGGTCGGGCCGCGTCGGTGTATGTCCATGCATGTGGCTCATCGTGATCGACAAATCTGAACGCGCCAACTGAGCGGGCGGCGCGGCCCAGCACCGGCAATATCGACGGTCGGAGGCTCCGGGTCAACCCTGACAACCATTCCTCGGGTGTCCCCCGAACGGTTATCCGGCTTCAGCGCTCCGCGACGAGGTAGCAGATCCACCCCAGATCGGCCTCGCCGTGCTCCGCCGGCTGGAAGTCCCCGTTGCCCTCGTTCGTCTTCGGGTCGGTGCCTTCCCAGTAAACGGTCGTGCGCGCGAACCCTGCTTCGGCGAGAATCTCCCGCAGCTCCGGCAGCGTCCACAACCGCCAGTCGTATGAAAACGCTTTCCGAATCTTCGAGCCGTCGCGCAGTTGGAAGTGGATGTGGCACAACTGCTCGCCGGTGATCGGGTCGTACTTGGCCTGCTGCCAGATGTAGGTGAAGCGGCCGATGCCCCTGGGCCCCTTCTTGACCAGACGCTTCTCGCGGAGTTCGCGGAACGCGTCCGACCCGCCGTAGGCGTCGAGCATGAACACCCCGTCTTCGCTGAGGTCGGCGCGGACTTTGGCGAAGTAGCGGCGGAGCAGGTCGCGCTGCTTGAAGAGGAAATAGCTGAAGTTCATCGCCAGCACGATCTCGGGGGCGCGCCGGGTCTTCACCTCGAGCACATCGCTCTCAACCAGCGTGAGGCGGGCGCGAGCCGCGGGCTTGAGTTTGGCGAGGTTGTGCTCCGCGCCCCAGTCAAGGGTGGGCCGGTCGAGGTCGACCCCGAAGGCGATGTTGCCGGGCCGGCGCCGGACCCACTCGCACGAGGTGAACGCCGTGCCGCAGAAGTCCTCGCGCAGCACAGTGGCGCGCCGGCGCCTGAGCGACTTGAACGTGTCATCGACAAAGTCGATCTCGGCATCGGGCGTCTGCACCGCACACTGGTAGAGCTCGTGCCGATCGGCGCGGGCGCTCAAGGGTGGCGTGCGGACGGTGCTCTTGTGGGGTTTCTCGGGCATGGGGCAGGGAGATTAGCGGCGAAAGGCGCCGCGGGGCGTATGATCTCCCCATGACGCTCCGAGGCTATGTCAAAGACGGCGTGGTGGTGCCCTATGACCCTTCGAGCCTGATCGAGGGGTCCGAGGTGGACATCTCGCAGACCCGCAATCCGTCGAAGAGCGCACGCGGTTTGCCCGCGAGGAAAGCCGCGTCTTCCCGTTCACCGGCCGGTGGCCGCGCCAAGGCAAAGCCCAGTGCCGGCCCCAAGAAAAAAAAAGCGCGTGGCAAGAAACCGCTGACGCTGCGAGAGGTACTCGACAAGTACGCGGGCACCTTTGACGGTCTGCCCACCGACCTCGCCCGCAATCACGACCACTATCTCCACGGGAAGCCCAAGAAGCCGTGAAGCCCGTTTTCGCGGACACCTACTACCTGCTCGCCCTGCTCAACCCGCGCGACGAGGGGCACGCCGCGGCGATTGAGATCCACGCAAACTCGGACCGACCGATGGTCACGACCGCGTGGGTGGTGGTCGAACTTCTTGACGCGATGAGCAACCCTCGTCGCCGGGCCAGAGCGGCTGCCTTTGTGCGCGACCTTCTTGATTCCGAGCGAGTTGAGCTGATCGACGCACCCGGTGCGTTCTGGTCTGGGGTTCAACTGTTCGAGCGTCGAAGAGACAAGGACTGGTCGCTGACCGACGGCATCTCTTTTGTCGTGATGAAGAGCCGCGGGCTCCGAGAAGCGCTCACCGCGGACCATCACTTCGTACAGGCGGGGTTTGGGGTGCTGCTCAAGTGAGTGCGAAGTCGCTTCAGCGCGCCGCCGAGCCGCCACAGGTCGCCCGCGCCGACTGGCTCGTTTTTGCCCGCACCCTCCCGCGCCACAGCATCGACCTCCTCTACGCCGACCCACCCTTCAACACCGGCTCCACCCGCACCGGCCGCGCCGGCAAGTTCAACGACCGCTTCGATACCCCCGCCCATTACACCCAGTGGCTCCGCGAGCGGCTCCACGCCACCCTCCCCGCACTCAAGCCCACCGCGAACATCCTCATCCACGTCGACTGGCGCACCTGCCACCATGTCCGCCTGCTCCTCGACGAGCTCCTCGGCGAAGACCGTTTCGTCAACCACCTCATCTGGTCCTACGGCCTGGGCGGCTCGTCGCCGCGCCGCTTCGCCCGCAAGCACGACGACATCCTCTTTTACGCCGTCGATCCCCATCGATACTTCTTCGAGCCCCCGCGCGTGCCCGCCACCAGCGCCCGCATGAAGGGCCAGCTCAAGAAAGCGACCGACGTGCTCGACGTCCCCAGCATCAACAACATGGCCAAAGAGCGCGCCGGCTGGCCCACCCAGAAGCCCCTCGCCCTGCTCGACCTGCTGATCCGCGCCTGCTGCCCCCTCGGCGGCACCGTGCTCGACCCGTGCTGCGGCTCGGGCACCACCCTTGTCGCCGCCGCGCTTGCCGGGCGGGTTCCGATGGGATGTGATATCTCTGCCGACGCCGTGCGCCTCGCTTCGCGCCGCCTGCTGAACCCGGAGTCCCCATGAAAAAGCTCTTCTGGATCGTCACCGTCGCGCTCACGTTCCTCTCGGGGCTGGCCGTGTTCATGATCATCATCATGCCGCGGATTCGCCAGACGATGTCCGGCAACCAGGTCGACCAGTGGGTGGCCCAGCAGGTGCGGCGCATCGCCAATGCCTACTTGGTCCCCGAAATCCAGTTCGATTCGTTCACCTACACGCACCCCGGCGTGCTCGAAATGCGCGGTGCCCGCCTCGTCGCGCCCGACGCGGCCAAGACCAAAGTCCTCGAAGCCGCCACCCTCCGCGTCACCCTCGCCGAGGTCCCGTCGTTCGGCAAGCCCATCGTCATCGAACGCATCGACCTCGACGGCGCCGCCCTGCGCATTTTGCGTGATCCGTCCACAGGCGGCTTCAAGGGCCTGCTCCCTTTCGTCAAGGGCGACAACATCACCGACCAGAACCGCGTCGACGCCCAGGTCCAGCTCTCCACCGTCCTCAAAATCAAGAAGCTCGCGATCACCAACGCCGAACTTCAGTACAACGACGGCACCGGCCCCGAGACCATGACCCTCAAGGGCATCACGCTCGACATGGACGTCGAGCCCGACAGCGCCGCAGGCCCCGGCTGGTACGCGCTGAAGCTCAACGTTGACCGTGCCCCGGTCTTCGCCGTCAAAGGCGACCTGCGGCTCAACGTCGACACCTTCGAGGCCGACCTCAAACCCCTCACGCTCGCCGTCAACCTCAACGACGAAGGCTACAACGCCCTGCCCCCGGAACTCCAGCGCCCCCTGCGCGAGCACGACGCCCGCGGCAACATCAACCTGACCGTCGACGGCCGCGCCAAGCTCCGCGACCCCATGAACTCCGATCTCAAGGTCGCCGCCGCACTGACCACCTTCAACGTCGCCGCCGGCGAGTACCGACTCCCCATCGACGACGCCCGCGCCGACTTCACCTTGTCCAACGGCACCGCCCAGTTCTCGCGCTGCGATGCCCAACTGCTCACCGGTTCGCTAAGCGTTTCGGGCCTGAACGTCGGGCTCAGCGACGCCTCGCGCCCCTTCTCGATGTCGTGGAACGCGACAAACCTCGAACTCCGCGAGCTGCTCCGAACCAAGACCAGCCCCGGTCAGCCGCCCAAGCTCGCCGGCAAGTTCAACAGCACCGGCGAAGCCCGCGGCTCGCTCGCCGCCGTCACCACCTCGCTCTCGGGCCGCGGTGGCCTCACCGTGCGCGACGGGCGACTGATGAACATCCCCATGCTCACCGAGTTGATGGAGTCGATGGACGTCCTCGGCCAGGCCGCCGGCGCCAACACGCTGCAAGACGCCGCCGACATCGACTTCGACCTCACGCCTCAGGGCGTGCAGGTGACCAAAGGCCAGGCCGAGACACCCGTGGCGACGGCGAAGTTCACCGGCCTCATCCGCTACGACCTGACGCTCGACCTGATGGCCAACGCCGGCCCGCTTGAAGAAGTGCAAGGCCTGCTCGGCAAAGTCGGCGGCATCATCGGCGAAGTCACCGACAAACTCGTGAAGTACCGCATCACCGGCCCGGCGAGCGACCCGAAGATCGAGGTCAAGCCGCTGGGGTTCTGAGCGATTGCTGTGTCAGAAGAACAGTCTCAACGCGGAGTTCGCGGAGATCGCGGAGGAAGGCAGACAGATTGAGAGCGATGGAGCGGTCAGCGCCGAGTCTGCCCCACGCCATCCGAACCCTGAGCGCTAGCTCAGGGCCACGCCAGGATGTCACAGGCCATCGCGAAGGCACTTGTCGCGTTGCACTTGAATGAATTGCAGGGCTCGTTCTCAAATGTTGCGTGCTTCCTCGGCCCCGTGCTCGCGCACGGGGATCGGATGATCACCATCCCTCCGTCCGCCCCCCGCCCTTCTCTCTCTCTCCCTTGCCTTCCTCCGCGAACTCCGCGATCTCCGCGTTGAATCCGCCTTTCGAGCCTCGAACAAGTCAATGCCGCCGCAATGACGCGTACATCGCCCACGTCACCACCCCCAGCGCCGCCACCCCGCCCCACAGCAACACCAGACCCGACGATCCCGACTTGTGCGCCAGCCCCTGCCCCGCGCTGATCGTGATCACGCACCCCAGCGCCGGCAGGAACGACCACAGATACACCTGCAGCGGCAGCGCCGACGCCAGCCGCAACGCCACCACCGCCCCGCACAGCACCATGATGAAGCAGCTCACGCTGAACGCCGCGCGCTCGTGCAGCTTGCTCGTCGCCTCACGCCGCAGGTCGTCGGTCTTGGTGCGCAGTTCGTTGGTCGCGCGCCGGAACGAGTCCATGCCCGGCCCTTCCCCCGCGCCGGCCCGCGTCAGCACAGACGCCGCCTCGATCAGTTCAAACGTCCCTTGCCCCAGCCGCACCGCCCCGTGATCGGTGCTGGTGCGCAGCGACGCATACTGCTGGCTGTCGCTGCGCACCTGGGCCGCGCGGTCGTTGCGGTCGCTGGTCGTCACGCCTTCGAGTTCGAGCCGCAGCCACACGCCCGCGCCTGCCGTTCCATCGGCGCTCTCGCTCGCCGCCAGTTCCGCTTGGTCCGACGCCGGCTCGCGGAACCGCAGCCGGGCCCGCTCGGCGGTGTGCGTCCGCCGCGCGCCGTTCGACAGCTCCACCTCCACCCGAACGCCCGGCTCGTCCCGCGGCGGTGTCAGCACCCAACCCGAAGTGTCGCCGCTCGCGCCGGATTCCAGGCCGGTGGCGTAGATCGTGACAACGTCGCCGCCCGACCCCTGGCCGGCACCGCCGCGCGTCAGCACCGCCTTGCCGCCAGTTTCAAGCTGCTTCCGTACATCCTCGGCCATGTCGCGCAGCGCCAGGTGCTTGGCGACCAGCCGACGCCGCCAGTCGATGCGGTTCAGCATCTCCGGCGTGTCACGCACCCGGCGCAGCTCCGAGAAATCCAGGAACTTCGGGTCATCGCGGAACGCGCTGGGGATGCGCAACGAATCGGTGTACACGCCCCGCCCTTCGAGCCGGTTGTCGCCCACAAACGCGTTGGCGCGATCGAACCGCAGCACGGCCCGCGTGCCCCCTTCGCCCTCGTCGTCGGGCCGCTCCGCGCCGCCGTCGCCCGGTGCGCCGAGTTCGTCCTCAAACAACCACAGGTCCACGCGCGCCGCCTCGATAAACTCCTCGGGGCTGTTCACGCGGTGCGCCAGCACGCCCAGCAGCACCAGGTGCTCGACCGCCCCGCCGTCCGCGCGGTCCGGCTCGCCCTCGCGCGCCGCCGCGGCGTTGATCACCTGGTCCGCCCGGATCTCCCACGAGCCCACCTGCACCGTCTCGCCGCGCTCGATCGGGTTCACAATGAACCGCGTGACATCCCGCGTCAGCAGCCGCTCGGCGGAGCGCAGAAACCTCGGGATCACCTCGTGCGACAGCACCGCCAGCAGCAACGACAGCACCACCCCCAGCGCCAGCGCCGGCATCAGCAGCGACCGGTGCGAGATGCCCCCTGCCATGCACGCCGTCGCCTCGTTCTCGGCGGCGAAGCGGTGGTACGCCAGCGTCGCCGCCAACCCCGCCGCGAAAGGCATCGCAAACTGCAGCATCGGCACCGCCAGCAGCCCCATCAGCCGCACCGCCTCAAACGGCCCCACCCGCCCTTCCGCCAAAGGCCGCATCGCCGCCGCGAACGCGATCACCCCGACAAGCCCCAGGAGCGCGATGAGCAGCACCCCCAGCACTTCCATCGTGAGTGAGCGCCAGAGCAGCCGCGGAGTTCTGGAGAGCAGCATGAGCCGGGGATCGTCGCACGCCGGCGCGATCGGGGCAAGCCCGCCACGTCGGGGCTCACAGAATCTCGATGACCTCGAACCGCAGCGTTTTGCGCGGGGCGTCGACCTTGATGATCTCGCCGATGCGGGCCTTCATGAGAGACTCGCCCATGGGGCTGCTGAGGGTGACCTCGACGATGTCAGCGCTGACCTTCCCGCTGGATTCGCCGACCAGGCGATAGAGTTCCTCGTCGCCGGAATCGACTTCGCGGAGCTTGACGGTCGCGCCGACGAAGACGACGCCGTCGGCCATTGCGTCCTTGCTCACCACCGACGCGGAAGACAGGCGCTCTTCGAGTCGGCGGATGTCCATCTCCTGCATCGCCTGGTCCTCACGGGCGGCGTGATAGTCCGCGTTCTCCTTCAGGTCCCCCTGGGCCCGCGCCTCGGCGATCCGCTGGGTCAGCACGGGGCGGTTGGCCTTCAGTATGGCCAGACGACCCTCCAGCATGACCTTCTCTTCAGCGGTGATGAACTCCATGATGCAACGCTCCTGAATGCAAACGACCCGAGGCAAACGCCCGGGGAAGGAAACCGGCGGGGCAAGGGGAAAAGGAAAACGGGGAACCAGACGAGCATCGGCCAAAGGACAATGCCAGGCCCAGAGGCGGACCCGCTGCCGAGCCCGACACAACCCACGACACGCCACCGGCTGGCCCACGTCTGTTCGGGAACCGGCAGGTGGCGTGTTCCGGGCATGGTAGCGGGGTTGGACGCTGGACGGAGGGCCCGCGCCGCTGATGTCGGCGTCCGCGCCGACATCAGTGCCGGACATCCCAAAGTCGTCGTGCGCGGGGCACTGCTGTCTCCAAAAGCGGAGCCAGCAGTGGCACAACGCGGTCGGTCAACCCCGTCTCTACCGCCTCCCCGCCAAACTCGCCCACAGGGCCAGCCCCAACCCGGCCACCCACAGCAAGACCACCGCCCGCGCGTCCGGTTCGGTCACCCGCGGTGCCAGGCCGCTGGGCGCTGTTGTCAGCTTGTTCACATGCGACAGCGGCGAGGCGGCCCACCACATCTCCCCCGTGCCGCGCGCTCCGACACTCGACCCCATCGGCGCGGCCGCGACGGCGGTCATGCCGAAAGGTGCATTGACCGCGGCGGAGTGCCGGACCGCGAGCACCGCACCGCCCACCACCAGCGCCAGCACCGCTCCCATCGCCAGCGCGCGACCGGCGGAGCGGCGCGGGCCCGATGCGCGGTCAACGCCGCAGAGCGCCAGATGCGCGATCGACAGCGTCACCAGCGACCATCCCGCGATCACGCACCACACCATCGACAGCAGTCCCCAACTCCAACCGGTCAGGAACGGCAAAGGCAGCAGCACCGCCATCACCGGCGCGCTCAGACCCAGCGCGTCGAGCAGGATCGACTTCCCGATCGATCTTTCCGGCGGCTGCTGGCACAGGCGGACCATCGGCCACAACACCGCCGCCGCGAACGCGACAATCAGCAGCAGCCTCCGAGCGCTGATCTGATACTGCGCCGCCCGCACGAGCCCGGCCCCGCGCGTGCCGAAGAGCGTGACGGCGGACGCCGCCAAGAGAAAGATCGTCCAGAACAGCGTGAGCATCCGCGGCTCGCCCTTGCGGTGCGCCCACGGGTCGGGCCCCTGCACGGCGGACCACTCGGGAACGAAAATGAACGGGCCGATCTTGATGCCCTTGAGTTCGGGCTTGGGCGGCGCGGCGCTGTCCTCGATGGGCGCGGCGCCGATCGGAGGGGTGTCTGCGTCGGTATCGGTGTCGGCCACCTCTTCGACGCGAGGCTGCGGGTCGATCGGGGCGGGGGGTTCCGTCGAGTTGTTCGTCATGGAGAAGGCGCTTGCACCGAAAGCCCCGCCGGGGACCGGCGGGGAACCCGGCCCCCGGTCAACAAAGCCGAAAGCCGCCGGCGGGACTTGAACCCGCAACCTCGAGATTACAAATCACGCGCTCTGCCAGTTGAGCTACGGCGGCGGCCGAACGCGGCAGTGTATGTCTGAAAGAAAGCGCACAGAACCCCGACCGTGAGGGAAGGGTCGCGGGCTTTGAGGAAGTGGTCAAATGGTCAAGTGGTCGAGCGGTCGAGTGGTCGAGTGGTCGAGTGGTCGACTCTCGGCGTGCGAATGCGGTGCCATAGGGGTTTGGCACCACTTCCGACTCCCGACTCCCAACTCCCGACTGCCCACTGCCCACTGCCCACTGCCCCTCAAAAAACACAATGACGCCAGCCTCCGGGGGCCAGCGTCGCATCATCCAGAAAAGCGGGTGAACGGATTCGAACCGTCGACTTTCACGTTGGCAACGTGACGCTCTACCACTGAGCTACACCCGCTAGGGTGATCCCCAGATTCCGGCGTTCCCAATTCCCCTGGGAACAGGTCTATCGGCCGAATCGGGGGGAGGGAAAAGTAGTCACCCACCTTCGGAAAGTCAACGTGGGAAGGGGGCTGTGGGCGGGGGTGAGGGTGGGGGCTGAGGGAGGGGGGCTGATGGAAGGGCGCGGAGGCAGGGCGGGCGGACGCACCCGGTCCTCGACCCGGAGCATCGCCCCAAGGCGGTCGATGCTCCGGCGTCCTCAGAAGGGCATGTTGCTCAGAGACCCGTCACCGGCTCGACGCGGTCGTCTGCCCACCCGCACCCCCTGCCCCTCTCGCCTTCTCAATCGCATCAATCACCTGCTGGGCCGTGTAGGCGTTGCTCTTGAACACCACCTCGCCCGTGCCCGCCTTCAGCACCGCCAGCAAGGGGATGCCGACTTCGTTCATGTCGGCGAGCTTCTGCCATCCGGGAGCCGACTTGGCGGTGACGTCGACCTTGACCGGGATCACGCCGGGGGCGTTGAGGGCTTTGATCACTGTGGGTTGGCGGAGCACGGTCTGTTCAAGGGCCTTGCAGGTGAGGCACCACTCCGCGGTGAAGTCCAGGACGACAACGTTGCCGTCGGCGGAGGTCTGCGTCAGCGTGGCCGGCTCATAGTCCTGCCACGGAATCGGGTCGCGCCGGGTCATGTTGACCGCGAGCAAGGTCGGCACGGCGACCAGCACGAGCGCCACGACGCCCACCGCCACGCGCTTGAACGCCGAGGGGGTGATGCGGATCGTCCGGGCGAGCATCCACAGCGCGGTGGCGGCGGCGACAAGGGCGATGCCCCACCACATGATCGGTGCGATCACCTTCATCTTGGGCAGCAGGCCCAGCAGCGCGTTGCCCAGGAAGAACATGGCCACGGCGATCATCAGGCCGCCCATGACCTGTTTGATGAGATCACTCGCGGGCCCGGCGGAGGGCATCTTGCTGACGAGCTTGGGGTTCGCCGAGAGGATGAAGTAGGGGACGGCCATGCCCAGGCCGATGGCGCCGAACACGCTGAGGACCATGACGGGGCTCTTGGTCTGTGCGGCCCAGGCGGCGGCGGTGCCCATGAACGGCGCGGTGCAGGGCGTCGCGAGAATGGCGGTGAGGATGCCGAAGCCGAACGAGCCCGCCGTGCTGTCCTGCTTGGGGTTGAGCATGTAGACGCTCTGCGGCAGGCTGACGGTGAACATGCCGAACATGCCCAGTCCCATGACGAGGATGAACACGCCGATGCCCAGGATCACCAGCGGGTACGAGAACAGCGAGCTGATGGCGGTGAAGCCCGAGATGGTGAGGATGAGCACGCCCAGGATGAGCCAGAAGGCGACGACGCCCGCGGACATCACCGAGCCGAGGTAGAAGCACTTGGCGGGGTTCCCTGCGGAGTTGGCCAGGCCCATGATTTTGAGCGGAATGACCGGGAGGACGCAGGGGGTGAAGTTGAGGATGATGCCGCCGACGAACGCGGCGAGGAGGAGCAGGATGAGGCCGGTGCCGCGCGGGTCGATGGTGAACTGCAGGCCGAAGGCGTCGAAGCGGATGCCCTGGCTCGCGTTCGAAGCGGCGGCGGTGCCGACGGTGCCCACGTTCTTGCCGGCGCGGAGCTCGGCGATGCGCTGGATGTTGAACGTCTTGAAATCGTCAGCGTTGGCGGCGGGGGGGACGAGAGCCGCGGCTGCGGCGTTCTTCTCCGCCGCTTGGGCGATGCTCACGATCTCAATCGGAACATCAAGCGTGACGTCCTGCGGCATCATGCACACCTGGTCGTTGCAAGCCTGGAACGTGACGGCGACGCGCAGTTGCACGGGACCGAGGGGCGCATCGGGCTTGACCACCAGCGGGATGAACGCCACGGCGCGATCGGAATAACAGGGGACGGTGAGGCCGGACGACTGCCCGCTCGGGTCGGCCACTTTGGCGGGGTGCGGCACGGGGTACTGCGTGGTGCCGACGGCGGACACCCACGCGGGTTGTTCGGCCAGCGTCACCCGCGTGCGGATCGCAAACTCGGCGATGTCTTTGGGAAGCAGGTCGGTCTCGCCCTCGGCCGGGGCGGCGGGCCAGGTGTGGAACTTGTTCTGATGATCGATGACGACGGCGAGGAGGATGTCGCCGTCGGGCGTGACCCAGGTTCGCTGCGCGAACGCAGAGACGCGGACCGGGGAGTCCTCGTCTTCTTCCTCATCCGCGCTGGCGACGGGTGCGGCGGCGGCCGGTGCGTCTTTGCCAGCGCTCGGGCCGGCCCATGCTTGCGGCGCGAGGGTGAAAGTTAGAGCGAGCAAGAACGCAACGGCGAGCGCCGCCAACGAGCCCCGAGCGTGAGCGAGTGGGTTGTCTTGGCGCTCCAGCGTGGACGTGCGACCAGACCCGTCGCTGACGCTCTGGGCTCGTGGTTCGGGTGTCTCAGGTGCTCGACGAGAGGTCCAACGAAGAATGTTCTGGATCAGTTTGGTCATGGTGAGGGTGGAATCGTATCGGGCCGTGGCTCGCGATCGATGGAGCGGCGTGTTCATCATGGGGGTTTGATGCCGGTGTACCGGCGGGGGAGCGTGGGGGACGCGTTGGGGTTTCTCTGAGGTGCCGGGGCGAAAAGAACGCGGGTTCAAGGCGGGTGCGCCGCCACGCCGATAGGAAACCCGGAAATCACCCGAACTCGGGCGCGGTCGTCTCATGCCCCGACGTCGCGAACTTGATACCTCGTTGCCTTGATGCCTTGATGCCTTGATGCCTTGATGCCTTGATGCCTTGATGCCTCTCCCCCATGGTCGACGTTCTTGACCAATCCGAAGTTGATGCGCTTCTCGCGGCGGTGGATACCGGCGAGGTGGCCGAGTCGGCCACGCCGATGGAGATTTTCTCGCGGAACCGCAAGAACTTCGACGGGGTTGAGGTCCGGCCGTACGACTTCAAGCGGCCCGAGCGCGTCAGCAAAGACCAGATGCGGGCCCTGCAAACGATGCACGAGAGCTTCGCGCGCAACTTCGGGGCGGCGCTTTCGGGCTTCATGCGGACGATCGTCGAGGTGAAGGTTTCGTCGTGCGAGCAGATGACGTACTCGGAGTTTGTGTCGGGGCTGCCGAATCCGACGAGTTTCAACCTGCTGACCGCCGAGCCGCTCGAGGGGCGGGTGTGCCTGGAGATCAGCCCGCTGATCATCTATCCGATCATCGACCGGCTGCTGGGGGGGACGAACTCGGAGCTGTTCATCCCGCAGCGCCCGCTGACGGCGATCGAAACGCGGCTGATGACCAAGGTGATCGACAAGGCCATCGAAGCGCTGTGCGAGGCGTGGAGCAGCGTGAAGGACCTCGAGTTCAAGCTGACCGATTCGGAGAGCAACCCGCAGTTGGTGCTGATCGTGGCACCCAACGAGGTTGTGGTGGTGGTGGGGTTTGAGCTGAAGATGGCGAACCGGGCGGGGACGATGAACATCTGTTTCCCGTACGCCGTCATTGAGCCGGTGATGGACGCGCTGTCGAGCCAGACGTGGTTCAACACGGGGAAACAGACGGGGAACAAGCGTGCGGTGGAGCAGATTCAAGGCCAGCTGGATCGGGCGGCGTTGGGCGTGACGGGTCTGCTCGCCGAGACGACGATCACGCTGCGCGATCTGATGAACCTCGAGCCCGGCGACCTGATCGTGACCGAGAAGCCGGCGCGCGAACCGGTGGTGGTGTGCGTCGAGGGAGAGAAGAAACTGCTGGCGACGGTGGGTCAGGTGAAGGGACACAAGGCGCTGCGGGTGATGCGCGCGGTGACGGCGAAGGATCGGGTTTAAAGCGGGAGTCGGGAGTCGGGAGTGGGGAGTCGGCAGTCGGGGGGGAAAAGGCACTAAATCGAAGCCGGCAGTTCGGTGGTCGGTGCGTGCTTTTCGACCATGCCGCCGGCCCATGAGACGCCGACGGCGGTGCCGATGAGCATGCCGCCGAGCCAATCCAGCGGCATGATGCGAGCGAGGGCGAAGAGGTCGCCCTTGTAGAGGACGTCGAGCACGCCCGAGCCGTGGAAGATCGCGGCGGCGGCGGGGCCGAGGAAGGCGAGCGCGGGGCAGGCGAGCATCGACGCGGGCACGCAGGCGCGGTGCCCGACGATGCGACCGACCAGCGTGCCCACCGCGCCGGCGGTCACGGCGGCGAGGAAGGTTTGCCCGACCATCTCGGAGCGGGCCACGGCGGTCGCGGCGAGGCCGGCGACCAAGATGCCGACACCCGCGGCTTTGACGGAATCGGTGCGGGTGCCCGCGTCGGCATCGACGCCGGCGGCGCGACGGTCCGACGCGCGGGTGATGAAAAAGCTGGCCACCACGCCGACGAGGCCCCACACAAGACCTTCGATCGCCAGGGCCCACAAGGCCGAGGGAGACTGGACGCGGCGGATGACGGCGTCGGCACGGCCGGCGTTCCACGCTGCCCACGCCACGATCAGCCCGGCGCACAGCATGCCCCACTTGAAGTTCAGGAACTTGGTGGCGAACAGGGCGTAGGCCCAGGCGAGCAGGATCGCGGCGAGGGTGACGACGACGCCGAGGATGGGTGTGGACGTGAGGAAGGCGGTGGCGTCAGGGCCGCCGTCGGGCGCGCGGAGCATCCCGGTGAGCCTCCCGGCGATGGGTCCGACGACCAGTGCGGCGCCGGCGACGATGCTCCAACGGATGACGGTCTGCTTCATCGGGGCGGAGTGTAGTGGGGGATTTGCTGCGGAGCCTCGGCTCGGAAGAAGGCATTTTCACCGCGGAGATCGCGGAGGAAGGCAGGGAGAGTTGGAGAGCGGCACGGAGTGTTCGCTTCTTGATCGCTCGTTTGTCGAAGCCAGGCCACCGAACGTCGTCCAGGCTCTTTCCGTTTCACACTCACTCCTGACTCTCATGCCTTCCTCCGCGATCTCCGCGAACTCCGCGTTAAAGCTGCCTTTCCGAGCGGTGAACGGGGTTCCCGGATGCTCTAGACTGCTTTCATGACGCAGCCCGACGGCCATCAGCCCCCCGTGAAGCAGCCCGCGGTGACCTTGAGTGGTCGGACGTTTTCGTTGTTCGAGGTTGAGCAGGTGGCGCGGCGTGGGCTGAGGGTGGAGATCGGGGGCGGGGCGATGGAGAAGATCGCCGCTTCGGAGGCGGCGCTCAAAGCGCTCATGGCTTCGCGCGGGGCGATTTACGGCGTCAACACCGGGTTCGGCTCGTTCTCGCGGACGCGCATCGATGCGGACAAGTTGACCGAGGTGCAGCACAACCTGATCCGGTCGCACGCCGCGGGGGTGGGCGAGCCGTTGGCGGAGGATGTGGTGCGTGCGATGCTGCTTTTGCTGGCGGGTTCGCTGTCGCGTGGGTGTTCGGGGGTGCGGGCGGCGGTGGTGGAGACGGTGGTGGGGATGTTGAACGGCGGGGTGACGCCGGTGGTGCCTTCGGTGGGGTCGGTGGGCGCTTCGGGAGATTTGGCGCCGCTGGCTCACTGTGCGCTGGTGATGATCGGCGAGGGCGAAGCGAAGCTGCGCGGCGAGCGGATGCACGGCGGAGAGGCGATGCGGCGGGCAGGGGTCAGGCCGTTAAGTCTGGGGCCGAAGGAAGGGTTGGCGCTGATCAACGGGACGCACCTGATGGCGGCGCAGGGGGCGCTGGCGATGGTGGACGCCGAGCGGCTGATTGATGCGGCGCTGTGCGCGTGCGCGATGTCGATCGATGCGTGCCGGGGGACGGACTCGTTTTTGGATGAACGGGTGTACGCGGCGCGAAACCAGGCTGGTCCTCGGCGCGCGGCGGTGCGGCTGAAGCAGTTGCTGGCGGGGAGCGAGATCATCCCGAGCCACGCCGAGAACGACCCAAGGGTGCAGGACCCGTATTCGCTGCGGTGTGCGCCGGTGGTGCTGGGCGCGGTGCTGGATGGGTTTGACCATGTGCGGGCGATTGTGGAGGATGAGCTTGGGGCGGTGACGGATAATCCGCTGGTGTTTGCGGGGGAAGGCATCGAGGCAACCCCCCCGGGTGGGCATCGAGGCATCGAGGGGGGAAAGTCAGAAGCGGACGTGGTTTCGGCGGGGAACTTTCACGGGATGCCGATTGCGATCCCCATGGATCATCTGGCGATTTTGATGTGCCATGTGGCGGGGATTTCGGAGCGGCGCGTGTTTCATCTCTTGAGCGCTTCGGACCCGGAGATGCACCTGAGGCCGCATTTGGCGCCGATGCCGGGGTTGAACTCGGGGCTGATGATCGCGCAGTACACGGCGGCGGCGTGCGTGAACGAGATCGCGACGCTGTGCATGCCGGCGAGCGTGGTGAACATCCCGACCAGCGCGGGGATGGAGGATTACAACTCGTTCGGGCCGCGGTCGTGCGCCAAGGCTCGGCGCGCGGTTGAGCTGGCGACGAGCGTGGTGGCGATCGAGCTGCTGTGTTCGGCGGAAGCGATGGAGTATCACCGGCCGCTGAAGAGCGGGGCGGGTGTGGAGCAGGCGCTGGGGGTGGTGCGCGAGGTGGTGCCGAGGTTGACGGGGGATCGTCCGCCAGCGCCGGATATCGAGGCGGTTTCGCGGTGCATTGGGGAGGGGAGGTTCTTGTAGGTGGCGGCGGGAGTGGGGAGTCGGGAGTGGGGAGTCGGCTCGGAGAGCCGACGTACGTTCGAAGGGGGCGAAGCCCATGTGCGTGGGTGGTTGGTGCAAAAAGGCACTGAAGTCCGTCGGAACGGACTTCAGTGACGCGGCTATTGGGTTGATCGGTGCGAACGTCAGCACCGGTCGGAGACCGGTGCCACCTTGAGAGAAACCCCTCCCTGACGGTCGGGGTTCTGTTTCTTACTTCTTCATCTGCGGGTAGATCATGTACCGGTTGTGGACGGCGAGGGTGAGGTCGGGGAGGCCGTCGCCGGTGAGGTCCGCCGTAATGGCGGCGGAAGGTTCGAACTCGCGGCTGTCGCCTCGGCTGAAGAGGCGAGACTCGAAGACTTCCCATTCGGTGGCGGGGAGGAGTTTGCGGGCCGTGGAGAAGGTGAAGAGTTCGCACATCTGTTCGCCGGCGTCGAGGACGACCATGTCGAGGAAGCCGTCGCTGTTGAGGTCGGCGGCTTCGATCTCGTGCTCCTGGCGCTCGTCGCGGTCGGTGCGGTGGGCGGCGAACTGGGTGAGGGACTGCTTTTCGCCGGCGAGTCGGACGATGGCGAAGGCGTCGTCGGCGAGGACCATGACGCCGGGCTGTTTGTCGCCGGTGAAGGTGCCGGCGTTGACGGCGCCGACGTCGAAGCCGGTGAGGCGGAGCTTGTCGGTGACGGTCCAGGCGCCGTCCTTGCCCTTGGCCATGAGGATGATGCGCTTGCCGGCTTTGTCAGCGGCGACGATGGTGGGGGGCGTGTTGGGCGAGGTCAACACGCTGAGCCCGCTGAGCTGGCTGGAGGCCTCGGGCATGGTGACCTGATCGATGACCTTCCAGCCCTTGGTGGTGTCAAGGGCGCAGAAGCGGACGAAGTTTTTGTCGGCGATGAGCAGTTCGGGGAAGTTGTCGTTGTCGACGTCGAGCAGTGCGGTGTTGTCGGGGCCGGCGGCCTGGACGAGGCCGAAGTTCGGCATCTTCTTGTCGGTGAGGACCTCGGCGGCGGCGGGCTTTCCGTCTGTTCCTTCACCTTCGCCTGCGACGTTTTTCACCATGACCATCGGTTCGCCGGGGGTGAAGAGCAGGACGTCGGTTTTGCCGTCGTGGTCGAAGTCGCCTCCCATCATGGATTGGGGCGGGCGCGAGACGCCGTCGAGTTTGACGATGGTGGGCTCGGTTGCCGTGCCGTCGCTGCTGGGGGGGCGGTGGAGTTCGAGGGCGTGGTCGCGTTTGTCTTTGACGACGACGGCGAGTGCGGGCTTTCCGGCGACGGTGAGGTGGTTCATCGCCACGGGGGCGGCACCAGGGGTCTTGATGGTGATGGGGGCGGGGAACGAGAGGCGGTTGGTGGCGGTGTCGTAGGTGGCGACGCCGACGGCCTTTTCTTCTTCGCTCAGGATAAAGGCTTCGAGGGCGGGGGTGTCGTTCCACTGTCCGAGGGCGACGGTCTTGGGGTCTTTGAAGGCGGAGAAGGGCTTGCCCTCGTCGAGGCCGCTGGTGGTCTGGAGGTAGAGGACGACGGAGTTGGCGGATTGATCGGTGGTGAGGAGGTCGGGCTTGCCGTCGGCGTTGATGTCGGCGACGACGGTGGAGCGGGCCTTGTTGGCGCCGCCTCGGAAGGCGTAGACATCGGCGGCGGCGTCGCGCTCGACGCCCTCGGCACCGGTGGCGACGGATTCGGTGGTCAGGTCGTACATGACCTTGCGCTTGCTGGCGCGTTCGATGACCGCGATCGACGCTCCCTTGCGGCCGGTGAAGCGCAGCGGCTCGGCCTCGACGAGGCCGGGCATCTCGAAGCGGGTTTCAGGGCCGAGCTGCTTTTCGGCGGAGGCGCTTGAGGCGAGGAACAGGCGCAGTGGGGCGGGGTCATCGGGGATGACTCCCAGGACGTCGATCGAGCCGTCGCCGTTGTAGTCTTCGTTGAGGAAGGCGACCATTTTTCCTCCCGAGCCGAGGAGGGTTGGTTCGCCGACGGGTCCGCTGGGCCCGAGGGTGAAGACGTTGACCTTGCCGTTGGCGATGGCGAGGAGTTCGGGGCGTGGGTCGCCCTGGACATCGACGATGTCGAAGCCGTCTTGGCCGGCGCCGAGCTCGGCGACGCGGCGCTTGTTGAGGACTTCGAAGTTGAGGGCCTGGGTTTTCTGCTTGAGGACGACGAGTTCGCCGGGGATGCCGGCGTAGACGATGTCCTGGCGGCGGTCGTTGTCGATGTCGAAGACTCGGAAGCCGGTGACGCGGTGGGCGACGGAGACCTCGGTCTTGTCGTACCAGCGCGAGGGCGGGAGCTCGTTGACCTTGAGTTCGCGCTCCATCTGCTCGTCGGTGCGCGAGGCGTCGCGCTGGCGGTGGATCTCGATGCGGCTCTTGGCGTTGTTGACGACGACGAGGTCGAGCTTGCCGTCACCGTCCATGTCGGCGGCGAGGGCGGGGCCGCAGTTGTCGTCGATGACGATGGTGCGGGGCTCGTCGAAGCCGAAGAAGCGTGCGAGCGAGGCGGGGGCGGGTGTGGCGGCGTGGGCGACACCGGCGAAAGCGAGGAGGGCCAGCGCGGTGAGCGAGAGGGTGGTGGGCCGCGTGTTCTGCGTGGTCATGTGTGGGCTTTTTTCTGGAGAGAGGGGCCGGAGTGCGGGCCGGGAGACGTTGCGATGAACATGGTCCCGCTGGTCCGGGAAATGCGGGGAGGGGAGTCTATCCGGGCGGGTTTCATGGGGTACCGGCTCGGGGCGGCGCGGGGTGCGTGGAAGTTCATTCATCGGGGTGGGGCGTCGGGTGGCGGGGCGCGGCGTGTGAGGTGGGGCAAGATGGGCGTGTGGCACGGGTCCGAACTGTGAAAACTCGGCGGAAGTCGGGGAGTTCCCCCGCTTGGGGCGGGGGTTCGTGGTAGTCTTTCGGGCTCGTGTCGGCCGCGCACAGGCGGCGGAGTTGCTTTTAGCAGGGCCACGATCGCCCGGAGAAAGAGATGAGGATGATGAACCGAATGTCGTTGATGGGCTTGGTGGTCGGTGTGTCGGCGCTGTGCGTTTGTGCGGGGACGGCGCGCGCGGTGGAGCCGACGGTCAAGTTCTGGGCGTCGCTTGAGGGCGGGGCGTTTGACGCGGGGCCGTGGGTGCGGTTCAACGGCGAGGGGTATGACCCGACGGAAGCGCCCGACGCGAATGAGGTGGCGGTGTTTGATGTGGACTTTGTGTTTCCGCCGCGGGGGGCGGGAACGGCTCTTGGGCAGTTCAGCTATCAGCTGACGATCCCGAGCGAGGTTTGGGTTTTCGGGATGGGCGTCGGTGACAACGTGTTGATCCCCGCTTCGTCGAATCCCAAGCCGATCAATCTGGGTGCCGGCGGTTTGCGGATCGGGCTTGCGCCGGATCGCGGCGGGCTGCTGGCGTTTCCCGGGATCATCCGCAGCGCGGGGCCGGTGGTGATCGGCGGGGCGGCGTCGTCGGCGGCGGGGCGGCCGACGATGGAGATGGCCTCGACTTCGCGGTTGATCGCCGCAGAGGGTGTGGACGTGATCCCCAACGGGCTGCTCGACGGCGCGGGGGTGATCGAGGGCGCGGTGCGCAACGGCGGGCGGGTGAAGGTCTTTGATGGTTCCTCGGCGTCGCTGTCTGTTCGAGGCGGTTACACGCAGGAGCGGCCTGGGGTAAGCACGCCCTTCGGCGGCGTGCTTGAGGTGGAGATCGCCGGGCCGAGCGAGAACAACGATCTGCTGGCGGTGCAGGGTCACGCCGAACTGGGCGGGACTTTGCTGGTCAACTTGCTGGGCGGCTACAGCCCGGTGCCGGGGCAGCTTGATGCGTCGATCTTGACGGCGACCTCGCTGAGCGGGCGGTTTGATCTGGTGTTTTTCTCGCCGGCGATCGAATCGAACCTGCGATTGCGCGTGAACTATCCGACGGGTGCGGGGCCGGCGCTGCGCGGGGATGAGCGGAGCTTTCAGAGCGTGCGGGTGACGGTGGAGGAGCTTCCGCCGCAGCCGAACATTGGTGATGGCGGCGATGGCGCGGCGCCGATCCCGGGCCGTCCGGCGCGGGCGACGGCTGCGGACCTGAACGGGGATGGGTTCATCGACGTCGCCGCGGTGATCCCGCTGAGCACGAGCGCGAACTCGGGAGGTGGCGGGGGGGGCGGGACCACCGGTGGGCAGGTGCTGGTGATCCTGAATCTCGGCGTGAACGCCGGCGGCGGGTGGCGCGGGTTTGCGGATCCGGTGGTGATCGCGCCGGGCGGTGGGTTCAACCCTGCCGACATCGCGGCGGGTGATCTGGATGGGGATGACGACAACGATCTCGCCGTGGTGGTGAAGGGCGTGCCGATTGGGACGGGCGGCACCGACGGGCCGGGGTTCCTGCGGGTGTTCTTGAACGATGGCGCGGGCGTGTTCGCGCTGTTCCCGACGGCGTATCCGGTGGGGAATGACCCGCGCGGGGTGGCGCTGGCGAACTTTGTGTCGGATGTGAGCGACTCGCCGGACGCGGTGGTGACTTCTCTGGACAATGCCGGCGATGGTCAAGTGGTGGTGCTGGTGAACTCTGGCGCGCTGCGTGCGTGGGGTGGTTTCGGGAATACGTTCGCGCAGCCGCTCGATAACACGGATCCGGGCACCGTGCAGCCGGGCGGGCTGGACAACCCCAAGGACACCGACGACATCGCGGTGAGCTCGGGCAGTTCCGGCGGCGCGAGCGGCGGCGGGACGGGCGCGGGGAGCATCAACATCCTCATCAACAACAACGCGCTGGCGCTGCGCGGCGAAGGGGGCGGGCCGCTGCCGGGCTTCCAGCCGCCGATCCGCGTGGAGGTGGGCGCGGGGCCGCGGAACCTGGCGGTGCGCGATGTGGATGGCGACGGCGACGCGGACATCGTGACGAGCAACTTTGACGACGGAACTGTTTCGATTGTGCTGAATGATCTGGGCGATGCTCGCGGCGCGGTCGGCGCGGGTTCGTTCCGCGTGCAGAGCCTGCCCATCGGCGATCAGCCCGGTGTGGTGGCGGCGTTTGACTTTGACGCCGACACGGACACGGACCTCGCGGCGGTGGTGGACGCGCCGATCACGCGCGGGTCGGGCACGGTGATCCAGGTGCTGCGGAACGACACGACGATCCCGTCGCCCGGCGACCGAGGTGGCGCGGGGCCGAGCGGGCTGGTGTTCTCACGCGGCGCGACGATCGATTTCGATACCAACCCGCTGTACCTCATCCCCGGCGACGTGGACAACGACGGCGATATCGATGTCATCGCTTTTGTCGAGCCGGACGGCGCGCCGTCGCGCTTGGCCGTGGCGTTTGTGAACGCGCTGTGCCCGACAGACCTCGACGGGTCAGGCGTCACCGATACCGAGGATTTGTGCCGCTTCCTGTACCGTTTCGGCAGCGAGGTCGAGCCTGGCGGCATCGGCGATTTCAACCGCGACGGGGCGGTGGACTCGCGCGATCTGGTGCGGTTCCTGGGTCGGTTCGGGAGGTCTTGCGAGTAGGGCGAGTGGCGGATCTTTGGTTGTAAATGAGGATTCGTCCGTCCATTTCATGGGCGCAGTGGTGCCGCAGTTGGAAATCCAGATCGGTGGGGCAGGCTTCCAGCCTGCCCTTTCAAGGAAGGCAGGCTGGAAGCCTGC
>JBJXFG010000095.1:0-44511 GCA_046154665.1 Phycisphaerales bacterium | reverse complement strand
CCATCGCCGCACTCCACGCCGTCGCCCAGCAGTCCTACACCAACCAAGACGCCGCCCGAAAAGCCGCGAGCGCGATCCTGAAACGCCAAGCGCCGACGGAGAATCCCGCACCCCGTGCCACGACTCTGCCGTCCGCGGCAGAGTCGTGCTCGCGTTCACCAGGCGGCCAAACCTCACAACCCTCCAAGGCGGAAACGTGTGTCATCGCGCGATACCGTTCCGCATGCCCGACTTCCCAACCCGCCGCCGTGCCGCCTCGGTCTTCGCGCTCGCCTGCGTCTTCGCCGCGCTTCCTTCCTGCAAGGACAAGAAGCCGCCCGAGAAGCCGACGACGCTGGTGCCGCACGTCTATGTGGTCCGCGGCCAGGTCGAACAACTGCCCGACCCCGCCGACATCCGCAAGGCGTTCATGGTGCGCCACGAGGAGATTCCCGAGTTCAAGGGTCCGGACGGCAAACTCGGGATGGAGGCGATGGTGATGGAGTTCCCGCTCGCCCAGGGGTTCAAGGCCGACGGCCTGACCGTGGGAGCCAAGATCGAACTGACCTTCACGGTGCAGTTCGACACCGTGCTGAACAAGCCCAAGAAGTACCACGCGGACTCATGGAAACCGCTCGAGCCCGCGACCGTCCTTGACTTCACCGACCGGGTGAAGTGACGGCAACAGCCCATCCGAACCCCGAGCGCAAGCTCGGGGCCACGCCGCGAGAACCCTTGGCCCTGCGCTCGCGCACAGGGTTCGGACAAATCCATAACATCATTACATCCGACTCAACACCTTGATCCCCAGCGTCGTCAGCCCGTCCGCAAGCACCCGCTCGGCAAGAGCACACAACCGGAGGCGCGCCGCTCGGGTCGCATCGTCCGGTGCCTGCAGCACCGGGCACGCCGCGAAGAACGTGCTGAACGCCTGCGCCAGGTCGTACAGATACCCGCACAAACGGTGCGGCTCACAAGCCTCCGCCGCGGCACGCAGCACGCCGGGGTACTTGAGCAGTTCCAGCGCGATGGCCTTTTCTTCCGGTGCCGAGAGGGCCCCGAGGCAGGTCGGCTCGGAGAGCTGATTTACCTCCACGCCTTGCTCCTTCGCCTTCCGGAAAATCGACCGAATCCGCACGACCGCGTACTGCAGGTAAGGCCCCGTGTTCCCCTCAAACGCCAGCATGCGATCGAACGAGAACACATAGTCCTTCACCCGATCACTCGAAAGGTCGGCGTACTTGATCGCCCCCATCGCCACCGCCTCGGCCACCTCGCGCGTCTCTTCCGCGCTCAGCGACGGGTTCTTCTCACGCACCGTCCGCGCGGCACGCTCGACGGCCTCATCCAGCAGGTCGATGAGCTTCACGTTCTCGCCGGTGCGCGTCTTGAACGGCCGGCCGTCTTCGCCCAGGATGGTTCCGAAGGCGGCGTGGACCAGCTCCGCATCGCCGCCAGAGGCGTGCCGCGCGTACCCCGCTTTGGTCGCGCCGGCGAAAACCTGCTGGAAATGCAGGCTCTGCCGCGCGTCCACGGCGTACACCACCTTCGACGCGCCGAGCTTCTGCACGCGCCGCCGGATCGCGGCGAAGTCGGTGGTGGCGTACAGGAACCCGCCGCCGCCGGTCTGACCGGGGGGGGTGGACTTGCGGATGATGCACGGCTCTTTGATCCCGCGGTCGTCGAGGCGCACCACCAGCGCCCCGTCGGACTCGGTGGCGACGCCGCGCTTCTGCAAGTCTTCGACGATGCCGGCGAGTTCCTCGGCGTAGGTGCTCTCGCCGGCGGTGTGCTCGTCGGTCACGTGAGCGCCGAGGCGCGAGAGGGCCGCGAAGCACGCCGCCAGGGTGACGCGGCTGATCTCCTGCCAGACTTTATAATAAGCAGGATCGTGCGACTGCAGCGCCACCAGCGCTGATTTGGCGCGGGCCATGTTCTCGCTCGCGCCCTCGACCTGCGCGCCCAGTTCCGCCTCGGCTTTCGGGCCCAGCGCGTACTTCTTCACCGCGGCGAGGCCCTTCTCATCAGCGTCGCAGTGGCGCTGGGCGGCGCGGTAGAGCTTTTCGAGTTGGTCGAGCGTCAGCGACTTGAGGTCGAGCGTGCCCGCATCGGCGCGGCGCTTGACGGCGTCTGTGACCATCGCGATGGGCAGGCCCCAATCGCCGAAGTGGTTCTGGCGGACGACGTGCCAGCCGAGGCGTTCGTGGAGTCGCGCGAGCGCGTCGCCGATGACGGTGGCGCGGATGTGCCCGACGTGCATCTGTTTGGCGAGGTTGACGCCGCAGAGATCGACGACGATGGTGCTCTTGGGCACGACAGGCGTGACACCGAGCGAATCGTTGTCCATGCCGGCGAGCGCGGCGGCGAGTGCGGCGGGCTTGAGCCGGATGTTGATGAAGCCCGGCCCGGCGATCTCGGGCTTCTCGGCGATGTCATGCAGATCGAGATTGGCGAGGACTTTTTCGGCGAGGGCGCGAGGATTGAGCCCTGCCTGCTTGGCCAGCGGCATGCAGGCGTTGGATTGGAAGTCGCCGTGCTTGGGGTCTTTGCTGGGCGTGAGCATGGGGCCCGCGCCTGGAGGAAGCGAGCCGCCCATCGAGGCGGCGAGTGCCGCGGTGAGCCTGGCGCTGAGGGTCGCGAGCGGGTCGGTGGTCGGGGATTGCGGCGTGGGGTCGGGCATGGGTGGGGTGTTTGGGGGCGGAGTGTATGGGGCATTCCGCGTGCCACAGAGAACCCCATTCCACCGTATGACATGCTCGGTGCCTGTCTCGCGGCGCGGCCACGATGCGGGTGTGCATCGGTCGGTGCTTCGCAACGAGAAAGGCGAGACGCATGTCGTACGGTTTGGAGGCGCAATCACCTCCCTGCGGGCGGCAGCGCCGGCGTCAGTTTCTCCGAGATGAAGCGGCGCAACTGGCCGGCTTCGCCGGGGTTGGTCGCGGTGTTCCAGAACATGATGCCGTCGACTCTCTCTTCGCGGGGGACGCGGAGCATGATTTCGAGATCGGCGTCGGTGACGAACTTGCCGAAGAGGTTGCTGCCGATGCCGTCGTAGCGGACCCAGAGGATGGGGATGACGGGTTTGCCGGCGCCGAGTCGTTCGGCGATCTGCAGGCGGAGGCGCAGGTCTCCCTCATAGACCCGCGCGTCGCGCTGCAGCGAGCCGTTGGGCGACTGGCCCGGTGGCAGACCTTCCTTGTCGGCGTAGAGACACGGGTAGAGCGCGTCGCTGGCGTCCCAGAGCCACTGCGTCTTGCGCTGGTGCGGGGCATAGGTTCCCCACGGCAGCGCGTAATAGCCCCACTTGGCGCGGGGGCGGAGCTTCTTGCAGTGACGGATGGTCTCGAGCATGAAGCGCTTGGCGGCGGATTCGTAAGACGCTTTGGCGAGGCGTTCGATGTCTTCCGCGGCGCGCGGGCCCGCCGTGCGTCTCGTGTGCTGCTTCGAGGCTTCGCGATACTCCGGCTTGGTGAGTTCCCAGACGGGGTCCCACGATTCGTAGTCGATCACGGCCCAGCCGTTGAAGTTCGGGTCGGGGATGTCGCGCTGGATGTCGCGTGAGAGCTCGTCGAGGTGCGCGGCGATGTTGGCGCGCTGAGGGATGCCGCCGTGCTCTTCTTTGCCGGCGTAGAAGCGCGGGAAGCGTCCGGCGTCTTGCTCGTAGAGGAAGGCGACGGGGACGGGGTTGGGGAGAGCTGGGGTTTCGACTTGGTCGGCGGATTTTCCGACGACGTGCCAGCCGTAGGCGATGGGGGCTTGGCGCGTGGGTGTGGGCGGCGCGGGTATTGTGCCTGCCGGTGCGTCGCCGACGTTTCCGCCAGGGGCGGGGTCTTGAGTGGACGGTGCAACGGCGAACATCGAGCACGAGGCGAGGAGGACGAGGAACGCCGGGGCGCATCGGAGCATGGGCTATCCTACGTCGCGCATGCGTGAACGGATCGATCCCGAGTTGCCGGTCGTGCCACTGCTGGCTCCGTCCGCGGAGACAGCCGTGCCGAGGACGGACACGTCTGGGCGGTCGGGCACTGATGTCGATCCCAAAGCGGATCGCCATCAGTGGCACGGCGTATCGCTTTGGCGTTGGCGGCGCGGGGTGGTGCTTGGTGCGTGGGCGGTGCCGTTCTGGACTTTCGTTGCGCTGCTGATGTGGCCGGGGCGTCCGTGGCGGATTGATCTGCTGTCGCACTTTGTGCCGCACTTTGCGGCGGCGTTTGTGGTGCTGGGTGGCGCGATGACGCTTTCGAAGCGGACGCGGACGGGCGCACCGGCGGTGTGGATGGCCGGGCTTGTTCTGACGGGGTGGCACGTTGCGGCGTGTGCGCCGCCCACGGGGCCGGTGCAACAGATGAGCGGCGGGATCACGATCAAGGTGATCCAGTTCAACGCGCACTCGCAGAGCAGCGCGTCGGACGGCGCGTTTGTGGCGTGGCTGCAAGAGCAGGACGCGGACCTGGTGTGCTTGATTGAGACGCCGTGGAGCTTCGCGGCGACGCACCCGTGGGTTCGGGAGCGGTACCCGTACCGCGTGGAGCCGAACGTGCAGTTGGCGTGGCCGAATCTCTTGTTGAGCAAGCATCCGCTCGGGCTGCACGAGCTTGAGGCGGAGAATCCTGAGCACATGTTCAGCTTTGTGGCACGGCGGAGCGTGACGGTGGCGCTGCCCAACGGCGCGAAGGTGCTGTGGACGGCGATGCACCCGGTTTCGCCGCGGACGCGCTCGTCGTGGAGCAAGTCGGTGCGGGAGCTGGAGCGTGATGCGGGGATTCTGGCGCGGTATCTGGCGAAGCGGGAGGTGGGTGCGGCCCCGCTGCCGGTGCTGATCACGGGTGATTTCAACTCGGCGCCGACGGGTCGGCTGCACCAGATGTTCGCGCGGGAGACGGGGCTGATCGGGTGGAGCCCGGTGTTGGGGGCGGGGACGTGGCCGAGCAAGGCGGGGCGTTGGCTGGGGGTGCCGATTGACCGGGTTTGGACATCCCGCACGCTGATGGTGGCGCGAATGGAGATCGGGCCGCGGTTTGCGTCGGACCATCTGCCGGTGGTGGCTTGGCTCACCGAACCTGGTTGGGTAGGCAGTGCGAAAGCGCCGGACACGTCGGCGGATTCGGGAATCTCCGAACCATCGACCTCGGACGCCCGATAGAACATAGACTGCGTGGGCTCGGGCTTGTCCTTTGATCCCGCTCAGAGACCGAACCGTCGGCGTTGACGGCTTTGGTTGCCTTGATTCGCGCGGCGCTCCCTTCGTCCCCCCTCACTCACGCATGGGCGGTCTGCTCAATCTTGATATCTGGCAACTGGCGGTGCTCGGCGTCGGTGGTGTCGCCGCGCTGGGGCTTTGCGCCGTCAACTTCCGGTTCAGCATCATGCTGGTCGGGCTGATGCTGTTCTTCACCTCGATCTCGACGCAGACGACGTGGAACCTGCTGCTGGTGCGGACGATCATCACCAACCTGCAGGCGCAGCGGTCGACGATGTATCTGGCGTCGGGCGGCTTGCTGCTGCTGTGCGCGCTGATGCACTCGCAGCGGCTGAAGCTGAAGTCGATCAACGGTTTCGCGGTGATTCTGGCGTTCTCGGGGCTTTACGCGGGAATGATCCGACTGTTCGCGGCGGACTTTGGTGAGGGTGCGCAGTCGGTGGTCTTTGCGCTGGCGACGCTGATCCCGCTGGTGCTGGTGCCGCCGGCGTTGATCCGGGATTGGTGGGACATGTACATCCTGCCGCGGGTGGTGGCGGTGGTTGGGGCGGGGTGGTGCGGGCTGTGCGTGCTGCAGTTCCTGGCGAACCGGCGGGCGCTGACGACGGGGTATCTGACGCAGCGGTTTGTCGGGATGACGGGCAACCCGCAGCACGCGTCGGCGTTCCTGGCGTTTGTGATCACCTGCTGCGTGTTCCTGCTGCTGAATGACCCCAAGAAGCGGTACCGGTTTGTGTGGATGGGGACCGCGGCGTTGTGCAGCGTCTTCATCATCTGGACCGCGTCGCGGACGGGTGTGGCGATGACGGCGATCGGGGTGTTCGCGTGCTTCTATGGGCGGGCGGGGGTGGGGGCGATGCTGCTGCCGGTCGCCGGGCTCGTTGCCTTTGGTGCGTTCAAGTTTCTGGCCGGGCAGCGCGTGGACTTTGACGTCGAGCGGTTCACGATGGGCGGTCAGACCCGTGCCGGCGTCTGGGAAGAGCTGTGGCAGAAGTTTGTCGACAACCCCGTCTACGGCACTGGCGGCACCGGCGCGCAGGGCGGCTTCCGATCTGAAAAGAGCGAGAACAGTTTGCTGTACGGGCTGGCGGCGTACGGCGGCGGCATGGGCTTGATCATCATCGCGATGTTCATGGCGAGCATGAAGCAGGTATACGACGTGATCCGGGCGCGGCGCGGTGCTCAGCCGTACCAGAAGCGCGTGACCGAGTTTGCGCTGGGGACGATCGCGATGTTCTGGGCGGGGTCGGTGTTTGAGGGGTACATCGTGGGTCGCGTGAGCGCGCCGATCGTGTACATGATGCTGTTCTCGGCCATTGCGGCGCGGGCGGTGGACATGATCCGGCAGGAGCGTGCGGCGGAGTGGGAGATCGAGAACGACCCGAACGCGGCGGCGGCTGGCGGCGACGGGTACGGCGAGTATGGCGAGGGGTCGACGGCGGATTCCGAACAGAATCCGTATGGAGACGGCTCGCCGACGGCGACCGAGCCCAGAGCCGCGTGATGGTTTTCCCCGGAAACTGGCTGAAAAAAACCGGCGAGGCTCGGCTGTCGGATAGCCTTCAGCGGTTCGATGGTGTTCCAGACACTGGCGTGCGGGTCGGCTGATTTCGGGAGCGTGTCGGATTGGAGGATGAAAGGCTTGTGCGGGATCGCTGGGATCATCGGGCCGAGTCGAGAGCGCGTGGCGTCGGCGCTCGCGCGCATGCTGCGCTGCCAGGCGCATCGCGGGCCGGATGATGAGGGGATCGAGCTGATCCAGGTGGGGAACTGTTGGGTGGGGCTGGGGCAGCGTCGGCTGTCGATCATTGACCTTTCGCCGGCGGGGCACCAGCCGATGGTGAACCACGACAGCGGTGATGTGATCACGTTCAACGGCGAGATTTACAACTATCTCGATCTGCGGGCGCCGTATGTGTCGAAGGGCGTGCGCTTCCGCGGGCACTCGGATACCGAAGTACTGCTGCACGGGGCGGGCGAGCACGGGGCGAAGTTCTTCGAGCGGACGTACGGGATGTTCGCGGTGGCGTTTTACGACGCGCGGCGGAAGGGCGTGATGCTCACGCGTGATCCGATGGGGATCAAGCCGCTGTATGTCGCCGAGGCGGAGGGGTGCTTGCTGTTTGCCAGCGAGGTGCGGTCGATTCTGGCGTCGGGGCTGGTGCCGGCACGGCCTGACGCGCGGGCGATGGCGACGGCGCTGGCGTATGGGTGTGTGCAGGAGCCGTTGTCGTTCTTTGAGGGGATTCGCGCGTTCCCACCGGGGGCGTGGGAGTGGATCGATCTTGATCCGTCGTCAGGGTCGTATCGGCGCGGGCAGCGCGGCACGCACTGGGCGTTCCCAAAGGTGGATGAGTCGATGAATGAGCGGGACGCCGTGGAGCGGCTGCGCGAGACGCTTGATCTGTCGGTGAAGCAGCACATGATCGCCGACGTGCCGGTGGGGGTGTTCCTTTCGTCGGGGGTGGACAGCACGATCATCGCCAACCTGGCGCGTCGGCACACCGATCGGCTGCGGACGTTTACCGTTGGTTTCTCCGATCAGCCCGACATGACCGAGAGCCGTCTGGCGCAGGAAACGGCGCGGCTTCTTGGTGTGGACCACACCGATGTGCAGGTGACCGGTGGCGAGGCGCAGTCGTGGTTTGTGGATTGGCTGGAGAGCCTTGACCAGCCCTCCGCCGACGGGCTCAACACGTTCATCATCTCGAAGGCGGTTCGTCGTCACGGGATCGTGGTGGCGCTGTCGGGGCTGGGAGGTGACGAGCTGTTCGCGGGGTACATCACGTTTGAAGAGCTGATGCGGGTGAAGCGCGGGCACGGGATGATGGGGTTCCTGCCGTCGTCGATGCGCCGTGCGGCGTTCCTGATGGGGTCGATGCACAAGCCCGCCAGCGTGCGCGAGAAGATCGCCGACATGGGGGCGACCGATGGCGACCTGCTTTCGCTGTATCTCTACCGGCGGCGCTTCAAGAGCGACCAGCGTCTGCGGGCCCACGGGCTGATCCCCGAGGACCTCGGGCTGCACCCGACCTACATGCCGCACGAGGCGCTGGAGGGCGCGGAAGAGAACGGCGCGGACATCCCCGCGGCGGTGAGCCGGCTGGAGTCGCGGTTCTACATGCGGAACATGCTGCTGCGCGACAGTGATACGAACGCGATGGCGCACAGCCTTGAGATCCGCGTGCCGTTCCTCGATACGCGGATGCTGGACTTTGCGTACGCCGTGCCGGGCAAGGTGAAGATGCCCACGGGCAAGTACGGGAAGCACCTTCTGAGGACGGCGTTTGACGACCTTCTGCACACGGAGTTGAAGGCCCAGGGCAAGCGGGGGTTTGTGCTGCCGACCAAGCGGTGGATGGCCGGGCCGCTGCGGGAGTTGTGCGAGGAGGCGCTGGTTTCGGCGAAGAACATCGGCGTGCTTCATCCGGAGCACATCGATTCGGTGTGGCAGGAGTTCCTGGCCGACCCGGACAAGCAGGTGTGGTCGTCGGCGCTGCTGCTGGTGGTTCTGGGCCAATACGCCAAGTCCGCGGCGGGTTTCGCGCCTGGTTCGGGCGGGGACGAGGCCCCGGCGAGCCTGATGAAACCAAAGGTGGAAGCCGTGGCGGGGGCGGGCGCGGGGCGCTGAGCGGTTCTGGCACGGCGTTTGCCCGAATCATCTTCGGAATTCTTGGATAATCCCACTTGGACGTAGGGCCAAGGCCCGGTATCATTCGATGACTTGTTGAGTGTCCCAGGCGTCCCGCGTTGGCGGGCAACGCGGCGGTGGGGAGTTTGTGCACGTCAGCGGATCCCGAGTCCACGGAGGCTCTGCGATGAGCGGCACGTTCCTGCACGAAGAAAAACCCGGTCCGAGTTCCTCTTCCAGCGCCCACGATTCGCGTGTCTTTGACGCGCACGATTCGCGGGGCGGGGTGGCCACGGTGATCGATCCGCGCGGCGTTCCCGTCGACGCGCCGATCGACGAGTGGATCCATGTGTTCGAAGAGATCTACCGCGACTCAGCGGGCGACGCGGCCCGCATCCCGTGGGCGCATCGGCGTGCGTGCCCGTGGCTGCTCAGTTGGCTGAATGTCGAGGCACCGTGTTTGGTGCGTCCGGGGGCGCGGGTGGCGGTGGTCGGGTGCGGGCTGGGGGAGGACGCCGCGGCGCTGGCGGAGCGCGGGTATGAGGTGACGGCGTTTGACGCGTGTGCTTCGGCGGTGGAGTGGGCTCAGCGGCTGCACGCCGAGGACCGCATCACGTTCATGCAGGCGAACCTGTTGGACCTACCGGCGCGGCTGTTGCGGCGGTTCGATCTGGTGGTGGAGGTGCACACGCTGCAGTCGGTGCCGCCGACGCACCGCGGCGCGCTGGCGCAAGGGATGTCCGATCTGCTGAATCATCACGGGGTGCTGCTGGCGATTGCGCGGGGGCGCGATGAAACGGTGGCGATCTCGCAGGTGGAGGGGCCGCCGTTCGCGTTCACGAATCGGGAGCTGACGTCGCTGATGGCGCAGGTGGGGCTGTCAGCGGTGCGGACGCCGGATGATTTCATGGACGACAACGCGCCGGCGGTGCGACGGCTGCGCGGGGCGTTCCGGCGCGGGTGAGTGGGACGAATCGTGGTTGATGTCCGAGCGTTCGGTGCCCGCGCGCTGGCGTGCAATGATCGCGGGGCTCGGCGTGTGCAACATCCGAAATGAAACACGACCTTGTCGAAGGTGACAAGGTCGTGGTGGTTGGTTCATCGGTTGAAACCCCTCCCTGACGGTCGGGGTTCTGATTCATGGCATTTGCTGCGTTCAACCCGCTTCGGCGCGCGGGTGGGCGTTGTCGTAGGCGCCGCGGAGGCGCTGTGTGGTCAGGTGGGTGTAGGTCTGGGTGGTCGAGAGGCTCTGGTGGCCGAGCAGTTCCTGCACGCTGCGCAGGTCGGCGCCGTTGTCGAGCAGGTGCGTCGCGAACGAGTGGCGCAGGGTGTGCGGGCTGATGGTGGGGTCGAGGCCGACGGACTTGAGGTACTTGTCGAGCTTGCGGCGGACCGAGCGGGACGAGAGGCGGCCGCCGTGCTTGTTGATGAACAGCGGCGGGTTGGTCCGCGGGTCGGCCCAGGCGGCGCTGAGGCGCTCGTCCTGGCCCAGCACGTCGCGGTAATGGCGGATGGCGGTCAGGGCGTGCGAGCCCAGCGGGACCAGGCGTTCCTTCTTGCCCTTGCCGCGGACGCGGAGGGCCTCGGCACCTTCATCAAGATCGTTCAACGAGAGATCGACCAGCTCGCTGACGCGGATACCCGTGGAATACAGCGTTTCGAGCATCGCGCGGTCGCGCGAGCCGAGCGGGTCGCGGTCGTCCGGGGCGGCGAGCAGCTGCTCGATCTGCTCGACGCTGATGGCCTTGGGCAGGCGCTTGGCCTGGCGCGGCGTGCGGATCATGACCATCGGGTTCGAGTCCACCAGGTTGCGCTTGAGCGCCCACTTGTAGAACGAACGCATGGTGGCGATCTTGCGGGCCATCGTCGCGGGGGAGTACGACTGCTCGCTGAGGAAGACGAGGTACTGACGGATCGAGTCCACGTTGGCGTGGATGATGGCGTCGGTGAGGGTGCCGTGGCGGATGGTGCCGGCGACCGTGCCGCCGGGGCGCGGTCCGCCCTTGGCCTTGGTATACGCGGCGTTCTCGCTGTCGGCGTTGTACGGGACGTTCAGCTCGTCGCTGAGGTACTCGACGTGCTGGCGCAGGTCGGCGCCGTAGCACCGTGCGGTGTAGGCGCTGAAGTGGCGCTCGTCGGTCAGGTACGAAAGGAAGCCCTCGATGATCGGGAGCGTGTTCATCGCGATGCACTCCGCTGAGAATGGGGCCGCGGGGCCCGGGGGGTACTGAAGCAAGGATTTGACGGGTGAGCGGCCGCGGGCGCGCCGACCGGACGCAACTCGTGCTTCATCGAAGCCGAGCGCCACGGACGCACCGACCGCTCGACCAGGCGTGAAAGCCCCGTCGATGCCGGCTGCGTCGGGTGTTGTGCGTCTGTCTGAAAGCCCACGACCGAGAGTCCTTCCGAGCGCCCGTGTGCCGGGCGGCCGGTCGGCCTCCCGTCAGCGGGCTTGTTCCGCTTGGTCCGCGATCTGGGCCATCTCCCCCCCCGGGGGGGGAGGCGTCGCCGGGGTGAGCCGGGAACTCTCGCTCTCGAGCAGCAGCTCGAGGGCGCGATGGCACGCAAAGCGCGTGTACAGCTTCATGCTCTTGGAATAACGCTCCCAGCCCATCGGGTCGTTGCTCTCGACCCGCGCTTCCCCATACAACTGAACTCTTCGCATGATGGCGGTGTTGGATGCGTCCAACACGAGGCTCACCACGCTGGGCCCGTTTGCGGGCGAAAAACCGGGGCCTTCTTTGGGGGAGGCGGCGGATTGCAGATCGCGCACGCCGTTGGTGAATCCATCCGCCGCATTCTGCGAAGGGGGCGGACCGCCGAACAGGGCCACGTTGAGCCCGAGCCTTGGCGGCTGGTACGGATGCCACGATGTCACGCTGCTGACGACGATGCCGTCGGCCTGCAGCGCTTTCGCCAGGGTTTGGGCCTGCGCCGGCGAATCGACCGACGCCATGCCCAGCGCCCGCATCGCGCTGAGCGTGCGGTTGAGGGGCAGCGCGTCGAGTCCCTTCACCTGGCCGATCTCTTCCACCAGCGCATCGCCGATGAGGAGCTCGTCCACCTCGCTCACGCCCGATTCGTTCTTGGGCGGGGCGACGGCCCAGACGGCCTGCCCGCTCGCGAACGCATAGGGTGAAACGAGACGCTCGGGGTAGACAACCCTCGGCTTCGACACGCCGCAACCGGCGAGTGGGAGCGCGAGGGGAAGGAGCACGAAGGCTCCCAAAAGCACTCGCTGTACGGTTGTCATGGCGTCCTGCCGGTGGATCGCGGTGGGCTCCGCCCGACCGCGTGTGTTTCTGCTTGGTTGCTCAGATCGGCCAGATGGCCGCTGAGGTTTATCGGTCATCGGTGCTTTCGGACTTCTTTCCGAAGCGTGTTGTTTCGGAGGAAACGCTCGGGCAGTTCTTGCGCCTGGGGGCTCAGACGAGCCCAGAGCGTGAGCGACGGGTGCCTTGAAGGGTCCTACTCGCCCAGTGATCTCGGACCCACTTGCTCACGTTCGGGGCTCGTTTCGGTGGGGTCTTCTGCAAATCTCATCGTGGAAAGCACGCTCACTGCGGCTCGCTCGACTCACCCTCGCCGCCCTCCGCCGTCGCGGCCTGGGGTTCAGCGGGCTGCTCGGCCATGGGGGCCATCGGCTCGGGCTCGAGCTCTCGGATTTCCGGGGTGCGGCGCTGTGCCTTCATCACCGGAGCGCCGTCGGTCTCGCCCATCGCCATCAACGCTTGTTCGGCACCGATGGACCAGAGGTTGTCAACGCCGGCGCGGTTGGACACGAAGAACACTCGGCCGCCGGGGCCCCACGTCGGCGAAAGATTGGATGTCGCGCCCGCGGTCAGCGGTGCCCGTGACGAGCCGTCGGCCCGCACGATCCACAGGTCGGCCTGCGACGGAGACAGCCGGCCCGGGGCGGGCGCGACCGTGCCGGTGGAAGCGGACTCGGGGGAAATCACCGTGGAAAACGCGATGAACTCACCGCCGGGCGACCAGGTGGGGTTGATGCACGCGGCGACCGGGCTGGAGACGACCTCGGTGGGGTTGAGCGCCTCGCCCTCGGTGTAGTCGATGGTCCAGACGGAGAAGTAGCGGCTGCCGCGCTCGCGGGCGCGCTGGAAGGCGATCTTGTTTCCGCCCGGCTGCCATGTTGGGAACAGGCCGAAGGTGAGGAAGCGCGTGCTGCTGGGGCGGTTGACTTCGGAGACCCAGACTTCCCAGCGGTCGGCGGCTCTGCCCACGCCCCCCCTGCCATCGGCGACGCGGCAGAAGGCGAGGCTCTTGCCGTCGGGGCTCCAGGTGGGCTTGAGTTCCTGGCCCGGATCGCTGGTGATCTGCACGGGCTGGCCGCCGGTGACGCTCATGACGTAGATGTCGTACGAGCCCGCGCGGTTCGAGGCGAAGGCGAGGCGTCGCCCATCCGGGCTGACGGCGGGCATGACGTCGTTCGAGGCGTCGCTGGTGAGCAGGGTGATGGCGGTGCCGTCGACGCGCTTGGCGTAGATGTCGCTGGTGGCGCGGTGGCGCGTCGAGGCGAAGTAGACCCACTTGCCGTCTGGCGAGAGGGCAGGGTCGAAGTCCGCGCCTTCGTCGGAGCTGGTGATGCGGCGCACGTTTTCGGTGGATTCGAACGTTGTCGCTTCGTCGACGCCGGCCATCTGCGTCTGCGGCGTGGTGCCGAAGATGTCGTACGCGGGTGCGGCGGAGATCCCAGCGCGCGAGCCGTCGGAGTTCAGCTCGGTTTTCGGCGGAGTGCTCGGCGCGCTTGCGAGCGCGTTTGACGAGCCGAACGGGTTGATGATGCGCCGCGGCGCGGGCTCGGTTTGCATCGACGCCTGCGAAGCAGAGTTGGAACTGCCAGCACACGAAGCGAGAACGAGCGCGAAAGGCACACATGCCAGCACGATGGCGGAACGGGTCTTCATGGTCATACCTCAAGAGGAACGGGGTTCCCTGAGGGGATCGGCCGGATGGTCCGGTTTCCTCAGCCCGAGAAGCGGAGTTGAGGCGGGTTTCACGTCGCCTGATCAGGTGTAGGGGGAACCCTGATTTTGGCGGGAAGGTCTGATAACTCGATGCGAGTGGCTGTTATCCAACATGTTTGTATTTTGATAGGGCGTCTTCGGCATACAAATCCAGTTAAGGGACGCTGGAATTCGTGCTCAACCCCTTGCCAGCCCCGGATTTCGGTGTATCTTCTACTGGTCGAGAGGCGCACCCTCCGACTCGCACAGGGGTTCTGTCAGAACCCTCAAATCTTGTTCTTAGAAATGTCCTCCCCTCGGCTATTCGTGCTGCCGTTGGGAACCCGCGGCTTCTTGTGGCCAAGGGAAGTTTCAGGCATGTCATGACCGTCACGCACAAGACGGTCGCACTTTGAGGAGTCAGAAAATGAAGACTGGTATTTTGGTTGCTGCCGGCGCGCTTTTGGCGGTTGCTGGCTCGGCGAACGCCGCGGCGTTCCTCACCTTCCTCGACCCCGCTGGCGGTCGTGAAGTCAAGTACACCGCTCCCACGGGCAGCGGCACCTTCGGCACCCTCACCGCCACCGCGGTGGTCGATTTCCAGATCGACCTCTCGGATCATGGCCTGGGCGTTGTCGTGTTCGACAACGTCACCTACAGCAAGACCGCGAAGGTCTCGGCCGCGTTCATGAACGGCTCGTCGTTCAACGCCGAGGTCTATGACGCCACCTTCTCGTACACCGACGGCGCCAACACGATCCTCACCGGCTCATTCGGCACCGGCACCAACGGCGGCCCCAACGGCGGCGACCTGTTCCTCAACGGCCTGTCCGGCTCGATCAGCAGCAACGCCGACGCCATCGGCGGCTCGCTCGCCTATGTGTTCGGCACCGCCCCCATCCAGGCCGGCAACCCCGGCGCTGGCACCGACCTGAACGCCCTGCTCGCCACCGTCCAGCTCGCCTTCGGCGCTGCGATCGACGGCAACTGGACGCTCACCGGCATCACCCCCCGCCCGAACGTCTTCGAAGTCGGCGGCGCGACCTTCATCACCTCGTTCGACGCCAACGCCGCCTTCTCGGGCACCGTTGACATCGTCCCGACCCCCGGCGCCGCCGCTCTGGCTGGCCTCGGCCTCCTGGTCGGCCTCCGCCGTCGTCGTCAGGCCTAATCGAGCATCGTGCTCGATGTCCCCGGCTGACCGCGTCGTCGGCATCCGGGGGGGAGCCTGAAACGATTCCTTGATCCCCCAGAACCCCGGCCCGGACAGGCTGGGGTTCTTTTCTTTTTTGGGGCAGTGGGCAGTGGGGAGTGGGCATTCGGGAGTCGGGAGTCGGGAGTCGGGAGTCGGGAGTCGAGTGCGGACATGGGTGAAATCGACTGCTTTGTGTTCTTTGTGCGCCGGCCCTCGCTTGCGCTTCGGGTTCGTTCTTTGGCATCCTCAACGAACCCGAAGCGCAAGCGAGGGCTGGCGCACGAACACCCAGAGGCGCAGAAACCACCCCCAAATCACACCAATCCCTCTCGTCACCCTCCGCAAACTCCGCGTCTCCGCGGTGAACCGACCTAGCGCCGCTCGGCTCGGCGCATCATCCAGTCTCCGATTCCGGGCGCGATTACGAGGCCCGCCATCACCACGCGCAGCAGCTTGCTCATCATGCCCGGCCACACCTCGGCCTCCGGCTTGGGCCGGCGTAGGCAGCGGACCACGCAATCGGCGACGAAAGACGCGTCCTGCATGAACATTGAAGGCGGGGGCGTCGAGGCACCGTCGCCGCGTGCCGCGCCGGCGGCGACATCGAAGAACTCGGTGCGCGTGCCGATCGGATGCACGCTCGAAACGCACACGCCCAGCGGAGCGAGTTCGAGGCGCATCGCCCGCGCGAGGTGGTGCTGGGCGGCCTTTGTGGCTGAGTAGGCCCCGCCGCGCATGATCGGCATCCGCGCCAGGCACGACGAACAGATGAGCACGTGCCCGCGCCGGGCGGGCAGCATGTGCTTGAGGGCGGCGTTCACCACGTTGGTGGTGCCGAAGAGGTTGACCTCGAACATCCGGCGCAGGTCGGCGTCGGTCATCTCGTGGACGGCGGCGTTTTGTCCATAGCCCGCGTTGGCGAAGACGCTGTAGATCGAGCCGAACTTCTCGACGCAGGCCTCGACGGCGGCGCGGCACTGGGCGGCGTCGGCGACGTCGCACTCGAACGCGAGGGCGCGCCCGCCGCGGGATTCGATCTCCCGCACGGCGTCGGCGAGCTTGTCGGCTCGCCGTGCGGCGAGGACGACGGGCATGCCCGCCCGCGCACACGCGATCGCGGCGGCGCGCCCGATGCCGCTGGAAGCTCCGGTGATGAGGATGGGGAGGGTGGTGAGATCTGAGGGCATGAATCAGGGTAGATGGGGCTCGAACGCGAGCCCCGAGCGTGAGTGAGTGGGTTCTTCCGACGACCCAGCGCGCACGACCGTCAGACCCGCTCGCTCACGCTCGGGGCTCGTTTGTTGGAGGCCCCTCCCTGACGGTCGGGGTTCTGTCCTCGCGGCGCGCAATAATCCGCTTATGGCAAACGTTCTCATCATCGGTCCGCACCCGGACGACCAGGAAGCCGGGATGGGCGCGACCATCGCGAAGCTGGTGTCGCAGGGGCACGACGTGCTGCTGCTGGACATGACCGACGGCGAGCCGACGCCGATGGGATCGCCGGAGGTTCGGGCACGCGAGTCCGCCGAGGCGGCGCGGCTGCTGGGCGTGAAGCGCGTGCAACTGGGGCTGCGGAACCGGCAAGTGGTTCACTCGATCGAGGCGCGGCACCGGGTGGCGAGCGTGATGCGGTCGCACCGCTCGAGCGTGGTGTTCGTGCCGTACTTCGAGGACGCGCACCCGGACCACCTGGCGGTGACGCGCATCGGCGAGGACGCACGGTTCGACGCGAAGCTGACCAAGATGGAGTTCCCCGAGGTGCCGGGCGTGCGTGAGATCACCGGGCGCGGGCCGGAGGAGCCGATCTATCCCAAGTGGCTGTTCCACTATTACGCGACGCATTTGAGGATCGTGCCGCAGCCCTCGTTCCTTATTGATGTGACGGGTTTTGAGGGGAAGAAGATCGAGTCGATGGAGGCGTACCACTCGCAGTTCGTGGCGCCGCGGAAGATCGGGGCGCAGCCCGAAGGGCGTGGGGTGCGGGATTGGGTGCTGAATAGTTTGGGGTATTGGGGGACGCGGATCGGGACGCTGTATGCCGAGCCGTTTTTTTCGCGGGAGCCGCTGGGGTTGGACGGGTTGGGTGGGGTGATCGGGGTGTAGGGGAGGTTGCGGGGTGCGGGCTCGGGTGCGGGGGGCGGGGCGTAGGAACCCGGGAACTTCCTTGGGAACCGAGCATACGGCGTCCGCGTCTAAATCTGAGTGGGCCTCGCCAATGTGGGCGCGCCTCGCCGCCTGATCCCCGCCTTTGAGGTTCCTATGTCGAACTCCAACGCTCGCCCGACGCTTTTCTTCAGCGTCATCCTCGCTTCCGTGGCGACCACCCTGACGCCAACCACGAGCGCTCGGGAGACACCTCCTTCGGGAGCGCCGCTGCGGTGGGTTGACTCATATCCGCCCGGATTCCGATCCGGCCAGACATTCGCCTCCAACCCGGCCAACGGGCGGTTGCTGATGTTCGGCGGCGTGCTCGGATCGACCTCGGGCGCTGCCTCGGGCAACGCCTCGATGCTCGGCGATCTTTGGGAGTGGGACGGCGCGTCGTGGCGATCGCTCAACGCCGCCGGCCCGATCCCGCGTCGCAACGCCGCCGCCGCCTTCAATCCCGTGACCGGACGCATGATGCTCTTCGGCGGGATGGGCGGGGACGTGACATTCGACGCGGCCATTCACTCCGATACATGGGAATGGGACGGCGTGCGGTGGTCGCAGTTGCAGCTGTCCGGCCCATTGGCCGCGCGGGACGGCTACCTGGCCATGGCGATCGACCGGGCTCGCGGCGTGATGGTGCTGCTGACCGGACCACAAACCACTTCCGGGGCTGAACCGACCCAGACCTGGGAGTGGAGCGGCGAGGCGTGGGTCCTGAAGTCGGCGGGCAACGCAGATCGGTTTCCGCGCGGGCTCGCGCACGATCCGGTGACGGGAAGTCTGGTCACCGTGGAACGCCTCGGCAACACCAGCGAGACCCGCGTGACGCAGTGGACCGGCACCGAGTGGGTGCCCGCCACGAACCAGCCCGGTTGGACCAACGGAGGGACGCTCTTGCCCGACGTGCTGACGGGCGAACTGCGCGCGTTGGCGTTTTCGCCTTCGACGGGGACTGCGATTTGGAAGCGTGAGCCGTCCGGATGGACGGTCGAATCCACTCCGCCGAACGCGGGCACCCTGCCACGTCTGGATGACCTCACGGCGTTCCGAACCGCGGTGTGGGACTCGATCGCCGGGCGTCCGCTGGCGATGGGATCGGCGCCGAACGGCTCGAACCCCGCAACGCACGACACCTACCATCTCGAAACCTCCGGTTGGGTTCGCAAGGCACCCGCTGGCCCCGGGGCGCGCCTTCTCCCCGGCGTGGCGGAGGACCCGGATCGCGGCGTCACCGTGGTGTTCGGCTCTGCGATCTCGTCGTGGAATCAGAACTTGATCCTCGCGGGGAACAGGGCCGACACGTGGGAGTTCGCCGATGGCTCCTGGCAACGCAGGGCCGACAACTCCCAGCCCGTGCCCACTACATCCACCACGCGGCTGTGGTTCGACACGGTCGCTCGCACGGTGAGCACAGTAGTGGGACCGGTCAACCTTCCTTTCCGGCGATGGGATTGGAACGGGAGCGCGTGGACGCGGCTAGACACCGTGAACTCTCCGATCCGCCTCACAAACTGGTCCGGGACCTTTCACGAAGGCATCGGCAAGTTCGTCATGATCAGTGGACGCCCCAACCCAGTGTGGAACCCCGCTCCTACGACATGGCTCCTCTCAGGCGACACCTGGGAGCAGCTCACCATCCCCAACCCGCCGGCCCGCCTCGACGGCCTGATGGCGTATGACTCGCACCGCCAGCGCATCGTCCTCTTCGGCGGCGACAATCCCACCCCACCCCCCGGCGTCCCGTACGAACCGTACAACGACACATGGGAGTTCGACGGCACCTCGTGGACGCGGATGAACGTCACCACCCCACCTCCGCAGACCATCGGGCCCGGCGGGTTCGTCACCAGTTACTCCGCGATGGCCTACGACGCGGCGCGACGGCTCACCGTGATGCTGCAGTTGCCGGTGCTGCCAGGGCTGACCGGTTTGCCCGGCACCCCGCCGTTGCCCGACACCGCCCCCGCGGTTGTGTGGGAATGGGATGGCGTCGATTGGAACCAGCGCCGCCCGGTTCAGCCCGTGTGCCCGGCGGTGCTGCGGAATCCGGCCGCACCCTTCCGGGGAGAGCCCTTGATCCTGCGGAACTTCTACGCGCGCAGGCTGTCCATGACGCCGGGGTTCATGAACGAGGACACCACCCTCGCATTCGATACTCGCACACAGCGGCTCGCGGCGTGGGGCGGGATGAACATCTTGCATGATCCCGTCCGCGGTCCCGTCCGCGTCGCCCCGGCCTACTTGGAGCAAATGAGCGAACCCGGCGTGTTCGCGCAGCCCGCCCGCCTCATCGTCGCCCGAGCGGGACGCACCATTACGATTGACGCCCGAATCGCACTCGAGGGGGCCGTATTCCGCTGGCACAAGGACGGTGTCCCGCTCGCCGAAGGCCAGCGCATCATCGGCACGGATACCGAGGGTTTGGCCATTACGAACACGAGCGGAGCCGACGCCGGCTGGTACCACTTGGTCGCTACGGGCGCCGGCGCCCAACGGATCGAAACCCTGGCGACCCAGGTCCTGGTCCGTTCTCCCGCCGACTTCAACGCCGACGGCCTCGTCAACTCCGACGACCTCACACGCTTCCTCGGGGCCTTCGGAAGGTCCGATCCGCGTTGCGCTCAGGCGACGCTCTGGGACATCGCCATCGGCTGCGAAGCGGACCTCAACAACGACGGCGTCGTCAACACCCGCGACCTTGTCCGCCTTCTCGGTCAGTTCGGTGCGCCCACGTCTAACTGAATATCACTCTCAGAGTATCGCTCCGACATGGAACCGGGCAATCCCGGGCCGCGTCTAAGTCTGTGGAGTCTGGGGCGTGCGCATGCCTCGGACCTGTCTGATGTGTCTGGAGTTCCGAGTCTCTCGCCCCGTGATGTCCCGCTGATTGCCAACGACGTACGCCATGCGATACCTACAACGCCCTAGAACTTTCCGAGTGATTCTGAACATCGCCCTCGCCGGTGCCGCGGCGTGTGGACTGGCCGGCGTGTGCCGGGCCGATCCCGGCGCGAGCGGCGTGGTGCCGACGGGGGGCCCGTTGGTCTGGGAGGAGACGTATCCGATCGCGCGGCGCGACGGGCAGACGTTTGCGGTCGACCCCGCCACTGGGCACATCCTCATGTTCGGTGGCGGCGTCGGCGCGTTCTCTCCGGGCGGCGACACGCAACTGGGCGACCTGTGGCGCTGGGACGGCGTTTCATGGAGCAACCTCAACGTCGCCGGCCCGGCCCCTCGTACCCGCGCCGCTGCGGCGTTCAACCCCGCGACCGGTCGGATGATGCTGTTCGGTGGGAACGGCTCGCCTCCGAACTTTGCGCTTGCCTCGGGTTCGATACCGTGGGCTCGAAACGACACCTGGGAATGGACCGGCACGCGCTGGCATCAGTTGCAGGCCGAAGGCCCAACCCCCACCGGCAGCAGCGCGGGTGACTCGATGGCGTATGACGCCGCCCGCGCCGAGATGGTGCTGACCATCGCGGGCGTCAACTCCTCGACGGAGAGCACTTGGGCATGGGACGGCACCAAGTGGCAACAACGACAGGTCGGCGGGACTGATCGCCGCCGCACGAGAATGGCATTCGATGCCGACACGCAGCGGCTCGTCGTGATCCGTTCCAACGCGTTTACGGGCCCGTTCGTGACGGAAGAGTGGACGGGCACGGAATGGGTCGTCGCGGCCGCGCCTGAGCCGGCGTGGACCGGTGAAATGACCACGCTCGCCGACGTCACCACCGGCCGGGCGTTCGCGCTGGGCAGCACCGCGACGCAGCCGCTGGGCCTTTGGGAGCGGGTCGACGGCGTGTGGACGCGGCTGTTCGATGTCCCCGCGCGGCCTATCAGTGGCTTTGAGCCCGTGTGGGATGCCGCCAACAACACCTTGCTCGCGATGGGCTCGTTCTCGCCGCGTTTCATGTCGCACAAGACGTATCTGCTGCGCAACGGCGCGTGGCAGGCGGTGGTCAATGCCGGCCCCGATGCCCGGGTGAGGCCCAGCGTAACGCATGATCCGGTTCGCAATGTCACGGTGGTCTACGGCACCAGTATCTCGCGCAACTTCAACGACATTCCCAGCGATAGCCGCCCCGAGACGTGGGAGTTTGACGGCGTCGCGTGGGCGCTCAAGGGCACCGCATCGCAGGTCCGTCCGCCAGCCTCTTTTCTCAGCGCGTTCTATGACGCCGCGGCGGGCGTTCACGCCGCCGCCCTGCTGGGCCGCAGCGATCGGCCCACCTGGCAATGGAACGGGACGTCGTGGAGCGAGCGCGTCACCAACACCCCGCCGCCGCGGCGCAACGGTGCTTCGGGCGCGTACCACGCGGGGATCGGCGCGTACGTCGCCTTCGGCGGGGTCGCACCATCGGGCTCCGGCCCCATCGATAACTCGACCTGGCTGCTGCAAGGACCAACCTGGACCGAACTGGCGATCTCCGGGCCATCGCCGCGCCAGTTCCCGTTCATGGTGTACGACGAGCATCGCCAGAAAATCGTGCTCTTCGGCGGCACGCCCCCCGGCTCGTTCGATAACCTGTCCGAAACGTGGGAGTTCGACGGCACCGCGTGGACGCAGACCGCGCTGGGTTCTAGCCCGCCGATCTTCGCGGAAGGAACCGTTTCGTTCCCGCGGATCTACCTTTCGATGACCTACGACGCGGTTCGCCGCAAGACCGTGCTGCTGGAAGGGCCGGCGCTGCCCGGCGCGACCACCTCGATTCCACCGAACTCGTTCACGACCCGACCCGGCAACATCTGGGAGTACGACGGCCAATCGTGGACACAGCGGACGGCGGCCCAGCCCGTCCGCCCGATGGAATCGTGGCGAATCGCGATCTCGTTCTGGGGCAACTCGAACCCGTTGCGCTACCTCGCACGCCGACTCGCGCTGACCCCCGGGTTCACAACCGAGTCCACGCTCGCGTTCGATCCGAGCTCGGGGCGCTGCCTGATGTGGGGCGGGGAGAACTTGGTGCTCGAGACGTTCTATGGACCGCTCTCGGTCGCGCCCGCATCATTGCGAGAGTTGCCCGAATCGGCGGTGCTGGCGCATCCGTGCTCACGCCTCATCGGCGTCGCGGGGCGGGCCATCTTTATCGAGGGCCGCATCGCGATGGACCACGCGACGTACCGCTGGTTCAAGGACGGCGTCGAGCTGGCCGCCTCGCCGCGGGTGCTGGGCGAGGCCGCCGAGGGGCTGATCATCCGTGATCTTCGGCTGTCGGACGCGGGGCTGTACACGCTGGTGGCGACCGGCGCCGGCGGCGAGACGCTCGGGACCCTCGCGTGCGAACTCCGCGTGCGCTCCCGCGCCGACTTCAACGACGACGGGAAGGTCGATACCAAAGACCTCACTCGCTTCCTCATGGACTTCGGCACGAGCGACACCCGCTGCCGATCAACAACTTACGACCTCCACACCGGCTGCCTCGAAGACCTCAACGCCGACGGCGTGACCGACACGCGCGATCTGGTGGCGTTCCTGGGCGAGATGGCGCGGGCGGGGGCGATGTGAACGCAGGGGACCGCCCGCCGGTGTCTGGGCGCGTCGGCTCGCAGGCCCGGGCTTCTACTTTATATCGGCGATATAAAGTATGAGCCCGACCGAGCTCTCGATGCGGCTGGACGCCGTCTGCACAGGAGGCCGGGCGGTCCGTTGGGTGTTCGGGCTTGGCGACTGCACAAGCGGGCGCATGCCTCGGTCGGGCCGATGTGAAAGCGTCGACCCGCCCGCCGATATTCGGGCTGGCAGTGCCCTGAGGTGTCGGACTTCTACTTTATATCGGCGATATAAGAGATGAGACCGACCGAGCGTTTGAGGCGGTTCGGCGGCGTCCTCATAAGGGGGCCAAACGCTCTTGGTTGCGCCCGGGCTCAGCCGCCGAACAGCTTCGTCAGCGCCCGCGGATATAGATCAAGTTCCAACTCAAACACCCGCCTCGCCAGCGTCTCCGGCGTGTCGTCGGGGCGCACCTCGCATGAGGCCTGGGCGATGATCGGGCCGCGGTCGTATTCGTCGTCGCACAGGTGGACGGTGCAGCCGGTGTGTTTGGCGCCAGCGGCGATGACGGCCTGGTGGACCTTGTGGCCGTACATGCCGGGACCGCCGAAGTCGGGGAGCAGGGCGGGGTGGATGTTGACCACTCGGCCCTTGAACGCCTCGGGAATCGGCAGCAAATGGAGGTAGCCGGCGAGGACGCACCATTGGACGTTGGCGGATCTCAGGAGAGCGTCGAGTGACTCGCGGGTGTGGGCACGCCAGGGGATGACTTCGGTGCGGGTTGGGGAGGCGTGGGGCACGACGGCGCGTGCCCGAGCGAGTTCGGCGCCGCGGCACTCGCGCGAGGCGACCACGAGCGGGATCTCGGCGCGGAGCGTGCCCGCATCGATGCGCTGGAAGAAATTTTCGAGGGTGCGGCCGCTTCCCGAGACGAAGACAGCCATGCGGGGAACGCGGGTGATGGACTGTTGTTCGGTGGCGCTCATCTGGGTAGCACGTCGACCCCCGGCGTGTGCTTCTCGATCAATGGATTCGTCGTTCCCCGGCCTCGATTTGGGCGATGCCGTGAGCCCCGCGAGGGACCGGCGGGGTACCCGATCCCATCGCGGGTCACTTCACCTTCGCCACCGCGGCGGCGCGGTCGGGCGCGATGACCAGCAGGCGGTCGAGTTTGGTGAGGCGAACCAGGTCGTTGAGCGACTTGCTCATGCCGTACATCGCCAGCTTGCCGCCGCCGGACTGGCACTGCTTGGTGAGGGTGATGAGCATGCCCAGGCCCATCGATCCGAGCATGGTGACGTCGGTGAAGTCGAGGACGACCTTCCACTTGCTGGCGGGGGCGTTTTTGACGATTTCGGCCTGGATGATGGGGGCCTCGCGCTGGGAGATCGAGGGCGCGATGAGGCGGGCGACCGAGACGCCGTCGTCGGTGCTGAGGGTGACCATGCTGGCTTCTTCACCGGGCATCAGGTTGAGAGGGTAGCGTGTGTGAACCCGGGACGCCACAGGGCGTATTGTGACGTATGCACACGCCCCACGGCAACGCGCCCGGACCATCCCCCGTGACCATCAACTTCGCCGAGAAGCCGATCCTTGCCACGTTCCAGGCCATGCCCACGGCGGAGCTGGTCGAGCGCTATCGGCGCGGCACCGAGTTGATCGAACGCCGATTGCTCGAACTTTCCGACGAGCAGCTCGACACGTTTTTCCGGCCCGAGACCGAGTTGGGCCGGTGGAGTTGCCGCGTGCTGATGGGTCACCTGGCGGACGCCGAGCTGGTTTTTGTACACCGCATGCGCCGCGCTGTCGCGGAAGAGAAGCCGGTGCTCGCGTTGTGGGACGAGAACGCGTTCATCGATTCCGGGGTCTACGGCGGAGATGGGCCGGGAACGGGCAAGGCGCGCCCGGTGGCGGCGTTCGTCGCCGTCATTCATACGCTGCGGATGTGGCACGGCGAGTGGCTGCGGACGCTGAGCAGCGACGACTGGGACCGCGTGTGCCTGCACCCCGAGCGCGGCGAGCAGAGCGTGCGGACGATCCTCAACTACGCCACGTGGCACCACGAGCATCACCTGTGGTATCTGCGGCTGAAGCTGGATCGGTTGATGGGCGGGGCTTCGGGGCAGTTGTGAGGGGGGGAAGTGGTCGAGTGGTCGAGTGGTCAAGTGCTTCAGAAGGGATCAACGTTCAACCTTTCACACTCCACCACTCCGCCACTTGGCCACTCGACCACTTGACCACTTGACCACTTCCGAGAAACCCCTCCCTGACGGTCGGGGTTCTGTCGGCGCTCGCCGCTACGATGATGCATGGTCAAATGGATTACGTTTGTTCTGGCGGCGATCGGGCTTTCGGCGGGGATTTACACGGTTGCCACGGCGAAGCAGGAGCTGCCTAAGCCGCCGCCGTCGCGGCCTCCGAGTGTGAACCCGTTTCCCAACGGGGTCGCCGCGATCGGGACGGTCGAGCCTTCGTCGCGCGAGATCGCGGTGGTGGCGCCGGACCAGGGGATGGTGACGGCGGTGCTGGTGCAGGTGAACGACCGCGTCGAGCAGGGGCAGCCGCTGTTCCAGATCGATACGCGACCGTTTGATGCGCAGTTGATCGAAGCCGAGGCTCAGGCGGCGGTGGCCGAGGCGCAGGTGAAACGGCTTGAGTCGGCACCGCGCGCCGAAGACTTGCCGCCGGCGGAGGCGAACGTGGCGGCGGCAAAGGTGGCGCTGGCCGACGCGGCGGACTCGCTCCGCCGAACGGACGAGGCGGCGACCAGCGGCTCGGCGAGCGAGAACGAGGCGGTGCGTCGGCGTTACACGATGAACGCCGCCGAGGCCCGGCTGCGCGTGGCCGAGGCGGAGCTGGCGCTGGTGAAGTCCGGGGCGTGGACCGAGGACGTGGTGGTGGCGCGGGCGCAGGCGAAGTCGGCGCGGGCACGCCTCGAATCCATCCGCATCATGAAAGACCGACTCACCGTGCGCGCTCCGATCGGCGGCGTGGTGCTCAAGATGAACGTCGAGCCGGGGGAGTTCGCGATGCTTGCACCGATGCAGATGACCCAGGCCGCGATGGTGATCGGCGATGTGTCGACGCTGCACGTGCGGGCGCAGGTGGATGAGGAGGATGTGCCGCTGGTGAGGATGGGGGCCAAAGCGGTGGCGCGGGTGCGTGGGATGCGCGCGGGTGCGTCGGGCGGCGAGTTTGCTTTGACGATGCTGCGGATCGAGCCTTTGGCGCTGCCGAAGTCGAACATTTTGGGGACGCCGACGGAGCGGGTGGACACGCGGGTGGTGGAGGTGGTGTTCCGGGTGGAGCGTGGGGTGAAGGCGGACGCCGAGAGTGCGGGCGATGCGGTGATGCTGTATTCGGGGCAGGCGGTGGATGTGTTCATCGAGGCGGGGGCGCGGTAGATCGCGCGGCTGGCTCGCCGTGCGGTTCCGGCTGGAAAGCGGGCGCGCGTCACACCCGGAAGAAACAGGATTCGCGCGCCCGCATCGCGGGCGGTAGGCATCAAGGCAGCTCGTGCCAGACGCTGCGCGTCTGGCAACCATCGCGCACCCGCTTCGCGGGTGGGGCATGCGTGCGAGCAAGGGGCGCGACGGGACCGGCGGGGTCGCTGTTCTTCAGGCCGGCGGCTGCGCGGCGGGGGGCGTGCCCGCGCCAGCGGGTGGCGTCGGGGTCGGGCGTGCCGATGAGAACGCGTCGAAGCCGGGGCCGGAGATGGTGCCGGCGCCGCCGAGGTTTAACACCGTGGGCGGACGACCGGGCGCACCCGCGCCGGGGAGCGCGGCAGCGGCACCGTTCGCCGCGGGCATCGCGGGGCGGCTCGGCGCGCCCGGGCCGCCCGGCGGCTGGGCCATCATCGGTGCCTGCATCTGGTTCTGCATGGGTGCCTGCGGCGGCGGCATCTGCGGCCTCAGCCGCATCTTGAAGACATACTCCGACACGCGGTCGCGCACCTTGCCCTGCATTTCCTTGTACAGGCGCGAGCCCTCGCGCTTGAACTCGATGCGCGGGTCCTGCTGGCTGAAGGCGCGGAAGCCGATGGCGTCGCGCGTCTGGTCCATCGCGTAGAGGTGGTCCTTCCACGCGTTGTCGAGCACCTCGAGCAGCACGAACCGCTCGAACTGCAGCAGCTCGGCCCGCAGGAAGCCTTCGACACGGGAGCGCACGGCGTTGTCGCGCTCCTCGCCCTTGAGCCGCTTGATCCACAGTGGGAACGTCGAGTTGTAGCGGTCGCGCAGCAGGGCTTCGAGCGCGTCGTCGTCCTTGATCGCGATCGCTTCCTGAACGGCCTTTTCCATGCGTCCGGACTCGACGAACACCTTGTACGCCGCGATGAGTTCGTCGCGCACCTTGTTGGGCGGGGTGGACTTCACGCGGTCGGGGGTCCAGTCGGTCTGCCCGACGCGCTTGATCGCCCAGTCCGACAAGAAGGCCATCGCCTGGGCCGGGTTCTGGCGGGCCATCATCATGGCCATGTCCATCGTGAACTCGACGGGGTACTCGTTCTCGCGCTTGGCGTAGTTCTCGCGCACCTTGGCCAGGATCATCTCCATCACCTGCTCGTCGTTCTCCTTCGCGCCGATCTCCTCGGCGGTGAAGGTCATGTCGAGCGTCTCCTTCAGCCACTTGGCAAGCTCGCCCGCGCCGTAGTTCTTGCCCATGAAACGCGAGAGCCCCGACAGGTCGGCCTCGTCGATCTTTCGTTCCGCGGCGTCGTCCAGACGGTCGCGCACGCGCTTCACCGGCTCCTTGTCGATCTCATTAGGCGTGATCGTCAGCCCGAAGCGGCGCTCGGCCCACTCGCTGAGGCCCTTGGCGTCGCGCTCGACGGCGCGGGCGCGGTCCTCCTCGTCGTCCGAGGCGTCCTGGATGTACTCGCCGACGGTGACGCTGATCTCGTGGCGCGCCTCATCCAGCGCCTCCTTGCGGAGGAACTTGTCCATCTCTTCCTCGTCGCGCCCCTTGAGGCGCTCGGGGTTGATCGACGTGCCGAGCGAATCCGAGGCGTAGAGCGCGATCGATTCGGCGCGGTAGTCCTTGTCGAGATATCGCTCGACGGCGGTCTCGCACGCGCCGCGGATGTAGTCGAAGATCATGTCCTTGAGGCCGCGGCCTTCGAGGACGCGCTGGCGCGTGCCGTAGAAGCCGCGGCGCTGGTGCTCCATGACCTCGTCGTATTCGAGGATGTTCTTGCGGATCTGGAAGTTGCGTTCTTCGACCTTGCGTTGGGCGCGGACGATGCTTTTGCTGAGCATCGGGTGCTCGATGGCGTCGCCCTCTTTCATGCCCAGGCGGGAGAGGATCTTCATCGTGGTCTCGCCGGCGAACATCTTCATCAAGTCGTCTTCGAGGCTGACGAAGAAGCGCGACGAGCCCTGGTCGCCCTGGCGGCCCGAGCGTCCGCGGAGCTGGTTGTCGATGCGCCGGCTCTCGTGGCGCTCGGTGCCGATGACGTGCAGGCCGCCGAGCTGCTCGGTGTTCTGCGCCCAGCCGATGCGGTGGATGCGGAAGCGGCCGAACTCATCGAGGGCCTTGCGGCACTCGTCGGCCTTCATGGTGGGCACGCGCTTGGGGTCGACGAAGGTGTACGTCTGAGCCCAGTGGCGCAGCAGCGCCAGCTCGAGGTCGGGGAAGCTCATCTTCTCGACCTCGTGCTTGGGCTGGCCCAGTTCCTTTGCGCCGATCTTCTTGAAGATCATCTCGCGGACCTGCTCGTCGGTGGCGTCGATGGTGAGCTCGCGCGGGGCGATGCCGCGGCGCAGCCAGTGTTCGAGGAGGACTTCGCGCGAGATCTGCTGCATCTTGATGTCGGTGCCGCGGCCCGCCATGTTCGTGGCGATCATCACCGCGCCCAGGGCGCCGGCGTTCTCGACGATGTGGGCCTCGCGTTCGTGCTGCTTGGCGTTGAGCACCTCGTGCTTCACCCCGTGCTTGCTCGTGAGCATGCGCGAGAGCATCTCGGACTTCTCGACGCTGGTGGTGCCGACCAGGACCGGCCGGCCCATGTCGTGGAAGTTCTTGATCTCGTCGACGATGGCCTCCCACTTGTCCTTGGGGGTGAGGTAGACGACGTCGTCGAAGTCGCGCCGGATGACCGAGACGTTGGTCGGGATGGTCACGACGTCGAGCTTGTAGATGTCGTGGAACTCTTGCGCCTCGGTGTCCGCGGTGCCGGTCATGCCCGCCAGGCGCTTGTACATCTTGAAGAAGTTCTGGATGGTGACGCTGGCGACGGTCTGCGTTTCCTGGCGGACCTTCAGGCCTTCCTTCGCCTGGCACGCCTGGTGCAGGCCGTCGGACCACTGGCGGCCCACCATCGGGCGGCCGGTGTTGACGTCGACGATGACGATGTCGGGCTCCATGCGGCCCGTCTGCTGGTCCTGCGTGGGCATGACCACGTAATCAACGTCGAGCTCGTAGACCGCGTGGGCCCGGACCGACTGCGCCAGCAGGTGCGGCAGGTCCATGTTCTCGCCCACGTAGAACGAGCCCAGGCCCGCGACCTTCTGCGCCTCGGCGATGCCGTGGTGCGTCACGTGGACCTGCTTGCGCTCCTTCTCGACCTCGAAGTAGCGGGTGAACTTGTCGCGCTCCGCTTCGAGCCTCGGCAGGTCGGCGTTCAGCTGCGCCAGGCGCTTGTTCAGCTCCGGCACCTGACCCTTCTCACGAGCGTTGCGGATGTCGCCCTCGGTGCCCTTGATCGTCCGCTTGGTCTTCTCGACCACTTCGTCCGCGTCGGCCCACGGCTTGTGCATCTTCACCAGGTGGATCGCCAGCTGGTTCGCCAGTTCATACCGAGGCGAGTCTTCGTGGGCCGGGCCGCTGATGATCAGCGGCGTGCGGGCCTCGTCGATCAGGATCGAGTCAACCTCGTCGACGATCGCGTACTCACGCACGCGCTGCACCTGCTGGTCGACCGAGCGCTTCATGTTGTCGCGCAGGAAGTCGAAGCCGAACTCGGCCGTGGTGCCGTAGACCACGTCGCAGGCGTACATGAGGCGTTTCTCGTCCTCGTCCTGCATGTGCATGGGGTGGATGGCGCCGACGGTGAGGCCGAGCCCGCGGAAAAACGGGTAGGTCCAGTCGCGGTCGCGCTGCACGAGGTAATCGTTGACGGTGACGACGTTGACCTTCCAGCCTTCGAGCACCGCCATGTAGCACGCCAGCGGGCCGACGATGGTCTTGCCTTCGCCGGTCTTCATCTCGGCGATTTTGCCGCCGAAGAGCACCATTCCGCCGATGAGCTGCACGTCGAACGGGCGAGCGCGGAAGGGCGGTCGGCTCTGCGGGAACAGCTCGCGGCCGGCCTCGTAGAGCTCGGCCGGGATGTCGCCGTAGGACCAGCCGGGCTGCGGGTCGGTGTTGCCCAGCAGCGCGCCCTCGGGGGGCATCATGGGCAGGGCCTCGAGGGCCGCCTTGGTCTGGTCGTACAGGGCCCGCATCGCCGGCGAGAGCTTGTCGAGCGGGAAGCGCTCGGCGTGCTTGGGGTTGAACATGTTCCGCAAACCGATGTTGCGGTCCATCGCCTCGCGGGCCACGGCGAACGCCTCAGGCAGCACCTTGACGGGGTCTTCGCCCTTCTTGAGGCGTTCCCTGAACTGGAGGGTCTTGGCGCGGATCTGCTCGTCGGTGAGCTTGCGGGCCTGCGGCTCAAGGGCGTTGATCTCATCGACGCGCTGGAGGTATCGCTTGACAACGCGCTCGTTGCGCGTGCCGAAGACCTTGTTGATGATCGGGCCGACGAGAGGGATATCACTGGTAGGCATGGGGGAATCCGGGAAGAAGGCGGGAAGCCGGGGCGAAGAGCGAACAGATGGAGAATGCGGACGCGGGGCGGGGCAAAGAGGAACGGTTGTGTTCCCGTTCACGCCGACGATGAGCGAAGCGAATCGTCGCGCTGCGGAAAGAAGACACGCCCTGTCAGAGCGCCGAGACGAAACAGCGCGGCGCGCCGAGTACGCACGATCACGATGAGGGTGGGAATCGAGCCCGCACAGCCGCCCGCGAAGCGGAAGGCGCACGGGCGACATCAGCACTCACGCCCGCGGCGGGGGCAGCCCCAGAACCCCGGACCTCGTCAAAGCACTCGGCGCGGTGGCGCCCAGTGCGTCGTCCACCTGACCAAGAATCAGACCGTCAACCTCGCGGCGTGGAGCGACGAAGTCGAGCGGACGAACCGCGCCAACCGCAACAGCCTTCGCCTGCACGCTGCGCCACGACTCACGAGTGATCGCCCCGCTCCCCGGTAGTGGGTTGGGGCGCTCACGCTGGACGTGGATCAGGCGCGCGTCGCGAAGGGAGGCTTCAAGGATCGCCGCCGACATGGGCGACGAGACGGTCGCCGCGCTGGGCAGCACCGCGAGCATGAGCAAGACGGCGACAAGCGTCGCGGTCGAGCCCGACCACGAGCGGTTGCGTTCGGAATATGGAAGGGTATTGCAGCCCATCGTTGCCCAGCCCAAGTATCGACGACCAAACGCCCGCAGGCAAACCCGGCGCGCCGATTCCGACCAAGCTTGTTCGCCCGCCGAGCGCCAATCAACTGGACAATCTGGCCAGGCGAACTCTTGTTTGGAGCCGATCCGCGACGTTTCACCCTTCGTACCTTTGCGGGCAGCCTGCGGTTTGCGGCGGAATCGACCTGCTCCGATACTCCGATGGTGAATGCCCCTGCCAAATCCCGATCAAAGGTGTTGACCCCTGTTGAAGGGGCGCGGGTGCTGGCCTCGGGCGGTTTGGTGGTGGTGCCGACCGAGACGGTTTTCGGTATCGCGGCGGATGCGACTCGCGCGGAAGCGGTGGGTCGTTTGTGGGGGTTGATCGGGGCGGGCGCTGGAAAAGCGCGTCCGGTGCTGGCTTGGCACGCGCCTGATGCCGCGGCGGTGCGGCGTGTGATCGAGGGAGCCGTGGGTGGGGCGTTGCCGAGCGTGCATGCGCGGGTGGTTGAGCGGTTGATGCCGGGGCCGGTACTCGCGGCGATCACGCTGCCCGAGGCGGCGCTCGGCGCGGTTCGCGCGGCGCTGCGCGTCGAGCCGGGTGTGATCGACGATGGAAGGGAACTGCTGGTTCGGGTGCCGTCGCATCCGTCGGCGTCGGGGCTGCTCGCCTCGTGCACCGGCACGATTGTGATGGCGGGGGTGGCCACTCCCAACGGGGCGAGGGTGCGCGACGGCGAAGAGGCGCTGGCGGTGATCGCGGCGCTGCATCCGAACACGGCGATCGAATCGCTGGTGGATGGGTTGATCGATGCGCCCCCGGTGCCGTTGGGGTTGCCTTCGACGCTGGTGCGGCTGACGCGGCGCGACGGCGGCGGCACGGTGGGGGCCTATGAAGTCGCCCGCGAGGGCGTGTACGACCGGGCGTATGTCGAGCGTCGGCTGGCATGGCGGGTGTTGTTTGTGTGTACCGGCAACACGTGCCGGAGCCCGATGGCGGCGGCGCTGGCGCGCGATGCCGTGGGACCGAGCGTCGCGGGGGCGGTGCCGGTGTTGATCGATTCGGCGGGTGTGGCGGCGTATGCCGGCGCGCCGGCAACGCCCGAAGGGGTCGAAGCGCTGCGACAGATGGGCGTGAAGATGGGTCCGCACGCATCGAAGCCGCTGACGCGCGAGATGCTGCGCGAAGCGGACGCGGTGTTCGCGATGACGGACGCGCACGCCGAGGCGGCGCGCGAGCTCGACCCCGCCAGCGCCGCGAAGGTTCGCACGCTGCACCCCGATGGCGACGACATCCAGGACCCAATCGGCGGGCCGCTGAGCGTCTATGAGAGCACGGCCCGGGCGATGCGCGAATACCTCAAGGTGCGGCTGGCGGAGTTGGGGCTGGCCGGAACAGAACGCCGACCGTGAAGGGGCGAAGAAGTGGTCGAGTGGTCGAGTGGTCAAGTGGCGGAGTGCCATAAAGCCGAAGCGCATTCATGCGCGCCTTCGCGGCACTTGACCACTTGACCACTCGACCACTTTGCCACTTCCGTAGAGACCCCTCCCTTACGGTCGGGGTTCTGTTTTGCGGTCGCCACTGAGCATCTTCATCTGCATCGCCATCATGCGCCGGGTCATTTCCATCTCTTCGTCGGTGATGCCCTCGGCGTCGAGGTCGACTCGGATCGCCGTCAGCCACTTGCCGCCTTTGTGGGTGTAGCCGAGCTGCTCTTCGAGCCTTCGCGCCAGGTCGGGCAGGTGGCCGGCGCCGTAGATGACGCCGATGCTCTTGAGGTTGGGCCTCTCCTTGATGATCCGCGCCAGGTCGTCGATCACCACCTGATTGCGGTCCTCGATGATGACTTTCATCAACTGCTTGGTGTCGTCCATCCCCGGGATGACGGCGTTGGAGAGTGTTTTTTCGTCGATGTTGGCGAGCATCTCGAGCATCATCACCTTCATGCGCGGGGCCATGCCGGGGATGCTCTCGATGAGGCTGAGCACAGTCGAGGCGATCTTGGCGGGGAACGATGAGCCGTCGAGCATCTCGAAGAGCATGTTGCGTTTGCCCTCGGCCCCGTCGTCGCCGCCGTCGAAGCCGAGGGCGCGTTCGACCTCGTCGATCGACATATCCGAGTTGACCCACTTCGGCCCTTCGTGGTCCATCTCGTTGAGCTGGAAGGTGAGGCCGAAGGTCTCGGCGAGTCGCTCCTGCAGGTTGGGCGCGGAGGAAGTCTCGGACGCGCTGAGGGGTTTGAGGTCGGCGATGAAGACGTCGCTGTCGGGCCCGTCGCCGCCGAGGGCGTTGTCGCGGCCGTAGGAACCGAGCGAATAGGTCGCGCCGTCGGGCGAGCGGGTGAAGCGGAAGGGGCGTTCCCAGGCATCGGTGTCGGTGGCGGCGAGAACCGATCGCTCGCGCGCGAAGCCCTCATCACCCATGCGTGCGGCGATCTGGCCGAGGTCGTTCGGCAGGCCGCCCTTGCCTTCGGCTTTGGGCGTCGCGCTGGGCGAAGCACGGCGCCACCGTTCGAGCGCGGCCCAGGCGAGGCGGAGCCGCTCCGTGGTTCGCTCGGCGCGCTGCGCGTCACCCTCGGCCCCCTCCGGCAACGGTGCATCGTGCATGCCAGCGGGCTTCACGCCTTCGTAGAGGATCACGTCGTGGTTCTCTTCGAGCAGCTGGTCGAGCCGCTTGTAGAACGCGCGATCGGCGATGTGGACGGCGCCGTAGAGGGTGATCGAAGGGCCCGGCTTGCCGGCGTCCTTCGCGACGAATTCACGGATGGCGAGTTGGAGACGGAGGATTCGGGATTCGTCCTGGCGGGTGCGGATCCAGAGGAGTTCGGGGGCTGCTTCGGCGACTGAGGGGGCGGGCGCGCGGGCGGGGGCGTCGCCTTGCGCGGCGCACCAACCGCTCGCGCCGAGAAGGCCGCCCAGGGCGAGGACCAGACGCACGGACATGGCTTGAAATCGGGTGGGCATGGTGGGTCGTACCGATGAGGGGATGGGGCGGTCGTGTGGGACACTGTAGGAGTTGGGAAAGAAAAACCCCGACGTTCACCGTCGGGGTTCTGGGGGCACTCTGTTTGCAAGTCCCGACGTGGGAAACTCACGACGACTGGGTGATCCGCATCCCATAGAACGAGCGCCACACGAAGAACGCCGAGACTGCGAAGAAGACGATCGTGAGGCCGATCGCCAGCGGGCCGTTCTCGGGGTTGGACTTGATGCTGATGGCCAGTTCAACCGCGAGGATGCCGAAGAGCGTGCAGAACTTGATGACCGGGTTCATGGCCACCGAAGAGGTGTCCTTGAACGGATCGCCCACGGTGTCGCCCACGACGGTGGCGGCGTGCAGGTCCGAGCCCTTGCCGCGGCCTGAGTTCTTGTAGAGCGGGTCGGTCTCGACGATCTTCTTGGCGTTGTCCCAGGCGCCGCCGGCGTTGGCCATGAAGATGGCCTGGAACAGGCCGAACAGCGCCGTGCTCACCAGGAACCCGATGAAGAAGTATGAGTCGTAGAACGCGAACGCGAGGGTGGCGAAGAACACGCCCAGGAAGATGTTGAACATGCCCTTCTGGGCGTAGACGGTGCAGATGTCGACGACCTTTTTCGAATCTTCGACGCTCGCCTTGGTGGCGCCGTCGAGCCGCATGTTGGCCTTGATGAACTCGACGGCGCGGTACGCGCCCGTGCTCACCGCCTGGATCGACGCGCCGGTGAACCAGTAGATGATGCAGCCGCCCGAGATCAGGCCCAGCAGGAACGGCGGGTGCATCAGGCTGAGCTTCTCAAGATTCTCGGTCAGACCGTGCGTCAGACCCACGATCAGCGCGAAGATCATCGTCGTCGCGCCCACCACGGCGGTACCGATCAGCACCGGCTTGGCGGTCGCCTTGAACGTGTTGCCGGCGCCGTCGTTCTCTTCGAGGAACTCCTTGCCCTTCTCGAAGTCGGGGCTGAAGCCGAAGTCCCTCTCGATCTCCTGCTTGATGCCGGGGATCGTTTCAATGGTCGAGAGCTCGAAGACGGACTGGGCGTTGTCGGTGACGGGGCCGTACGAGTCGACGGCGATGGTGACCGGTCCCATGCCCAGGAAGCCGAAGGCGACCAGGCCGAAGGCGAAGACCGCGGGGGCGACCATGAGGTTGCCCAGGGTGGCGCCGGCTTCGTTGGGGATCATGGTGATGTAGTACGAAATGCCCATCAGCACCATGATGGTCAGGCCCAGCCAGTACGCCGAGAAGTTGCCGGCGACCAGACCCGAGAGGATGTTGAGCGATGGCCCGCCCTGCTCAGAGGCCGTCACGACTTCCTTGACGTGCTTGCTGTGGACGCTGGTGAAGATCTTGACCAGCTCGGGGATGATGGCGCCGGCGAGGGTGCCGCAGGTGATGATCGTCGAGAGCTTCCACCACAGGCTGGTGTCGCCGTTGATGTTCGGGATGAGCAGGTATGAAGCGAGGTAGGTGAGGACGATGGAGAGGCCCGAGGTGATGAAGACGAGGTTGGTGAGGGGCTTTTCGAAGTCCATCTTCGGGGCGTTGCCGTACTTGCCCTTGGCCATGACCTGGTTGAAGTAGTAAGCGGCGGCGGAGGCGAGCACCATGATGATGCGCATCATGAAGATCCAGACCAGCAGTTTGACCTGCACGGTGCCCTGAGCGGCGGTGGCGGCGGCGACCTGCTCGGGGGTCGCGCCGGCCATGTCCACGCCGGCGGGGAGATACAGCACCGGAAGGATGGCGAGCATGATGAACGAGATGAGGGCCACGCCCGTCACGCCATAGGTCTCGAAACCGTCGGCGGAGGGTCCGACCGAGTCACCGGCGTTATCACCCACGCAGTCGGCGATCACGCCGGGGTTCCGCGCGTCGTCTTCCTTGATCTTGAAGACGATCTTCATCAGGTCCGAGCCGATGTCGGCGATCTTGGTGAAAATGCCGCCCGCGATGCGGAGGGCCGCGGCGCCGAGCGATTCACCGATGGCGAAGCCGATGAAGCACTTGCCGGCCAGGTCGGCGGGCAGGAACAGCAGGATGATGAGCATGATCAGCAGCTCGACGCTGATCAGGGCCATGCCGATCGACATGCCCGCCTTGAGCGGCACGTCGTAGCAGAGCCACGGCTTGCCTCGGAGAGACCCGAAGGCAGCGCGGGAGTTGGCGAAGGTGTTGACGCGGATGCCGAACCACGCGACGCCGTAGGAGCCGGCGATGCCGATGAGCGAGAACAGCAGGATCATGCCCATCTCAAAGGGCGTGACCTTGACGAGCAGCAGGAAGTACGCCGTCATCGCCACGGCGACAAAGGCCCACAGGATCATCAGGAACTTGCCTTGCCTGAAGAGGTACGTCTTGCAGGTGGCGTAGATGAGCTCGGAAATCTCGAGCATGCTGCGGTGCACGGGCATGGCCTGCAGCTGCTTATAGATGACCAGACCGAAGCCCAGCCCCAGCAGCGAGACGACGATGCCGCCCAGAAGAAGGTTGTGCCCGCTCATGCCGCCGAGGAACTCAGCCTTGACGGTGTCGTTGTTGAAGTCGGGGAGGACGATGTTGACCTCGCCGCCGGGCTTGTGGCCACCCTCAGCGGCGAAGGCTTGAGGCGCGAAGAAGAGCGAAGCGATGCACGCGAGGATCGCGGCGAGCCACAGGCCCAGTTTGGACGGGGTCTGTCGGAGCTGGGGTTGAACTGCGGGCGGTTGAGTCGAAAGCATCAGCATCGGTCTCCGTCGGTGAGGAGGGATCGAGGTCGGGGCCTGTCTCGCGCCGAGGCGAAACAGACGCCAAAGGCGACAACTTCAAATGGCACACCCGTCGTGCCAAGGGCATCGATCGGGAAAGGCCCACGAGACGGCCTCACTCCGAACATCGGACGAACGGGGCGTGAGAACGCAGTTTGGCGGAGCGGGCGCGGGGCGTCAAGCGGGGGCGGGCCTCGATGGGCGGATGGTCGTGTTTTGGAAGGGGTTCGGTGCCGATAGACTTGGAACTGAATGAAGCGGGACTACTCACCATTCACCCCCGGCATCCCGACGACGCCGGAGCAGTTCCGGGGAAAAGCGGAGGAAGTGAAAGCGCTGTTCGAGGCGAGCCGTGCCGCCGCCAAAGGGGGCCGGTTTGAGCGGACATTCTTGATCGGGGACCGCGGGATCGGAAAGAGCTCGCTGTGCGCCGTGGTTCGTGAACTGGCGGACCGCGAGTTGTCGATGCTCACCGCGCACGTTTTCCTGGGCGGGGCGTCGACGGTCGAAGAGATGTGCCGACGCGTGTTCGACCGACTTGCGAGCGAGAGCGTCAAGCGTCCGTGGCATGACAAGCTGAAGGCCCTGCTTGGGAAGCACATCAAGCAAGTGGGCTTGTTCGGCGTCAGCGTCGGATTCCAGGCATCGGCCGAGGACCTGCGCGGAATTGCCGAGCACTTCCACACCGAGTTGGGTGGTCTGCTCGAACGACTCCGCGGCGAGCGGGAAGGGATGCTGCTCATCCTTGACGACATCAACGGCCTGGCCGAGCAGCGGAGCTTCGCGCAGTGGCTCAAGAGCTTCGTCGATACGGTGGCGCTGATGAAGCCCACGCTGCCGCTGCACCTGGTGCTCTCCGGCACGGGCGACCGGCGCGACGCGCTGCTGGCGCACCAGCCTTCGCTGGACCGGGTGTTCACGATCCGCAGAACGGGGCTGATCCAGAACTCGGACGCGACGCAGTTTCTCACCGATACGTTTGCCCGGGCCGGGGTGACGGTGGAGCCCAAGGCGTTGTCGTTCATGGTGGGCTACGCCGCGGGGTACCCGGCGCTGCTGCAAGAGATCGGGGATGCGGTTTTCCGCTTTGACTCCGACGACCGCGTCGACCTGAGCGAAGCCAAACGCGGGACGATCGAGGCGGCGAAAGTCGTGGGAGAGAAGTACCTCAATCAGGGCGTGCTCTCGGCGATCCGCAGCGGGCAGTACCGGGCCATCCTCGGGAAGCTGGCAAGCCGGTGGGACAAGCAGCAGTTTGAACGGTCTGAAATCGACAAGCTGCTGAGCGACGAAGAGCAGCGGTCGTTCGACAAGTTCGTCCACCGGATGCGCGAGCTCGGCGTGCTCGATTCAACAGAGGCGGGCACCTATCGGTTCGTGAACCCGCTTCACCGGATCTACTACTGGCACCGCGCCGTCGATGAAGCCAAGGCCTCGAAGAAGTGAGCGTGTTTCGCCCGACTCGAATCCTCGTGGTGATGCCCTCATGGGTCGGCGACGCCGTCATGGCCACGCCGGCGCTGCGTCTGCTTCGCTCGGCGTTTCCCGGGGCGTTCATCGGCGGGCTGGTGCGGCCGGGCATCGACGCCGTGCTTGCCGGGCTGCCCTTTGTCGACGAGTTCCACGTCGAGACAACCCGCGGCGTGATGGGGCCGAAGCGTTCGGCGGCGAGGCTGCGCGGGCGTCGGTACGAGCTCGCCGTGCTGCTCACCAACTCGTTCAGCACGGCCCTCACAACGCGGTTGGCGGGCATCCCGCGCCGAATCGGTTACGACCGCGACGGACGCGGGATGCTGCTGACCGACAGACTCACGGCGTTGCGCCGGCGCGACGTGCCGCCGTTCGATCGATCCACCACCGACCCCGGCGCGTGGGCGCCGGTGCCGGCGTGCCGGTACTACTTCGATGCGGCGCGGCGGGTGCTTGCGCTCGCGGGGTTGCCCGATCCCGGTGCGGGGGACGAGGCGATGGGGCGGATGGAACTCGCCGTGACCGACGCCGAGGCGGCGGCGGCCCTTGCGCTGCTGGACCGCGCGGGGGTGAACCAAGACGAGGCTTTCGCCGTACTGAACCCCGGCGGGAACAACCCCGCCAAACGCTGGCCCGCCGATCGCTTTGCGCAGGTGGCGGAATATCTGCATCGCGCGCATGGGCTGCGGTGCCTGGTGAACGGATCGCCCGCCGAGAATGAGGTCACGCGCGCGGTGGTGTCGGCGTGCGACCCCGCGTGCGGTGCCGTGGCACTCTCCGAACTCGGCGGCACGCTGGGCTCACTCAAGGGTGTGCTGGGGGGGCTCGGGGGGCGTCGGGCGCGGCTGCTGGTGACGAACGACACCGGCCCGCGCCACATCGCCGCGGCGTTTGGCGTGCCGGTGGTCTCCCTTTTCGGCCCAACCGACCCACGCTGGACCACGATCCCCGCGCGCGAGGTTGTCCTCACCGCCGATCCGACGCTGCCCGAGGAGGAAGTCGCGGATGATCATCCGGAGCGGTGCCGGATTGAGCGGATCGAGACGGCGGCGGTTCTTTCGGCTTTGGACTCGCTCCTGCGCTCGTGAGAACTGAAAGGCGGGTTCAACGCGGAGAGCGCGGAGGGCGCGGAGGAAGGCAAGAGAGAGAGCGAGAGAGAGAAAGCGCGCGAGAGACGCGGTGCGATGTCCGAGCCCCGAGCGCGAGCTCGGGGTCATGGTCCGCATGTGGAGGAAGCGTGGGGCGAATCTCAATCGTGATGCAAGGCGATCATCGACGCGTGCTGTTGTCGTGGAGTGGCCCCGAGCTTGCGCTCGGGGTTCGGATGGTCGCGGGAGGCTTCGCTCTCTTGCTCCTTTTCACTCCATGTTTTCTCTGCTTTGCACCGCGATCTCCGCGCTCTCTGCGTTGAACCGGCGATTCACGACTTCCGCTTCTTCTTGAACGCGAACGAGAACGGCGAGAAGCCGAGGTCCATCAGCACCGCCAGCACCACCAGCGCCGCATACCAACCCGTGACCCCGCCGCCGGCGTTGATCGCGTAGGCGTACGCGAGCGTCGTCAAAGGCATGAAGAAGAACCCGAGCAGCGGCCACAGCGGGGTCTGGTAGGCGCGACCGATGAAGTCGCTGAAGATCACCACCAGCACGATGGCGACCCGAGGCAGACCGAGCGCCAGCGCTCCGATCAGGCAAGGCATGAGAGGCTCCTTTCCGTGAGGCGGTTGGGGTTGATTCGGGGCCGCCCGGCAGACTTATTCGGAAGCGCCGCCGCGGGTTTCGACCCGCATCCTCTGGCCGCGAACGGCCTCACGCCTTGTTGGAGCCGAGCCGACGGCGCGAGCCGTGGGTCCGAACCCAACGATTCAACCACCGTTTGGACCGCCCGCTTGCGCGGACGGCTCCGCGCCTTGCGTTTTCTCACGTCAGCCCGTTCTTCAGCACGCCCTCGACCAGCCCGCAGAAACGCTCCAGGTCCGCGTGCGACGTGTAGACGCTGGGCGTGACGCGGACGCCCTCAAACTCTTCGTGTTTGATCGGCGTCACCAGCACGCGGTGCTTGGCCCATGTCCACGCCGCGAACGCCGTCGAATCAACGCCCAGCATCTGGAACGTTCCCAGCGCGTGCGAGAGCCCCGGGTTCCGCGGCGTGTGGAATCGCAGCCGTCCCTGCGCCGCCGGCATCGCTTCGAGCCTCGACATCCACGCGCGGCGGAGCTCGCCCAGGCGGCGTTCTTTCCGCGCTCCGCCGATGCGCTCGTGGAACGCCAGCGCTTCGCGGATCGCCAGCGTCGCCGCCTCGGGGTGGGTGCCGATCTCTTCGAACTTGCGGATGTCGTCGTGCTCGGCGTCGGGCGCGGCCTGCATGGGCCACAGCGATTTCACCTTGTCGCGCCGGACATAGAGCACCCCGGTGCCGTGGGGCGCGAAAAGCCATTTGTGCAGGCTCACGGCGTAATAGTCGCAGCCCAGGTCGCTGATCTTGAACTCGAACTGGGCCAGCCCGTGAGCGCCGTCGACCACCACGGGGATGTCGCGCCCTGCGTCCCCCCGCCCACGCCCCAGCGAGCCGATCTCACGCACCGGCATCACCTGCCCCGTCAGGTTGATCATGTGCGAAACCAAGATCATCCGCGTGCGATCGGTGATCGCCTGGGCGTAGCGCGCGACGATCTCCTGCGGGTCCTCGCACGGGACGGGGATGCGCACCGGCACCAGCACGATGCCGTCGCGCTGGGCTCGCTGGCGGAAGGTGTTGAGCATGCGCGGGTAGTCCTGCGTGCAGAAGACGACCTCGTCACCGCGTGAGAGCGGCAGGCCGTTCTGGCAGATCTGCAGCCCCTCGGAGGCGTTTCGGGTCAGCGCGATCTCTTCGGGGTCGACGCCCCAGCGGTGTGCCAGGGCCGTGCGCACATGCTCGGACTCCTTCTCCTGCACCTGCCACAGCGCGTGCGGCGGGGGCATGGTGTTGGCAAAGGTGAAGTGGTTGAAGAACGAATCGAGCACGGGGCGGGGCGTGGGGCTGACGCCGCCGTTGTTGAGGTTGAGCACGGCGGGATCGATGAGGAACTCGGCGCGGATGTGTCGCCAGAAGGCTTCGTCATCCTCGGTGTTCGCAAGGCCGTTCGCGGCGGCCGGTGCCGCGCGGTGCGGGGCCGACCGGCATCCGGAACCGAGGGCCGCCGCCCCCACCGCCATGGGCCACCACATCGCGCCGATCGCCTCGCGGCGAGAGAGTGCAGCGGAGGGAAGCGCGCCGGGGATGCCGTCGCACGCCGAGTGATCAGTGGCCATGCCCGCCAGCCTACCGCAGAAAGCGAGCGGGGTTCTCGGCGGCGTCGAACACCCCGCGGAGCAGCACCAGCGCCGTCACGCCCGCGGCGGCGACGCCGAGCAGCACGGCCCCCGCGCGGAGGTGACCGATGCCCAGCAGCCACGCCGACCCATACGCCGGCAGCCACAGCGCCCCGACGCGCTGGATGAGCGCCGCGCGGGCCGGCCCCGGACCCGGTCGGCGCAGCGCCGCACGGCCGAAGGCGAGAAATCCGATTGCCAGCAGCGCCGGCGCGACGCCCACCCACCACGGCACCCAATCCGGCCATACGCCGCCCCTCTGATGGCCCACCACCAGCAGCACGCCGGTCCAGAACGCCCACCCCGCGATCGCCGCCACGCGGGCTCGCTTCGAGAGCAGCGGTCGCCGTTCGCCCGCGCGGTGCGACAGCGCCCCCACCGCCAGCGCGTGCGTCATCGTCAGGCACACCGGCCACACGAACGACAGATACACGTTCGGGGTCATCATCTGCGCTCCGTAGATGAGCGAGAGCATGACCAGCGCGGCGGAGGGAACGAACTTTCCGGCGGTGTTGAACGCGACAATGGCGCCGGCGGTGCCGAGGGTCATCCACATCGACCACGGGCCCATCATCGCCGCCCCGACCAGCGCCACCGTCAGAAGCACCACCAGCATGGCGCCGGCGCGGGTGAGGCTGACGCGCCCCGAAGGAAGCGGGCGTGACGGGTGCAAGGCGGCGTCACGACGCCGATCCACCACGTCGTTCAGCACCGCGGCGAAGGCGTAGAGCCCCAGCCCGCACAACGCCGCCGCGAACAGCGCGCGCCACAGCGGCACGTCCACGACGCCGACGGGCGCCATCATCCGCTCTTCAGGGACGGCCCGCGACCACAGCACCAGGAACCATGCGTTGACGAGCGCCCCCACGCCGACGGCCAGGCGCGTCAGGCGAAGCAATGGGACGAGGGTGGTGAACGTGGAGGGCACGGGGGGGGAGGAAGAAGGCACGAAGGCACGAAGGCACGGAGTGGGAGGCCGGTCAGAACCCCGACCCTGAGGGAGGGGTTTCGTTGGAAGTGGTCGAGTGGTCGAGCGCGCGATCGTACGTTCGCGCGAACACCATCACCTCACACGCGTCGATACCCACACCCGATGCCCCATCCCCCACCCACCACCCACCACCCACCACCCCCGCGCTCACGCACGCACACAACGTACCACTGCCTCTCCCAGTGCCCAGTGCCCGATGCCCAGTGCCTTCTCTGCTGCTCTGCTGATTTGCTGCGTCGCTACTCTCGCCCACGCCTTCCTACTCTCCCATCCCCCCAACCATCGGAGCCTGCCCATGACCGTTTCGAACGTCACCAAACTGCTGCAGCAGCGAGAAAAGGACGCCGTCGCGCGTCTGATTGATTGGCTCAAAATCCCCAGCGTGAGCACGAAGCCCGAGCACGCGCCGGACTGCCGGCGTGCGGCGGAATGGGCGCGGCAGCAGCTGGCGCAGGCCGGTTTCGCCGCCGAGTTGCGCGAGACCGGCACGAAGGACAAGCCCGGCCACCCGATCGTCTGGGCCAACACACCAGGCGCAGGTTCGGGGCCGCATGTGCTGTTCTATGGGCACTATGACGTGCAGCCGCCCGAGCCGCTGGAGCTGTGGGAATCCCCGCCGTTCGATCCGGTGATCCGCCCCGCCGATGCGGGAACGAAGAACAAGGTCCCCGGCGAGCGGATCGTGGCGCGCGGCAGTGTCGACGACAAGGGCCAGGTGGCGTGCTTTCTTGAAGCCGTGCGCGCCTGGAAGGATGCCGCCGGCGCCGTGCCGCTGAAGATCACCGTGCTGCTCGAAGGCGAAGAGGAATCCGGCAGCGTCAACCTGGACGCCTTCGTCCACGCGCACAAGGACGCGCTCAAAGCGTGCGACATCTGCGTCATCTCCGATACCGGAATGCTCGGGCGCGGGCAGCCGGCGATCACCTACGGCGTGCGCGGGCTTGCCTATACCGAGTGCGTCCTGCACGGCCCCAACCAGGACCTGCACTCTGGGCTGTGGGGCGGGCGCGTGGCAAACCCGATCACGGAACTCACCAAGGTGCTCGCCCAGCTGTGGGACGCGAACCGGCGCGTCACCATCCCGGGCTTCTACGACCGCGTGCGCGATTTGACGGCGACGGAAAAATCAGAGTGGAAACGCCTCCCCACCGATGCCGCCGAAGCCCTCCGCAACATCGGCCTGCCCCCGGAGGCCGACGTGGGCGAGGCGGGGTTCACCAGCGTCGAGCGCGAGTGGGGCCGCCCCACGGCGGAGATCAACGGAATCTACGGCGGGTACATGAGCAAGGGCGCCAAGACGGTCATCGCGTCGCACGCCGGCGCGAAAGTGTCGTTCCGCCTGGTGGCGGACCAGGACCCGGCCGAGATCACCGAGAAGTTCCGCGTGTGGCTGCACGAGCGCACGCCCGCGGGCTTCCGCTGGGAGTTCATCAACCACTCGGGCGGGTTCCCCGGCACGGTGTCGACGGAATCGCCCTATCTCGCGGCGGCCAACCGGGCCCTGGAGCGCGCCTCGGGTACGCGCCCCTACCTCATCAAGAGCGGCGGGTCGATCCCGGTGGTCGGCCTGCTCAAAGGCGAGCTCGGCCTCGACACCATCCTCATGGGCTTCGGCCTCGAAGACGACCGCGTGCACTCGCCGAACGAGAAGTTCGAACTCGACTGCTTCCGGCTGGGGATGCAGGCGCACGCGCTGCTGATTGATGAGCTGTCGCGGTTGAAGGTGTGAGACGGTTCGAGCATCCGAGCCCGCGACGCGGGCTCAAGATGGTTGCCAGACGCGGAGCGTCTGGTCAGGGACACCGAAATCCGTCTCGCCCGTGAAGCGGGCGAGCGATGGCTCGCAACTCACTCACGCCCGCCCGTTTCGAGCCTGTGAATGAATCCCAGAATCGCGGGACCCGGGGTTCGATCTGGCGC
>JBJXFG010000090.1:0-4111 GCA_046154665.1 Phycisphaerales bacterium | reverse complement strand
GCCCCACGGGAGTTCGCTGCGAACCAAGCCCGGGCATGCGCGGCCGGATGAAGCCAAAAACCTCACCCTGCGGTTGGTACTGAATCGGGGAGAAGCGCAGAAGCCAAAGACCTCACCCTGCGGTTGGCACTGAATCGGGGAGAAGCGCAGACCCTACGGCACTTACACGTTCTGATGCACCAATCACAGCGCCGTCACGCTGTCGTACACTTCGCTCCTTGCCAACGGCCGCATCGCTGTGCATCTGACCCCGGTTTCCATTCGGAGAAGAGCGATGAACATCTTCGCCATGACCGTTTCCGCGCTGTTTCTGTGCCTCTGGACTTCAACCCTCCCGGCTCACGACGACCAGCTGATGGCCGTCATCTTCACCGGGGGCAAGATCGTGACGATGAAGGGCACAACCCCCGAGTACGTGGAAGCTCTAGGCGTGCGCGACGGCAAGATCGCCTTCGTTGGAAGCGAGCGAGACGCGATGTCCTTGCGTGGTCCATCGACGACCATGCGAGACCTTAAGGGCGCCACGCTCCTGCCCGGCTTCCTCGACGGGCATAGCCACTACGCCAACTCGCTGCTCGTGGCCAATCATTGCAGGCTCTATGCGCCTCCTTCGGGTCCGGGGAAGGATGTTCCGAGCATCATCTCGGAATTGAAGCGGTTTGCCGCGGAGCGCAAGATTCCCAAGGGCGAGATGATCATGGCGTACGGCTATGACGATTCCGTGATGCCCGACGGCCGCCTGCTGAACCGTGATGATCTCGACGAGGCCTTCCCGGAGAATCCTGTTCGCGTTGACCATGTCTCGATGCACGGCGCCGTGCTGAACACGCTCGCGCTGAAGAAACACGGGATCAGTGCGGAGACGAAGACGCCGCCCGGCGGCGTTATTGTTCGCAAGCCCGGATCGGAGGAGCCGTGGGGCCTGATCATGGAGACGGCGTTCCTGACGGTCATGGAGCAGAGCGAGCCGATGACGGCGCGCCAGGAGGTGGAGTGGAGCCGCGCTGGGCAGATGCTCTATGCCCAGGCTGGCGTCACGACCGCGCACGAGGGCGCGACGCACTTGCCGCAGCTCCAGGCCATCAGGCGAGCGAGCGAGGCGGGGGCGAACATCATCGATGTCGTGGCGTATCCGTTCATCACGGAGGTCGACGCGGCGATTGAAGAGATACCGCTGGCCGAGTGGGGGAGGTACAACAAGCGATTCAAGGTTGGCGGGGTGAAGATCACGCTTGATGGCTCGCCGCAGGGGCGGACCGCGCTGTTCAGCACGCCCTATCTGACCGGCGGTCCGGGTGGCGAGAAGGACTGGTCCGGCGAGCCGACGTTCCCTGAAGACCTGACGCTCAAGGCGTTCAAGAAGGTCTACGACATGAACGTGCCGCTGATCGTGCACTGCAACGGCGACGCCGCGATCGATCTGTTCCTGAAGGGGTATGAGTTCGCGCGGGCGGGCGACTTCACGCGTCCCTGGAACGTGACGACCATCCACACGCAGTTCATGCGGAAGGACCAGATTCCCAGGTTCTTCGAGTACAAGGTTCGCCCTTCCTTCTACACGCTGCACACCTTCTACTTCGCCGAGGCACACATCGCCAACCGGGGGCGTGAGCAGGCGATGTACATCAGCCCGATGCGGGACGCGATCGATGCCGGGCTGCGGCCGACCAACCACACCGATTTCGTCGTTGCGCCGCTCGATCAGATGATGATGCTGTGGTCGGCCGTCACTCGTGTGTCGCGCGGAGGCGCGGAGATTGGGCCGGAGCAGCGGGTGACGCCTTACGAGGCGCTCAAGGCGATGACCGTGTGGGCGGCCGATCAGTACGGGGAGGTGGACACGAAGGGAACGCTCGAGATCGGCAAACTCGCCGATCTTGTGATCCTCGACCAGAACCCTCTGGAGATCGATCCGAAGTCGATCAAGGACATCAAGGTGGTCGAGACGATCAAGGAAGGCGTGACGGTTTTCCCTACACCGCCAGGTCGCGACGAGAACTTGGGTGGCTCGGTGCCCGGTCGCAAAGGCATCGCTGCTTGGCGTGCCCACGCGTGCGACAAGGTCGGTGTGAACGCAGCGGCCCACCGCTTGTGGACTCTCGAATTGCTCGAAGGTGAAAAGGTCAGCACCGCGAAGCCTCCGACCATGCAGTTCTCGCACGGCCGGCTCGTGGTCTTCGGTGGCATCAATCGCCTCACGGGTTCATACGCGCTGGTGCAGGACCGCGTGCTCATGGGCGATCTGGTCAGCACCAAGATGGCCGGCGAGCCCGCGCTCATGCAGCTCGAACAGGCGTTCGCGAAAGCCCTTTCCTCGGTCGATGCCTTCAGCGTCGCCAAGGACGCCCTCACCTTGTCCAGCAAGGGGCGACCAGTCGCCACGTTTACGGCTTCGCCGGATCAACAAGGACAGAAATAGGCCGCTTGCATCAGGCCACAAACGACAACCCCCGGGTCTCGCGACCCGGGGGTTCTCTAATAGCGGGGGTAGGATTTGAACCTACGACCTTCGGGTTATGAGCCCGACGAGCTACCGGGCTGCTCCACCCCGCAGTCTTTGGGGTAGGAGCATACGCACGAGCAGGCCCGCGGTCAAACAGGGCTCGCGCCGAGCAATCCGCCGCTGAACCGCTCTGCGCAAAGTGACGGATGAGTGCTCATCGGCCACACCGATGATCGCTCACCGATCACACCGATGGGTGCTCATTGACCGACCACCGAAACGATCGAGAGCACCACCAAAACCATCCACATCAAGGCGTGCCCGGTGCCTGGCACGGGTGGTTCGTCGGCAGCGGGTTCCGCAGGTCAAACGTCGTCCGCGCGATCCCCCGCGTCTTGTTCGCGTTGTTCAGCAGCGCGCCGGGGATCTGCCCGATCACCGGGTCGATCGAGCAGAACACCGGGTCGATCGATGTCTCGATGAACCGCTGACGATAAATCTGCTGCAGCACGCCGGACTGCAGCGCCTGCGTGCTGTACGACACCCGACCGAACAGCGTGCCGACGGAGAAGTCGGTCCCGCCGGTCGAACTGTCCAGCGTCGGCAACCCCGCGGATTGTCCGACGCCCTGCACCGCGCTCATGCCGCTGGTCCCGAGCCCCCCACCACCGGCGAGGGCCGTGAGCGACGAGATCGTCACGCCGCCCGGACCACGCAGATCGGTCGCGTCGGGGTCGATGGTGAGGAAGAACGCGTTGCGGGCCGCGGCGGAACCGCCGGGCGTGCCCTCGTCCGCGAAGGCGTTGAGGATCAGCCGGTCATTGAGGAACGCGGCCCCGCCAAGTTCCGCCACGCGGTCGAACTGCGTGGGGTTGAAGTCGGGGCTGACCGTCGTGCCGGCGTTGGTCACGAAATCGCCCGCCGCACCCCACAGCGTGTTCCTGATGTAAGGCGAGCCGTCAACGCGCGGGTCGATCTCGAACACCGCAAGGTTCTGGTACGCGTTGTTCGTGGCGTCTTCAGGATTCACAATTCCCGCGGCGAAGATCGAGCCGCGCGTCTCAGCGCCGGTGAGCGTCTGCATGTCCGCTCCCGGCAGTTCCATGAGGAAGTTCACGTTCGCGCCGCCGGGGCCCGACGCGCTGCCCCGATTGAACTCGATGCTGAGGATCGCCGAGTTCTGGTCGCCCTGGTTGAACGGAGCGCCGTTGAAGCGCCGCACCGCCGTGTAAAGTCTCTCGTCCAGCACACCCAGCCCGGCCATCACCGGGCCCGGCTGGTTGTTCGCGCTGATGTCGTTGAGCGAAAAATCCGCGACCTCGATGAACGGCTGCACCACCGTCGGCGTCGGGTCGTCAATGTCGATCGTCCCGCGATACAGCCGATTCGTCTCACGCCCGGCACCCGGGCCGCCTGAATCCGCGTCGCCGCCCGCGAGGAAGAACACGAACGCTTGACCCTGAGCATTCGGCGCCAAGAAAGCCAAGCCGCCGTCGACCAGATTCTCAGGCAGCGCACCGGGCACGGCGTCGCCCGCGCCACGACCGGGCTCAAAGAACCGGAACCCGTTCGTCCCGCTATCCGAGAACAACAGCTCCCGCGACGTAGGCGGTGGCGGCGGAGGAGGGGGCGGCGGAGGCGGAGGAGGTGGTGGCGGGGGTGGGGGAG
>JBJXFG010000089.1:0-25756 GCA_046154665.1 Phycisphaerales bacterium | reverse complement strand
GGCGTGGCGATCCGCTACCGCATCCACAACCGCGCTGATGACGTGAAGTCGGGATCGCTCGTACTGGCGCTGCGTTCGTTCCAGGTGCTTCCAGCGTGGCACACGCTCAATGGGGCGGGAGGCGTATCAAAGGTCGAACCAGCGACGCGTGGCGTCAGGCTCAAGCTTGCCGTGACACAAGGGCTTTCGCTCGACACCGACCACCTTTATACTGCAGGATGCTCCGAACTCGAGTCACGGGGCGGCGAGCATGACATCATTGAGCGTCTGGCGGCGGGCGAATGGAGTGACGCGCAACCCTTACCAGACGACGCGGCAGCAATCGATTCCGCCGCTGTGCTGCTTGACGTCTCCGTCCCGCCGGGCCAAAGCCGTTGTTTCTGGTTCCGGGCCCAATCGGGCGGCGAAAGGCCCTCCATCCCGACACCCGAAGCCCTTGACCGCGGCGCGGAACAAATCACTGCCTCTTGGCGGGAGAAACTCTCCCGCGTCACCATCGATCTCCCCCCCATCGCACAGGAACTCGAAGACACCTTCGCCGCCCAGATCGGGTGGATTCTGGTGAACCGCGACGGCCCCGCCATTCAGCCGGGGTCGCGGACGTATGACCGGACGTGGATCCGCGACGGGGCGCTGACCGCCACGGCGCTGCTGTACACGGGGCACAACGAAGAGGTCCGCGCGTTTCTCGATTGGTTCAAGGATTTCCAGTACGCCGACGGCAAGATCCCGTGCTGCGTCGATTCGCGCGGGCCCGACCCGGTTCCCGAGCACGACAGCCACGGGCAGTACCTCTACGCCGTCGCGACGTACCACCGCTTCACGGGCGATGACGACCTGCTGCGACGCCACTGGCCGCACATCGTCAAGACCGTGTCGTACATCGAATCGCTCCGCGCCCAGCGCATGACCGACCAATACAAGAACGGCACGCCCGGCCCCCCCGCTGAAGACCGCGCCAAGTACGGCCTCGTGCCCGAGTCCATCAGCCACGAGGGCTATTCGGCCAAGCCGATGCACTCGTACTGGGACAACTTCTTTGTGCTGCGTGGGTTGAAAGACGCGGTGTACGCGGCGGAGAAGCTCGGGGAGAACGAGACCGCCGCGAGATGGTCGGTGCTGGTCGCTGATTTCCGGCGCACACTCGTCGATTCCATCGCGCTGGCGATGCAGAACAAGTCGATCGACTACATCCCCGGCTGCGTTGAGCTGGGTGATTTCGACGCGACCTCGACCGCCGTGGCGGTCTTTCCCTGCGACGAGGCCGACGTGCTGCCCCCCGCCGCGGTGGCCAGGACGTTCGAGAAATACTGGGAGTTCTTCACCTCACGGCGCGACGGCACGCGTAAGTGGAACGACTACACGCCGTACGAGAACCGGCTCATCAGCGCGGAACTGAAGCTCGGCAACCCGCGGCGCGCCCACGACCTCATGGACTGGTTCTTGGCCGACCGGAATCCTGCGGGGGGCGGCTGGCGCCAGTGGGGCGAGATCGTGTGGAGAGACAAGACGGCCCCGCGCTTTGTCGGCGATCTGCCGCACACGTGGGTCGGTTCTGACTTCCTGAAGGCCGTGCGGAATCTGTGCGTGTACGAACGGGGCGGCGATGCGTCGTTGGTGATCGGTGCCGGGCTGGCGCGCGAGTGGGTCGAGACACCCGAGGGCGTCCGCGTGGCCAATCTGGCGACGGAGCACGGGCCGGTGTCGTACACGCTCCGCGGCGAGCGCGGTGCCGACGGCGCGCGGTGGACGATGAAGCTGGAGGCCGGCACTCGAATTCCGCCCGGCGGCCTGTGGTTCGCACCGATGCTCGAGGGGCGCAAGGTCCGCACGGCGAGGATCAACGGCGCGGCGGCCGAGGCCGGACCGATGGGGCGTGTGCGGATCGAGTCGCTGCCGGCGGAAGTGGTGATCGAGTTCGAGTAAGGCGCAGGCACCGTACATGCAGTGCAAATCGGTCACTCGCACTTGAATGGGCGCGACCCGGTCATGCCGTCGCGAGCGGTTTCTCCCGAAGCGTCGCGGTTCAGGGCGGCCCGCGCGAGCGGACGGTACCTCCTCATGCGCCGCGGCACGCTGGCCCCGCTCGCAAGGTCGACGTGCCGGAGGCGGAAGACCGAGGTGGATTGGAGATACAAGACACGCAGCGTCTGTTTGAGGCGGCCTAAGCGCACTCACGCCATGAAATGGTCGCGACGTTGGTGTTGGTCGCTGCGCACGCCCGTTTCGCGCGGTGCGTTTGCGCACAACCCGAACCAGTCGCTCCGCGTCTAGCGACTATCACCGACCCGCTTCGCGGATCGCAGCGCGCATCGAGATAGCTGATAAGACATGGCTTGCAGAACTGAACATGCGGCGCCGAGCGCATGACCGCTTCTCATCTCCGCGCTCTCTGCGCCTTCGAGGCGAGTTCAGTCGGGCCGCATCAGCACTTCGCCACGATCGCCCCGACCTCATCGAGCACGCCCTCGGCCTGATCCGCGCGAGGTGCCTCGGCGATCAGGCGGATGATCGGCTCGGTGTTGCTCGCCCGCACGTGGACCCAACCCGAGCCGCCGCTGGCGATCGGGAAATCGGCGCGGACGCCGTCGAGGTCGCTCAAGGAGGCGTTCTTGGCGCGGTAATGCGCCGTCACGGCGGCGACGGCTCTCGCGGCGAGCCCCTCGCGCACGTCGATCTTCCGCTTGACGATCGCGTACGCCGGGGTGTCGACGGCGCACGCCGAGAGCGTCTTGCCGGTGCGTGCCATCAGCGCGAGGGTGAAGGCCATCGAGACGAGCGAGTCGCGGATGGGAACGACCTCGGGCCAGATGAGGCCGCCGTTGCCCTCGCCGCCCATGAGGCACCCGGCGCGGTGCATGCCCTCGACGACGTTGGCCTCCCCCACCGCGGTGCGCACGACCGATGCGCCGAACGAGGCGGCGACGTCGTCGATCATCCGGCTGGTCGAGAGATTCGCGGCGACTTTCTGGCCCCGCGCCCGCTCGGGCGAGAGCATCGAGAGCCAGGATTTCACGCCCAGCGCCAGGGTGTATTCCTCGCCGACGTACGCGCCGCTTTCGTCGATGAGTGCGAGGCGGTCGGCGTCGGGGTCCTGCGCGAAGCCGACCGCCGCCTTGTGCGTGCGCACGGCGTCGCACAGTCCGGTGAGGTTCTCGCGGGTGGGCTCGGGCGTGTGCGGGAAGACGCCGGAGGTTTCGGCGTGCAGGTGGACGACGAGGCAGCCGAGTGATTCGAGCAGCATCCGCCCCGCCGACGCGCCCGATGCGTTCACGCTGTCGAGCACGACACGGAAGCACTTCTCGCGGATCTTCCGCAGCGGCGTGAGCTTCTCGAGCGCTCCCAGCACGGTTTCGACGTGCAGCCGCGGCCCGCTGTCGTTGCGCTCGAGCACGCCCGCGCGATCCGAACCGACCCAGGGCCACGGGGCGGCGTCGGACTTGAAGCGCGCGACAATGTCGTTCGCATCGGCGAGCATCGGCGCGCCGCCCGCAGCGCTCAGCACCTTGAGGCCGTTCCACGGCGCGGGGTTGTGGCTGGCGGTGATGACAAGGCCCAAGTCGGCGTTGAGCCGGCGGACCATCAGACCCGCCGTGGGCGTGGTCGCCACGCCGAGATCAACGACACGGCACCCTGCGGCGGCAAGCGCGCCGGCGGCGCTCAGCGCGATCGCCGCCCCGCCCACGCGCCCGTCGCGGGCGAGCACGACGGTCATCGCCTGATCGCTCCCGGGCTCGGTGCGCTTGGACCGCGCCCAGCACAACGCCGAGGCGACGAACCGCGCCACCCGCTCCGGCGTGAGCGACGACCCGACAATCCCCCGGCAGCCGCTGACGCTCAGCATCAACGGCGCATCGGCGGCGGCTTTCACGGCGTCTCCGGTGCTCGGGGTGCTCATGGGCCGGGATGATATCGGTGACCATTCGCCGGCGCGGGGGGCGGGTGGGTGTTCCGAAGGGCGTCGCGAGCGTCACGCCGAGGCGACTTCCGACGGTTTTTCGCCTACACTCTTCACCCCCCGAAGGCGGCCAAATGTCGCCCCCGGGCGGACGCTTGGAGAGGTGTCCGAGAGGCTGAAGGAGCAGCACTGGAAATGCTGTATACGGGAAACCGTATCGGGAGTTCGAATCTCCCCCTCTCCGCTTCCAAGGCAGACTCCCCTCACCAGGGTCTGCCTTTTTCTTTTTGAGCGTTTTTCCTGCGTGTTTGTTGGCTCAACCGCGCGTTCGAATCCCACCCACTCGAACTCAGACGCGTTCATGCTCGCCCGGGGCCTCCATAGTCTGAGATCGCGTTTGGCGAGGTTGGAAATCCCCCTGCTCTTTCGCGGCTGTGTGGCCGGTGCTCACGCCTCAACGGCGTCACCGCCCCTTGAGCGCTGCCTCCTGGAGCGACCAGTCGAGATGCCGGGCCGCCTCTCGCAGGTCCTTGAGCGTCACCGTCTGCGGCAGCGTGCCCGTAAGGATCGACCGCAGGATCGCGGGGCTCAGCACCGTCAGTTCCAGCAGCATCGCACCCCAAGTGTCGGTAAACCCGAGGTTTCTGGCCGCGTCCTCGAATCGGCAGCGGGTCCGGAGGATCTCCCGGTGCAGCGCGAAGGCCTGGCCAATGGCGGCCACTAGGTTCGGGCGGGGCACCGGTCGTCCGTCGGCATTCATGCTGACCATCAAATCGTGCCCCTCGGGGCTGACGAGGATCCGCCGCCCGTCGTGACGCTTGATGGCGATGGGCAGCGTGAGGGTTTCGACGCCGTCGGCGACCGTCACGGTCGGCGTGAACGGACACGATGGGGCGGCAGCGCTGCCGTTGTCGGCCTTTCTTGGATTCGTGGACGACCGACCGGTGGCAAGGTCGGCTGCACGGGAGATTGTGAGTTCGATCGTCAGCACCTCGGGCATGACGACGACGCGGCGAATGATTCCCCGCAGCAGCTGGTCGCGCTCGGGTGGAGATGACCCAGCGAAGTCGGTCTGGTGCCCCCTCTTCAGATGGTCCAGCACAAGGCCCCGAACGAGATCATCGATGTGCTTCGCGTTGATGGACTTGATGACGCAGGTCTTATACCCCTGCTTGATGGCCTTCTGGCTGGTGTAGTAGCGGACGCGCCGCTGCTCGCCGCTGACGAGGGTCTGGTGGACCGATCCGGGGCTGATGGCGTGGTCCTCACCGTCTTGGACGGTTCGGAGTTTGCCCTTCAGGAGGTGCGTGTGCGTCCAGACGGTGCTCGCCTGACGCTCGACACGCTTCATCTTCTCGTGGACTTGGTCCCACAGATCGCGCGGGATGATGGGCTCGTGCAGGCCGGGGTACACCTCGGTGATCGCCCCTTCAACTTCCCTTGAACGGGCGTTGCCGGCGCGGATGGCACTCGATGCTCCCCGCTTGGTGTGGGTGATCATGCCGATGTACACCGGGTTGGTCAGCATCTTGTAGATGAACTGGGGCCTCAAGGGACGGCCACCGTGGGTACGGGCACGGGAACTGGTCCAACGCCGGGTGGTAAACCCATTGGCGTTCAACCGCTGAACAAGCTTCAGGAGCGAACCGAGTTCGAGATAGCCTCGAAAAACGTCACGGACCAGCTTCGCCTCCTCAGGAACGATGACAAGCCGTCGGTCAACGCCGTCCGGGTCCACCCGGTAGCCGATCGGCGGCTGGCCGCAGACCCACACGCCCTTCCGCTTCGTGGCGGCGATCTTGTCGCGGATCCGTTCGCCGGTCACCTCACGCTCGAACTGGGCGAACGACAGCAGCATGTTCAGGGTGAGACGCCCCATCGATGTCGTCGTGTTGAACTGCTGGGTGACCGAGACGAACGAGACCCGGTGCTCGTCGAAAGTCTGCATCAGCTTGGCGAAGTCGGCCAACGAGCGCGACAGCCGGTCCACCTTGTAGACCAGCACAGTGTCAATGCAACCGGAAGCGACATCGGCGAGCAGCCGCTGCAGTGCGGGCCGCTCGGTGGTGCCGCCGGAGAAACCGCCGTCGTCGTACCGGGTGGGCAGAGCCGTCCACCCTTCGTGGCGCTGGCTCTTGATGTAGTCCAGCCCTGCCTCGCGCTGGGCCTCGAGGGAGTTAAAGGCTTGGGTCCAGGCCCTCCTCGCTGGACTTTCGGGTGTAGACGGCGCAGCGGACCCCCCGGCCCCCCTGGACGACCGTGGCGCGACCGTTGGTGGAACTCATGACTTCTCCTGCTTCCCCGGCCCTCCCGAATTGGCCGCCAGTCCGAAGAACCGGGGCCCTGACCACTCCGTGCCGGTGATGGCGCGGGCCACGGCCGTGAGGCTGCGGTAGGTGGTGCCTTGGTAAACGAACGCCCTGCCGCCTTCGACGACGGTCACTTCGTGCCGCCGACCGTTCCACACCCGCACAAGCGTGGCGGCGGCGGAGAGCGTCGGCGCGGTGGGTCGGGGAACGGGCCGGGGGGCGGGGCGTTCTCGACGAGCAGCACGAGGCGAAGCCGACTCGCCGGACGCGGCGTCGAGAGCGCCCCGATCTGTAGCGCTTGCCGGATCCTCTGAGTCCGTCGCGTCGATTTTGGCAATTGCCTGCTTCGCGGCCCGCACCGCTGCGTCCAGCCGCCTGCGGGTGTCGGCGTCGATGCCGCCGAGCCGTGGCGACTGGACGTGGTACGCCAGTTCCCGCACCAGCAGCCGACGCTTGGGCGGCGGCTTGCTGGTGCGGAAGTGCGCTCGCCACAGCTCGTGAAGCTCGCCCAAAGGCAGCGACGGCAGGCGGGCGAGATCGATCTCTGGCGGACGCTCTCTACGTGCGTTCGCCGCGCTCACGGCTGGGCCCGCTTCCGGGCGCCGGGGGCGGCCTGACGCGCGGAGGACTTCGGTGCGCTGGTTCCAGATGCGGCAGCGGCGAAGTGCCCGCGCGACACCTTGCGGAACCGCGCCGACGGTCCTTTCGCCGTGATCTCGCGGACCATCGCGGCGTAGAGCGTCGCCTGCGGCGTCTTGCCGCCGGGGCTGGTCCAGAGCTTCTGCTTTGCCATCTGCTCGATCAGGTCTTGCGCCGTGATGCCCAGCTTGGCTTCAGCGCTGCTGATGCCGCCCAGCACCTGCGCCGCAGCATCGAGCGCACTCACGCGCGGACGCGTCGTCGCGGCGTGAGGCTTGGCGGCGGGCTTGGCTGCTGTGGCGGGCTTTCCGTTGGGCACCTCAACTGCTGCCGGAGCGCCCTTCAGTTCGATGCTGGATCGGCGACGCTTGCGAGATTCGGGCTTGGTCTCGGTGCCGATCGAGGGGGTGGCGGACACGGTTTCGGCCATCCGCGTGCTCGCCGTCTTGTTGGAACGCTGCTTTGAATCGCGCTGCATGGTCGGTCTCCGATGCGGCGGAGGCGGCCTCGCTTGGCCCAACGCGGGCGTCGCTCGGTGGCTCCAACGCACGGGCCATCAGGGCGAGTGTGCGCACATACATCAATCTGAAATCGCGAGAATCGCGCTGAGTTCGTGATTGCGCCGCATTCGGCCAAAGTTGCCCACAGGCTGCCCACTCGTCCGCGAAAGGTGTGCTTGTGGGACCATGGTCGAGCGGCCCGCGCCCTACCATGGGCGAGATCCCGTGATTTCTAAATCCCGTCCCCGAATCCCCTCGCTGCACTAGTTGGCAACCTTCCACGCCACCGCATAACAGTGTGTCTGCGCCCCTAGCTAGGGGTATGTTGCCGAGAAAAAACCTGCATTTTTGCGAGTTTCCTTGCATTTGCCCCCCTCGGGGACCCGCCCGGTACCCAAACAGCCCATCGCTCCCGCCCGAAGTCCCCTAAGGAGCGATGCCTATCCAAGGCGCTACTGGAGGACCCCGTGCCGGAGCAGAAAAATGACTCGCAACCATCAACCCCAATACCCGCACCGCACGACCTGTAAGCCCAAGAGGGGCTTCCCGCCCCGAGGCCCTGGCCCAACCCGAGGTTGCCGCCTTGTTGGCTGCGTGCGGCACCGCGTCGTTCACCGGGGACAAGAGCCGGGCGCTGATTGCGCTCGTCTATAGAACCGGCCTGCGGGTGTTCGAAGCGCGGGCCCTCCGACCCAAGCACCTCGATCTGGACGGCGGCGCGATCCGGATCCTCCATGGCAAGAGCGACCGATTCGGGACCGACGGCATCGTCCCCGGCGCGGCCGGGAGGGTGGGGCAGTGGCTGACGTTCCGCGTGCAGCGACGAATCCCGGCTTGCGCTCCGCGAGCATGTCTGCACACCATCACGAGACTTTGGCCAAACTGTTCGAGCGGAGCTAGGGACGAATGAAAGGCGGCACCGTACTATCCACCCTCGATGAGCACACCGCAATGCTGACTTCAAGACAGGACTCCACACCTCCGTTGGACATCGGAGACTCGCTGACTTGGGAGCGATGCTTGGAAGGGGCCGGGCCAGCCTCCCTGCTGGTGGTTATCCAGTCCCGGCTCGGTTCCGTTGCCTCAGAGGTGGCCGCAGAAGACGTGCTCCAAGAAGTGTTGCTTAAAGCTTGGCACTCACGCTCGGCCCTTGAGTGGCGAGGACATAGGGCCTTCCGCTCGTGGCTACTGACCCTGGCCGATCACTGCATCGCCGACTGGTTGGATCGGGTGAACGCCGCTAAACGCGGTGGTGGGAATGTCAGGCCATTCTCCGTGATTAGTGGGCCGGATATGCCGCCCCCAGAAGGCCCTCCCGGCACAACAACTCCGAGTCGTCTGGCGGTTTACCGCGAGCAGGCTGCGGTCATTCGAACGGCCCTCGATGAACTGCCCGACGACGTGCGCGACATCGTTCGTATGCGGCTCTTCGAACAGCGCTCCCTGAACGAGGTCGCACAAGCGCTCGGGCTGCCACTCTCGACAGTGCAGCACAGGGTCCGGCGGGGTGCAGCACTCTTCAAGGATAGAGTCCGGTCGGTTTTGGGGAGCGAACGCGCCAGTGTCGCGCCCAAGGCGGGCAAGGATTCCGTTCCATAGGTTGGAGCCGCAACACTCGGAGCCAGGTTCTTCACCGTGAGCAGTCTAGAAAAGACAATTCGAGATTCAGCCGTAGGTGGCGTTACCCCTGACGATTTGGACTTTCTGGACGCCGCATTTGACCAGGTCTTGATGGTCTTCGAGGATGGTTTGGATGTGGATCCGGAGAGGATCCTCGCAGGCCGTGATCATCTCCGTGCCCACCTCGACGAGGTCATCGAGCTCGCTGGGTCGGTCGCGATCGGGCCGGGGGCCGTTAACTCCGTTCCGGAGATCGAGGGCTACATCGTCCAGGCCGAACTGGGGCGGGGCGGGATGGGGGCCGTCTACCTCGCCAAGCAGGTGAACGCGGGGGGTCGACCTGTGGCGATCAAAGTGCTGCCACGCTCCATGGCTTCTCCCTCGGCTCGGGAACGGTTTCGTCGAGAAGCGATGGCAGTGTCCCACCTGCGCCATCCCAACATTGTGAAGGTACACGATGTGCTGCTTACCCGTGAGTCTTTCGCCTACTCGATGGAGTTCATCGATGGCGGTTCGCTCCAGCGAATCGTCGAAGCGGTCAGCGGTGAACCCGGACGTGCGCTGGAGTCCGTCCGCGAGGTGCTCAACATTCCCGTTTCGGAAGCGCGCGGAACCCGATATACGCGAATGGTGGCAGAGTGGGGGGCATCGGTCGCCGATGCGCTCCACGCGGTTCACGGCGCAGGCCTGCTGCACCGCGATGTGAAACCGTCGAACATCCTGATCCGGCGCGATGGGGCGGCGATGCTCACGGACTTTGGGCTGGTCCAGCAGTCCACCGCTCCGACGATCACGGTGTCTGGCGGGTTTGCTGGGACTGCTTCGTACGCGCCTCCGGAGCAGTTGCGTGGCGGGTTCCATGAACTCGATGCCCGCGCCGACGTGTACTCGTTGGGCGCTTCCCTCTTCCACGCGCTCACGCTCCGGCGCCCCTTCCCCGGCGCGACGACGGTGCGGGTATTGCACCAGGTGGAATCTTCGGGTCCGCCCCACCTGGAGGGCGGGCCCATTCCCGTTCCGCGAGACCTGTCGCTGATTGTGCGAAAGGCGATGTCGCTGGACGCGACCCGACGATATCCATCGGCGCTCGAGTTCGGCGATGACCTCCGGCGCTTCCTGGCAGACCGCCCCGTTCGCGCCAAGCCCACGGCCTTGGGGTATATCGCACGAAAGTTCATTCGCCGCAACCGGCGGGCAGTCGCAGCGGGGTTTGTCGCGGCGGTGCTCGCGACCGGTGCCGCAGGACTGGCGACAGCCAAAGTCTTTGTCCTTCCACGCTGGAGCGAGCAAGCGCTGGCTCGGGCACGGTTGACCCCCTATTCCTCAGAGCATCACGCGGCGATCTTCAACCTGGCCTATTGGGAGATGCGGAACAGCCGGGAAGTGGTTTCGCTGGTTCCGGCGACGCTCTCCGAGTCGATTTCGTGGTACGACAGATCGATCCTTTACGGTGATTCGTCGGGCAACGCTGCGCTTGAACGCAATGTGCTCGCATCACTGCCAGCGGTACTCGCGGAAATCGGTCATCCAACACCCCTTACAGCTCAATCCATCGGGCTCACAGATCGAGCGACACAGGACGCGCTGCATGCCCTTCCGGAAGCGGTGAGGACCTACGCTTTGTCTCAACATGATCTTCTAAGGAAAGAGACCACCTCGAATACGCGCGCCGCACGCGACGAGTCGGAGAATACCAGTTCCGGCGCGACAGGCACGTCTTCGACCGATCTTCGCCAGCTCGGGCTCATGGCGTACCTGATGGGGGACGCCGCGACCGCTCTCAACGCATGGTCGGCTCTCGAAGCGGGGGGCGGGGATGATCCATACATCTCAGGGATGCTGGGCGTGCTTCATCTCACCAACGACGCCCCGGCGCTCGCCTACCCGCGTTTGCGCTCGGCGATGATCGCGTTCCCTGAGGATTCCAGCATCGCATTGGCGACTGCGGACGCCGCGGCTCGATGCGGCGATGCTGTCAAAGCCCGTCAATACCTCGATGTTGGCACCGCCGCTCCGCTGCACGATGCATGGGCCGCGTACCGGGTGCGCACGCTCATGCGATTCGATGCAGGCGAAGTTGACGCGGTCCTTGCGGAGCTGCGCGAGGCCCATTGCCACCCGAGCCAACTCACCCCGGTGCTGCTGCTCCAAGTCGCGCGGAAACTCAGCTCGATGCAACGTGACCCGGCGGATGCTGTGGAGTTTGCGACGCTCTCGACCATGGGGGCGCACCCGGCCATCCGCGCCGTGCGGTACTTTCGCGCGGTCGCCGACCCCTGGTGGGAGGCAGCATCAAAGGCCGATCGGCTGGACCTGATCCGCAGAATGCTAACCGGCACGCCCGGCCGCTGCGGCTGGCGAGACTTGATTCTTGAGAGAGCGGTCGCGTCGGATCGCGAAAGGTTTGTGGTTGAGCGCGAAGTTCCGCCCTCAGGCGACAGCCTTTCTGCGGTGACCGGACGATGGTGGGCGTTGCCCATCCGGGTGGACCCGTCGATTGCGCCGGGCACATCGTGGCCTCCCCCCCATTCGCTTGTCCCGGCGATGAGCGAGTGGCTTTTGACTGGGGAGGGGCCGGTCTCTCCGGGCTTCGTCAGGTCGCCCTAACCGATCTTTGTACGGGATTAAGACGGTGATCAGGGTACGTCAAACCTGACATTGCATGGTTTGGGCCGGCTTTCCGTGACTACCGCGCCCAAGCGTGGCACAGAATCCGTTCCTGAGGGGAGACGACCCGCACCTCCGAGGCCACTCTGCTTTGTCCAGGCAACAAGGTGCCCGCGAGAACTTGTCGGGCGATTCGCCACCAAGGGAGAGTGCCATGCGTAGTGTAAACAAGCCGACAACCCTCGCTGCTCGGACTTGGATCCGAGCAATCGCTTTGACGATCGCATCCACCCTGGTCGCCGCATCGGCCACGGCTCGCCAGCCGCTCGAACAGTGCGCACCGGTCTCTTCGACGAAACAACCCAAGGTGCTCGCGAGCCGCGCGGCACCCGACGGCGTGTCCGCCTCCGACTGGTCTGCCATCCGGAGTGAATATGACGCGAGGGTGCATGACGTGGTCGCCGTTGAGGATGGCCACCATGCCCGCAATCCCGGTCAGGGTTGGCTGACCCGTTTCGATGGTCGAGGCTTCCTCACCGCGCCGGCCTTGACGAGCGGCGCAAACCCTTGGACGTGGGGCCTGCAACTGGTTGCCTACGGGTTTGAGGGCGGGGAACGCGTTATCGCCGGAGCGTCGTCCGCGAGCGCCGCGGGCGGGCGTCTGGAATACGCATGGGACCAAACGCTCACCGAGTGGTACATCAATGGGAAAGCCGGATTGGAGCACGGGTACACACTGCATGAGCGTCCGCGATGCGGAGACGGCTCCACCGGCTTGCTCCGGTTGACCCTCGCGGTGCGCGGCGGGCTGGCTCCGATCGTGCGGAGTGACGGGCGCGACGTGGCCTTCGTCGACGAGCGCGGCGCGGCGGTGGTGAACTATGACGGGCTCAAGGTATTCGACAGCACGGGCGCGATGCTGCCCGCGCGGTTCGACGTGGGGGGGGCCGACCGTCAGGAACTCGTTCTCACCGTCGACGATGCCGGCGCGGTCTACCCCGTGACCATCGACCCTGTCGCGCAGCAGGCCTATCTGAAGGCGTCGAACACGGAGGCGAACGACTGGTTCGGAAGCGCCGTGGCGGTGGACGGTGACACGGTTGTCGTGGGTGCGCCTGATGAGGACAGCGAGGCGACCGGCGTGAACGGAGACCAAGGCGGCAGCAGCGCCCAGGGAGCCGGCGCCGCCTATGTCTTCGTGCGTGCCGCGGGTGGCTCACACTGGATCCAGCAGGCCTACCTGAAGGCCTCCAATACTGGCGCGAATGACTTCTTCGGCTCGTCGGTGGCAATCTCGGGCGACACGATCGTTGTCGGTGCGGGAAGCGAGGACAGCGGCGCACTTGGGGTGAACGGTGACCAAGGCAGCAACAGCGTTCGCGATTCAGGCGCCGCCTACGTCTTTGTGCGAGCACCGGGCGGGGCAACCTGGAGCCAGCAGGCGTACCTGAAGGCCTCCAATACCGGCGCGGATGATGACTTTGGCCTGTCGGTGGCGATCTCCGGCGACACGATCGTTGTCGGTGCGCCATACGAGGACAGCAACGCCGTGGGCGTGAACGGCAACCAAAGCAACAACAGCGCTCCCGGATCAGGCGCCGCCTATGTCTTCGTGCGCACCCCCGGGGGCGCCGCGTGGAGCCAGCAGGCGTACCTGAAGGCCTCCAATACCGGCGCGGATGATAACTTTGGCCTGTCGGTGGCGATCTCCGGCGACACGATCCTGGTCGGTGCGCTGCGTGAGGACAGCAACGCCCTGGGCGTGAACGGCAACCAAAGCAACAACAGCACCACCGATTCAGGCGCCGCCTATGTCTTCGTCCGCACTCCCGGAGGTGCCACTTGGAGCCAGCAGGCGTACTTGAAGGCATCCAATACCCTGCAGGGCGATGAATTCGGCGTCGCCGTGGCGATTTCCAATGAAACGGTCATTGTCGGGGCGCTCTACGAAAGGAGCAACGCCACGGGAGTGAACGGGGATCAGTTCAATTTCGACGCTGATGTATCCGGGGCCGCGTACGTCTTTGTCCGCGCGCCGGGGACTGCATCCTGGAGCCAGCAGGCGTATCTGAAGGCCTCCAACACGGGCTCGGGAGATCTGTTCGGCACGTCCGTGGCGATTTCGGGCGACAGCATCGTTGTGGGCGCGCTATTAGAGGACAGCGCCGCCACGGGAGTGAACGGGGACGCGTCCAACAACAACGCGACGGACTCCGGTGCCGCGTATGTCTTCGGGCGTATCCCCGGCGGCACGGCTTGGAGCCCTCAGGCGTACGTTAAAGCATCGAATACCGGCGCAGGGGACTGGTTTGGCCGGCAGGTGGCGATCTCGGGCGGCACCGTCGTGGTGGGGGCGCCGTTCGAGTCGAGCAACGCCACGGGGGTGAACGGCAACCAGTCCAATAACAGCGCGACTTTGTCCGGTGCCGCGTATGTCTTTGCGGGTCTTTGCGACCCGCCGACCATCACCGATCAGCCCGATCCGGCCACCACGTGCTCGGGCGGAACATTCCAACTGAGCGTGGCCGCGACGGGCCCGAACCTCTCCTACCAGTGGAAGAGGGACGGCGTGAGCATCACCGGCGCCACCGCCGCCATTTACACCAAAGCAAATGCAACCGCCGCGGATGCCGGCCTCTACCTCTGCACCGTCTCCAGCAACGGCTGCTCGCTCGACTCGAGCAGTGTGCAGGTGAGCCTGACAGCGGGGACCGCGCCGGTCATCAACACCCAGCCGCAGCCGCAAACGGTCTGCGTGGGCAACTCAATCCTCTTAAGCGTCGGAGCGAGCGGCTCCAATCTTACCTTCCAGTGGCGCAAGGACGACGTCGCCCTTCCGGGGGCCACGCTGCCGTTTTACACCCCCATCAACGCCCAGGTCTCTCAGAGCGGACAGTACACCGTCGTCGTGGCCAGCGGCTCGTGCTCGGTGATCAGCGCCCCGGCTCTGGTGAGCGTGATCGGCCCCGGTGCCTTCACCCAGCAACCCCAGGCCGCCAGCGGCTGCGCGGGCCAGGCGATCAACTTCTCGGCGCTCGCCACGGCTCCCGGTAACCCCGTGATCTCCTACACCTGGCAGGTTAGCACCAGCCCGCAGGGGACTTTTACGTCGCTCACCACCAGCCCCACCAACCTGGTGGACTGCTCGAACGGCGTCCCCGGGACCGCTCGCGTCACGGTCAACAACTCGCCCAATGTCGGCATCATCATCACGCTGTGCGAGAACATCACCACGTACTACGTCCGCTGCCTCTCCACCACTCAGGTTTGTGGGGGGGCAGTCAGCAACGCCGCCACGCTCACCCTCAGCCCGGCACCGATCGTGACCATCCAGCCCCAAGCCACGTCCGGGTGCCTCGGCTTTCCGCTCACCCTGCGCTTCCAGGCCACAGGCGGCCTTTCGCAGCAGTGGCGGAAAGGCGGTGTGAACATCCCCGGTGCCACCGGCACGACGCTCAACATTCCCATCTTCACCGCCGCCGATGCGGGGGTCTATGACGCGGTTATCACCGGCACGGTGTGTACCGCCGCGACAAATCCCGCCACCATCAAGGCCGCGTACTGCCGTCCCGGCGATGTCTTTGCCGATTCCGCCGCGCAGTTCTCAGGGGTCCAAGGCCAGAACGGTTGGTCGTACGGCTTCTACGACGGCGACCCGGGGGTGGCGTTCACCGCGGCGGACTTTGAGCCTCTGCCGCTCTTCGCCGCGCCCCCGCCCCCATTTGGGAACAGCGTCGACCCCTTCTGGCACCGTGATCCTCTCCTCTTCTGGACCGCGGTGGACGCCGAACTCATGCACCCCAACGGCCTCGCGGCGGGGCGAACGCCCCAAGTCAACTGGGCGGTGCGGCGCTGGCTGTGCGATCGCACCGCGCCGGTTCGTTTCGAACTCTACGTGGAAGACATCGCCGACTTCTGCGGCGACGGCATCGTCGCCCGCGCCACCCGCAACAACGATATCTCCTTCTTTACGCAGGCGGTGCCGCAGCGCGGCGAAAACTTCGCGACATCAGTCCGCTGCGTCCAAGCGGGCGAGACCTATTCCTTCACCACCGAACCCGGCACCGCAAACAACGAGCAGTGCGATACCTTCAACTACACCGTCAAGATCGGCAGCCCCTTCTCCCTCGTCCCCGCCAATGCTTCGGCCTGCCCCGGTGAAACCGTCAACTTCGCGGCCAAGGTCGAAGCTCAGTTCATCACCTACCAATGGCGGAAAAACGGCGTCCTGATCGATACCGCGGTCAACCCGACCGCCGCCACAAGTATCCTGACCCTCACCAATGTCCAGGCCGGCGCGGCGGGGACCTATTCCTGCTCCGCCACCGTGTGCGGCACTCCCTTGGTGACCCCCACTGCCCTCCTCACCGTGCGCCCCCCGACCTCGATCGCGCAGCACCCTTCGCCCACGACGGCGTGCGGCGGCGCAGCGACCAACTTCACGGGGAGCGCCGCCGGAGCAACGCCGTTCGCGTACCAGTGGGAGGTCCAGCTCCCCGGCTCCGGGGGCATATGGACGGTTCTCACCGACGGCCAGAGTGCCGCTCTGGGCACGATCTCCGGCGCAACAACACCCAGCCTGGCCATCACGGCACCGCCGACCGCGGCAGACGGGACGATCGTCCGCCTCGTCGCTTCCGGAGGGTGCGGCGCAGCGGCGAGCAGCGGTGCTCTGCTGACGGTCTGCCGTGTCGATATCAACTGCGACGGCCTTGTCAACACCTCCGATCTCACGCAGTTCCTGAGTTTCTTCGGTCAGGCGGCCCCCGTCGGCTCAGACGCCCGTTCGCGCGACCTGAACTCCGACGGAGCCGTCAACACGAATGACCTTCTCCTGTTCCTGGCGGGGTTCGGGCAGGCGTGCCCATGACGCCGGGACAAACACCGCTGCCCGAAGGCCCGGCCGCCTCCAAACCAGCGACCGCACGAGCGCATGGCCGGCTCCGCCTCCGCGCTGTGAACCCCGTCCATGTCGGCGATCATCGCCGCAGAGAAGAAAATGCTTTGAAATCGGCGCTCGATCCCTTCCACAAATCCTTTCGACCCTTGTTTCTGAAACCCGCGGGAGAGAACCATGCTCAAACGAATCACCATTCTCGCCATCTGTTTGCTCGGCATGGGGTCTGACCATGCCAACGCCGCCATCTGGTACGTCGATGACTCCGCCCCCGCCGGCGGCACGGGCACCAGTTGGACCAGCCCGTTCAACACGCTGCAAGCCGCTCTCACCGCCGCGGCCGCCAGCGGCGACGAGATCCGGCTTGGGCGCGGCACTTACAAACCCGCTGGTCCGGGCGGCTCCCGCTCCGCCACCTTCACCATCAACAAGTCCGTCACCATCAAGGGCGGGTACTGCGGCTACAACGATCCGTTCAATTCTCCCGACAGTGTCTGCGGCAGCGCCGCCAGCACTGTCCTCAGCGGCGACCTCAACGGCGACGACGGTCCCGACTTCGCCAACAACACCGAGAACTCGCTCCGTGTCGTCACCACGGCCGGAACCATCACCGTCATACTCCAGAACCTCCAAATCTCCGCCGGCAACTCCAGCTCCGGCTCCACCACCGGCGGCGGGATGTTCGTCGGCATCGGCACCACCCTTAACGCCATCAACGTCTGGTTCACCGACAACCATGCCGCCTCCTTCGGCGGGGCCGTGGACCACCGGGGAACCAACACCTCCACCTACGCACGCTGCGTTTTTTACAGAAACAGGTCCGGGCAGTGGGGCGGCGCGGTGAGCCTGAGCAACGGTGCCGGCGCCCGCATGGCCAACTGCCGCTTCCACAGCAACACCCTCACCGCCGCCACCACCAACACCGGCGGCGGGGCGCTGTGGATCAACGGCCCGTCCACCATCGTCGGCTGTGTCTTCACCGGCAACAGCGTGGTGGCCAACGGAGGGCTGGGCGGCGGCGCCGTTGGCGTCGGAGCCTCCGCTGGCACGTCGTCGATGATCAACTGCTCGCTGGCCTCGAACACCGTCACGCCCGACTCGTTCACCGTCGCGAGGGGGGTAGGCTCATATGCCTCCAGCGGCTTCAGCGTCACCAACTGCGTCTTTGCCAATACTGCTTTCTTTCTCGACGAGTACGAAATCCTGGGCAACACCACCGCCACCTACAACTACAGGAGCGGCGAGATCGGCACCGGCAACATCAACGACGAGGAAATCTATTTCGTCGACCTCGACGGCCCCGATAACATCACCGGGACACCGGACGACGAGTTGGTGCTCTTCGCTGGTTATTATGGCGGCACGGGTGTCGATGTCGCCAACGCCGCCGCACTCCCCGCCGACTTCGCCGACCTCGATAACGACGCCAACACCGCCGAACCCTGGCCCACGGCGATCAGCGGCCAGAGCGGAACCAGCACACGTTTCGCCCAGCACGGCCTGATCGCGGACGGCCCCGTGGCGGGGACGCCCCCGCTCGACATGGGCGCGTTCGAGCGGGTCGGCACCTTTGACGTCGTAGGTTCGGTCATCTACGTCGATGCAACGGGCTCGAACGAATCGAATGAGTCCGCAGGCAGTTCTTGGGCCCGCGCCATCAACCGGATTGACCTCGCCGTTGTGCTCGCCAACCGCTTCCCGTCGACCGTGACCGAGGTCCGCATCGCGGGCGGTAGGTATGACTGCAACTTCGCCTTCGATGTCGGTCGCCCCAATCTGGCCATACGCGGGGGTTTCGCAGGGCGAAACAGCGCTTCACCGGATTTCCGGGATCCCAACGCGTTCCCCACCATCTTCGATGGCGATGTGCTGGGCAACGACCCGCCAACGCTCACTGATCCGAACCTGCCTGCGTATTCGGATAACCGCGGTGTGAACATCTCAGTGTCGTCCGCGGGCATCGGGACCGTGTTCGACGGCCTGCGGTTCCACAGGAACTTCAATAACAACTCGTTGTTCGAGTTGTACAGCCCCAACATCGTGTTCCGCAGCGTCGTGATCCGCGACTCGTACGTCGGGTTTACCCCTATTCTTCAGAATGACAACGCGCTCACGCTCACGATGTCAAACTGTGACTTCGAGGGCAACGCGTCTTTCTACGCCCCCGCCGTGTATGTGCGCGGCAGCACGCTCCGCGCCGTGAACTGCCGCTTCACGAGGGGCACACTCCTATCGAACTCATTTGAGCCCATGGTGCCGGGCCGAAATGGCGGCACCGTGCTCCTGGAGAACAATGCCTCCGCCTCGTTCACCAACTGCCTCTTCAACGCCAACACTTCGGGCCACGGCGGCGCGATCCACGCCAACGGCGCGGCCTCGCTCACCCTCAACAACTGCACCCTGACGGGCAACTCCGCCGTCTTCTCGGGCGGCGCGATCTACTGCGTGGGTGGTGCGACCGGCTTGCCGCAGATCAACAACTCCATCCTCTGGGGCAACACCGCCCCGGCCAACCCGCAGATGCTCTATTCCGGCACCCCCGGTTCCACCACCTTCAGCAACTCGGTCATCCAGGGCGGAGTTCTACTGGGAACCAGCATCCGCACCACCGACCCGCTCTTCGCTGATGCCAACGGCACCGACAACATCGCCGGCAACAGCGACGACGACTTCCGCCTCCGCGGCAACTCGCCCGCGATTGATCTGGGCAGCGTGATCCTCCTCCCCCTGGACGTCGCCGACCTCGACGGCGACTCCAACACCACTGAAGTCCTCCCCCGCGACCTCGACCTCCTCGCCCGCGATTTCGACGGCGATTTCAGCGGCATCCCTTCTCCTGACGCGGGGTGCTACGAGTTCGCCGCAACGGGTGTGATCAACCTCAGCACCAACACGATCTGGTCGAACATCGCCGAGGCCATCGCGAACGCCTCGGCGGGCCACACCGTGATCGCCCCGTCGTCGCAGTTCAGCAGCGAGCCGTTCATCGATTTCGCCAATAAGCCCATCACCATCGCCGGCTACAGCAGCCTCACCCAGCCCAGCGGCGGACGCTACACCCTCACCGACGGCGCGATCCTCGGGCGTCCGACCGGCTCCTCCGGCCCCAGCATCACCCTCAACGGCGAACTCCGCGTGCCGACCAATGCCAGCGCGTTCGTCAACGCCGCGAGCCTCACCAACAACTTCGCTCTGAATGTCTTCGACAACTCCGCCTTGACCGCCGGCGTGCCCGGCAGCATCAGCGGCGCGGGCAACATCCGGCTGTACGCCGGGTCCACGCTGTCGACCACCGGCGCGATTTCTTCAACCGGCGCCGTCAACGCCCTCCCCGCCTCGACTCTCTCCACCACCGGTGCTCTTTCACTGGGCGGCACCGCCACGCTGCAGAGCGCCACCGTTCTCTCTGGAGGCACCACCAGCATCACCGCCGTCACAAACTGGACGGGGTCGAGCATCAGCGCGCCGACGCTGAGCATCGCATCGACGGGGCGTTTCACCGGCAGCGGCAGTGTCTACGCCAGCACGCTGAACTCAGGGCGGATCTACACCGTGGGCAACACCCTCTTCGTCGGCAGCCTCACGAACAACGTCGGCGGCATCATCACCGTCCAACTCGGGACCGCCACGCTGATCGGGAGCCTGACGAACAACGGGACGATCAACGGCGTCCTCTCGAACCCGCCGCTGCCGCCGCCGGATGCCGACGGGGACACCATCGCGTTCTACCGCGAGTTCTACGGCGAACCCGAAACCTCAAGGACCGCCCCCGGCGACGGGATGTTCATCCGCGGCGACTATGTGGCGGGTACGGCGGCGGTGCTGTCGCTGCCCAATCCGGTGTGGCGTCTTACCGTCGCGGGCTCGTACGACGCGGCGATCAACAGCAACGCGAACTACGACATGCGACAGGCCGAACTCGTGATGGCTAAGCCCGACACGGGCACCACGACCATCGAAGCGATGAGCCTCGATCGCGGCAACGTCGCCGCGGGGCTGGACCGCACGCTGGCCTCGTCGTTCCCCATCGGCACGCTGCGGATCGGCGCGGGGGCGGCGGTTTCGACCGCAGATGCCCGCGACAACGCGAACAACGGTCAAAGCGCCTGCGAGGCCGTCTACTGCGACAAACTCATCATCGAAAGCGGCGCGGTTCTGAGTGCACCTTCGTGCAAGGTCTACTACCGCACCCTCACCAACAGCGGCGGCACCATCGCCAACCCAACGAACGTTGTCCGCATCCCACCGCCCTGCGGCGGGGCCGACTTCAACGGTGACGGCGTTGTCAACACGCCCGACTTGACCTTCTTCCTGGGCAGGTTCGGACAGGTGGCGACGCCGGGGTCGCTGGCGGAGCGTGCAGATTTCAACGCCGACGGCGTGGTGACGACGCCCGATCTCACGTTCTTCCTCGGGCGGTTCGGGAGCGTGTGCCCGTGAGGAGCACCCGACCTCTCTCTAGCTGCCGATCCCCAGCGGCTAGGCGTGGCGCGCAATTAGGGGGTAGCGATCCCGGTCTCCCCTTGCGAACCGGGGGTTTCCGGTCACGCTGTAAGCGGCGATCTCATGAAGGAAGACAACTAGCGTGTTGGCATTGTGGGACGGCGTGGAACGCTGAGCATGCTGTCGACTCGTGCTGTGGCAGGGAGAATCATCCATGAAGAATTTGCTGTACCGTGCCGTTCCGGCGCTTGCGTTGGTGCTCGGCTCCGTGACCACTGCGTGTGGGGCGATATGGTACGTGGATGATTCCGTGCCCACCTCCGGCGCGGGCACTTCGTGGACGGTGCCGTTCAAGACGCTGCAAGAGGGATTAGCGGCGGCGGCGAGCGGGGACACGGTCCGCGTGGGGCAGGGGACATACAAACCCGCCGGGGTTGGCGGTTCGCGGACGCTCGCCTTCGCGATGAAGAGCAACGTCGCGGTGAGGGGCGGCTTCGCGGGGTTCGGGGCGTCCTCCCCTGACGTCCAGAACTTCGTGGCCACGCCGTCGGTGCTGTCGGGCGACCTGAACAACAACGACACCGCGAACTTCGGGAACAACACCGAGAACAGCGTCAACGTGGTGACCGTGCCGGAGTTGGTCAGCGGCGCTGAACTGGAAGGATTCGCAATCACGGCGGGGAACGCCGACCAAGCCGGGAGCATCCTGAACACGGGCGGCGGCGCGCTGGCGATTAGGGGTTCCATCTCGGTGCGTTCGTGCAATATCAAGTTGAACACCGGCAGCATCTTCGGCGCGGGCGCAGTGGATTGCCTGAGCGGAAACGGCGCCGTTCATTTCGTGCAATGCACGTACGCCGCGAACCGCGTCTCCTCAGGCCTGAGCGGGGGGATCGTGTTGGTGGAGGCACTGGGGCCGGTCCGGTTCGTGAACTGTGGTTTCTACGGTAACAACGCCGCCGCGGGAACTGCGGGCCTCCTCAACGAGTCCTGCACGGGGGGCCTCGCCGTCACAAATTGCGTCTTCAGTGGCAACACCTCGGCTGATTCCGGCGCGGCGCTGCGTCTGAAGGCCAACCCCACGACCCTGACCAACTGCACCATCGCCAACAACAGCAGCATCGGAGCAGGCAGCTCGGGTGGCGGCATTTTTATCGATGGAGCCAGCCCGACCATTACCAACACCATCGTGTGGGGCAATGCCGCCACCACGGGCAACGCCGGCATCGCCGTGAGTGGAGGGGGCTTCATCGCCACGTACTGCGACCTGCAGAATGCCGTGGTTGCCACCGGGAACGTCAGCACCGATCCCGGGTTCACCGATGCCCAGGGTGCGGACAATGTCATCGGCACCCCGGACGACGACTACTCACTCATACGCGGCCTTCCCGGGTCGCCATGCATCGATCAAGGGCTGAACAGCAGCATCCCGCCCGACGTGACCGACCTGGATAAGGATGGAAATGTCTCTGAAACCCTGGAGCGCGACTTTGTGATGGGTACGCGTCGGGTGGATGATTATCTGGCGTTGAACGATCCCGCCAGCGGCAGTCCCGTAGTTGACATGGGCGCGTATGAAGGGCTTTTTTACACTCCGTTCGTCCCCGCCGTGGTTTACGTCGACCGTGCTAGCACGGCACCGGGGGGCTCTGTTGGCGAATCCTGGAATACCGCGGTGCGCTCGATCCACGAGGCGATTTATCTCCGTGGCATTCCCGGGGGCGTGGTCACGGAGTTCCGCGTGGCCCAGGGCGTCTATCCACCCTTGTCCTCGGGTGGAACGAATCTGGTCGTCTCAACGGGTTCGGGAGTGTTCACCTTGAGGGGCGGCTACGGCGGCGTGGCCTCCGCGTCGCCGGACTTCCGCGACCCCGCGTCCCAGCCGACGATCATCACCGGTGACTTCAACGGCGACGACGCGCTGAATTTCGCTAACCGCGCGGACAATTCGCAGACCATACTTGACCTGTCGAGCAGCGTTCGTGTCGACGGGGTGACGGTGTCGGGTGCGAACGGAGGCCCGAGCGGTTCCATCACCCCCGCCATCCGCACGAACTCCGGCTCCGTCATCAGTGACTGCGTCGTCAGGGACAACCTGACTGGGCTGGGAGTCATTCGCATGCTCAGCGGATCCACAGTGACGGGTTGCACTTTCATCGGGAACCGTACTTTCGGAGCCACTGTGAGTTTCGGCTCGTCTGTTGTACAGGGTGGTGGGGTGATCTTCGCGGGTTCCGGGAGCACCGGTCTGTTCCAAAACTGTCGGTTTCTCGGCAACACTGGGCCTGTTAGCCCAGTCGGCACGTTGGCGTTTGGAAGCGAGACGTCGTTCCGGAACTGCGTGTTTTCCGGCAACTCCGCGAGCTCGTCCTCGGGGGGCGGGTCCATCCAGACCGCAGCGGGAGCGACGGCGAGGTTCGATCATTGCACGTTTTCGGGCAACTCCGCCCCGGCTGGACCGGGGGGCGCCCTGCTCAGCAGGCAGGATGCCCCCGCTCCAATCTTGCGCAACTGCATCCTGTGGGGGAACACCGCGCTGACGAGTTCCCAGATCGGCGGCATCGCCACCGCATCGGATTCCATCGTGCAGGGCGGATTCCTGGGCATCAACATTGTGACCACCGACCCGGGCTTCGCCGACGCCAACGGCGTGGACAACGTCTTCGGCACCATCGATGACAACGTGGCCCTGGGGTCGCCCTTCTCGTCCGCCGTGGACTTGGGAAACCCGGCCTCGCTGCCCGCAGACGCGGGCGATCTCGACGGCGACGGCGACCTGATCGAGCCGCTGCCCCTTGACCTCGCGCTCACACCCCGCAACCTGGACGGTAACAATGACGGCGTGGCTCGTCCCGACGCCGGTGCCTTGGAGTTCCAGAGCCGGGTTCGCAACCTCACGCTGGGAATGAACTATCCCACCATCGGAGGCGCGATCGCCAGCGCCTCGTCCACGCACCAGGTGCGAGCCCCCGCGGCGTCGTTCGGGCTTGAACCCAGCATTGACCTGTTAGGCAAGGGACTCGCGCTCACTAGCGAGGGCGCGATCAGCCAGCCATCCGGCGGCGTGTGGACCCTAGCCGACTCCTCATCGGTGTCGGCGGCGACGGGATCGATACTCAGTCTGGGCGGCGAGGTCCGCGTGCCCAACGGGTCCTATTCGGGGCTGTCGGGAGCGACGGTGACATCGAACGCCACCCTCAACGTGTTCACCGACGCCACGCTCAGTGTGACGTCCAGCAGCCTCACCGCCTCGGGCCTGACGCGGCTCTTCCCCGGGGCCTCGCTTTTCCAATCCGGGTCGCTGACCTCCAGCGGCGTGCTCAACACGCTCCCGGGCTCGACGCTGAGCACCGCGGGCGCGACGACTCTCAGCGGTTTGTCCACACTCCAGGGGGCGAACGTGGTCTCGGGCGGGATACTGAGCGTCTCCGCCGCCACGAACTGGACGGGGTCGAGCATCAGCGCGCCGACGCTGAGCATCGCATCGACGGGGCGTTTCACCGGCAGCGGCAGTGTTTACGCCAGCACGCTGAACTCAGGGCGGATCTACACCGTGGGCAACACCCTGTTTGTCGGCAGCCTCACCAACAACGCCGGCGGCATCATCACGGTGCAACTCGGCACCGCCACCCTGATCGGGAGCCTGACGAACAACGGGACGATCAACGGCGTGCTCTCGAACCCGCCGCTGCCGCCGCCGGGATCGGACGACAGCACCATCGCGTTCTACCGCGAGTTCTACCGCGATTCCGAGTCCACCCGCACCGCCCCGGGCGACGGCATGTTCATCCGGGGCGATTACATCGCCGGTGCCGCCGCGAGCCTTTCGCTTCCCAACGCCGTGTGGCGTCTGACCGTCGCGGGCTCGTACGACGCGGCGATCAACAGCAACGCGAACTACGACATGCGTCAGGCCGAACTCGTCATGGCCAAGCCCGATAGCGGGTCCACGACCATCGAAGCGATGAGCCTGGACCGCGGCAACGTCGCGGCGGGGCTGGACCGCACGCTCGCGGGGTCGTTCCCCATCGGCACGCTGCGCATCGGCGCGGGGGCTTCTGTTGGCACCACCGACGCCCGCGACAACGCGAACAACGGCCAGACCGTTTGCGAGGCCGTCTACTGCGACAAACTCATCATCGAGAGCGGCGCGGTGCTGAGCGCCCCTTCGTGCCGGGTGTACTACCGCACCCTCACCAACAGCGGCGGCACCATCGCCAACCCAACGAACGTTGTCCGCATCCCACCGCCCTGCGGCGGGGCGGACTTCAACGCCGACGGCGTGGTGAATACGGCCGACCTGGTCTTCTTCCTGGGGCGCTTCGGTCAGCCGGTGACGCCGGGTTCACTCGCGGAGCGTGCCGACTTCAACGCCGACGGGGCCGTGAACACGACCGACCTGGTGTTCTTCCTCGGGCGGTTCGGGAGCGTGTGCCCGTGAGAAGCGATCACAAGCTCTTGACGGTCGCTCGCCATTGCATGACCCCCATGGTCTTCAATGGAAACGCAGAGAAACTCGTGCTACGAGGTAGTTGAACGATCACCTCCTTCTCAATGAGTTGGTTCAATCAGAGGATCTAAAGCCATGAGCCGATCATCACTCACCGTGCGGCCACACCCGCGACACCTCCCTGTTACCGGGAAGTTCGCTCCCCGGCTCTACAAGCCAGGTTTACGGTGCCTCCGTTTCGTGGTGCGCTTCTCCCCGATTCAGTACCAACCGCAGGGTGAGGTCTTTGGCTTCTGCGCTTCTCCCCGATTCAGTACCAACCGCAGGGTGAGGTTTTTGGCTTCATCCGGCCGCGCATGCCCGGGCTTGGTTCGCAGCGAACTCCCGTGGGGC
>JBJXFG010000083.1:0-18024 GCA_046154665.1 Phycisphaerales bacterium | reverse complement strand
CACGACAACCGCAAGCCCCAGTTTCACCCGGAATGCGTATGAAGGGGCACGGACCCGTTCTCGGGTCGGTGCGCTGACTCGCCATCCAGGGCAAGCGTTGCGGCGCAGAGCCGACCGCGCGAGCGATCGGTCCGAACGGCATGCAGTCTCGCTCGCTTCGAACCGACGGCTCGCGCCGTCGGCTCTGCAAGCACCCGCTACGACTGAACAGAAATCGCTCCGACCTGAGGAAAGCTCAGTGGCAACGTCACCGTTCCTGCGGACGCGCCGGCGCGGGCTTGTTGCCCCGACCCCGCCCGGTACCCTCCGCCGCGCGCCGCATGATGAACAGGTAGTTGAACCCGCGCAGGAAGAAGTTGCCCTCTTCCGCCGCCTTGTGCCAGTTGCCGCGGCTGAGTTTCTCGTTGTGGCGCACCACGCAGACGGTGTCCACCGGTTCGAACTTGCGGCGGAGCAGCGCGAAGAGTTCGAAGCCGATCGGCATGAACCCGGTTTCGCCGCTCGACGGCGAAGGCTTCTCGAACGAATCGCTGACATAGAGCGCCGCGTGCCCGCCGGGGCGCAGCACGCGGTACATCTCGGCGATGACCTGCTCCATCGCTGCGTAATACTCGGCGCCGTTTTCCGCATCCGCCCCCCGCCCGCCCGCCGAGAGCTTGCCGATGCAGCGCGGGTCGTCGGAGTATTCGACGTGGGTCGAGTAGGGCGGGTCGATGAAGACGAAGTCGGCCTTGCGGTCTTCGACGGGGATTCGGCGCGCGTCGGCCCGGAAGATGTCGGGGCGCGTGGGGCGCAGGTCGTAACCCAGGGCGCGCCGGCCCAGGTCGCGTGCCACGTCGAGCGTGGTCCCGCTGCCGCACATCGGGTCGACGACGAGGTCCTTCTCGCGCGTGTACCGCTGCAGCAGCTGCCAGATGATCCAGCTCGGCGTGGCGCCGACATAGTTCGGATCGCCTTGCACCGCACCGCGCGGGCCGTAGTGCTGGCTGGGGTACTCCCACAGCGTGGTGGTGAGGATTCGCAGCGGCGGCTTGTCGAAGTTGGCGCGGTCTTCGCCGCGCGCCGCGGCAACGCCGAGGCGCGGCGGCGGCTTGGGCTTGCGGGTGAGATCGCGCAGCTTCTCGCGCACGGCGCGGTCGTCGTCGCCGCCGGTTCGATCGCGTTCGCCGCCTCGCGGCGGGCGCGAGGGCGAACCCCGCGTCACGGCGTCACCCCGCCGCTGGAAAACGCCAGGGCCACGGCGTGACGGACTTTCTCGAGCGCCTCACGCAGCGGCATGTGCATCTTGACGCCCGCCGCGTGCCGGTGACCGCCGCCGCCGAGGGTTTGGGCCAGGGCGTTCACGTCGATATCCAGCCCGCCGGCCTTGCTGCGGAAACTGACTTTCGTGAGCGTGGGCTCGACCTCGACCACCGACACCGCCACGCGCACCGCGCCGACGCACATCGGAAGGTCGGTGAGCCCGCCGGCGTCGTCGAGCGAGCCGCCGGAATCACGAAGGTCGCTCGTGGTGACGGTGACCATCGCCACGCGGTTCTGTTCGAGGAACTCGAGGCTTCCGAGCGCTCGGGCGATGAGCTTGAGGCGCGTTGGCTCGTCGCCCTGTTCGACGGTCTGGTAGAGCCAGTTGTGCCGCGCGCCCGCTTCGACGAGATCACCCGCCAGCCGCAGCACGTGGGCGCTGGTGCTGCTGTGACGGAACCAGCCGGTGTCCGTCGAGAGTCCGAGCATCAGCGGCTCGGCGACGTCCTGCGGCAGCTTGGCGGCGCTGGCGACGCCGAGCAGCTTGCAGCACAGTTCCGCGGCGATCTCGCACGCCGCGGCGGACTTCACATCGACATAGCGCGCGGGGGCGACGGAAGCGTCGCCGTGGGCGTGGTGGTCGACGACGATCGCGCTGGGGCAGCGCGGTTCGAGCCACGTTCTTGCGTCGGCGAGCTGGTTCCACGATCCGGTGTCGAGGATGAGCACGTGCTGGATCGAGGCGAGCGGCTCGTCCTTCCAGGCATGGTGGTGGGCGTGGATGACGGGCGTGTTGCCGACGACCGCGTCGAAGCGCGGGCTCCACAGGCCCATATAGACCGGCCACGCCTCGACGCCGATGCGGCGCAGCGTGCGGGAAACGGCGAGGGTGGAGCCCACGGCGTCACCATCGGGGCGCGCGTGCGTGAGCACCGCCACGCGTTTGAGGGCGCGCAGGGCCGAGGCGACTTCGTCGAGCGTGCGCGTCGAGCCCCACGCTTCGTCGGCGGCGCGGCCCGCAGCGGGGGCAGTCGAAGCGGACGGGCTGGCGGTGGGCGTGCTCAAGCGGGGTCCTGCGGGAACGGCGGCGGATCGACCTCACACGGTCGAAAAGGCTGCAAGCGTACCCGTGCCGGCATCCACGGGCGCACCGGCGAGATATCGCGCCGCCACGTCCGCGGCACGCTCGACATCGCGCATCAACTGAGCGCGGATCGCGGCGGGCCCATCAAACTTCATCGGCTCGCGCAGCGGCGCGAGGAACTCGAGTCGAAGCGGCCAACCGTATTCCTGCTCGACCGCCGAGCCCGCCGCGGGCCCGTGCCAGCCGATGACGTGCGCTTCGACCACGCGCTGCGGCTGGCCGAACGTCGCGCGCGGGCCCACATGCACCGCCGCCGGGCGCGCGCCGGCCTCACCGGGCAGCAGCGCCAGCGCGGCGTACACGCCGTCGCGCGGGAGCATGGTTCCGCCCAGGCTCGACGGATCAAGGTTCGCCGTGGGAAAACCGAGCGTGCGCCCGCGCTGGTCGTTCCTCACCACCGTGCCGCGCGCGGCGTGCGGCCTGCCCAGCACGCGGTGGACATCGGCGACGCGCCCGTGTTCGAGCAACCACCGCACCACGGTGCTCGAGGCACGCACGAGCGTCTGGTCGCACAAGTCAACCAGCACGGGCTCGACAATCTCGACGCGAACTGCCCGTGCCGCGCCGTACGCCGACAGCACCGCCGGCGTACCCGCTCGCGCCTTGCCGAAGTGGAAGTCATGCCCCTCGACGATGCCGACGGCGTTCCACTCGGCGCAGACGCGATCGAGAAACGCTTCAGGGGCGAGCGAGAGCAGCTCCGGCGTGGGTGTCAGCCGTTTCACCTCGTCCGCGCCCGCCGCCAGGAGCAGCGCCTTGCGATCCGCCCATCCCGTGACCACCGGTGGGGCCGACCCGGGCGCGAGCGCGGCGGCGGGGTGCGGATCAAACGCCAGCGCGACGACGCGGCAGCGGCTGGTAGGTCGGCTCTCCGAGCCGACTGCTTCATTGAGCTCCTCTGCGACCGCTCGAGCCCGGCGCACCAACGCGGCGTGCCCGAGGTGCACACCGTCGAAGTTGCCGATGGTGATGACTGACAGCGGGCTCGTGATGTCGGCGGCACTCTTCATGCGAAACAAAGGGCGGACCTCGACGCTGGAGACGAAACGGCGTTGATGATAGCATTCCCGGAGATGCTTCGGTGATGCGGACGGCGGAATCACATGCCCGACCCGCGCTCGCCCTCTTGAACCACGCCGACGGAGCCGCCCATGATCCACCTCGACCACATCCACCCGCTGACGGACTTCAAGCGCAACACGGCGGCGTTCCGGAGCCGTCTCAAGAAATCCGGCCTGCCCACGGTGCTGACCGTTGAGGGCCGCCCCGAGCTGGTGGTGCAGGACGCCGAGGCCTACCAGCGCCTTCTCGACGCGCTCGAAGCCGCCGAAGCCGTCGAGGGCATCAGCCGCGGGCTTGACTCAATGAAGCGCGGCAAAGGGCGCGACTCGGCGGCGTTCTTCGCCGGCCTGCGCCGCGAGCTCGGGCTGCCGCCTCGCGCCAAGAAGCGGGCATGAAGCACCGCGTCATCATCGAAGCTCAGGCGGCCTCCGACATCCGAGAGGCCGCCCGCTGGATCGCGGAGCAGGGTGCCCCGCTCAACGCCGCGAGATGGATCGACGGGATTGAGAGCGCCATCGACTCCCTCGCCTCGATGCCGGAGCGCTGCCCGCTCGCCCCTGAATCCGCCGCGTTCGACCTCGCCATCCGCCAACTGATGTTCGGCTCGCACCGCATCCTCTTTGTTGCAAAGAGCGGGCTTGTGCATGTGCTGCACGTTCGGCATGGGGCGCGGCTGCCGTGGTTGCCCAAGTGAGCAACGCATTTAGCGAGGGTCCCTCAAGCGGCCAACTCACCCAAACGTAATCCCCTGCGCCAGCGGCAAGTCCGTCCCGAAGTTGATGGTGTTGGTCTGCCGGCGCATGTAGGCCTTCCACGAGTCCGAGCCGGACTCGCGCCCGCCGCCGGTTTCTTTTTCGCCGCCGAACGCGCCGCCGATTTCGGCGCCGCTGGTGCCGAGGTTGATGTTGGCGATGCCGCAGTCGCTGCCGGCGTGGCTGAGGAACCGTTCCGCCGTCCGCACCGAATCGGTGAAGATCGCGCTCGACAGGCCCTGGGGCACGTCGTTGTGCGCGGCCAGCGCCTCCTCGAACGTGTCATGCTCGAACACATAGAGGATCGGCGCGAAGGTCTCTTCCTTGGCGATGCTCGGGCTCTTGCCCTTGGGCACGCGGATGATGGTGGGCTCGACGAAGTGGCCGGGGTCGTGCACGAAGCGGTCGACGCCGGGCGTGCCGCCGCAGAGGACCTGGCAGCCTTCCTCCTGCGCCTTGCCGATGGCGGATCGCATCTGCTGCACGGCGTTGTCGTGGATGAGCGGTCCCATGAGCGTGCCGTCGGCCATCGGGTCGCCGATGCGGACGGTCTTGTATGCGCTGAGCAGGCGCGGGAGCAGCGTGTCGGCGGTGCCGCCCACGCACAGCAGGCGGCGTGTGGTCGTGCACCGCTGGCCGGCGGTGCCGACGGCACCGAACACGATGGCGCGGGCTGTCAGATCAATGTCGGCGTCCGGCATGACGATGATCGCGTTGTTGCCGCCCAGTTCGAGCAGCACGCGGCCCAGACGCCGCGCCACCACCTCGCCCACGCGCTTGCCCATGCGGCACGAGCCCGTCGCGCTGATCAGCGGCACGCGGTGATCATTCACCATGTATTCGCTCACGTCGGCGTCGGTGCCGATGAGCAGCGGGAACAGGTCTTCGGGCTTCACGCCGCCCGTCGGCTTCCAAAGGTCTTGCGAGCGCATCACGTCGTGCGCGACTTTCGTGCCAGCGACGGCGATGAGGGGCGTGAACAAGCTGGGCTTCCAGATCACGCTGTCGCCGCACACCGCCGCCAGCATCGCGTTCCATGCCCAAACGGCGATCGGGAAGTTGAAGGCGGTGATGACGCCGACGGTGCCGAGCGGGTGCCACTGCTCCATCATGCGGTGCCTGGGGCGCTCGCTGGGCATCGTCAGGCCATAGCACTGGCGCGAGAGGCCGACGGCGAAGTCAGCGATGTCGACGCACTCCTGCACCTCGCCCTTGCCTTCGGCGAAGATCTTGCCCATCTCGAGCGTGACCAGCGCGCCGAGATCGTCGAGCTGGTCGCGGAAAGCGTTGCCGATGCGCCGGACGATCTCGCCGCGCTTGGGCGCGGGGAGCAGGGCCCACTGCTTCTGCGCCGCAACGGCCTTGGCGATCGCGGCGTCGGCTTCGGCCCGCGTGTGCAGCCGGTAGCCGGCGAGGATGCGACCCGTCGCGGGGTTCCACGACCACACCACCGAGCTGTCTTGCGGGGGCAACTGCGACGGCGCGAGGCCCGCCGGCGGCGCGACCACGCGCGGATCATCGCTCACGCCGAGGCGCTTGAGCACCGCGGCGGCGAACTCGGGCGACGACGACAGCGCCGAGCCAGCGCCGGACGACGGAGCGGAAGGGCGGACAACAGGGCCGGCGGGTGCGTTGGGCATAGGAACCGATGATAGGAGCGGGGCTCGGCCCGTTCGGCGCGCCTATGCTTGACGCCGTTCGGGGGCCCGCATCCATATCCTTCACGATCCAATCCCGCTAACACGCAGGGACCATCCATGACCCGCGATACCGCCCACCGCAACCTCCGCAACGTCGCCATCATCGCCCACGTCGACCACGGCAAGACGACGCTCGTCGACCAGCTGCTCAAGCAGTCGGGCAACTTCCGCGTCGGTGAGCTCGACAAGCTCGCGGGCGGGCAGCACGGGCTCATCATGGACTCGAACCCCATCGAGCGCGAGCGCGGGATCACGATTCTCTCGAAGAACTGTGCCGTCACCTACTCCAACCTCAAAGGCGAACAGTTCCGCATCAACATCGTTGATACGCCGGGCCACGCTGATTTCGGCGGCGAGGTCGAGCGTGTGCTGCGGATGGCCGACGGGTGCCTGCTGCTGGTGGACGCCGCCGAGGGGCCGATGCCGCAGACGCGGTTCGTGCTGAGCAAGGCGATCGAGGCCGGGCTCAAGCCGCTGGTGGTTGTGAACAAGTGCGACCGCCCCGACGGCCGTCCGGGTGAGATTCCCGGTGAGGTGTTTGATCTTCTGGTTGAACTGGGGGCGGACGATCTGGCGCTGGATTTTCCGGTGGTCTACGCCGCCGGGCGTGACGGGTGGGCGAGCAACGATTGGAAGGACAAGACGACCGACATGCGGGCGCTGTTCGAGGCAATCGTCGAGCATGTGCCCGAGGCGCAGGGCGACCCGGAGGCGCCGCTGCAGATGCTCGTCACCAGCCTTGATTACTCCGAGTATGTCGGGCGCATCGGCATCGGGCGGGTGTTCAACGGCGTGCTGAAGCGGAACACCACCATCGCCGTGCTTGATCGCAACGGCGAGCGGCGCAACGCCAAGGCGGCCAAGCTCATGGCCTTCAGCGGGCTTGGTCGTCAAGAGGTCGAGCAGGTCGAGGCGGGCGACATCTGCGCCGTGATCGGCATCGAGAAGATCGACATCGGCGACACCCTGGCGGATGTGAACGATCCCAAGCCGCTCCCGCCGGTGAAGGTCGATGAGCCGACGCTGACGATGATCTTCCGCGTCAACGACTCCCCGTTTGCCGGCCAGGAAGGCCAGTACGTCACCAGCCGCCAGATCCGCGAGCGCTTGCTCAAAGAGTGCGAGCACAACGTGGCGTTGAAGGTCGAGTTCGGGATGGGCGACGAGTTCCAGGTCTCCGGGCGCGGGCTTCTGCACCTGGGCATCCTCATCGAGAACATGCGCCGCGAGGGCTTCGAGCTGAGCGTCGGCAAGCCCAAGGTCATCACCAAAGAGATCAACCACACCCTGCACGAACCCATCGAGTACCTCGTCGTCGACGCGCCCAACGCGCACGTCGGCTCGTGCATGGAACTCGTCGGGGCTCGCGGCGGCATCCTCGAGACCATGGAGCCCCGCGGCGACACCATGACCCACATGGAGTTCGAGATCGCTTCCCGCGGCCTCATCGGCCTGCGCTCGCGCCTCCTCACGGCCACCCAGGGCGAGGCCATCATGCACCACGCCTTTGAGCGCTACGCCCCTGTGCAGGGAGAACTCCCGGGCCGCGGCCAGGGCGTCCTCATCAGCCTCGACGGCGGGACCGCCACCGCGTTCTCGATTGAGGCGCTGTCCGAGCGCGGCGTGATGTTCATTGAGCCGCAGGACAAGGTCTACGCGGGCATGGTCATCGGTGAACACAACCGTGACAACGACCTGGTCGTCAACATCACCCGCGCCAAGCAGCTCACCAACTTCCGCGAAGCAACCAAGGAGGCGTTCGTCCGCCTCAAGACCCCGCGCAAGATGTCGCTCGAGCAGTGCCTCGAATATGTCGAAGAGGACGAGCTCGTCGAGATTACTCCCACCAGCGTGCGCGTCCGCAAGCGCATCCTCGACGAGTCGCAGCGCAAGAAATCCGACCGGGCCGCACGCGACCGAGCGGCGGCGACGGCGTGAGGCTGCCGACGGACGAGCCCCGAGCGTCAGAGAATGGGTTGGAGAAGCCGGTTGCTCACCGTCGATCACAGACCCGTCGCTCACGCTGCGGGCTCGTTGTGCTGATCGCTTCCATTCGGATGAGCGGCTCGCCGCACTGGCGTGATTCGAGCATGTGGTAGCCGTTGGACACCGTGACGAGCCGGAGTTCGACGCGGGCGCGCTGCTCCGCGCGGGCGGCCCGTTCGGCGGGCCCGAGGCCCCGCAGCATGCGCACGAGCAGGTGGCTGATGCCGAGGTTGCTCCGATTGAAGACGGCGCTTCGGGGTTGTGAGGTTCGCGGGAACATGTGTCTCGATTCGGCGTGCCGCACGGGGCGGTTCCGCGCGGTACGCTGGGTGGGGCCGTCGTTCCGGGCGGATTGGCCGCAGGAGCACCGCGATGAGCGCACGCGAGTTTGAAGCCAGCATCAAGACCGATCTTGCCGGGCGGCTGACGTACTTTGACTATCTCAAGCTGGATGTGCTGCTGAGCGCGCAGACGCCGCGGTCGAAGCCCGAGCACCACGACGAGCTGCTGTTCATCGTGCAGCACCAGACGAGCGAGCTGTGGATGAAGCTCGTGATCCACGAGCTGCGCTCGGCGATCGCGCATGTGCGCGCCGATCGGCTGGAGCCGTGCTTCAAGGTGCTGGCGCGGGTGAAGCACATCCAGGCGCAGCTGTTCAACCAGTGGGCGGTGCTGGAGACGTTGACGCCGACGGAATATGCGCAGTTCCGCGGCGTGCTGGGCCCGGCGAGCGGGTTCCAGAGCCATCAGTACCGGACGATCGAGTTTTTGCTGGGCAACAAGGACGCGAAGGCGCTGGGGGTTTTTGCGCACCAGCCGCAGTTGAAGGGGCCGCTGGAGGATGATCTTCGCGCGCCGAGTTTGTACGACGAGTTCCTGCGGTATCTGTCGCGGCGTGGGATGCCCGTGCCGGCGTCGTGCGTCGAGCGGGACTGGTCGGCGGCGTACGAGGCGAATGCCGAGTTGATCCCGGTGTTCCAGGGCATTTATGAGAACCCCGCTTCGCAGTGGGATGCGTACGAGATGTGCGAGAAGCTTGTGGACGTGGACCAACAGTTTTCGCTGTGGCGGTTCCGTCATATGAAGACGGTCGAGCGCATCATCGGGTTCAAGACGGGCACGGGCGGGAGTTCGGGCGTGCCGTTTTTGAGGCGGATGATCGAGGCGCGGCTGTTTCCGGAGTTGTGGGATGTGAGGACGGAGATTCGTGATTTGCCGGTGGGGGGTGTGGGTGGGGCTTGAGGCTTGGGGCTTGAAGCCCACGCGCGTGGGTGGTGGGAGCGTGGGCACGAGTTTGGCGCGAGCGCCAAGCTTGTGGCACGTCCCTGGGGGTGGGTTTCCCGTTCGATGTTTCGCCGAGGCGTTTTGAGGCGCTTCGGAGTTGCATCGTGGGAGGGCGGGCCTTTCGGCTCGCGGGAAGGCAAGAGGCATGAGGCAAGAGGCACGAGTCGAAGACTTGTGCGAACCGGCCTGATGCCGACGGAACGAGTTGTGACCTTCGGCTTGGCCGGCCGGCTTTGGCTTTGGTCGGAGGCTTGGTCGCTGGGGCGAGTGGGCCTCCATATCTTCCCCCCGCGCCCCGGTCTTGGCGCACAGCGTGAGTGAGTGTGTTTGGGGCTGAGTGGCGGTAAGTGCTTGGTGGGTATTGGGTTGGACGTGTCTTATGAAGTTTTGGCCGGAAATGGCACGGCGACCGTTTTGGGCGCGCGGGGTGGGTCACTACGGGCGGATGGATCGGAGGGGTGGTCGGCACGACGGACGCCACCGACAGGAGAGGAGCACTGAGGTCCGTCGGAACGGACTTCGGTGGCACGGCGCGAGCTCAGTACCACCCCGCCGTCCTCGCAAGTCCAGCCGCGGCGTCGATGTCGCGCCGCCCAATCCGACAGGGCGGGGCACGCAAGGAGCCGCCGCCGAGGGATCGACGGCCTGCGTATCCGATCGCCCGGCGCACGGACTCGGGCTAGCATGCTACAAGGTAATGAGAATCCCGGCGCGACCACGCGCAACCAGCAATCTGACTTCACATGCTGCGGCGAATGATACTCTTGTGTCGAGTGGAGCGAGTGGACCGGCGACCGCCTTGGAGCATCGTGAATGGCCAAGAAACCAGCAAAGCCGAGCAACCCAGCGCCGGTTGAATCCAACGGCGAGTCCCAGCCCATTTCGCTGGTCGGCCTGGCCAGCCGTTTCTTCACCACCCACAACGACCAAAGGTCCCGCTCGTTTGGGTTCCTCCTCGGCTCCGGCGCGTCCAAGACCAGCGGCATCAAGACCGCCCCGGAGATGGTCCGGGACTGGGTCCGCACGCTCTACATCGACGCCACCGCCGACACCTTCGGCGACGGGCAAGACTGGGCCAACGACCAGACCCTCGGCATCAAAGGCTACGACCCCAAGAACCCCGCGGCTTCGTATTCCGAACTCTACCGGCGCATGTTCGGCGACGACCCGGAGTCGGGCTACGCGTACCTGCAGGCGCAGATGGCGGACGCCGAGCCGAGCCTCGGCTACGCGTTCCTCAGCCGCATCCTTGAGGAGACGCACCACCGGATCGTCGTCACGACCAACTTCGACAATCTCGTCGCCGATTCGCTGCTGGCCTTCGGCAAGAAACAGCCGCTGGTCTGCGGACACGAGTCGCTCGCCGGGTTCGTCCGCCCCAACGTCGACCGCCCGATGGTCGTGAAGGTGCACCGCGACCTGCTTCTGGAACCCAAGAGCACCACGGAAGATGTCGCCAAGCTGCCGCCCGAGTTCGAGGACGCGTTGACGCGCTTGTTCAGGCACATGACGCCGATCGTGATCGGCTACGGCGGGAATGACCCGAGTTTGATGACGTTCCTGAGCAATCTCCCAGAGAAATCCATCCCCGGCGGCGTCTACTGGTGTTACATCGAAGGCGGATCGGGCCCCACCGAACAGGTCCGCCGCTTTGTGAAGCGCCAGGCGGGCCGCCTGGTCCCGATCCCGGGTTTTGATGAAGTCATGTTCCTGCTCGGCGATCGTCTCAGGTACGAGGTGCCGAAGGACGTGCTGATCAAACGCGCGACGGAGCGATCCGAACGGCTCGGCAAGCAGGCCGACGATATCCGAAAGGACATGGCGGAACGCAACGAACGAGCGCGACAGACGCAAGAGGCCGCGCGCGCCAGGCCGGGAGCTTCAACGGCGGAACTCGCGTCCGCCGATCTCGCGGTCGAGTCGTCGAAAGCAATCACCGAGGCGGTGCAGTCGACGATTCAGCGCGGCACAGGCAAGAGAGCGTGGTGGCAGTGGCACGCCTTGATTAACGCTGAAACGGACCTGATTGAGAAAGACAAGCGATTCCGCCAGGCAATCGATGCGCTGCCTCAGTCGGCACCCTTGCTCAGCAACTACGCGCTCTTTCTGCACGAAGTCCGATGGGAGTACGACGATGCGGAGGCGTTGTACCAGCGTGCCCTCGAGGCCGACCCGAAGCACCCAACCATCTTGGGCAATTACGCGCTCTTCCTGAAAAACGTCCGCAAAGCCCACGACAGCGCGGAGGCGTTGTACAAGCGTGCCCTCGAGGCCGACCCGAAGGACGCGACCATCCTTGACAACTACGCGAACTTTCTGAATAACATCCGCAAGGACCACGACGGCGCGGAGGCGCTGTTCAAGCGTGCCCTCGAGGCCGACCCGAAGCATGCGAATAAACTTGGCAACTACGCGAACTTCCTGATGGACGTCCGCAAGGACCACGACGGCGCGGAGGCGTTGTACAAGCGGGCGTTGGAGGCCGACCCTGCTCGCGCCAACACCCTCGGCAACTATGCGAGGTTCCTGCTCAAGCGGGGCCGGATCGAGCCCGGGCTGGGCATGCTCGCCCGCGCCCGGGAGGCCCAGAAGCCCCACGACCCGCCGGCCCTGCGCGTGGAGATCGCGATGTACGGCGTGTGCCACCAACTGCCCGACCGTTGGCGCGACGAGCTTAAGGCGCTGAAGCGGCTGGTGACGGCCGACAAGATCACCACGGACGAATGGGACTATTCAGGCGTGATTGCCACGGCGAAGGAACGAGGGCACCCGTCGGCGGAGTGGCTCGACCGGCTTGCCGAGGTGTGCGCCGGTCGAGCGCCGGGCTCGTCGCTCGACGGCTGGACGGCTTGGAAGAGCGCATGACGCGCCGAGCCCTCTTTCAACCAGGGCACCAGAACCCCGACTACCCCTTCACCACCTTCGCCGCGGCGAAGCGGCCTTCGAGGACTTTTTCGGGGTCGGCGCGGAGCCACTGCTGCAGGATTCCCGCGTAGACGCTGCGGAAATCGGCGGTGAACTTGAGGTCGCCGTTGTCGAGGTCGGTGAGGCTGGGGTGGTTGCCGAGGACGCCTGGGCGGACCATTGGGCCGGCGAGGAACATGGGGGCGGCGGTGCCGTGGTCGGTGCCGGCGCTGGCGTTTTGGCCGACTCGGCGTCCGAACTCGGAGAAGGTCATGGTCAGGACTCTGGCGTCGTTCTCCTGTTTTCTTAAGTCGGCGTAGAAGGCCTTGAGGGCTTGTGCGAAGGTTTCGAGCAGGTTGGCCTGGGTGCCGTTGACGCCGCCCTGGCCGGCGTGGGTGTCGAAGCCTCCTAAGGACACATAATAGACGCGGGTGGGGAGTTCGGCGGCGATCATGCTGGCGACCATCATCAACTGGCGGGCCAGCGGGGTGCGGGGGTATTCGGTTTCGGGCTTGCGTTCGACGGCGCGGCGGATGCGGTCGCTGGCGACCTGGGCGTCGAGGCTTGTGCGGGTGAGGAAACTGGCGGCGGTGTCGGGTTCGTGTGTTGGGGTGTTTGCGGGGGCGGTGTTGGCGCGGCTGGCTACGCCCGAGAGGGCGCGGTAGGCCTCGTGGAGTTTTTCGTCGTCGATGTCTTCGCCGGTCCAGCGGAAGAGGTCTGGGGTTTCGAAGGCGATGGGTTTGAACCGGCGTCCTTCCATGGCGAGCGGGGCGGTGCGGCCCAGCGCGATGCCGGCGTCGCCGTTGAGGTCCTGGGCTGCTTTCGCTGCGTCGGCGGCGGTGCCGCAGCACTGGTTGTCGAAGTAGCGGCCGAGCCAGCCCTCGCCGGTGCCGGAGAGGTCGGCGGTGTGCCAGATGTCCATGCTCTTGAAGTGCGAGCGGTTGGGGTTGGGGTAGCCGACGCCCTGGATGATCGAGAGTTGTCCTTCGTCGTAGAGTTCGCGGAGGGCGTTGAGTTTGGGGTGGAGGCCGACGCCGTCGCTGCCCGAGAGGCGGAGGACCTGGTCTTGTGGAACGGCGATGGCGGGTCGTGATTTGTAGTAAGCGGGTTCGGCGAATGGGACGACGGTGTTGAGGCCGTCGTTGCCGCCGGCGAGTTGGATGACGACGAGGATGCGGTCGTCGGCGGCGCCGGGGTTTGAGGTGTGGCCGGGCGTGACCTGGGCGGCGAGGGCTCGGGCGGAGAGATCGATGAACGCCGGGACGGTCCACGCGGCGGAGGCGAGGGTGATGCCGCGGGTGAGGAATGCTCGGCGTGAGTAGGGGGTGTTCATTGGGGGAGGGAGTGGTCGAGTGGCGGAGTGGCGAAGTGGTCGAGTGGTCGAGTGGTCAAGTGGTCGAGTGGTCAAGTGCGGCGCACGGGGGCGGTCTTTCTTCGTGCCTCCGTGCCTTCGTGCCTTCCCCGTTCAACACACCTGATACCCCGGCATCGTGGCGATCAGGGCCAGGGTGTGCCGGAGGGACTCGGAGCTGACGCCGCCGTCGGTGCTCTTGAGATATGTGGTGACCTGGTTGAGCTGCTGGGTGCTGGGATCGACGCCGAGCATGAAGCGCATGAGATAGCGTGCGACGGTCTGGGGCTCGCGTGCTTTTCCCGGCGTCGCGGTCTCGACGTCGGCGAGGAGGGCGAGTGGGTCGTAGGGATCGACCGCCGCGAGCGGGTCGTAGCCCTTGGGCATTTTGCCGTTGATGAGGAAGTTGGCGACGTTGTGGCGGACGAAGAGTGTGGAGGTGTTGATCCACGAGCGGCCGCCGGCCCAGCCGGCGACATTCGGCGGAAAAAACAGGTTCTGGCCCATCAGGTCGAGGGCGTCGTTGAGGATGCCCAGGTCGCGCACCGGCGTGTGCAGCGAGCGCACCAGGCCCACGACGAGTTCGACGGGGCTCTTGACGTGCGCGTTCATGTTCGCGGGCGAATAGAAGTGCTGGCTGAGCAGCAGGGTCCGGAGCATCGGCTTGAGTTCGTAGTTCGCCGACGCGAGCATCGACGCGAGTTGCGCGATGACCTGTGTGCAGACCGCTCCCGCTTTCGTACCTGGCGCGGCGTCGCCTTCCATCGGGTTCACGAGGAAGCGGTAGAGCTTGCCGGTGATGAAGCGCGGGCAGGCTGGCTGGGCGAGGAGGATGTCGGCGAAGTCGTCGCCGTCGAACACGCCCTGGCGTCCGAGGATGGTCTTGCTGCCGGTGTCGTGGCGTTCGCGCCGGAAGGCGAAGTCGTTGAACTCGAAGGAGTAGCCGGTGAGGCTGCGGGCGCCCTGCTTGATGTCGGCTTCGGTGTAGGCACCGACGCCCAGAGCGAAGAGTTCCATGAGTTCGCGGGCGAGGTTCTCGTTGGGCTGCTCCTTGCGTGATTCGTCGTTGTCGAGGTATTTCAGCATCGCCGGGTCGCGGACGATGGCGCGGAGCAGCGTGCGGAAACTGCCCACGGCGTTGCGGCGGAACAGGTCGTTCTGGACGAACTGGTGCCACGAGTTTTCGATGGTGCGGTAGCTGGTGGCGAAGTGGCCGTGCCAGAAGAGCGTCATCTTCTCTTCGAGCGGGCGCGGCGACTCGATCATCCGCTTGAGCCACCACTTCTGCATGGTGCGGACCTGGTCGCGGTCTTCGCGCTCGCGGCGCTGGCGCTCGAGGCGGACGGTGGCGAGGACGTCCTCATCCTGGTTGCGGCGGGCCCGCGCGATCTCGGCGCGCTCGGCGGCGGTTGGGGGACGCATGATGTCCCAGCGGAATCCGCCTGCGACTCCGACTTTGTCGGCGTCTTTGTCCTGGTCTTCGGTCTTGACCGACGGCGTCGGATACGCCGAGGCTTGCTCGAAGTTGAGCAGATGATCGACGCTCTTCTCGGGCCCCCACTGCGCGAGCAGTCGTACTTGCTGCGGCGTGCCGCCGAAGCCCGCCCGGAGGAGCAGGTGGCGCGCGTGGTCGTACGACCAAGCGGCTTTGGGCACGGGGTTGAGCGAGGCGGTTGGAATGCGATCGGCCATCGCGCGGGAACCTCCCAGAAAGCGTACGAGCCCAACGCACGGCCCGATCCCTCATTGCTGCCCGGGGGTACGTCGGCTCTCCGAGCCGACTCTTCAAGTTGGCCAACGCCACTTCACCGAGATTTCGGGCATCAAACGCCGCCCGGCCCTGACGGACCTTGTTGCCATTCGAGCACGCCGCGGGTCATTTGCCCCCCGCCCCGCGCCGGGGCACAATGTCCCCCAACCTCCACCGAACCACTCGCTGTCTTTAAAGCTCCCCTGCCCGACCCCCAAGAAGGACGCCACCATGACAACCGCTTCCGCAGACATCGGACTCGTCGGCCTCGAAGTGATGGGCAAGAACCTCATCCTCAACATGGCCGACCACGGCTTCAAGGTGGCGGTCCACAACCGATCGGCCTCGAAAGTCGGCCCGTTCCTCGCCGAGAACCCGCCGAATGTCCTGGGGCCTGGCGGCGCGCTCATCGGGTTTACTGAGCCCGACGACGAGGGCGTTCGGTTGAAGAAGTTTGTCGACGCCATCAAGAAACCCCGAAAGGTGATTCTGCTGGTGAAAGCGGGCGAGCCCACCGACGCGACCATCAACAAACTGGTGCCGCTGCTGGAAAAGGGCGACGTGATCATCGACGGCGGCAACGCGCTGTACACCGACACGCAGCGGCGCGAGAAGGCGCTGAATGAGAAGGGGCTGCTGTTTGTGGGGTCGGGGGTTTCGGGTGGTGAGGAAGGGGCGCGGTTTGGGCCGAGCCTGATGCCCGCCGGGAAGCCGGAGGCTTGGGCGACTTTGAAGCCCATCTGGGAAGCGATCGCCGCGAAGGTGGACGCGAATACGGGCAAGCCCATCCCCGGCGCGGCCGCCGGCAAGCCCGTGAAGGGCGGCGTTCCTTGCACGACGTTTATCGGCTCCGACGGGGCCGGGCACTACGTCAAGATGGTGCACAACGGCATCGAGTACGGCGACATGCAGATGATCTGCGAGGCGTACGCGCTGATGAACCAGGTGGCGGGGATGTCGCCGAGTGAGTGTTCGGACGTTTTCAAAGAGTGGAATAAAGGCGACCTTGACTCGTTCCTGATCGAGATCACCGCCGATGTGCTGCAGCAGAAAGACCCGGTGACGGGCAAGCCGTTTGTCGACATCGTGGTGGACGCCGCGGGGCAGAAGGGCACCGGGAAGTGGACGAGCGTTGGGGCGCTGGACATGGGCGTGCCGGCCCCCACTGTTGCTGAAGCCGTGTTTGCGCGGTTCATCAGCGCGATCAAGGAAGAGCGCGTCGCCGCTTCGAAGATTCTCAAAGGGCCTGCCGCCAGCGGTTTTGATGCCACGGCGGGGAAACTGTTCAAGAGCAAGCAGGAGTTTGTGGACGCCGTGGGGCGGGCGCTGTACTGCTCGAAGATCTGCTCGTACGCCCAGGGGTTCCAATTGATGGCCGCGGCGGGCAAGGAGTTCAAGTGGGACCTGAAGTTCGGCGAGATCGCCATGATCTGGCGCGGCGGCTGCATCATCCGCGCCGGGTTCCTCCAGAAGATCAAGGAGGCGTACGACAAGAACCCGAAACTGGCGAACCTGCTGCTGGACCCGTACTTCGCCGGGACGGTGGAGAAGAGTTCGGACGCGTGGCGGAGGGTGATCGCCGCGGGGAGTTTGGCTGGCGTGCCGATGCCGACCTTGGGGAGCGCGCTGTGCTACTTCGATTCGTACCGTTCCGAGAGGCTGCCGGCGAACCTGTTGCAGGCTCAGCGGGACTTCTTCGGGGCGCACACGTATGAGCGGGTGGACCAGCCTCGCGGGAAGTTCTTCCACCTGGATTGGCCGGCGAAGGGGCGGCCGCAGGAGGAGAGGTGAGGATTGGGTGGCGTGCTTCTGCACTGAGAAGCGTACACCCACTCACCAAGCACCCGAATCGTCGATCCAACCTGCAGCATGCTTCCCAAAGCGGAAGCATGCCATCCGGCACGAAGTCACCCGCCGCCATCAGGCTCTGGTTCGATATCCTTTTGCTTTCTGGGAATATCTTTCGGGTCAAGCACTCGCCACGACTCGACGAAGACAACATCATTGGCATACTCATGCTTCGTGCCCTCGGGGCCACCAAGCTCAATGCGTCCGACGTGACCTTTGACTTCAATCGGTTTCGTTCGATCTTGGGGTGGAGCAACGCCTTCCCGAAAAACGATGACAATCTGGTTTACCCGGTTCCCCATTTCGTCATAGAGATCGAGGTAATCTTCTCTCGCGTAATTGGAGGGATGCTGCATGGCGTGATTCGCGAGATAGCCGACTCGTATCCCTGGAGGGGTGTTGGGCGTAACACCAGGCTGTTCACGGAGCGTCGGCAAACGGACATCGTCAGAGGCTGCGTCCTGACAAGAAGGCTTGCACCCGGTGAAGGCGCAGATGACAGCGAGAACTGCGATTGCATAGGCTCGGATCATTCTTCTTCTCCTATTGAACAGCAGTTAGATGGATCCGGCTGGCATTCCAAGAACGCCATTTGGAAGCCGCATGATACGCCGGCCAGATGCCCCAACAGTCGTGACCCGTGCCACGATGGGCCGTCTTCGGGAGGTTGCCAGGTGCTACGACTGTGCCACGACTTTCCGGGCTTTGACGGAAAGTCGTGCTCCGGTTGGGGGTGTGAACAAGTACGCGTACAAGAGCACGACTTTGGTGAGGACACCAAAGTCGTGGCACGGTGCGGATGCGACGGTCATGGTGTGCCACGGCGGGTGGCCGGGCCAACGAAATGACCTTGCGATGGGTGGCATGGCCAAGAGGACTGTTCATTGAAGGGACATCCCTGACGGATGTTGAAGGGAGATCCCTGACAGTTTCTAGAGGATAGCGTGTGGGGTGATGAGGCTGTTGGGGACGGACCTGGCGAGGGTTTTGCCGAGGTAGAG
>JBJXFG010000078.1:0-30283 GCA_046154665.1 Phycisphaerales bacterium | reverse complement strand
TCAGTGGCACGCGCCAACCTTCTTGCCCCCGTACCATCATCCCCCTATTCCGCACCCGAGCGTTCCTCAGAACCCTTGCACACCCGCCTCGCCAACATCCACGACGCCGCACAGCGCCTCCGCGATGGCGGCGTCGTCGCGTTCCCCACCGAGACCGTCTACGGCCTCGGAGCCGACGCGATGAGCCACCGCGCGGTCGACCGCGTGTTCACGCTCAAGGGCCGTCCCAGCACCAACCCGCTGATCGTCCACGCGTGCGATGAGGCCATGGCTCGGACGATCGTGCGTGAGTGGCCCGAACACGCCGCCGCGCTGGCTCGGGCTTTCTGGCCGGGCCCTTTGACGATCGTGCTGCCCAAAGCGCCCGGGGTTCCGCTGAACGTCACCGCGGCGGGGCCGAACGTCGCGGTCCGCTGCCCCGATCATCCTGTGGCGATCGCGCTGATCGAGGCGCTTGAGCGCCCGATTGTCGGTCCCAGCGCGAATCTCTCGGGGCGGGTCAGCCCCACCGCCGCCGCGCATGTGCGCGAGAGTTTTTCGCCCGAAGACGTGCTGGTTCTCGACGGCGGCCCGTGCCGCGCGGGCATCGAGAGCACGGTGGTCTCGCTCGCGGAGGGCACGCCGCGCATCCTGCGCCAGGGCGTGGTGACGCCCGAGATGATCGCGGGCGTGATCGGCGTGCGGCCCTTGGTGGCCCTCCACGCCGCGGACGTGACCGGCCCCGCGGCACCGATGGCCTCACCTGGGATGCTGCGTTCGCACTACGCGCCGGCGGCAAAGGCGGTGCTGTTTAACCCCACGCGCTGGCCCGCCGTTCTGAACGGTGCCGCCGTGGTGGTGGTGGTGACGCACGACCGGACGCGCGCGGCCCCGCCCCCCCCGCCGCCGCACCGCGTGGTGCTGCTGCCGGACGACGCGACCGGGTACGCGGCGAGGCTGTACGCCGCGCTCCGCGAGGCCGACTCGATGAAGCCTGGTCTGATCGCGATCGAAAGGCCCGAGGGCGTCGGCGGGGTGTGGGACGCGCTGCGTGATCGGCTGGAGCGGGCGACCGCTGAGTGACCGTCCGCTTCGCGCCCTCGCGCTCGCATCCGCCGCTACCATCCGACATGTTCGACACGTTCATCGCCAACGGTGCCGTCTGGTTCACGGCCTCTGCGATCCTCGGCACGGGCGTCTTCCTCGTCCGCCTGCTCGTCCTTCTCGCCGGGGGCACCGACGACACCCACCTCTCCGATGGTGCCGACCCCGCCGGTGGCGACGCACACGCGCATGATGGGCTTGCCGGGGTCCTAACCATCCAGGGTGCCGCCGCATTCGGGATGGGATTCGGCTGGGCCGGCTTGCTCGGCCGAACCGGCTTCGAGTTCGGTGCCGCGGGTTCGATCGCGCTGGGCATGGTCGGCGGCATCGGCATGCTCGCCCTGCTTGCCTTCCTCATCCGCGGCGTGCGCGGGATGCAGTCCAGCGGCAACTTCCAGATCGCGCGCACGGTGGGCCTGCTGGGCGAGGTCTACGCCGAGGTGCCCGCTCCGGGCGCGGGCCGTGGCCAGGTGCGGGTGGTCGTGCAGGGGCGTCAGCGCATCGTTCAGGCCTTCGCCGAAACGGGCCAGAGCACCATCCCAACGGGCTCGCGCGTCAAGGTTGTCAAGGTGGGGAGCGACAACACCGTGGTGGTCGAAAAGGTGTAATCTGCCTGCGGTTCGGGGGGGACTCGATGGTGTAGTGCGCCCGCGCCGGGCGCTGGCTCGCGGCGCTGTTCACGGGAGGTTTGAGATATGTCTCACATCGAAGCACTTTTCGCCGTGGCCCCATCCGCCTTGGCCCGACCCGCCTCGGTGCTGGCGCAGTTCGACACCAACGCCCGCTTCTTCGGCCCCCTCATCGGCCTCATCGGCGGCGCCCTGCTCCTGCTGCTGTTTTTCAGCATCCTGGTCGTCCGCCAGTACAAGCGCTGCCCCAGCAACCGCATCCTCGTCATCTACGGCAAGGTGGGCAAGGACAAATCCAGCAAGTGCATGCACGGCGGCGGCGCGTTCATCGTGCCGCTCGTGCAGGACTACGCCTTCCTCTCACTCGAACCCATCGTCATCGAGGTGCCCCTCGAAGGCGCACTCAGCCTCAACAACATCCGCGTCAATGTCCCGGCGACGTTCACCGTCGCCGTGAGCACCGACCCGGTGATCATGCAGAACGCCGCCGAGCGTCTGCTCAACCTGCAGATCCAGACCATCCGCGAACAGGCCCAGGACATCATCCTGGGCCAGTTGCGTCTGGTCATCGCGACCATGTCGATCGAAGAGATCAACAAGGACCGCGAGAAGTTCATGAGCCTGATCAACAAGAACGTCGCCGAGGAGATCAACAAGATCGGCCTCGAGCTGATCAACGTCAACATCCGCGACATCACCGACGAATCCGGCTATATCCAGGCCATCGGCAAGCGTGCCGCCGCCGACGCCATCAACCGCGCCAAGGTCGAGGTCGCCCAGGCCGAGCGCGAAGGCGCCACCGGCGAGGCGATCGCGGTCCGCGAAAAGGAAGTCCAGGTCGCCGCCGAGCGTGCCGGTGCCGCTGAGGGCCAGAAGCTCGCCGAGCAGAAACAGCGCGTGGCCGTGGCGGCTCTCGAGGCCACCGCCGTGCAGGGCGAAGCCCAGGCCCAGCGCGACCGCGAGATCACCCAGGCCCAGCGCGCCGCCGAGACCGCCGCCGCTCGCAAGCTCGCGGAACAAGAGCAGCGTGTCCGCGTCGCCGACGCCGAAGCCAGCGCCGTCCTGGGCGAGAACACCGCGAAGCAGCGCGTGGTCGAGAGCACGGCGCTGCTCTCTGAGGTTCAAGCCGACGCCCGACGCCGCTCCGAAGTCGCCGGGGCCAAAGCACAGGAAGCGATCCTCATCGCCCAGCGCGAGCAGGAACTCGCCAAACTGGCGAAAGACACGCTGGCCCCGCAGGAGATCGAGAAGAAGCGCATCGAACTCGCCGCCGATGCCGAAGCCGAGCGCCGCCGACGCGAAGCCCAGGGCGAGGCCGATGCCATCCTCTCCAAGTACGAAGCCGAAGCCGCCGGCGTCCAGAAGGTCATGGAAGCCAAAGCCGCGGGCTATCAACGCCTCATCGAAGCCTGCGGCAGCGACCCCGCCGTCGGACCCACGCTGCTGCTCATCGAGCAACTCCCCAAGCTCGTCGACGCCCAGGTCCGCGCCATCCAGGGGCTCAAGATCGACAAGATCATCGTGTGGGACAGCGGCAAATCGAGTGACGGCCGCAACAGCACCGCGGAGTTCCTCAGCGGCCTCGTCGGCAGCCTGCCCAAACTCCACGAACTCGCCGCCCAAGCGGGCATCGAACTGCCGCCCGCTCTGGGCCGCATCCGCCCCGCTGAGGGGATGCAGAATGAAACCCCTAGCGCTGAAGCCCACTCAGCCAAGCCGGGCACCAAACCCTGAACGGCGTGTGACGAAAGCCCGCGGACCACTCACCTCACCGCCGCCGGCGCAGCGCCAGGATCGCCCCGGCGCCCAGCACGCCCGCGGCGCCCGGCGCCGGGATCGCCGTCACCACCAGGTCCATGAACGTCCCGCCGTAGACCAGATCGAACGAGTAGCCGGCCGGCCCCAGCGCGATGGTCGCCCCGCCGAACGACCCGCTCCGCGAGCCGAAGGTCATGATGCGGAACGCGTCGCCCACCTGCGGCAAGAACCCCGGCAGCAGCCCGACCCGCACCGAGCCCGCCAGCGACGCCGCGCCGCTGACGTTCAGCACGTCGAACTGCCCGCCGGTCAGGCCCGCGAGATTGACCCGCAGCGCGCCCGCGGCTTGCTGCACCAGCGCGCCCTGGATCCGCAGCGCGCCGATGCTCGCCGCGTCGTTCGACATGAACCCCAGACCCGGATCGATGTTCGCGCCGTTGCCCAGCCCGTCGGCGCCCAGCGCCGTGACGTCGAGCGTCCCGATGCCCTGCACCGAGCCGGTGCCGGTGTTCGTCGCCGTGTCGCCGGTGAGCGTGAGCGTGCCCGTCCCGACGCGCACGATGCCCGAGTTGGTGTGGTTCGCCCCGGCGACGCCGATGCTCGCCGCCGCGCTCGACTCGACCAGCCCGGTGTTGTTCAGCACGGCGCTGATGACCCGCGGCCCGGTCGCGCCCGTCAGGATCGTGACCACGCCGCTGTTCGTGAACAGCCGCCCGCCCAGCACCGTCAGGTTCGCCGAGGCGTTGACGAGCGAGGTGAACTCCATCTGCCCGGCGTTTGTGAACGAGTCGTCCGCGGTGATCGAGGTGTTGATCGACGGCTCGCCGCGGATGAGCGTGCGGTGCCCCGCCGGGATGTTCCCGGCCATGGTCCCCGAGCCGCGGTGGACCACCGTGCCGGTGCCGCCCGCGCCGTGCGTGAGCCGCCCGTTGGTGACGCGCACCGTCCCGTCGCCGGTGATTGCGCCGCCGTTGAACGCCAACGTCGAGCCGACCACGTCGAACAGCCCGTCGACATCCAGCGTCCCGCCCGACTGCGCGAACGTCTGGCCCCCGCCGTTGATCGTCAGCAACGATCCCGCCGTCACGTTGAAGGTGCCCGCGTTGTCGTGCGTGCGGCCCGTTCCGACGAACTGTGCGCCGGTGGCGTCGATGTTCACCGTACCCGCCGCGTTGTTGGTCAGGTTCCAGTCGTACGACCGGGGCCCGGACGCGCCCTGGAGCACGTTCACCGTCCCGGTGTTGGTCAACGTGCGACCCCCGCTGATGGTCATGTTGGCCGCCGCGTTGACCAAGCTCGTAAACGTCAGCGTTCCGGCGCTGCTGAACGAATCATCCGCGGTGATCGACGTGTTGAGCGACGGCTCGCCCCGCACCAGCACCGTCGTGCCGGCGCGGATGTTCCCGCTCATCGTGCCGGAGCCGCGGTGGACCACCGTGCCGTTGCCGCCCGGCAGCGCGCCGAGCTCAAGCCTGCCGTTGGTCACGCGTGTGGTGCCCGCGCCGCCGATCGTCCCGCCGTTGAACCGCAGCGTCGCCGCGGCCACATCGAGCACCCCGTCCACGGTCAGCGTGCCGGCGTTCTGCTCGAACACCTGGCTGTTGGCGCTCACCGTCAGCAGCGCGCCGGCGCTCACGCCGAAGGCGCCCGCGTTCTTGTGGACGCGGTTCAGCCCGGCGAACACCGCGTCCGCCGCGACCGTCACCATGCCGGTCCCGGCGTTCGACAGGTTCCAGTTGTACGTCCGCGGCCCGGTGGCACCCGTCAGGATCGACAGCGTCCCGTTGTTCGTCAGCACACCGCCGCCGTTCACGATCATGTTGCTCGCCGCGTTCACCGTCGAGGTGAACGTCATCGATCCGTGGTTGAGGAACGAATCATCGGCGGTGATCACCGTGTTCAGCGAAGGCTCGCCCCGGATCAGCACGTTCATCCCAACCGGCACATCGCCGGCCATCGTGCCGTTGCCGCGTGCGACGACCGTCCCGGTCGCCGTGGACCCGGGGCCGAACGTCAGCCGCCCGTTGGTCGTGCGCACCGTGCCCGCGCCGGTGATCGCCCCGCCGTTGAGCGTGAGCGTCGAGCTGACGGTGTCGAACAAACCGTCCACGTTCAGGGTCCCCGCGGTCTGCGTGAATGTCTGGTTCCCGTTGTCGATCGTCAGGCTGCGCCCGTCCAGGACCTTGAAGTTCCCAGCGTTCGCGTGTACCCGCCCGGTGCCGGTAAAGACCGCCGCGGCATCGATGTTCACCGTGCCCGAGGGGTTGTTGGCCAGGTTCCAGATGTAGGTCCGCGGACCGGTCGCACCAGCGAGGATGTTGATCGTCCCGTTGTTGCTCACGCCGCCGCCGCCGCTGACCGTCATGTTGCTCGATGCATTGACGGTGCTCGTGAACGTCAGCGTGCCGGCGTTGGTGAACGAGTCATCGGCGGTGATCACGGTGTTCAATGACGGTTCACCCCGCACCAGCACGATCTGGTTCGCCTTGATGTTCCCGACCATCGTGCCCGCCCCGCGCGTCACGATCGTGCCCGTGCCCGAGGCGCCCAGCGACAACCGCCCGTTGGTCACCCGCGCCGTCCCGTCGCCGGTGAGCGTGCCGCCGTTGAAGAAGAACGTCGCGTTCACCACGTCGAGCACACCGTCCACGTCCAGCGTCCCGTTGGTCAGCGTGAACGTCTGGTTGCTCGCGCTCACCGTCAGCGTCCGCCCCGTAGCGATGTGGAACTGACCCGCCGTCGTGTGGCTTCGCGAGGGACCGCTGAACGTCGTGTCGGCGTCCACTTCAACCGTGCCCGCGGCCTGGTTCGACAGGTTCCAGTTGTACGACCGAGGACCGCCCGCACCCGCCAGGATGTTCAGCGACCCGAAGTTCGACAGCGTCCCGCTCCCGCCAACGTTCATGTTGGCCGCGGCGTTGATGGTCGACGTAAAGATCAGCGTCCCGACGTTCGTCGTCCCGTTGTCGGTGGTCACGGTCGTGTTCAGCCCGGGCTCGCCCTGCACGCGCACCGTCTGACCGCTGACGATCCCGCCGCTCATGGTGCTGGTGCCGCGCACCGTCACCGAGCCGGTTCCGCCCCCGCCCATCTCGAGCCGCCCGCTGGTCACGACGACGCGACCCGCCCCGCCGATCGCGCCGCCGCTGAGCCGGAACGTCGAGCCGTCCACCGCGAAAGTCCCGTCCACCGTGAGCGTCCCGCCGTTCTGCTCGAACCGCTGGTTGTTGCCGCTCATCGTCAGCGTCCGCGCCGCGTTGACCGTGAACGCCCCGGTGTTCTTGTGGACACCCGACGCACGGTTCAGGTTCGCGTCCGCCGCCACCGTGAACGCCCCGGCGTTCTCCACGTTCGCATCGAACACTCGCGGCCCGCCCGACCCCGCGTCCACCATCACCGTCCCCGCCGCGGCGTTCGTGAACACACCCGAGCCGCCCACCGACAGGTTCGCCGACGCGAACGTCGTGCTCGTGAACGTCAGCGTCCCCGAGTTTGTGAACGGGTTGCTCACCGTCAGGCCCGAATTCAGCCCCGGCACGCCCCGCACCGTCATCGAACCCGTGTTCGACAGATTGGCGATCGTGGTCGAACCTTCGATGATCAGATTCGCCGCGTTCGACAGCACGCCCGCCCCGAGCCACGCCGAGCTTTGCAGCCGCAGTGTCCCCGCGCTGATCGTCGACGCCCCGCTCACCGTCATCGTCCGCCCGATCGAGACCATCGTCGCGTCCGCCGAGTTCAGCGTGAACGCATCCAGCGTCGGGCTCACATCCAGTGTCACCGTGTACGAGGCGCCCGTGGCGGCGATCGTCGCGGTATCACCCGCCGACAGCGGCACGCCCGTCGGCGACCAGTTCGCCGCCGTCGACCAGTTCCCGCTCCCGGGCACCAGCCAGTCGAACGCCGCCGCTTGAGACGACGCCGCCGCGCTCAGCAGCGACGCCGCCCCGCCCGCCAGCGCCGCCAGGCCGCGCGCCGACACCACACGACCACCGCTCAACGACGAGTGACGAACGAACATACAAATCTCCTTCGCGCCCGGTGCGACGGGCGCGCTCCCTGCAACAGACCGAACTTCAAGCAACCCGCGGCTGTGCAACCGCAGTAGTGAAGCTCAAAGACTACCCCATGCAGGTGGCTGCCACAAGCCGAACTTTGCCAAATGTTCGGAAAAACAGCCGCAATCAACCAACTGTTCGGCATCCGTTGTCCGTCGATCAAGGGACTCCGCGGCGTTCCGCCTCACCGGCACGCAGCCCCAAAGGCCCCGAGCAGCGTCGTCAGATCAAGCGTGTTCACCACCCCGTCGCCGTTCAGGTCCGCTGGGGTTCCCGTCACGAACACCCCACCGAAGTCCCCCAGCAGTCCGACAAGGTCCTCGGTATTCACCGCGCCGTCGCCGGTGACATCGCCTGCGCACGCCGACGGCGGAGCCACGAGAAGCGCGATGTTCGTCACGGTCACGCCCCCGGCGCTGGTCAACGCCCCCGCCGCCGCCAGTGCGGCCGAGGCAGGCCCGCTGCCGTCGGGGTCGTACACCGCCGCGCCCGGAACGGCACTCGCCGCGAGTCCCACCCAAGCCGCGCCGATGGAAAGCCGCGCCCCGAACCTTGCCGCGCAACGCTGCCGCATGGGTCGTCCTCCAATGAGCGTGTCGACTCCGAGGGTGCCGTCGCACCCATCTCGATCATGCGACCGAGGGACGCGCCGCAGGCAAGTTGGGCGAGCCCGCGCCTTCAGTTCCTGATTCTGGTCATCGCAAGCCGCGGGCAAGTTCCCGACCAGCGCGTGGGCCCCGAAACCCACGGTCCGGCAAACCCGTCGCTCACGCTCCGGGCTCGTTCTTCATGCACTTCGACAGAACAACTCCGCGAGACCCTACCGCCGCGGCGCCCCCGACGTACCCGCTGGTGCCGCCGGCTGCGTTACGGGTGCCGCCGTCGGCATCACACCCACCTCTTCGCGCGCTGTCAGCGCATCGAGCATCGTCCCGATCAGAGCACCCTGCGCCCCGCCGGAGCCTCCAGCGCCACCCGCCGCGCCGTCGCCCCCGATAAACACCCGCGGCGTGATGTTGATGTTCCGTTCGCCCACGACCTTGAGCAGTTCGAGCATCGCCGCGTTCCGCGAGCCGATCGCCGCTGAGATCGCTGTGAACGCACCCGCCTGCGCCTTGGCCCTGATCTCGATCCCCTGCGCCTCGCCCTCGGCCTCGATGAGCCTCTTCTGCTTGTTCTGCTCGGCGATGGTCACCTCGTACTTCGCCGTCGCCAGGCGCTTTTCTTCCTCCGCCTCTTGCGTGGTGCGTGTGAGCGCCTTTTTCTGCTCCGCCGTGCGCTGCTGCTCCTGCAGGGTGGTCTGTTCTTCGAGCGCGATGGCGCGGTTGGTCTGGGTTTCGAGCAGCTTGCCGAGGCTCTCCTGATCGCCCACGTTGCCGATGCGGACCGCCTGGATGGTCAGGCCGTAGCGTGTCATGTCTTTCCGCAGCGCTTCAAGAGCCACCCGCTCCTGCGTCGACCGCTGCTGCACATACTCGAGGGCCTTGATGCCCTCGGCCGAGTTGCGGAAGATCGCCCGCACCGCCGAGTTCAGGACCTTCTGCAGGCCTTCCTTGTCGTCGCGAACCGTGCTGACCACCAGCGGCGCGTTCTGCGGCTCGATCACGAACTCCACCCGCACGTCCACCGGGAACGTGAACCCGTCGCTGGAACGCACGTTGATCTCGCGCTCCTCCGAATCGGGCTCGGCTTTCCCCGAGGCCCTCACCTGGCTGCCGCGCTGGGCGGTGTATTCGACGACCTGCAGGGCCGTCGAGATCACGGTGACTTCGTACGCGTCGGTGTTGAGGTAGTACTGCTGCGGGTCGAGTTGCTGACGCCACAGGCCGCGCTGGCCCTTGTCGACAAGCCGCGTCGCGGCCATCCCGCCGGTGCCGCTCACCACCGCCGCCGTGGCGTCGCCCACGTTCGACTTCACCACCGCCGCCGTCGCCGGTGCCACGTTTGTCACCTTCGACATCTTCACCTGGAACAGCTTGGGGTTGATGCGGTACGTCCCGGGCGTCAGCACGGTCGCCTGAGGCCCGCGGAAACCGCCGCCTTCACCGAGGAAGTACACCGCGTCGATCATCTTCTCGATCGCGGCCTGCGGCCACTCCGGGGCGTAGATCTCTCCGGCGGGCAGCGGCTTGCCGTCCGACGCCGAGAGGATGCCGATCTCGCCCGCGCCGATGCGAGTCACCGGGTGCGTTTCGACTTGGAAAATGAACGGCACATAGCCCCAGTGCCAACCCGGCGACAGCACCTTGGCCTGCGGGCCCATTTCCCCCTGCGTGGCGATGATCTTGTCCGGCGGGAGCGCACGGCCGAACGCCGTCTTCACCACCACGCCCAACTCCGATTCCCCGACGTACACGACAGGGGTTGCCGCCACGCCACCCAGGATCAGCAGCAGCGCTAGCGCGGCCACCGGCCGCTTCAGCAAGTCCGGTAATTTCGGCGTCGCCGCCAGCAGTGCCACCGCAATCACCAAGAAGATCACAAACAGCGCAACGCCCATGGCAAATCTCCCTCTGACGCGCCCTCCAGCAGCGTCAGACGGGAGCAGCCTACCGCGCCGTTCGACGCCGCGCAACCACCTCGCCGACCTCAACACCCGACCCAAGGCCGCATGGCGAGAAAACCCCGAGCGGCAAAGCGGGATCCCCCGCGCGCACCGCGTCGCACACGCTAGAACTCAGATGTCCCAAAAACTCCGACAAAGACTGAGGAATTGACGCACCATCTCTTCAACGCCGACACCCCGAGCGACGAACAATCTCCCGTCGCCGAGAGAGACCGGCGGCACCCCGAGGAGAGACCGACCATGAGTGAGATCGACCGTCGCTTGTTGCTCGGCGCCGCCGGCGTGGCCGGGCTCGCCGCACTTTCAAAGTTCGCCGGTGCCGGGCCCATCGACCCGCCGCCAGGGCCCGTCGGCCCCACCGGGCTCACCCTCGACGAGCTCGCCGCCCGCGCATCGCGCTCCAACGGCGTCGCCGAGCCGCGCCGACCGCTGCCTGATCCATCGAGCGGCTTCAACATCTCCCAGCCCGGGTCGTACTACCTCACCCAGGACGCGGAGACCATCAGCGGGTTCATCACGGCCTCTGACGTCACGATCGATCTGTGCGGGTTCACCATCACCGCGGTGGGGCGTTTCTCGGTGTTCGAGTGCAACGCCGCGTGCAAGCGCCTGGTCATCCGCAACGGCCGGATCGTGACGCAAGGAACCCAGTACGCTGTGCGCGCCGATGACCCGATCAACCTCACCCTCGAGGACTTGCTGATCGAGGGCAACATCGCGGGATTCGCCTCCGCCGCGGTGCTCGCCTTGAACGGCGAAGCCGTGTGCCGGCGCGTCACCGTCATCGGTTTCCGCGGTGCCTTCACCGTCGGTAGCGGCGTGTTCGAGTCGTGTCGCAGCATCGATTGCGAGGGCGGCATCACCGTCCTCAACCCCGGCGCGGCACTGCGGGACTGCACCGTCTCGGGCAGCAACGCCTTTTCGTCGATTTCCCTCAGCGCCAACGCCTCCGTCATCGGCTGCGTCGTCAATCGAGTCGGCAACAGCCCCGCGATCTCCGTCGGCGACGGTTCGCTCGTCGATTCCTGCAGCGTCACCGGCGGCCAGCCCGGCATCAACGCCGCCGCCAACTGCTCCATCCTCCGCTCCACCGTCCACAACACCCGCGGCGCAGGCATCTCCGTCGGCGCCGCCTCACGCATTGCCGACTGCACCGTCAACGGCACCAGTTCCGTCGACGCCAACAACCCGGGCCACGGCGTCCGCGCCGCCGAGCGCCTCCGCCTCGAACGATGCACCATCGCCAACAACCGCTCGCGCGGCGTCTTCTCGACTGGCTTCGACGCGGCCATCTCGGACTGCTCGATCATCCAGAACGACAGCATCGGCATCGAGTGCGTCGGCCCCGCCCACATCGAACGCTGCCACTTCGCCAACAACCAGCAAGGCGGCATCAGCTTCGACGCCCTCACCCGAGTCGCCCATTGCCACCTGGATTTCAACGGCCTCTTCGGCGTCCGCGCCACCAGCCCCGTCGTCGGCGGCGCCTTCATCTCCGACTGCGACATCACCCGCCACACCACCGGAGTCAGCATCGCCGCCGGCACCGGCAACGGCGTGTTCCGCTGCAGGTTCGCCGGGAACCTCACCAACATCTCCGCCCCCGCGGCCAACTTCCAACTCATCGCCTCGGGTGTGCCGGTGCTGAACGTGGCGACGAATCCGAATGTGAATGTGGTGCTGTGAGGTGCGGCGGCGGCGACGCCGCGTGCCGGTGACGCGAGGCGCGGTTTCCGAGGCGTGCGTCGTGCGGAGCGACTGCAGGCTGTCGCATGAGAAACAGGCACGACCGTTGGGGCACCTGGCGTACGACGGCACATCCGAGAGGGGGTGCGGGGGGCAAAGCCCCCTGCATCTGCAAACAAAAAAGCCCGCACCAATCAGCGCGGGCCAGAAGCACAATCGCTCTCAAGCCAAAGTCAGATCAAGCCCGCCGACGGCGCGAGCCGAGAACGCCGCAGGCCAGCAGGGCCGCCGCGCCGACACCCGGCGTCGGCACCACCACCAGCCCCGTCACATCCGCGCGCGTCTGGAACTGAAGGCTCGAGCTGAAGCTCGCCAGCCCGGTGCCGCGCCCCAATGGGGGCTGCACCGGCGTCGGCGTGCTCGGGATGAACAGCTCGCTCGACGGGTTGTTGTTCGTGTAGGAGGTCCCGAACTGGTACGTCCCCTCCTCCAGCGTGCCGGGTGCCCACTGCGTGCCAAGTTGGTTGCCAAACGCGAACGCCCCCTCCCCAGAGTAGTAATAGAACTGCGAGTCGTACGAACTCGCATCGCCGATCGACCAGGCAAACTCGGGTGAAGACGGGATGGTCGAGCCCGGCGCGTAGTTGGTGATCGTCAGCGGGCTGAGGAAGTCATCCGTGATGCCGTTGACCTGGACGCCAAAGGTATAGGTAGTGGTCGAGCGAGTGACGCCGTCGGTAATCGTGAGGGTCCAATTGCCGGCCACGTACTCGGCGAGCATGCCCTGCAGGTCGGCATAGTTGAGGCTGCTCGAACTGAACTCGCCGTTCACCTGACCGATGAAGTTGCGGTTGGACGAACTCACCTCGGCGAAGTTGGCGGGGCTCTTGGGGTCGGTAAAGCCGCTGACGGTGAGTTGCGGGAACGTGAGGTACGCCGGCGCGTTGGTGTTGAGCACGCTGCGCTCGATGCTCGTGCGAAGGGACACGTCGTACTGAGGCTCACCGATCGTGCCGGCGAACGCGGCACCGCAGAACACGACTGCCGACAAGGCCGGCAGAGCGCCGAGAAGGCGCGAGACAGAACGATTCTTCATGTTGACTCTCCCTGTGCGTGGGGTTGAAGCGGACTCCGTCCGATTGTACCCGCGCCAGGTCGGCTGAGATCCCGCGAAGGCCGTGACGGCTGAGCCTTCCGGAATGATCCGGACAGGCTGGGTTTCCCATGAAGAACTGCCATGTCGGGCGCACGGGTTCCGGAGGCAGGTGTCACAGACCACCCATGTGCCACCGACTTGTCGACGCGACAAGTCGGTGCGCATGTAGGCGTCCGTGAGCAGAGGCACCGACTTCCGAGGACGGAAGTCGGTGGCACGGGATCGGCTGACAACAACGCGGCTTACTTCACGCCGTCTTTGTTCGCCATGTACTTAATCAGGTCCACGCAGCGGGCCGCGTAGCCCGCCTCGTTGTCGTACCACGAGCACACCTTGAAGAACCGCTTGTTCAGCTCGATGCCGGCCTTGGCGTCGTAGATGCTGCTGCGCCGGTCGCCGATGAAGTCGCTGCTCACCACTTCTTCTTCGGTGTAGCCGAGCACGCCCTTCATGCTGCCTTCGCTGGCGGCCTTCATGGCGGCGTTGATCTCCGCGAGACTCGTGTCCTTGCCGGTCTTGAAGGTGAGGTCGACGGCGCTGACGTCTGCCGTCGGCACGCGGAAGGCCATGCCCGTCAGCTTGCCTTTCAGGGCCGGGATGGCGAGTGCCACGGCCTTCGCCGCGCCGGTGCTGCTGGGGATGATGTTCTGGTAGGCGTTGCGACCGCCTCGCCAGTCCTTTTTGCTGGGGCCGTCCTGGGTGGGCTGGGTGGCGGTGGCGGCGTGGATGGTGGTCATCAGGCCTTCTTCGAGGCCGAAGTTGTCGTTGATGACCTTGGCGATTGGGGCGAGGCAGTTGGTGGTGCAGCTCGCGTTGCTGACGACGGTGTGCTTGCTCGCGTCGAACAGCTCGTGGTTGACGCCCAGCACCAGCGTCGGCACCTGGGCCGGCTCGCTCTTGGTGGGGGCCGAGATGATGACGCGCTTGGCGCCGGCGTTGACGTGCGCGCCGGCCTTTTCAAGATCGGTGAACAGGCCGGTGGATTCGAGCACGTAGTTCACGCCGAGGTCCTTCCACGGCAGCTTGCCGGGGTCCTTTTCGGCCATGGTCTTGGTGGTTTTTCCGTTGACGGTGAACGAAGACTCGGTGGCGCTGATGTCGGCGGGCTTGCCGTTGAGCATGAACTGGCGGTGCATCGTGTCATACTTCAGCAGGTAGGCGAGGTTGTCGGCGGGGACGAGGTCGTTCACGGCGACAACCTCGATGCCCTGCTCTGCGCACATGCGATAGACGAGCCGACCGATGCGTCCGAAGCCGTTGATGCCAATGCGGATTGCCATGGAAAGGTCCTCTCGGAGAAAGGGTGCGTTTGGGAAGCCCCCGGCACGAACTTCAAGCCTTGGACCTGAAGCGTACGCCCGCACGTCGGGCCCGGATCAGCCGGCGACGCGCGGCTTTTCGCGCTCGGGACCGGCGGAAGCGGAAATCGTCCAAGAGCCCGCGCACTTCACCATCCCAAACAGAATCCTCCCGGATGCCCCCCGGTTCGCGTGAGATCGCAGCAGATCTCCTCGTGTCCGCTGGGGCACCGAAAAGCTGAACCCCCTAAAGAAGCGGATACGCTCGCGCTGTATCCACATCCGGGAATCTTCTGTGGGTGCCCGGTTAGCAAGAGGAAACCATCGCGGGTATCATCCCCCCCTGCCAGGAGTCCCCGCGGCCCATGACGCCCGTCGGGAGTGAGCCCGCAATCTGTTCAAGCGGGAGTTGTCTGAGTGTCTCGGGGCCGGTCCCCGATGTTCAGGTTTATTCATTCGTTGATGCGTGGATGAACTCTCCGGCGAAGCCGGGCCGGCGTCCGGTCCTCAGCCCTTGATTCGTTCTCCCCACCAAGCGACAGGAGTTTCCAGTGTTCAAGAATCTGAAGAGCCTCGCCCTGATGTCGGCTGTTGCCGTCATCACCATGGCGGGTTGCGAAAGCGCCCAGCGCACCGAGAGCACCCCGACCACGACCCACAACTCGAGCGACCTCTACTTCCCGCCGCGCTACACCGCGCCGGCCCCCAAGCCCGCTCCCGCGCCCGTCATGAAGGCCGCAGCCCCGGCCCCCGCTCCCGCCCCCCGCATGGGCACCTGCGGCGGCACCCTGTTCTATCCCACTGGCAGCCGTGAGACCTCGGCCCTGATGGTCGAGAAGATGATCCCCTGCGAGATCGTCTCCGGCCAGTGCGTCGACTATTTCATCAAGGTGACCAACCTCACCGCGATGGCTCTTGAGAACGTCACGGTCACTGACCGGATTTCCTCGAACTTCAACGTCAAGTCGGCCGAGCCGATGGGTTCGCCCGCGGGCGACCAGATGGCCTGGAACCTGGGCACCATGGCCGCCGGCTCCAGCAAGACCATCAAGATCAATGCCTGCGCCACCGGCGATACCGGCAACGTCAACGCCTGCGGCGCTGTTTCCTACAGCTCCTCGGTGTGCGCCGAAGCCCGCATCGTCAAGCCCAGCCTCAAGCTCGTGAAGTCCGAGCCCTCCAGCGCCCTGATCTGCGACATGATCCCCGTCAAGCTCGTTGTCACGAACAACGGCACCGGCGCGGCGTCGAACGTCGTGATCAAGGACATGCTGCCCGCCGGCATGACCACCTCGGACGGCAAGTCCGGCACCATCGACTTCCCGATCGGGACCTTGGCTCCCGGCGCCTCGGCCGAGCGCACCTACATGATGAAGGCCGGCAAGACCGGTTCCTTCACCAACACCGCCAAGGCGATGGCTGACGGCGGCCTGACCGCCGACGCCTCCGCGTCGACCGTCATCAGCCAGCCCGTGCTGGCCATCACCAAGGACTGCCCGGGCACCGTGATCGCCGCCGCCGGCCGCACGATCTCCTACGGCATCACCGTCACCAACACCGGCGACGCCCCCGCCGCCATGACCATGCTCGAGGACGCCCTCCCCGCCGGGACCAGCTTCGTCTCGGCGACCGACGGCGGCGCTCTGCAGGGCTCCACCGTCGTGTGGAACCTCGGCACCCTGGCCGCCAAGGCCTCGAAGAAGGTCACCCTCGTGGTGAACCCGACCACCCAGGGCACCATCACCAACACCGCCACCGCGAAGGCCACCTGCGCCACCCCGGTCTCCGCTTCTTGCAAGACCGAAGTCCGCGGCGTTCCCGGCGTGCTGCTCGAAGTGGTTGACGATCCCGATCCGATCGTCGCTGGCAGCACCTCGACCTACACCGTTCGCGTGACCAACCAGGGTCAGGTGGACATCACCAACATCAAGATCAAGCTCGAGTGCGAGGACACCGCCACGATCGTCTCGAATGCCGGCGCCACCCCCGGCAACGTGGCCGGCCGCGTCATCAACTTCGCCCCGGTCGCCCGTCTCGCCAGCAAGGGCGTGGTCACCTGGACCGTCGTCCTCAAGGCCGTCAAGGCCGACGACCACCGCCTGGCGGTCGAGATGAACTGCGACCAGATCCAGCGCCCGGTCAACGAGACCGAGTCGACCACCTTCTTCGAGTAATCCCGAGTCTTCCCACGGGAAGCCGAAGGCCAACTTGAATGAATCCCACAGCGGGGCCCCTTCACCGGGGCCCCGCTTCTTTTGCAGAGCCGACGGCGCGAGCCGTTGGTCCCCACGCCCGGGAGCACGCGGCAACTAGGACCGTCCGCTTGTGCGGACGGCTCCGCTGCCCCCGCCCGATTCTCGTGACCGCCCCGGCCCCTTGCCGATATCGGGGGAATCATGCGCGAGCGCCTCCGCGCCGTCATCCCGCCCTTCCCGATCCGGCGTGCCGCGCCGGCGGCGGTCCCTTTGTTCAGCTTTGACCCCGGCTGGCTGTTTGTCGTCGCCGGGGCGGCGCTGCTGAGTTGCCTGATCATCATCCCGGCGCAGGAAGACCTGCGGCTGGCGCACGACGCCAAGGCGCGGGCCCTCGCGCTCGAGTCCCACCGCTCGAACCGCCTGTCGAACTACGCGGCGTACGTCGATGCCCTGGGGCGTCGCGACGACACGCTGATGAAGGCCCTGGCCGCCAGCCAGCTCAATCTCGCCCCGGCGGACAAGGCGGCGCTGGTCACATCGGCCGAGTACATCACGCGGAGCGCGGGCGTGTTCGCCGATCTTGAGCCCGCGTTCACGCCGCCGATTCCCTCGACGCCCCCCGACAGCCTGCTGTACGCGCTCTCGACGCGCTCGACGGCCCGCATGTGGGTAATCGTCATCGGCGCTGTGGCGATCCTCTACGGCCTATTGCCGACGGGCGAGAGCAAGCCGCGCCGAGCCGAGCAGGCCGAGCCGGCGCAAGACGAGAGCGTGGCGACGCCCGCCGCGGCGGCGTAGAGCCGCGTTTCCTACGAATCGTGAATGGTCATCGTCGGCGTGAGCGACTTCCACCTCAGTCGCGATCGAGATCTGCGTCGCTGACCGTTGCCACGCTCCCCGGTTGGGTTGCACCCTGCATCGCCGCTTTCGAGATCGTCTCGTAGCAGGTCGCCAGCAGGCCCACCAGCGGGAACTTGCCCTCTTTGAACGGGCTGGGACCCAGGCGACGGAGCAGCGGGTGGCTGACTTCCGGCGGCTTCAGCGGGGTTTCGAGTTCGTCGAGGCCAGGGCCCATCTCCCAGAAGCTGGCGATGCACGACTCGATGGGGGCGGCGACGCCGCGGCCCGCCGCCGCGAGGCTCTGCTGGGTTGCCGCTGATTCGTCGTCGGCGAATCCCGCGTCGTTGGCCGCGGTCGGTGCTTGAGCGCGTGGCGTCAGGCCGCTGAGGCGTTGGGTGAGCGACTGGGTGAACATGTCGCCGCCCTGCGACGCGGCGCGGCGTGAGCGCAGGCGTTCGATGAGCTCGTCGCCGGGCAGGCCGCGCAGCGTGAAGATCAGGAACGGGTTCTTGTCCATCCGCTCGGCCAGCAGCAGCGCGGTGCAGACTGCGTGCTTGCACCACGGCGTCGGGTGGCCGCAGGTGCAGGTGACCTGCATATCGGGCGGCGGCATGGTGCTCCCTGCGGCGGCGAGCACGGGGTAGAGCGTGAGACTGAGCGGGGCGAAGACGTGCTGGATGTTCTCAGGCACTTCGTGCGCCAGGAGTTTCGCGGCGAAGACGGCCTGCTCGGTCATGGCGGTTTCGACGGCGTGCCACTGCGTGTCGGAGTACGCCGCGAACTCGATGGCGGCGCGGTGCGGGCGGTATTGGCGGCCTTGCACTTCGCCCACCACTTTGGCGGGCTCGATGGTGAGGGTGCGCATCTGGCCGGCTTTGGCGTACTCGACGCCGTGCTGGAAGGCGTCGCCCGAGGCGCATCGTGAGAGCCCCTCGACCCACGCCGCCGCCGCCCAGGTGAGCCGTGGCGGCCACTCGCCCCCGAGGCGCAGCCCGCCGCGGACCTTGCGGGGCTTCTCGGGGAGGGGACGGGGCTGGGGGACGTAGCGGGTGGGTTCCATGCTTGTCGGGACGTTCGGAGATGCAGGTCGAACGCGGAGATCGCGGAGGTCGCGGAGGAATGCAGAGAGAGAAAGAGGTTTGGGTCTTGATTTGAGTTGGGGCTTGAGAACTCGATTGACTGAGTCACTTCACGTCGACTTGGTCACCTCCGCTGAGGCCCGTGCCTGACGGTCGGGGTTCTGTCTGATTCGCTGATTCGGGTCTCGATGCCATTCTCTCTGTCTCTCTTTGCCTTCCTCCGCGCGCTCCGCGATTTCCGCGGTGAAACGGTCTTTACTCTTCGACAAGGGCGTCCGGGCGCAGCGCCAGCAGTTCGCGCAGCTGCGAGGTCGAGAGTTCGGTCAGCCATTCTTCGCCCGAGCCGATGACGTCTTCGGCGAGGGCGATCTTGCTCTCGATCATCTGGTCGATGCGTTCCTCGAGCGTGCCGCTGACCACGAACTTGTGGACGTTGACGCGCTTGGTCTGGCCGATGCGGAAGGCGCGGTCGGTGGCCTGGTTTTCGACGGCGGGGTTCCACCAGCGGTCGAAGTGGAAGACGTGGCTGGCGCCGGTGAGGTTGAGGCCGACGCCGCCGGCCTTGAGGCTGAGCACGAACAGAGGGGCGGTGCCGTCGGACTTCTGGAATCGGGCCACCATGGCGTCGCGTTGTTTTTGCGGGACGCCGCCGTGGAGGAACAGGACTTCGCGCTCGAAGGAATGCCTCAGCATGGCCTGCAGGATGCTGCCCATCTGACGGAACTGCGTGAAGATGAGCGCCTGGGCGTTGCTGGCCAGCACCTCGTCGAGCATCTCGAGGATGCGGATGCACTTTCCCGAGCGTGAAGCGGCGATGGACTGGGCGTCGAGGGTGATGTCGCCCTCGACGCTGCCCTCGCCCTCGGCGCGACCCTTGAGGAACTGGGCCGGGTGGTTGCAGATCTGCTTGAGGCGGATGAGGGTGGTGAGCACCACGCCGCGGCGGCGGATGCCTTCGGAGCGCTCGACTTCGGCGAGCATCGTCTTGACGGTGTTCTCGTAGAGGGTGGCCTGCTCGGTGGTGAGGCGGCAGAACTCCTTCATCTCGATCTTTTCGGGCAGATCGGAGATGACGCCGGGGTCGGTCTTGAGGCGGCGCAGCACGAAGGGGCGCACGAGGCCCTTGAGCTGGCGGGAGCGGCCCTTGTCGTGGAAGCGCTCGATGGGGACGGCGAAGTTGCGGCGGAACTCCTCGACGCCGCCCATGAGGCCGGGGTTGCAGAAATCGAGAATGGACCAGAGTTCGCTGAGCCGGTTCTCGAGCGGGGTGCCGGTGAGGGCGATGCGGCGCGGGGCGTCGAGGGAGCGGACGGCCTTGCTCTGTTTGGCGCCGGGGTTCTTGATGTTCTGCGCTTCGTCGAGAACCACCCGGTGCCAGCCGACCTTTGAGAGTTCATCAAGGTCGCGGTTGACGAGCGCGTAGGTGGTGACGATGAGGTCGCTCTTGAGTGCGGCGTCGAGGAAGGCTTCGCCGCTCTTGCGCTCGCTGCCGTGGTGGACGAGCACCTTGAGCGATGGCGCGAAGCGATGGGCCTCGCGGGTCCAGTTGCCCACGATGGACATCGGGACCACCAGCAGCGTGGGGGCGACGATTCGCGGCGTGCCTGCTTCGTCGTCGCGACGTTCGTGCAGCAGCATGGCGAGCAGCTGGATGGTCTTGCCCAGGCCCATGTCGTCGGCGAGGCAGGGGCCCAGGCCGGCGCGGTCGAGGAAGGCGAGCCAGGAGAGGCCTCGGACCTGGTAGGGGCGCAGCTCGCCGTGGAAGTTGGCGGGCGGTTCGATCATTTCGAGGACGTTGTTGTCGCTGGTGGCACCGTCGAGGACGCCCTTGATCCAGCCGGTGGCCTCGATGCCGAGGATGGGGACGCCGGTCTTTCCGGCGTCGGTGGCGTAGGCGAGGCGGAGGGCTTCGCCGACGCGCATCTCGCCGCCGGGGGACTGCTTGATGAAATCGACGGCGGCCTTGATGTCTTCGGGGCGGACTTCGACCCAGCGCCCGTTGATGCGGACCAGCGGGGCGCGGCGCTGCGCGAGGGCCTCGAACTCCTGGAGCGAGAGCGGGGTGTCGCCGATGGCCAGCTGCCACTGGTAGCTGACGAGCGCGGAGAGCCCCACGGCGGCGGGGCCGGACGAGGGCGCACCGGGGCCGGAGCCGGGCGCGCCGGGAAGCTCGCCCGAGTCGAGCTTGAGCCTGGCGCCGAGGCGGGCGTGTGGCGTTTCCCACCACTCGGGGGCCATGACGCCGAAGCCCTGCTCGAGGAGGATGGGGCGGACCTCGCGGAGAAACTCGTAGGCGTGCCGGGTGTTGAGCTCGATCTCGGTGGGGGTCGCTTCGCTGAGGGTGGATTCGAGCGGCTTCCACAGGCGGGAGGCGCGACCGAGCTCGCCGAGAAGAAGCTCCTGCGGCTGGTCGAGGCGCTGGCCTTCGATGATGGCGCTGTCGGCGTGCAGGGCCCAGATGTCTTCGGCGTCGACGACGATCGACGGGTTCTCGATCGACTGCATGTGGATCGAGACGGTCCAGCGGACTTCATCGGGCGGGGGGGCGAGGTCGGCGAGGTTGCCGAGCGAGGTGGGTTCGTTGATGCGCAGGCACAGACGCCACTGGCCGCTGGCGCCGCGTTCTTCGAGGCTGCCGATCCAGCGCCGAACCGCGCGGGGAATCTGGAACTTGCGCCCGGGTTCGCCTGGGACTTCGGGCTTGCCGTCGAGCAGGCCGCTGAGCAGGCTGACGTGCGGATCGACGAGCGGATCGCGTCCGTCGATGGCGTCGATCATGGTCTCGGCGCGGAGGACGCGCCGGGCCCAGGCGTCGACGATGGTCGAGGTGAGATCGCTGAGGATGGCGACGGGCTGGTGGCGGTGGGCGTCGACGGCGGCGCGGGCCGAGGGCGGCATCGCCTGCAAGAGCAGGCTGATGCGCTGCAGCGTGGCGTCGTCGTTCAGCCAGGCGCGCCACGAGGCGCGGATCGAGGCGAACGGATTGGCCGGGTCCTGCTCGGCCATCGGGACGAAGCGCTGCTCGACCAGCAGCGAGCGGGCGAGGCGTGCGGCGGCGGCGTACCAGCGGACCGAGTCGCCGCACATGAGGCGGTGGGCGTGGGCGGGCTCGTGGCCGGATGCTTCGTCGAGGAGCGTTTCGTCGTCGCGGCGCGAGGCTTCGTCGAGAGCGTCGAGGACGCTCCACACGCCCGAGGCGGGGATGCGCAGCGCTGGGGCGGCGAACTTGGCGAGTTCGAGGGTCGTGGCGGAGCCGCCGGAGTCGGATGCGAGGGCGTTTTTCGCGGCGCCGGTGACGCCCATGCCGGACCAGAGCAGGAGACGGTCGCTGGGGGCCGGAGCGTTCGCGCCGGGCTCGGCGGGGAGGATCAGATCGACGGCGCCGTCATCGGTGGTGGGGACTTCAACGGCGGCGGAGGCGAGCGCGGCGCGGATCTGCGCAGAGGTGGCGAGGCCGGTGACGATCTCGGCGACGGGAGCCGCGGAAGAAGGTGGATCAGCATCGTCGGCGTCGCGAGCGAACTCGCCCCAGAGGCACAGCGCGCCGCCGCCATCACCACCACCTCCGCCCCCCTGGGCGGCGTTCCACACCGCATGGACCACGATGAGATCGATGACGCAACCCTCCTTGGAACACCGGCATGAAGGCCGACTCGGACCCGTACGAACCAATGGGAGCGCTGGGATTCGAACCCAGGACCTGCGGCTTAAAAGGCCGTTGCTCTACCGACTGAGCTACGCTCCCGCTGTTCCCGGCGTGAGACGCGGAGGCCACGAAAAAACCGGGCCGAGATGCTACGCCACCCGGAAGTGAAAGTCCGCCGGGCGGGCGGTGCCCGCGCGGGCGAGCGCGGCGAAGGGCCCGACGCGACGCGCGGACGACGGGCGTACACTCTCAGTTCGCCCGAACCGCACCGGGACACGCGGGCGGCGCTGCTCTTGTCCCCGCTCTTCTCCCCCCCACTCCCGACTGCCGACTCCCGACTCCCGCCCTCCCCTATGCCCTTCGAACACGTCCACATCATCGCGAAGATCGATCAGGCCAGCACGGTCATTTCATCGCTGAAGGCGCAGGCCGAGACGATCGCGGCGATCTGCTCGACGGTTCGCGTGTGCCTGCGCAACGGCGGTCAGGTTCTGACGTGCGGCAACGGCGGTTCGGCGGCCGAAGCGATGCACCTTTCCGAGGAACTGATCGGGCGGTTTCGGGGCGATCGCGAGCCGTACGCCGCACTATGCCTGAATGCTGATCCGACGGCGCTGACGTGCATCGCCAACGACTACGGGTTTGAGCAGGTTTTCGCGCGTCAGGTGCGGGCCCTGGCGCAAGAGGGCGACGTGCTGGTGGCGTTTTCGACCAGTGGGAACAGCCCGAACATCCTGCGCGCGATGCGCGAGGCGCGGGCGCGGAAGGCCGCGGTGATCGGGCTGCTCGGGAAGGGCGGGGGTGCGGCGGCTGAGCTGTGCGATCTGGTGCTCGTCGTCAACTCCGACGAAACCGAGCACATCCAGGAGGCCCACCAGGTGCTGCTGCACTTGATGCTGGAGGCGGTCGAGCGGTCATGAGCGCGGGGCGCGGGGACGAACCCGGGGCCGGGGGGGTTGAGCTGACCGACGAGCAGATCGTCGCGGCGCTGCTGAATGCGTACCGGCAGGGCGTGTTCCCGATGGGCGACACCCAGACGGGCGCGGTGCAGTTCTACCGGCCGGACGTGCGCGGGCTGATCCCGCTGGAAGAGACCGGCGATGGCTCGCGGCCCGTGTTTCATGTGCCGCGCACCGTCGAGAAGCTCATCCGGCAGGGCCGCTTCGAGTTGCGGTTCGACACGGCGTTTGAGCAGGTGGTGCGAGCGTGCGCCGAGCCGCGCCCGCCGAGCACCGAGGACCACCTCGGCGAGGCCGAACCGGGGACGTGGATTAACGAGACCATCATCGACTGGTACACGCTGCTGCACCGGCAAGGGCACGCCCACAGCGTCGAGGCGTGGGTGACGGCGTACAGCGGGGCGGGTGTGCGCGAGTCGCGTCTGGTCGGGGGCATCTACGGCGTGTGCCTGGGCGCGGCATTCTTCGGGGAGTCGATGTTTCACGTGCCGCTGGCGCGGCGCGCGGATGGGACGCGCGATCCGTTCGACGGCACCGGGGCCGGGCAGGTGTGCCTGGTGGCGCTGGTGCGACGGCTGCGTGCGCTGGGGTTTGTGCTGTTCGACGCCCAGATGACGACGGCGGCGACGCGGCGGTTTGGGGCGTTTGAGGTGCCGTTGATCGAGTATCTGAAGATGCTGGGGCCAGCGGTGGGTGCGGGGGAGAGGTGGGGGTAGGGCTCTGATGGGAAAGGCGCTTTCAACGCGGAGACCGCTGAGGGCGCGGAGGGAGACAGGAGAGAGACGGAGACGGAGAAGCAGAGCATTGCGTGATTCGGCGCGGAGATCGGCGTGCGCAACTTCGCGCTTTGGGGTCCAGGGTCGTTCCCTTGGCCCCGAGCTTGCGCTCGGGGTTCGGTTTGCGCGCGGACGCAGACATTCTGAGGGGCTCGTGCTGCGTGCTTATTTCTTCATCACGCGCTTCGCCGCGGCGACGATTCCTTCGGCGTTGAAGCCGAACTTTTTCTGGAGTTCCTTCAGCGGGGCCGAGGCACCGAAGGTCTTCATCGTGACGGACTCGCCCTTGAGGCCGGTGTAGCGTTCCCAGCCGAAGCCGCCGGCCTGTTCGACGGCGACGCGGGCCGTGGTGGCGGGCGGGAGAACGCTGTCGCGGTAGGACTGGTCTTGGTGCTCGAAGAGTTCCCAGCTGGGCATGCTGACGATGCGGGCCTTGATGCCCTCGGCCTTGAGCTTTTCGTAGGCTTCGACGGTCATGGGGACTTCGCTGCCGGTGGCCATGAGGATGACGTCGGGCTTGCCGTCGGGGGCGTTGCAGGCGAGGACATAGGCGCCGCTCTTGACGCCGGTGGCGGCGGCGAACTTGGTGCGGTCGAGCGTCGCGATCGGCTGGCGGGAGAGGATGAGGCAGACCGGCTCGTGGCGGAGCTGCATGATGACCTTCCACGCTTCGGCGACTTCGTTGCCGTCGGCGGGGCGCAGGGTGATGAGTCCCGGGATGGCTCTCAAGGCGGCGAGGTGCTCGATGGGCTGGTGGGTTGGTCCGTCTTCGCCGACGCCGATGGAGTCGTGGGTGAAGATGTAGATGACGGGGATTTCCATGATCGCGCTGAGGCGGATGGCCGGGCGCGAGAAGTCTGAGAAGACCATGAAGCCCGAGCCGTAGGCGCGGAGTTTGGAGAGGGCCATGCCGTTGAGCACGCTGCCCATGGCGAGCTCGCGGACGCCGAAGTGGAAGTTGCGTCCGGCGAAGGAAACGTGTGTGCCCTTGGGTGCGTGCGGGTCGACGTCAGCGTCTGGGTGGCCAAAGTCTCCCGCGCCGTCGAAGGTGAGGCGGGTCTTGGTGCTGGGGGCGAGGTCGGCGGAGCCGCCGATGAGCCACGGGATGTTCTTGGCGAGCGCGTTGAGGATCTTGCCCGAGGAATCCCGGCCCGCGACGCCCTTGGGATCGGCGGGGAAGGTGGGGATGTCCTTGTCCCAGCCCTCGGGCAGCTGGCGGCGCTGCATGCGGTAGAGGGCGTCAGCGAGCTGCGGGTGGGCTTTCTTGTACTGCTCGAAGAGCTGCATCCACTGCCCGCGGTGTTCGAGGCCGCGCTTGCCCATGCCGTTGGCAAAGTGCTGGTAGACGCCGTCGGGCACGAGGAACTTGGCGTCTTCGGGCCAGCCGTAGTTCTTCTTGGTGAGTTTGATTTCTTCTTCGCCGAGGGGCTCGCCGTGGGCCGAGTGGGTGTCCTGTTTGTTGGGCGAACCCCAGGCGATGTGCGAATCAACGATGACGAGGGTGGGGCGGTCGTGGGTGTTCTTGAAGGTTTGGAAGGCCTTGTTCAGGCGTTCGATGTCGTTGGCGTCACCGACGCGGAGGACGTTCCAGCCGTAGGCGATGAAGCGGGTGGCGACGTCTTCGGAGAAGGCCCAGTCGGTGTGCCCTTCGATGGTGATCTTGTTGTTGTCGTAGACCCAGCAGAGGTTGCTGAGGCGCAGGTGTCCGGCGAGCGAAGCGGCTTCGTGCGAAGCGCCCTCCATGAGGCAGCCGTCGCCGGCAAGGGCGTAAACGTCGAAGTTGAACATCTCGAAGTCGGGGCGGTTGAACGTCGAGGCCATCCACTTGCTGGCGATGGCCATGCCGACGCTGGTGGCGATGCCCTGGCCGAGCGGCCCGGTGGTGGTCTCGATGCCGCTGGTCCAGCGGTACTCGGGGTGCCCGGGGCAGCGCGAGTCGAGCTGGCGGAACTTCTTGATGTCTTCGAGGGGGACCGAGAGCTGGCCGAGGGTCTCGTACTGCGGGTTGACGGCCTTCACCTGCGTGAGGTGGAGCATCGAGTAGAGCAGCATCGAGGCGTGGCCCATGCTCAGGACGAAGCGGTCGCGGTTCGGCCAGATGGGGTCGGAGGGATCGAAGCGGAGGTGGTTTTGCCAGATGCTGTACGCGACCGGGGCCATGGCCATGGGCGTGCCGGGGTGGCCCGAGTTGGCGGCCTGAACGGCGTCCATCGCCAGGGTGCGGATGGTGTTGATCGCGACGGTCTGAATCTCACCTTTAGGCTGCATGGCGCGGCTCCGGGGTTGCGGTGCGTTGGATGCCAGACATCCAGCGACGGGCATCAGACTACCACAGAGCGGGCCGGTGTTGCAGACGCCGTGAGACGCTGTCTTTCGGCTACGATCTTTCCCCCCGAGCCCCGAAGCTCGCGCCGGAGCGAACCCCAGGATGAGCGAGACCGTTCACACCCAGATTGCCGCGCTCCCCTTGTCGCTGGACATGGTGGCCGGCCTTGAGCTGCCGCCGATCCAGCTCGCGGCGGAGAAGATCAACACCGTCGGTCGGTCGTCGACGTGCGAGGTGCAACTGCCCGACAAGGCGGTCTCGCGGAACCACGCGCAGATCAGATGCCGCGCGGGGCAGTGGCAGATCGTTGACCTGGGCAGCAAGCACGGGACTTTTCTCAACGGCGTGCAGCTCGAGCCGAACGAGTACACGCCGCTGAGGCACAACGACCTGTTGAGCATCGATCCGTGGACGTTTCGGGCCCGGCTGGGGGCGGGTCGCCCTGCGGCGCAGACCACCACCGACGACATGACGATGGTGACGCAGCGCGTGACCACCTTGCAGGTGGCGGACCTCGCGACGCTGGCGCAGCAGCGTTTGGCGCTGCTCATCGACGCGGCGGCGTCCACGCAACAGGCTCTCACCGAGGAAGAACTCGCGACCGTTGTGTTGAACGCCGCGCTCTCGGGCACCGGTTTTTCACGGGCGGCGATCGTGCGCTCGGAGAGCGGGGGCGAACGGGTGAGCGTGGTGGCGGCCATGCCGGTGCCGGCCACGTCGTTCAGCTTCAGCCGGTCGCTCATCCGCGCGGCGGGCTCGGGCGAGATCGTGACGATGGCGCAAGAAGGCGGCGGTGCCCCCGACGGGCTGGCGCTGAGCATCGTGAGCCTCAACATCGAATCGGCGGTGTGCGCCCCCATCTTCCTCGGGCCGGCCATCGATGCGTACCTCTACCTCGACGCGCGCGGGGGCGAGCGGGCGGCGCACTCGCAATCCGCCGCGTTTTGCAAGGCGCTGTCTCGGATGTACGGGACCGCGCTGGGCAACCTCAAGCGGCTCGAAGTCGAGCGCATGCGCGGCCAGCTTCGGGCGGAACTCGAGGCGGCGGGCACGGCCCAGAGCTTCATCATGCCTTCGCCCGCGGGGCGGCTCGGGCCGTTCGCATACGCCTTCAAGTCGCGACCGGGCCGGTTTGCGTCGGGGGATCTGTTCGACATCGTCGAGATGCCCGGCGGCAAGGTGGGGATGTTCCTCGGCGATGTCGCCGGCAAGGGGGCGGCGGCGGCGATCGTGATGGCGATGGCCCAGACCCACCTGCGCGACGTGCTCTCGGCGGGGCTGGGCGCGCAGCAGGCGGTCGGCTCGCTCAATCGCTACATCGCGCCGCGCAACCGCGAAGGCCAGTTCATCACGCTGTGGCTCGGGGTGATCGATCCCGCCGCCCACACGCTCGAGGTTATCGACGCCGGGCACGGGTATTGGGGCATCCGCCCGCCCGACGGCGGGGCGGCGTACCAGCCTCCTTACGAATCGCACCTGGTCGTCGGCATCGAGCCCGAGTACGACTACACCTCGAGCATGGTCGAGTTCAAGCCCGGGTGCCGCGTGATGGCGTGCAGCGACGGCGTCATCGAGCAGAACAACCCCTCGGGCGAGCAGTTCGGGCGCGAGCTGGCGCTGGGGTGCTTCAGCGAGACCACCACGCCCGAGCACGACGTCGAAGAGATGGTCAAGCGAGTGCTCGATTACGCCGCGACCGACGCGCTGTCGGACGATGTGACGGTGGCGTCGACGCACTGGGTGCGGTGAGTTGGCTCGCTGCGCGAACCGAGCCCCGAGCGCGAGCTCGGGGTCAGCGTGGACACACGGCCCGTTTCGGTCACGCCTCGGTTCTCGGAAAGCGGCCCCGAGGTTGCGCTCGGGGTTCGGTTCGGCTGGAGATTACTTCGCTTGCGCCGTATCCGAGGGGACCGGCTCCCACCCGCCGCCGAGGGCCTTGTAGACCGCCACGAGGTTGGTCGCCACGCGCTGGCGGCTGGCGACGAGTTGGTCCTCGGCCTCGAACTGGGCGCGCTGGGTCGTGAGCACATTCAGGAAGTCGCGCAGACCGGACTGGTACTGCTGCTCGGCGAGGGCGACGGCGCGACGGCTGGCATCGACTGCTTCTTGCAACGCCGTGGCCCGCGCGTTCTCGCTGGTGTAGTCGGTGAGCGCCGACTCGGTCTCTTCGAGCGCCTTGAGCACCGACTGCTCCCACTCGATGAGAGCCCGCTCGGAGCGTGCGTCCTGCACGCGGACGTTCGAGCGGATGCGGCCCCAATCAAGGATCGGCCAGCGGAAGCCGGGTCCGATCGACCAGTAGCGCGAATCGGACTCGAACCAGTCGCCGATGCGGTCGGAACGGAGTCCCAACGCGCCGGCGAGGTCGAATCGAGGGAAGAAATCGGCCGTGGCCACGCCGATGCGGGCCGTCGCTGAAGCCAGGCGGCGCTCGGCGGCGGCGATGTCGGGGCGACGGCGCAGCAGATCGGATGGCATGCCCAGCGCCGCGGGCTGCGAGATGCCGGGGATCGGCGCTTCGGTGGTGAGTTCCGGCAACAGCGCGGCGGGCTCGCGTCCGACCAGCAGGCTGAGCCGGTAGATGGCCCGGCGCGCCCCGGCTTCGAGCGTCGGAAGGTTTGAGCGCGTCGTCGAGAGCTGCGTCAACGCCTGCTGCACGTCGAGCTCGGTCGTCAGGCCGGCGTCGAAGCGCTTCTGCGTGAGGTCAAGTGCGGACTTCTGCGACTGGATGTTGTTGATCGTGACCAATCGGCGCTGCTGGAACCCGCGCAGCTCGGCGTAGTTGCGGCCCACCTCGCCCAGCAGCGTGACCATCACGGCGTCACGATCGCTCACCGCCGCCCCGATGTCCGCATCGGCGGATTCGACGCTGCGCCGAATGCGGCCCCAGAAGTCGAGCTCCCACGACATGTCGAAGCCGGCCTGGAAGTCGTTGGTCTCGGGGTCATCGAAGATTCGGCCGAAGTTCTCGCTGCTGCGGGAGCGCGAACCGGAGCCGACGCCGTCGACCCTGGGGCCGAACTCTGAGGCGGCGACGCCGCGCTGGGCCATGGCTTCGCGCACGCGGGCCGCGGCGATGCGGAGATCGTGGTTCTCGGCGATCGCCCGCTCGACGAGCCCGTTGAGCACGGGGTCGTTGAACGAGGACCACCAGTCGCGGATCACCGGGCTGGACGCGGTGGCGAGCGCCGAGTCGGGCTCGACCCAGTTCTCGGGCGCGGTGGCGACCGGCGGGGTGTAGTTCGGGCCGACGGTGCAGCCGGCGAGCAGCGGGAGAATCGGTATCGTGAGAAAGAGGCTGCGTTTCAAGGGGAATCCTCGGGAGAGCCGCGAGCACTGCGGCGGAAGCACGGAGCTTTGGAGCGGGTCGGGGAACTGGGACGAGCGGGAGGGTATCCGCGGAGCGATTGTCGCCACTTGGGGGTGTGCCACTGACCCGTCTTGGGGTCAGTGCGGAAGTCTCGAACAACAACAAGATGCAACGGGCGGCATGAACCTCGGAGCACTGACCTGGAGACCGGTCAGTGGCACAGATGCTTCAACCTTGCGGCGCGCGGGGCAACGCGGGCGCTTCGCTGGGCGTGCCGCCGGGAGATGTTTCACGCGGGGCATCGATGTAAACGTCCATCTGCTGGCCGACGTAGACCGGCAATGACCTGGGATCGAACGCGTACAGCACTTGAAGGACACGCGTGTCGACGCGCTCGGTGCTTTCGCCGGTGAGGCTGCGCTTGGGAACGACGTACGGCTCGACGCGGACGAAACTAAGCGGCGTGGAGATGGAGGTGTTGCCGCGGACGTAGGCCATCGCGGCCGCCGAGGTGCGGAGGCGCCAGGCGTCGTTCTCGTCGATGTCGACGCGGACGTGCAGCGTGTCGGTGTTGCCGAAGAGGATGAGGGGTGTGGAGAGCGCGCCGGCCTGGGCGAACTCGCCGACGCGGATATTGCTCTGCAGCACCTTGCCGTCGACCGGGGCGCGGACGGTCAGGCGCTCGACGTCGGTCTTCACCTGTTCGACCTGTGCGGTGGCGGTGTCGATGGCGGCCTGCGCGATGGCGATGTCCGGGGCCCACGCGCCGGCGCGGAGCAGGGAGAGATCGGCCTCGGCCTCTCGCAGCCGCGCCTCGGCGATCGGCACCGCGAAACGCCGACGGCTGATGTCGTCGCGGCTGACCGCTCGCGGGTCTTCGACGGCTTCCATGATCCGCAGCTGTTCCTTCATGTCGTC